>NZ_MBLO01000049.1 GCF_001854805.1 Pseudofrankia coriaricola
GCCCCGCCCACCAGCACCAACCCGCGCCCTGGAACCACCGGAAACCCTCAGCACGACCTACCGGTCGCTACCAAGCAAACTTGCCGCAGCCCTGGCTATACCCCAGCGGCATCGCCACGCGCGGGGATCTTCCCTTCCTGCACGGCGTGACCATGCCGCACGGTTCGTCGTCCCCGCCCGCGCGGGGATCTCTTCCGGCTTGATCCATCGCCGTCGCCGTCTTGGGGTCGTCCCCGCCCGCGCCGGGGATCTTCCCGTCTGGCTGGGCACCTCGATCGAGACCGACCGGTCGTCCCCGCACGCGCGGAGATCCGCCTTATGGCGTGTGGCGGTTGGTGGTCTGGATCGTCCGGCCCGTCGGCGTGGAGCCTTCTGTGCTCGGAGTGGGGCCGATTGTTCGGTGACTCCCGATGTCAGGCGCGTGTGCCGTTAGTGGTTGGATGTGCGAGTCAACATCGATGTGTGGGGCGTGATGGTCGATGCGGCTTTGGGTGTGGTGTGGGGGAAGTCGAGCGAAGGGGCGACGGCGCTATTCGATCTGTCCTCGCCACGGAACGCGTGGGTGGACCACGACGCGAGGGCGGGCTGGCCATCGGAATGGTCCGATGGCCTGCCCCCCGGTCGGAACGAGGGTTAGTAGTCCGTGCGCCTGACGGCGCACCCTGATCGGGTGAAAACTGTCTGTGGATCGTCCGGCTGACGTCGTGTCGACTTGGCGCGTTCCGGAGCCCGTGGGTTAGTAGGACGCTGGGGATCTGATCGACAGGCACCCGGAACTGTTGCCTCGAGCACGTGAATCAGACTCTTTGACCTGGTAGATCCCCGCCGGGCGGTCCGCTCCGGTCGGGACCAGGCGGGAGGTGCCACGTGGACGACGTGGTGCATGAGCGGTGCGCGGGCATCGACATCAGCAAGGGCGACGTGAAGGTCTGCGTTCGGCTGCCAGGGACGGGCCGGCGCAGGAAGAGCGAGGTCCGGACGTTCTCGACGATGACCCGGGATCTGCTGGTGATGCGGGACTGGCTGCTCGCCGAACGGGTCACGGTGGTCGGGATGGAGGCGACCCCGGTTATCTGTAGTTTTCAAGATCGAATCTAGGGTTTTTGCAGGTCATGGCTGTCACGGACGCGTACGCCATGGGAGGGACAAAAGCAGCACCGAGGAGCGACGAGCGCCAGACCCGCTGTCGGCTCGGCTGTCCCCATGACGGACGGTCGCCGGATAACCCGTACGCCACGGCCGAGGAGGCGGACAAATCGGCCCGTCGACCGCCGTCGCGGACGGCCCCGCGGCGACGCCTGATTACCGGCGCCTACTGGAAGCCAGTGTTCTACCTGCTCGAACACGACCTGGAGTGCTGGCTGCTCAACGCCCGACACATGAAGACGGTCCCCGGGCGCAAGACCGACCCGTTGACCGAACTAGCGGCACGTTCTGTAGTGGGATGCTCGCGCTGTGGTGGTTGGCCCGCTAGGTTCGCTGCTCGTGATCAACGAGGGCGAGGTGCCGCGGGACCTGGCGCGGCTGGTGGTGCCGTTGCTGGGTGGGTTGGAGTCGACTGGGGATCTGTTCGCGCCGTATCGGCTGGTTGACGGTGATGGCCGGCCGGTGGCGCCGGTCGCGGCGTTCTTCGCCGAGCTGGCGGCCTGCGGGCGGCCGGCGACGACGCAGCGGTCGTATGGGATGGATCTGCTGCGCTGGTTCCGGTTCCTGTGGGCGGTCGGAGTCGACTGGGACCAGGCGACCCGGGTCGAGGCGCGGGACTTCGTGCGGTGGCTGCAGGTGACGGTGAAACCGGCGCGGCCGCACTGGCGTGACCCGTCGGGCGACCCGCCGTCGCGGGACCGGGCTGCGGCTGGTCGGGTCAACGCGGTGACCGGCAAGCCGTCGCGGGGTGATCGGTATGAGGCGTCGACGGTGGCGCACTGCGAGAGCGTGCTGCGCGGCTTCTACGACTTCCATCTGGAGGCGGGGACGGGGCCGATGCTCAATCCGTTCCCGCTGGCGCGGCATGCCCGGCCTGGTCGGGCGCATGCGCATCACAACCCGATGGAGCCGTTCGACCGGGGCCGTCGTGGCCGGTATCGGCCGAAGGTGGTGACGCGGGCCCCGCGCAGCATCCCGGACGACCGGTTCGACGCGCTGTTCGCCCGGCTGGGGTCACATCGTGACCGGGCGCTGGTCGCGTTCTGGGTCTCGACCGGCGCGCGGGCCAGCGAACTGCTCGGTGCCACGGTCGGCGATGTCGACCCGGGCCAGCAGCTGATCACGGTGATGCGCAAGGGCACCCGCGTGCTGCAGCCGTTGCCGGCGGCCCCGAATGCGTTCGTGTGGCTGCGCCTCTATCAGGCGCAGTTGTTCGGGCTGGTGCCGGCGGGCCGGGACGAGCCGTTGTGGCGGACGTTGCGCCGCCCGTTGCGGCCGCTCGGCTATGACGCGACGCGGGCGATGTTCACCCGGGCCAACGCCGGGCTGGACGCGAACTGGACGCTGCATGATCTTCGCCATACGGCGGCATACCGGATGGCACGCGATCCCGGGATGCCGTTGACCGATATCCAGTGGGTGCTCGGCCACGCACATCTGTCGACCACGCAGCGCTACTTGAACCAACCCTCGGGAATTGCGCCAGGCGGGCGAGAACCCGCAGGTGGGCAGGTCAGCCGGCGTGCGGAATGGTGCGGGACGGCCGGCCGGGGACGCCGCCTGACCAGGGTGTTCTCTCGCGATCTTCTTTCTGATGCGTGATCCACCCGTCAGACCTAAATTCGCCAGTAGGGCCACTGGAGATCGTCTGGGGCTTCTCGGTTTGATCGAGGCCGGGTTGGGGACCGTTTCTCGGTTTTGGGGCAGGGTGAGGGTCCGGATGCGCTCCGGGACAGCGGGTCCGGGTCCTGTCGGGGCCGCGATGGTGACCGTGGGCGGGGTGGTGCGCCGGAGACACGGGGTGGTGGCGTGCTGACTGTCAGGTGGCTGGGATAGGGGTCGCGGCGCGTAGTGCGGCGAGGGTCCTGGTGAGCAGGTCACCGCGGCCGGGCGGCAGCCGCAGGAGGAGCTGTCCGGCGTGGCGGACGAGCCGGCCGGGGACCAGGAGCAGGTCGTGGCGGAAGCGGGCGGCGTGCGCGCGGCCGGCGTGCTGGTCGTAGCCGGAGATGGCCTGGAGCAGCGCGGAGATCCAGCCGGCGAGGACCGCTGCCCACATCCAGACCTGGTTGATCGTCGGGTCGGCGGACGGGAGGTGGCGCAGCCCGGCTCCGAGCTTGTGTTCCTGGTCCGAAATTGGGTCGCAACGTGGGCAGGCTCGCGCCCACCCGCGGTGACCACGCTGGGACGGGCTGCTGAGGGGGCCGACCCTGCTGGGATGGGTGTTGTACGGCGCCGGCCGCGCTGGGACGGGCGCGGCCGGCGCCGATCAGGTGGCGGCGGGGGTGAGGGTGACGATGAAGCCCTGGGCTTCGAGGGCGTGGACGTGGGTGCGCCGGACGCGGTTGGGGTCGATCCGGCGGTCGAAGTAGTCGGGGCCGAGGTCGTGGAAGTGGGCGTCGGGGTCGGCGAGCAGGTGCCAGACGATGGTCAGGATGGAGCGGCCGACGGCGACGATGGCTTTCTTCTTGCCGCGGCGGGTGAGGCGGCGGTAGCGGGCGCCGAGGAAGGTGTTGGTCCTGCCGGCGGTGACGGCGGCTTCGCCGAGGGTGCGGGCGAGGTAGCGGTTGCCCTTGCCGGTGGAGTTGCGGCCTTTGCGTCGGCCGGCGGACTCGGACGTGATGGGGGTGAACTTCGCCCAGGAGGCGAGGTGGCCGGCGGTCGGGAAGCGGGTCGCGTCAGCGCCGATCTCGGCGATCAGGACGTGGGCGCTGTCGGGTCCGATGCCGGGGATCTCGTCGAGCCGGGCGACCAGGTCCGCATACGGCGCGACCGCCGCCTCGATCTTTTTCTCGAGGTCGGTGATGTCGGCGGTGGTGGCGTCGATGCGGGCGAGCATCCGGCGCAGCAGGTAGGCGTGGTGGTCGGTGAACTCGCCGACGAACGCCTCCTCAAGGTCGGGGATCTTGCGGCGCATCCGGGTGCGGGCGAACTGGGCGAGCCGCTTCGGGTCGCGCTCGCCGGCGACCAGGGCGGCGAGCATGGACCGACCGGAGGCCCCGAACATGTCGGAGGCGACCGTGCCCAGCTTGATCTGGGCATCCTCGAGCAGTTTCTCGACGCGGTTCATCTCCGCGGTGCGCACGTTGACGAGGTCGGTGCGATAGCGGGTCAGGTCACGCAGCCGGCGCAGGTCGGCCGGCGGGACGAAGCTGGGCCGGATCATCTGCCGTTCGGCGACCTTGCACAGCCAGACAGCGTCGATCGAGTCCGTTTTGGGCCTTCCGGGCAGGTGTCTGACGTCGCGGGCGTTGACCAGCCATGTCTCGAAGCCGGCGGCTTCCAGGACGTAGAACGGCGAGCGCCAGTAGTCCCCGGTTATCTGTAGTTTTCAAGATCGAAGCTAGCGTTTTGGCAGGTCAGGGCCGTCACGGACGCGCCCGCGACGGGGCGGGTCGGCTCGGCCGGATCAGTGTGTGCGGACCCGGGGTTTGGCGCCGAGGCAGGGGCAGCGCCGCGTGGGGTTGTCCGGCGCCGCGCTGGGGGCG
Organism: Pseudofrankia coriaricola; assembly: GCF_001854805.1. Taxonomy (GTDB): domain Bacteria; phylum Actinomycetota; class Actinomycetes; order Frankiales; family Frankiaceae; genus Pseudofrankia. The sequence continues at coordinate 4,632 of NZ_MBLO01000049.1, forward strand.
GTCGTCACGTGACGACTGTGTCCGGGTGGCGCTCACGGGTCGTTGGGGCTGGTGTTGGTGCCGGCCGTGGCGTTGGGGCCGAGGCGGCGGCGGAGTAGCAGGTTCTCCCCGTGGGCTGCGGCGAGCGCCTCGTTCAGCGCGGTGATCTCGGCGCGGTGGCGGGCCTTGAGTTCGCTGAGCTGCGCGGTCAGTGTCCGCACGATGTTGCTCGGCTGGTCCGGTTCCGCCGGTCGGGATGGCTGGGCGGTCTGCGCCTCGCGCAACTGCTCGATCCGGCTGCGCAGGCCGGTGTGTCGATAGAGGAAGTCCAGGGAGACCCCGGATCTGGCGGCCAGGCCGCGGAAGGTGACCGGCTCGCCGGCGGCGCGCATCTCCTCGAGCGTCTTTTCGGCTCTGGTCACGGCGGTGGCGGTGCGCGTCGCGGTGGCCCTGCGCAGGTTGTCGAGGTTACCGGCCATCGGGCTGGCCCCGTCCCAGGTCGCCGGTCGCGCGGCGGGCCGCGGCGTCGGTGCGGGCGACGACCCCGGCGCCGCGGACCGGCTGCCCCTGCGCGGCGGTGTCGGCGTCGAGGGCGGCGATGACCGCTCCGAGGGCGGCCGCCTCGCGGTGACGGCCGGCGAGCCAGACGTTGTCGGTGCCCATCGGGGCGCCGGTGCGGGCGGTGAACGCTGCCTGGCGGGTGTCGATGAGGGTCAGGGTGCGGCGGTGCTGGGCGCGCAGTTCGGGCAGGAACGTCGCGTCGGTGGTGAACTTGTCGCACGTCAGGCAGGCGTTCCCCCGGTCGCAGGACTGCCGTGGTGGCAGCAGGCAGTAGCCGTTCGGCAGGATCCGGTCGGTGCGGCTGTCGAGATGCAGCAGGTCGTAGAGATCGGCCGCCGGCATGGCGAGCTCGCGGGCGTCGGCTGTGCGCTTGCGGTAGCGCAGGAACTCCGCCTCGTGGGTCTCGGTGAGGGTCTTCGCGTAGTGCATCGTCATTGTCGGTGACAGATGTCCGAGGTAGCGCTGCACGACGTGGATTGGCACCCCGGCGTTGAGCAGGCTGGTCGCCTTCGTGTGCCTGAAGCGGTGCGTGCGCTGGAAGTCGACCAGACGGCCGACGTCGTCGCGGATATCGAGCCGGCGGGCCATCTCGGTGAGCATCCGGTGCAGGGTGCTCGACACGTAGGGCCGGTTGCCGTGGCGGTTCATCTTCTCGCCCAGGAACAGGTAACGCGGCGTCGCTCCCGGCGCGCCGTGGCGAGCGATCCATCCGGACGCCCATTCCTGTTGCGCGCGGATGATCGTCACGATCTCGCGGTCGACCAGGACCGTGTCCGGCGCACCGTCGATCTTGGTCTGTTGGTAGCGGAGCCGGGCGGCGAACGCGTCTGGCTCCTCGTCGGACGGCACCTGCGTGGCGAGCGCGCAGAGCGGGTCGTGGTCGAGCAGGAGCAGTTCGCTGATCCGCCGGCCGAGCCGGGTCTGCAGCATCATGATCCGCATGGCCTGCTCGTCGCCGAACCCGCCGTTGGCCACCGGATCGCCGAGCATCCCGATGCTGGCCATGATCTGCGTGAACGCGGCCTCGGGGATGACGTTTTGCTCGGTGTCGCGGTGTGTCACGGGACGGGGGATCTCGCCGCGCCGGTAGAACGCCGCATGCTGCGGTCCGAGGCGCAGCCAGCCTGGGTCGCCCAGTGTCGCCGCGGCCTCGTGTTTGTGGTCGTGCATGAAGGCGTAGAGCTGCTCGACGGAGATCAGCAGGATCTTCATGTGGTTCGCGGACAGCGGCTGTCCCTCGGTCGGCCCGCGGCTGGCCCGTGAGGCACGGACGTGGCCGAGGTAGTCGAGCATGAGGGCCCGCACCCCCTCCGGCGTGTCGGCCAGGTGCATGGGACGCCCGCCGCGGCTCGCGAGGAACGCGTCGAACATGGTCATGGCGAACACCCGCTGGCCGACGGTCGACCATCGCAGCGCCCCGGTCTCGAGACTGATCTTGCAGTACCACTGCAGGCCGAGGCGCAGCCGGGGCGCGCTGACGCGCTGGAAGTAGATCGCCTCACGGCCCTGGGGCTCGTGCGCGCGCAGCGGGATGCGGGGATCCTCGACCGGGTTCCAGGACTCCCGCTGCCACCAGGGTCTGGTGTCGTAGGCGAGGGCGAGCAGCCGCAGGAACCGCACCAAGGTCTCCCGCACGGTCTGCGTCGAGCGCGCGGTCGGCAGCCTGCCCTTGCGCCGGTGGACCGCCAACGAGAACTGCTGGCACCAGTCCCGCGCCGGCAGGTCCATCAGCGAGACGGGGCCGCGAGCGCCGAGGTCGGCGACGGCCTCGGCGAGGCGGCGGGTCAGCATCGCTACCCCCGGTAGCGCGATCTTCCCGCCCAGCTCGATCACCCGCAGACAGCACCAGGTCAGCTCGCGGCCCATCGGCTCGGGCAGTCTCTCGACGAGGATCGCGTTGCTCGGGGCGGCCGCGGTGAACGCGTCGCGGTAGCGCTCGGGCGCCGTCGCCGCCGACAGCCGGCCCAGCCGCAGGTCATCAGGAACCGTCGCCCACAGCTGGTCCAGGATCACGGGGTCATAACCGCACCCCGCGGCGGCCAGGTTGTCCATGACTTCCTCGACCGTGATGTTCACGAGCACGGTCCGATCTGCCCGCCGCCGGCCACGGCCTGGGGGCGCCAGCCCGCGGTGAACGCCCGCCAACTCGCCGCTGCTCTCGCATCGGCATCCTCGGTCACGTGGGCGTAGATCTCCAGCGTGGTCTGCACGTCGGCGTGGCCGAGCCGGCGGGACACGACATGCACCGGCACCCCTGCCAGCAGCAGGGCGGTGGCATGCGAGTGGCGCAGCCAGTGGGGCGCCCAGCCCGTCGGGACCTTCCCGGCGAGGTCGCGACGCAGCCGGCGGACCAGGTCATAGACCGTCTCCGGTCGCCACGGCGCGAACCGCGTCCCGCCCGCGAGGTTCACGAACACCGGCGCCGTGTCCAGATCGGCCACTGCCTGGTCGACGCCGGCGTCGCACAGCTGCCAGAGGTACTCGCCATAGAGCCGGTCGAGCGCGTCCGACACATAGATCCGCCGGTAGCGGCCGCCCTTGACCCGGACCCGGTGCGGATGCTCCCGCGGGACGACCTCGAGGAACGGGGTGTCGCCGCGGCCGGTGTGCCAGTCCCGGTGCTGCAGACCCAGCGCCTCACCCAGGCGCAGGCCGCTCTCCGCCAGCAGCGACCACAGCAGCCGGTCACGCGCCTGCCCCCGCCACCTGCCCGTGGCCGCGTCGAACGTCGCGCACGTATCGCAGATCAGCTCGATCTGCGACGGCGTGAGCACCGGTGGTGCCTGCCGCGACGGGGTGCGGACCCGCACGACCGCCCGCTCCCGGCCACGCCTGCGGGCGACGTGCTCGAGCATCGGCCGGTAGGCCGCCCGCCCGCCGTGCACCAGCCGAACGAGGTCGCCGCCCAGCGGCACGCCGTTGAGCTCGTGGTAGCGGTAGCAGGACGTCATAGCCCGCAGCCGGTTCGCGACCGTCGACTCGGCGACCCGCGCGGCCCGCGGCTCGATCGACACCACATCCGGCCCGTCCCCGCAGCGCAGCCACGTCAGAAACCCGCCTACCCCCGCCAGCGTCACCGCGTCCCAGGCCAAGCCGAACACCGCCAGATAGCTCCACCACAGCGCGAGCGCCCGCGCATACGAGCGCACCGTGTTCGGCGAGGAGCCCTGCGCCCGCAGGTACTCCAGGAACTCCTCCGCCGGCCCGACCACCCGGTAGTCCGGCCCGAGCACCGTCCAGCTCGTCGCGCCGTCCGGCAGCACGAGCCGCTGCGTCCGACACGGCTCCCCAACGTCTGTCACGTCTCGTAACGTAGCGACTACAGATTCGCCGTCCGTGACCGACACGCCGGACCGATTCCCGACCTGTCAACCTCCGTCACGGACGGCCTCACGGCGACGCCTGATTACGGACGTCGCCTCCATGATCACTCTGGTGACGCCGAGGGTGCGCAGGTGGTCGGCCATCCCGACCAGCGAGCGGGTCATGGTCGGGTAGGTGGCGACCTCCTGGAGCCGTCGGCCCGGCCGGTCGTCGTCGGGGACCCGTACACAGCAGGTCAACTCCGCCTTGCCGATGTCCAGCGCGGCGATCCGTTGGATGATCTCTTCGGTTTCCTGGGTCTCCTTCAGCACCACGGGGTGCCTCCCGTCTCCGGTGGGTCCGGACAGGTGGCTGCCCGCAGGAGCCGCGGGGCAGGATCGAATCTGGTCCTCGTGCTCGTGGCACACGGAAGGGCCCACAGGTGCGGCTCCCAGCGCCCGACTTGATCACGGCCTGAAGCGACCACGGAACCTCGACGTCGGCGGGCAGCCGCCAGAATCGTCAACCTGCACCGGGCCCCCATCAGGAACGCTGGAACGCCGGCGCACACCGAGCCCACAGCTGCCTCCAGCCCGAGACCCGAAGCGATCACCACAACCCCGGCAGCGGGCTGCCGCCAGAAATTTCAGCCCGGAACGGGCTTCCCCAAGGGAACGGGGGACTTGATCCGTGTTTCGATGTCGGCGCGGCCGCGGAACCACCACTCGACGGCGACGATGCCGCCTGGCTCGTCCGCGGGCAGCGAGGTGACGAGGAAGCTGACCGCCCAGCTGTGGTCGATCATGCCGTCGAGCAGGAGCTGGCGCTGGCCGGGCACGAGCGTGCGTCCCCGCCGCGAGCGCGGGTCGGCGGAGACCTCGCCGGCGGCGACCTTCACCCGGCGCACGATCGTGTAGGTCCCGGGCGGGGCGCCCTCGGGGGCGTGGTCGCCGGCGGCGACCTGCGCGCCGCGCATGTCACGGGCCTCGACCCACCGGTCCTCGGGGATCTGGGCGTAGGCCCGCCACAGCGCGGCGCTGCGCGGCGCGGAGATCGCGAAGTCGCCGCCCGCGGCGACGACGGCCCGCATGAACGCGGTCGAGTAGAACCCGCTGTCCGCACGGACGACCGGTGGGGCGCACACCGCGTCGGGCAGCACCGAAAGCGCCCGGCGCAGCAGGGCGATGACGTGCGGACGCGGGTCCTGGTTACCGGCGAGCAGATCGGCGGCCAGGGTCAGCCCGGTGCGCGCCCAGCTGACCAGCAGCGGCCGGCCCGCTCGCCTGCCGTCATGGGTAAAGGCGACTCCGCGCTTCTTGCGGCCGTAGACCTCCACGTCGGAGGAGTCGCAGTCCAGCACCGGGCGTCCGGTGACCAGCTCGGCGCGCCGCTGCGCAGGCAGCAGGCGCATCATCCGCCTGGCGATCACAGCCAGCCCGCGTTCGATCCCGGCGAGCTGCGGCGGTCCGAACCGCCCGGCGAGCCGGGCCGCGGTCCGCGACGGAGCGCACGGCACCGGCGCCAGCCACGCCCCCGCCCGGTCCGCCCGGGACCGGTCCAGCCCGACCAGCGCCGACTCGCCCTGCAGCTGGCTGCTCGCCATCCCGACGAGCAACTCGGCGCCAGTCAGCCCCCGGTCGCGCTGCTTGATCGGGCCGATCCCGTCGTCGAGCGCGCCGACAACACCGAGCCGATCGACGAGCTCGGTCACCGCGACCAGCCCCGCGGCCCCCGTCACCGTCGGGTCGACAGGACCGATCCGGACCAGCGGACGGCGCCCGAGCCGGGGCACTGGACCGCCCGCGGAGGGCTTCCCTGATGATCTGCTGCCGCGTAGAGTCGTCACCCGTCAGGTGCCTTTCGCCTGGGACATCGGTCTGGTGTGAGAACCCCGATTCTCCCTGCGCGGCAGGCACCTGTTCTCTTATAACGATCTACAAGACCCCAACATCAACGCCCTACTGGCGGATGTAGGTCAGACGGCCGCGATAGCTGGTGGGCACTTTTCAAAGCGCATCGAGGAAAAGGGCGGGTCATCCTGGGCGAAATCGGGCGCCTCGGGAGGGCATTCGGACGGTTCCAATAACCGACTGTGCCATTACGGTGCCCGAGGATGTGATCGCCGGTGTGCTGGCCTTCCACGCTCGCCAGCGTGACCGTGCGCCGGCGGCGCGGCCAGCGGCCGGATACCGGGCGGAGAGCCTGCGGGTCCTGTTCGGCGAGGACGGCCAGTCGTGACCACCGGCACCGGACAGCCGGCCGCGCCGCCGCGCGCGGCGGCGCCGGCGCCGGGCCGGGCGGCGGCCAAGGCGACCGGGGCGCGGCTGCTGGCCGCGTTCCCGCCCCGGCCGGTCGTGTCACAGTGGCCGGCGACGCAGGCCGGCCGCACCGAGGTACTGGCCCGGGTGCTCGCGGCGCCGTTCGCTCTGGACAGTCCCGCCAGCCAGCAGACCCGCCGGCTGGGGGTGCTGGCGGTGCTGAGCTGGCTGCAGATCCAGGCCGGGGACAGCTGGCAGCAACGCTGGCAGGCCAGCGGCGCTGAGGACCTGCTCGACTGGCGGAACGCGGTCACCGCCGGCCCGCGGGGGCAGCTGCCGCACCTCGGTCCCGGGCTGCTGGTCCTGGTCTGCGCCGATGTGATCCGGCCCGGTCTCGGCTTTCTGCTGCGGTTCGCCCCGGCCCGGCGCGGGCTCGCCGCCGAGATGGCCCGCACCCGTGACCCCGTCACGTTCGCCGCGTTCGACCAGCTGTGCGCGCAGGGCCAGGTGGGGCTGCAGACCGGGCAGCAGGCACTGGGCCGCATCGCGGTCATCATGGCCGCCAAGGGCGGGCCGGCGGACGCGGTGCGCGTCGGTGACTGCGTCGAGCTCCTGCAGGCCGCCGCGGACCTGCGTGTCTCCTCGGGTTCCGAGGCGCACGCGCACAGCCCGCTGTTCTACCAGCTGCTGCGCCGCCATGGGGTGCTGGGCGAGGACGCGCCCGCGGCGATCGAGATGTTCTCCGGACGTGGGCAGCCCAGCTGCGAGCAGCTGATCGACCGTTACCGGATCGCGTGCCGTCCGGTGCGTGACGTGCTGGTGGACTACCTGCGCGAACGCCAGCCGTCGGTGGACTTCTCCTCCCTGCAGCGCTTCGCCTACCTGCTCGGCAAGCTGTTCTGGGCCGATCTGGAAGCCCACCACCCGGGCCTCGACTCGCTGAAACTGCCCCGCGACGTCGCGGCCGCGTGGAAGCAACGGGTGATGACCCGCACCCGTGCCACGACCACCCCCGACGGCGAGCAGGCCGAGGTCGTCTCGACGCGGCTGGACGGGCGCAGCGTGCTGTCCGCGGTGCGTGCCTTCTACCTCGACCTCGCCGAGTGGGCCGACGACGACCCGGCCCGCTGGGGCCCGTGGGCGGTGCGCTGCCCGGTGGCCGCCAGCGACGTCTCGCACAAGAAGGACCGGTCCCAGCGCAAGGCCCGCATGGACCAACGCACCCGCGAACGGCTGCCGGTCCTGCCCGCGCTGGCCGCCTGGGTCGAGACCGAACGCGCCCGCACCGCCGCACTGCTCGCCGCCGCCGAGGCCACCCCGCCCGGCGAACTGTTCACCGCCGCCGGCTCCGAGACGCTGCGCCGGACGGTGATGAGCACCCTGACCACCGGCCGCCTCTGGGCCGAACCGTCCGGCGGCGGCCGACGCCGGGACCTCACCTTCGAAGAACACCGCGGCTTCTGGACCTGGGCGACGGTCGAAGTGCTCCGCCACAGCGGCATACGGATCGAGGAGCTCACCGAGCTGTCGCACCACAGCCTGATCCAGTACCGGCTGCCCGAGGGCGGGCAGCTGATCCCCCTGCTGCAGATCGCCCCCTCCAAGACCGACACCGAACGGCTGCTGGTCATCTCACCCGAGCTGGCCGACGTCCTGTCGACCATCGTCGCCCGCATCCGCGGCGGCGGATCACGAGTGCCGCTGGTGGTCTCCTACGACAAGAACGAGCGCGTCTACAACGCGCCGATGCCGCTGCTGTTCCAATGGCGCCGACGCCTGGAGAACCGGCCCGTCACCGAGACCTCGCTGCGCGGCTACCTCGATGACGCGCTCACCGCGCTCGGCATCAAAGACGCCTCCGGCCAGCAGCTGCGCTACACCTTCCACGACTTCCGCAGGCTGTTCATCACCGACGCGATCCTGCACGGCATGCCGCCACACATCGCCCAGCTCGTCGCCGGCCACCGCGACATCAACACCACCATGGGCTACAAGGCCGTCTACCCCGAAGAAGTGATCAACGGACATCGGGCGTTCCTTGCCCGTCGCCGCGCGCTACGGCCCAGCGAGGAATACCGCACCCCCACCGACGAGGAATGGAACCAGTTCACCGGCCACTTCGAGCACCGCAAGGTCTCCGTCGGCGACTGCGGCCGCTCCTACGACACGCCCTGCATCCACGAGCACAGCTGCTTAACCGAAATGATCTTGCTGTCCTCGTGGGCCGCCTTCCCTGGGAGGACCGCTCACGGAGAGTACGCACATCAGATTGCCGTCGCTCGGGCTTCGGGCGTGTCGCGGGAGCGGCTCATGGATCGTGGCGGTTGCCCGAGTTCGGATCGTGGTTGGCGTAGGTCACGGCGAGGTTGACCGCGGGTCGGTAGGCCTCGACTTGGTCCGGTGTCCACCCGGTGGGTCCGAAGGCCGCCTCGTGGGTGGCGATCCGGTAGATCAGGGCTCGGACGAGCATCTGACCCCAGGCTGGCAGGTGCGCCCATCGGGCAGCGAGGTCGGGTGAGGCTCCGTACCAGCACAACGCGTCGGCGACCGCGACGGCCGAGGCCCAGGACGCGGGGCGCCAGTACGCGGGCCAGTCGATGATCGCCGGTGGCAGCCCGGCGGCGAACAGTACGTTGCCCGGCAGATCGCCGTGCACCACCTGCGGGGTGAGGTCGACCGGACGGCGGCTGCGTGCCAGTGGTGCCAGCAGGTCCAGGGCCGCCGGGCAGCCACGGACCGGGAGTTCTTCCCACGCGACCCTGTCCCCATAAGCCCACGGGTCGTCGCGGAGGTCCAGGAACGCCGGCCGGGGCAGGTCCGCGATTGCCGCGTGGAAGGCCGCCCCGGCGCGGAGCACGTCGTCTTGCCGGCTGACGTCTGGCTCGCCCGCAACGAGTTGGCACGCCTCCCAGCCGTGGGCCACCCATGCCCCGTCCAGCGTCTGGACGGGGCGGGCAACGCGGAACTCGGTGGCGTCCGGCAGGCCGGTGAGCACCTCGGCTCGCCAGAGCGTTTCCGCCAGGAGCTCCACCGGTTTGAGGACGAGCTGGCCAGCTCGCCAGGTCCCACCTTGGCCGCCGGGCAGTACGACCGGGTCGTCCGCGACGCCGAATGCCGCCAGCACGGCATCTGACGGGCTCGCGACCGGAGAGTTCACATCCAAGATCATAATCTGATGGGTGGCGCCTCTGGGGTCAGGCCCTTGTCTGCTCCGCTCGTCCGGCGGCCGAACGCAGGTCGGGCATGCCCAGGTGGACGGCGGCAACGCGGGCAGTCTCGCGCATGGTCGCGAGTTTCTGCTCTGCGGCTGCCAGGGTGGTCTGGATCGCGGCGACCTCGCCGAGCCATCCCTGTTCTTTGGCCTCTTGGAGCCGGTCGAGGAGATTGGTGCGGATCCCTTCCAGTCGCGGCATCTGATCGGGGTCGACCCGGAGCAGCGGGCACCTGACACACGCGTTTTCGTGCGCGCAGGGGGTTCCGTGGTCACGGCCGCAGGTCCCGAGGGCGACTTTCCGTAGTTCGAAATGGGCGAGGAACTCGTCCCATTCCTGGGTGGTGATGTCGCGGTATTCCTCGCTGGGCCGCTCGGCGCGGCGGCGGGCGATGAAAGCCCGGTGGTGGGATATCACGTCCTCGGGGTAGATCGCGGCGTAGCCCATTGTCGTGTCCACGGTGGAGTGACCGCAGACCTTGGCGGCGATGTGCGGAGGCAGTCCGGAGCGGATGGCGTCGGTGACGAAGATCCTGCGGAAGTCGTGGGGCCGCCATTCCAACGGCTGGTCTCCTGCGGTGATCTGGGCGGCCTGTGAGGTTGCGACGAGGCACTCTCGGATGTAGCTGCGGGTGAGAGGACGGTCTTCGGTGCCGTACCGCCGCTGGAACAGGAACGGCATCGGCGGGCTCCAGGTCTGCTCGAACACGTCGTAGGCGCAGACCAGCGGCAGGGCCGCTTTCCCGCCACGGACCCGGAAGATGATCGTAGTCAGGACGTCGGCGAGCTCGGGCGAAACCAGAAGCAGCCGCTCGGCGTCGGTCTTGGACGGGGCGACCTGCAGCATCGGCACGACCTCGCCGGTGGTGGGCAGCGTGTAGGCGACGAAACTGTGGTGGGTGAGCTCGAGCATCTCCTCGATGCGGATCCCGGTGTGCCGCAAGACTTCCACCGTCGCCCACGACCAGAACGCCGCCGACTCCTCGTGGGTGAGGTCCCGCCGCCTGCTCGTGGCCAGGTCCACGGCATAGACCCGGCCGGACTCACCCTGGCGGCAACGTCGGAACTGCTGACCGCCCCCGTTGAACCGCCCCTCGGCGGCGGTCGCCTTGGCGGTGTTCACACGCTGCTCGGCGTCCTTGTGCTGCTGTTCGACGGCCCGTAGCAGCGCCGGCAGCAGGGGCAGTTGGGTCCTGGTGCGCTGATCCATCCGCGACTTGACCCGTGACTTGAATTTCTTCTGCGTCACCTCGGCCGCTTTGATCGGGCACGGCGCGACCCACGTCGCCCACCGGGAGGGATCGTCGGCGGCCCATCGGGCGATGTCCTCGTAGAAGGCCCGGACGAATACCAGCTCGCTGCGGTAGTTCACGCGGGGGCGTACCGGCCGGCCGTCGGCGTCCCGGATGTGGGCCAGCCGTTCTTTCCATGCCTGCGCGACCTCGGGGGCCAGCCGTAGCGAGTCGATGCCGGGATGGTGGGTCTCCAGGTCGCGCCAGAACAGTCTGCAAAGGTTGCGGGCGATGGAACGCAGCGAGGTGTGGTCGAGGTCGGGTGCCCGCTCGGTGAGGTACTCGACCAACAGGTCGCGGACGGGCCGGCACTCGATGCCGTAGCCGTCGACGATCTGTTCGATGCTGCGACGGCCGTCGAGCCGCAGCACTCGCAACCGCTCCGGTGCCGCGGCCGGAAGCACGCCGGTCTTTTTCAGCAACGCGTAGAACAGCGGCCTTCCCGCGCTGCCCCGGAAATGGTGCTCCTGCAGAGCTCTGGTCAGCTCGACACAGTCGCCGAGAGTGATGTCGCTGACGAGGCCGCCCTTGCGGACCAGGATCCAGGTGACTTTGTTCAGGGCGTCCGACCTCGCCCAGCCGGCGGCGTGGTCGGCGCGGAGGCCGAGGCGCTGGAAGCCGTCGGGGTCGATAGCCGCCCGAGCCTCGGCGAGCATCAGCGCCTGGCGTTGCCGCAGCAGCCACGGGTAGCTGGGACGGACGACCTGCCCGGCGACCAGGAGCGCCACCCCGCAGCACAGTTCGTCACGATGATGGCGTCGAGCCGGGGCGCACCCCTTCAGCGGCAGGTCAGCCCAGCTGGAACCGGCGGTGTCCGCCCCGCTGGCCAGCCACCGCTCCTGCCAACTGTCCCCGGGCTGGCCCTCGAGCCAGTCCAGGACCCTGTTCAGGCCACGCCGCCGGGTCTTGTCGCGGGTGCGGCCCGCGCTCGGTTCGGTGAACAGACCAAGCAGCCGCTCGACCAGGGCCTCCCGGCTCTGGCGGGTCTGCCACCAGCTCTGCTCGCAGGGCCGCAGGTCCAGTTCAGCCGGCCGTCCCACCTCGACGGTGCTGGTCTTCGCGACCGTGGCGGCAGGCGCCGCGACGGTCATCGGGTTCCCCCGCCGGAGGCCGTCGTGCCGAACAACGTAGCGAGCACCTCGGGCCGGTAGCCAGGCGCTGGCGGCGCCGGTGGCCGCTCCCGCTGAGCGCGCTGCCGCTCGTGATGGGCCAGGACATGAGCGATGACCTCGTCAGGGGTCGGCGCGATGTAGATCTCAGTGGTGGAGATGTGGGCGTGCCCGAGGACCCATTGGACGTCGGCCAAGGTCAGGTTCGGGTCGCGGACCATCCGCTTGGCGGCGCTGTGCCGCAGGTCGTGCAACGTCCAGTTCGCGCCGAGAACACGGTTGGCTCGGGTGAACAGCATCCGGGCCGCGTCGTAGGCCAGCGGCCGGAACGGGCGGCGCAGCGTCCACCACAACGGCTCGTCCGACCCCCAGGGGACCAGGTCCCGCATCTGTTGCTGGTAGAGCCGCAGCCACACGAACGCGTCCGACGACGCTGGGAGCCGCTGCAGTGCCCGGCTGCCCTTGCGGACCACACCGATCACCTGGTCCTCCGGGGTCACCTGCCCCTGACAGACGCCGAGCAGCTCCGAGGCGCGGGCGCCGGTGGAGACGTAGAACGCGACCAGAGCCCGGTCCCGGTTGCACGACAGGGCCGCGAACAGGTCGTTGAACGCCTGGTCGGGAATGCTTCGCGGGGCCGGTTTGGGCTCCTTGGGCTGGTAGACGGCCCGCCGCGACGGCCGCCGGAACGGCTCCATCGGATTGCGGTGGGCGCCCAGCCGTCCGTCCTCCATGCCCCCGGCCTGCGGGAACGGGTTGACCAGCGGCCGGCCGTGCATCTCCCGGTGGTACTCGTAGAACGACCGGATCACCGCACGCGCGTGCCGCCTGGTCCGCGCAGCGTAGTTCTCCCCGGGCGTCGCCTTCCCAGTCACCGGATTCACCCAGCCCGGGACAGGCGCATCACCGCGACGCTGCCGCGGCGGCTTCTTGACGGTCTTCAGCCACAGGGCGAAGTCCCGCGCCTCGGCGCGACCGGCACGATGCCACGGCACCTCCACCGCCTGCAAGAACCGGAACCACATCAACAACTCGTAGGCATAGGACCGCAGCGACGCCGGGCTGGCGTCGTCAGCGAGCATGTGATGCAGGAATTCGGCGACCGCCGGCACCTCGACACCCTCGCCGTCCACAACACGGAACGGCAGCAGCGGATCAGCGGTCTCCTCAACCCGGCCGACCCTCGCAATCTGCAGCAATGCAACATTTCGAACCGTCGTGCTGCGTTCCGACACCCGCGCCTCCGCAAGCCGCCATAGTCGACGACACGCGATGACAGCAGATCCGCGCCATCACAGGGAGTAATCTCAAACCGACCCAGGGCCCAGACCAGCCGCAGAGGCACTGTCCGTCGACCTCGGCAGGAGTCCAGGAAGCCGCCCAGTTGGTTCGGTCAACGGGACCTACGCTGCCCGCTCCTACGGCCAGACCCGGCCGCCCGCGACCGTCTTCTCCACATCCGCGACAACCTCGTCGCCCGCATCGCCGAAGCCGAAACCCACCACTGGCTCGGCGAAGCCGAAGGACTCAAGGTCAGCCTCGCCGGCGCCCAGGCCAAGCTTGCCCAGATAAACCAGATCATCAACCACCGCCGACAGACCGTGCAGCTGGGCATCCCCACCTTCGCCGAGGCCGCCGGCCGCGCCAGCACAAGCCCACCACCCGCAAACCAGGTCAATCCATGACCCGTCATATCGCTCAAAACGACTATTCCCCAGACATTTTCTAGTTCGGAGAAGACGTGCTGGACTCCGAGTGGATCTGCCGACTCATCGAGCATGGCCTGGCCCGTCCCTCGTTCGTACCCCCGGAGCCGATCCGTCAGTTGCGTGACCTGACCCGCTATCGCACCGAGATCGTCCGGGAGCGGACCCGGGAGGCGCAGCGGCTCGAGAAGCTCCTCGAGGACGCCGGGGTCAAGCTGTCCCTGATCGTCTCCGACCTGCTCGGGGTCTCCGCCCGCGCGATGCTCGAGGCGCTGATCGCCGGCGAACGCGACGGCCAGGTGTTGGCCGAGCTCGCGCTGGGCTCCATGCGCCGCAAGCGGCCGATCCTCGCCGACGCGCTGACCGGCCACTTCGGTGAGCATCACGCGTTCCTTGCCCGCACGATGCTCGACCGCATCGACGCCTGCCGCACCACCGAGGCACGCCTCGACGCCCAGATCGACGAACAGGTCCGGCCCTTTCGCCGTCAACTCGAACTGATCGAGACCGTGCCCGGCGCGAGCCGGCGCACCGCGCAGGTCATCCTCGCCGAGATCGGCGCCGACCCGGCACGGTTCCCCTCGCCGGCCGCGCTGGCGTCCTGGGCAGGGATGTGCCCGGGCAACAACCAGTCCGGAGCCACCGCCCGCAACGGGCCGACCCGCCACGGCGACCCCTGGCTCAAGGCCGCCCTCGGCCAGGTCGCCGTTTCCGCCGGCCGCACGAAGGCACGAAGGGGACCTACCTCGCGGCCCGGTACCGGCGGATCGCCGCCCGCCGCGGCAAGAAACGGGCACTGGTCGCTGTCGGCCACTCCGTTCTCACCTCCGTCTGGCACATGCTCACCACGGACCTGCCCTACCAGGACCTCGGCCCCGACCACTTCGTCAATCGCCTCGACGACCGGGGCAAGGCCCGCTCCGCCCGCCGACTCGTTGACCAGCTCACCCAACTCGGCTACCACGTCACCCTCCAGCCCGCCCCCGTACCGACACCTGGGTGACGAAACAGGGGACGACTCACTGGGTTTTCGAATCAGTCGGCGATCGGGGTATTTCCGAGAACCGCGTACGCGGCAGGCCGGCCGTCGTCGTCGAGAGTGGTGGTCAGGCCGCCGAGAACGCAGACGGCGGGCTGGCCGGGGATGGCCTTGCCATTGCAGCGGAACTTCAGGCCGCCGGCGCCGGGAAGCTCGGTCTCCTTCATTGCCTTGATCGTCGTGGTGAGGGACGCCGGGGTGATGTCGCCCGAGATGCCCTGTGCCGCAGCTTGGAAGCCAGACATAATCATGAACATGAGCATGCTGTCCTGGAAGCTGAGGTCGATGTCCTCGCCGTAGGTCTCGGCGACCGTGGTGTAGAGGCGCATCGACGGGCTGTCGGGACCGACCGGCGCGATTGCGCTGATGACCGTGCCGTTCAGCGTGCTGCCGGAGACGGATTTCCGGGTGGAGTCGGTGATGCACTGGGAGATGGCGCTGATCGTGCCGGTGAAGCCGACGGCCTTGAGGCCGTTTATCGCGCTGATGCAGAACGTGTCGTTGCCGATGATGAACACCTGGTCGGAGCCGTTCGATCCGACCCGCTGCATCTGCGGGGTCATGTCGGCGGTGCCGGGCGCGACCCGGACGAGTTCGTAGCCGATGCCGGCCTTCTCGAACAGCGGCGGCGCGACCTCCTGGGCGGAGTGCAGAGCGGCGGGGACGTCGATGACGATGGCCGTGACCTTCTTGTTGCCTTTGTCCTTGGCCACCTGGATGGGCAGGTCGATGATCGGGAAGGTCGGGTTGGCCAGGCTGAAGGTCGTTGGGCTGGCGAGTAGCTCGGGGTCGGCCGATCCGGAGAGCATCACGGGGATCTTGGCTTCGTTCAGCGGCTCCCAGGCCGCCTCGACGACGCCGGAGGTGCCGATCAGGACGGCGGACACACCCTTCGTCACCATCTCATTGCCACAATCGGAAGCCTTGGACAGGTCACCGAGCGTCTCACAGATGGTGATTTCGATCGGGTGACCGCCGAGGCCGCCCTTGTGCTCGTTCAGGTACTTCGCGGTGGCCTCGGCGACCCTGTTGTCGTTCGTGTGGTCGGCCGTCGGGCTGGCACCATCCGTGATGACCCCGAGCGTGACCGGCGCGCCGGTCGCCCTTTCGACTGGGCCCAGCACCTCGGCGGTGCTCGCGGTGCCGGTCGTCGGCGCGGGTTCGTCCCGGTCACCGGATCCGCCACCGCAGGCCGAGACCAGGGCCACGCTCGCGGCAAGGACAGCGGCGCCAACCAGTCGTAATCCGGTCGGGCGGGTGCCTGGCCGCGCGGATGGGCCGGACCGAGACGGCCGGGCGTCCATCTGCCGGCCGACGGGCTTCGAGTGGTGCAACATATCTCCTCGCTCTCGTCGCCTGACGTTTCTGTGACTGAGAGGTACGCCGCGTACAGTGGGCCGGAAATTCTGGCGCGTCGTACGGACCGGCTTTAATCCGTGTGCGCTAAATGTGGAAGATCGCTCTGGAGGGCAATGGAGTGAAGCTTCGCCTTCGCGCCCTCGTCGGGCCTGCGCTCGATCGGTCTGGCGCATGAAGTGTCATTGACACCCGGCGCGGGCTTCGGAATCCTCGCCCTTGATCAAACCACGTCGAGAATGCCGCGGCTGACGGCTGTGTTCCGGCCGGTTGGCCGGCGTGCCCGCCTGCGAGCGGGCGGGCACGCCGGCGGCTGCCACGACGGTGTCCTCGCGATCCGGCCCTGCCGGCCGCCAGCGGCGGGCTAGACGGCCTCGCGGCCGGGAGGATGCCGCGGCTACTTGCCCGCGGTCGAGTTCTGCGCGTCCAGCTCCTGCTGGATCCGGACGAGCTCGCGGAATCCGATCTTGTCATAGCCAGGGCGCGGCTGTACACCCCACTGGTCGCCCGAGGTCTCCGGGTTGCCCTTGACCGGCTCTCCGCCGAACGGCGGGCTGTTGATGGGGTACGAGTCCTCGCAGGTCTGCTCCGGGTCGGAGTACTGCACCTTGGTGAGACCGTCGCAGATCTCCTGGATCGATAGTGTCGGCCAGCCAAGCCAGATCAGGGTGAACGGCGTAACCAGCGCCCCCTCGATCACGAGCCCGATCAGGAGCACCCAGCACACGCGCCGAATGACGGTGTGCATGCGGGAATGTTCCGCCGACGTGCCGAGGGGGAGGTCCTTAGCCTCAGTCTTGCTCACGGATTGCTCCTTCGGCCGGCCACGGCCGGCCCATACTCAGTCGGAGAAGATCTCGCGATTGACGGTATGTAGATAAGGGATGGCCAGGAATGGCGTGATATAGAAGATGTCGAACAGCCACCAGCCGATCACCGGGAGCAGAACGCCCGAGAACCGGAGGTCGGCGTACATCGTCATGTTGAACACGTAGCCGACCCAGATGACCACGCCGAACCAGCAGGTGATGATCATCCACTGGTGGCCCCAGCGCTTCATCTGCAGCAGGCCGATGCACGCCGCCATCCGCATGGGGAAGACGGTCAGCACGCAGGCGATCTCCCAGGCCTTCTCTCCTGGCGCGCTGGCTCCGCCCAGCCCGAGTTCGTTGTAGTGCCAGAAGTAACCGGCGTCGAAGATGCTGCCCCAGCCCATCATGAACGTCCGGTAGATCAGCGCATGGTTGGCCATCAGGTCCAACGCCCAGCCGAAGCTGTTGATCGCGGCGTCGAGGAAGACCATGTAGCCGATCAACGTGACGATCATCGGACGAACGGTGAGACCGGCGCGCGAGGCCTTGCGCAGCAGCGCCAGGCCTCGGAAGAACAGTGGCAGGCCGATGATGCCCGGCAGCGTCATCCCCATCAGCACGGTGCCCGCGATGAGCCATTTGTCGGCTTGGCGTTGGGCCTTCCGGCTCTCCTCGAGATGGTCCTCGTAGGAGACCGAGCTGTCGGGGCCGGCTTCGATCGCCGCGCCGTTCGCCGCGCCGGCCAGCGCCGGCGTCGGCGGGCGCTTCATCAAAGGAAGTCTCACGGTCTCCTACCAGTTCCTCTGCGAGTACATGTAGAGCTGGACGCCGATGATCGCGGCCAGGTATCCGTAGATGGCGATCTGGAAGACCATCAGGGCTCGTCGCCGCTGTCGGTCGCGTACGTCCATGGCGAATGCCTCCAGGTATGTGGTCAGGCCGGGACGCCGGCCGGTAGCAGGCAGGCTGCCGCGACCTCCCGCAGGCCTTCGGTGACGGCCCCGTCGGTGCTCAGCGGCGCGAGAATGCTCGCCTCGGCGGCGGCCTTCTCGTCCGTTCCGGCGGCGATGAGCTGCGCCGCGGTCACGAGCGTTCGGGTCGAGGGCGGCTCGAAATGAAACACGGACTCGGCCGTACGGATGGTGGTCGCGCAGCGGACCAGCCGACTCGCGACTTCTGCGGTGACACCCGACTCGGCCACGACGACCTCAGCCTCGCGATCGGGTGGCAGATAGCTCATCGGGAGCGTGACGAAACGCTGTCGGAAGGACGGCTTTAGATCCTTCAGGGAACTGCGGTAGGCCGGGTTGTAGGAGCACACCAGCATGAAGGTGTCGGGTGCCTCCACCACCTCGCCGGACCGGTCAAGATACAGAGTGCGCCGGTGGTCCGTGAGCGAGTGGAGGACCGCCAGCGAGTCGTGGCGGGCCTCGACCACCTCGTCGAGGTAGCAGATCGCGCCGTCCTTGACCGCCCTGGTGAGTGGGCCGTCGGTCCAGACGACATCGCCGCCCAGGACGACGAACCGGCCGACCAGGTCGGCACTGGTGAGGTCGTCGTGGCAGCTGATGGTGACGACGGGACGGTCCAGCCGGGCGCCCATGTGCTCGACGAGCCGGGTCTTGCCGCAACCTGTCGGCCCCGTGAGCATCACCGGCAGGCGCCTGCTGAATGCGTGCTCGAAAAGCGTCACCTCACTACCAATGGCCTGGTAGTCGTGGGCGGCCATCTGACCTCCGAAAAGATGTGAAAATAGGCGACCGGCGGCCGCGGAAAAATGTGGAATGAATGGCCGGGCGTGAGTCTAGTGTCATGTGATTCTGTGTCCTTTACATCCTCCGGCCTTCGACTGGAGTGATCTTGTGGAGTTGGGTGCTGAACAGCGGGCCGAACTGGTGGCACTGGTCAACAGTCGGGACGTTGTGGCGAACGTGGCGACGCGGGTGCGGATCGTGCTGCGGCACGCCGACGGGCTGGCGAAGCGGCGGATCGTGGAGTTGGCGGGGGTGTCGCGGCCGACGGTGGATCTGTGGCTTCGCCGCTACGAGACCGACGGGGTAGCCGGCCTGGTCGACCGGCCGCGGGGAGCCGGGTGTGAGCAGGTGCCCGCCTCGGTGCGGGCGCGGATCGTGGCGCTGACCCGGGCCACGCCGCCGGCGGAAACCGGGCTTTCGCACTGGTCGAGCCGCGAGTTGGCCACGTACGTCAGCCGGACCGGCGGTGTCCGCGTGTCCTGGCACTACGTCGCGAAGGTCTGGCGCGCCGAAGGGCTGCGCCCGCACCGACAAGGCACGTTCGAGCTGTCCCGCGACCCGGAGTTCGCCACCAAGGTCGCCGACATCGTCGGGCTCTACCTCGACCCGCCCGGCGGGGCGGTCGTGCTCTGCGTGGACGAGAAGACCCAGGTCCAAGCCCTCGACCGCACCCAGCCGCTGCTGCCGATCAGCTTCGGGCGCACTGAGAAACGCACCCACGACTACGTCCGTCACGGCACGACGAACCTGTTCGCCGCCCTGGACGCCGCCACCGGCCAGGTCTACGGGGAGTGCCGCCCAGTCCGTGACGGCGCCGCGTTCCTTGCCTTCCTGACCAAGGCGGTCGCCCCGCACGCCGGCCGCGAGATCCACATCGTCCTGGACAACCTCTCGACCCACACCACCCCGGACGTGAACGCCTGGCTCGAGGCCAACCCGCACGTCCACTTCCACTTCACCCCGGTCGGCTCGTCCTGGATCAACCAGATCGAGATCTGGTTCGGGATCATCACCCGGCAGGCGATCCGCCGCGGCACCTTCCCGTCCGTCCACGCCCTGACCCGCCAGATCCGCGACTACATCACCCACTGGAACACCGACGCCGAACCGTTCACCTGGACCGCCACCGCCGACGAGATCCTTGCCAAGGTCCGTCTCACCCAGACCAGCATCCGGAAACTCGTCGCCAACAACCGACGGTAAGCAAACAGAATCACGAGACACTAGGCGGCGACCAGTTCGCGGTGAACGTGCGCCAGTGCCCGGGGGAGTTCTTCCACCCGGAGAATCCGCCGCGAACGGCGGGGTCCGAATACCTCTGGCAGCGGGTCCACCCGCGTGCGCCCGACGCCGAGGTAGTACACCGAGACCCCCGCCTCCTCGGCTTCCTCGACCGCGTGGGCGACGTCGGCCCACGCGTACCGGCCCTCGTATCCCTCATCGGACATCAGGCCGTCGCCGATCACGATCAGCAGGCGCCGTTCGGAGGGCTGCGCGAGCAGCCGGTTCGTCAGGTGTCTTAGTGGGGCTCCGAGCCTCGTGTAGCCGCCGGCGACCAGGCCGAGGCCACTGGGCGCGACGAACCGGCGGTCGGTGAAGTCCTTGAGACAGCGGACCTCGACCCGGTGACGAGTGCTGCCCGAGAACACGAAGACGCCGTGGCGTTCGCAGGCCTGCACCATCGCCGCGGACAGCGCATCGGCGCAGGCGAGTTCCAGCCGGAACACCAGCCCGTGTTGGGCACCCATAGACGAACTGCCGTCGAGGAGCAGCGCGGTGCTGACGTCCCGCTGACCGGGCCGTAGGTCCCGAAACACTCGCCCCGCGGAGGCGTCGCCCGCGGCTGTGGCGACGTGATGGGAGACATAGGCATCGATGTCGAGGTCCGAGCCGTCTTCCAACCGGTTCCTAAGGGCGCGGTGGGTGTGTTCCTCAAACCAGCGCCGTACGTCCGCGGGGGCGTGAATCGCCTGCGCGGGTCGGGCCGGGTGCCGGCGCTCGAGAACGGCGACGTGATCGGGTAGAAACTGCTGTGTCCAGAAATTCCACTCTGGATAGGGAACGCCAACCCGAGCGTCCGGACGGACCTCGACGTCCTCCTCCTCCGGCCTGCTCGGCGGTGGGATGTTGGGATTCTTGAGGCCTCCCTCCCCTCCCACCGGAATGGCGTAGAACCGGTAGGAGTCCTTGCGCCTGGTACTCCACGGCACCCTGCCGTACCGGCGCCGAGCGGAGACGGCCAGACCGTTGGGCACCACGGCGTCCATCGAGAGTTGACCGAGTAGCGGATGTGGGGTCAACTCATGGTGGGACCTGGCCAGGTTCACCGCGCACCTGAGAATGGTCGGGCCGTCGAGCCCACCGTGGAGGACCTCGAGATCGGGAAGAACGCGTCGCAGTTCGGGCATCAGCCCCGGCCAGTGGGCGCTGACCCAGCCCATCGCGACCCCACCCTCCACGAGGGCCAATGCCCTGAGCTCTCGCGGCGCGAGCTTGTGAAGTAGGTAGCCGGCGATACGGTCCTTGGACGGAGAACACTGCAGCGCGACGCCGCAGGTCAGCGTCCGGACCGTCCAGCCGCGCGAGGGAGCCGGATGAGGGACGTTCACGACAGAGCGGCCTGAACCCAGCCCGAAGGTCCGGCGTTCACCGGAGACAAGCCGCGCCCCCTGGCGACGCCCTTCGGAGAATGCGACGGCAGCCAGCGAACATCTTTGCTCCACCCATAACGCCGAGCCGCTGGCGGGCTCGGTCATTGCCGGCTACCCACAGGCCAGAACTGGTGGGCCATCGGCCTGCCAACGGATCGCGGCCGCGAGTGAATTTCCGTCGGTAACGATCGGTCAGGCAGGCGGTGGCCGTCGTACGGAATGTCCATCAGAAGGTTCCGATGCGGCTCATGATGTAGTGCCAGAAAAACAGAAGGCCGGCGACGAGGGCCCACGCCGCGCCGAAGCGCAGTAGGTCCACGAGCATGACGACACCTCCCGGGTAATCGATCCGGGCAAATATTGGACAGTGGAAATGCGGAGATCTGTAGCTTTCGACCTCGCGGAAGAGGCCTCAGCGCGCCTCGAGGCCGCGGAGCACAGTGGCCACGAAATTCTGCAGAATGGTGGTGCGGTCAGACTGGGAGCCGGTGACCGCGATCAGCAGCCCGTACAGCCCGACCAGGAAGAAGAAAGCACTGTGTCTGACGTCCGCCTCGGGGTATATCTCGCCCCGGTCCCGCGCCTGCTCGATCGCCTGGATGACGAGGATGATGACGGGGTACTCGGTCCAGTCGGCGGACGTGGGGCGGGCGGGGGAGAAATGGTAGGCGAGCACATCCCGGAATAGCGCCTTGTCGAGTCGTTGTTCGATCGCGGTGACCAAACGGACCACCTCGTCGAACACGGCTGGCAGGTCCCGAGGCGACGCGAGGAACCGGGACAGCTGTTTCGCCATCCGCTCCTGCTCGCTGTGGTCCAGCTCGGCGAGAACATGCTCCTTCGTCGGGAAATGAAAGTAGAAGGTGCCCCGCGCCACCCCCGCCGCCGTGGCGATGGCGCCAATGTCCGCTTCGGCCATACCAGAACGCTTGTACTCGGCAATGGCTGCGTCGAACACCCGCTGGCGCGTCTCGAGCCGCTGCGCCTCGCGAGCGTGTGGCTTGGTCCGCTCCTCCAGCATGAGATCTTTCTACCGCGCTCGCTGGCGAGTGTCAATGAAAAGTGTCAGCCAAACTGAGACGGGGGCGGTCCGGCTGGCCGCCGTGCCCGCGGGACGGCCAGGACGTCCACGCAGGTCAGCGCCCGCGCCGTCCGTCTTGTCCCGCTGACGGTATCCCTTCAGACCTTCGCTGTGCGCACAGCCTCCCGCCCTGCGCCGCCGTGACCCGACCCGCGGCATCTGGTGGGTCCCTGCTCCGACGCATCGTCCGCCTGGGCGAATCGGACGAGATCCGTGGGCCGGCCTGCCGGACGGTTCGCGACGGCGGCGCAGGGCGGATGGTTCACGGGAGCGATGCGGTCGTGCCACCGTCGATCGGGATGATCGCGCCGTTGATGAAGCTGGCACGATCGGAGGCGAGGAAGAGCGCGAGCTCCGCCACCTCCTCCGGCCGGCCGGCGCGCCGCATCGGCGAGCTCGCCACCAGCTGGGGGAACCTCTCGACGGCCTCGGCCGACAGCTCGGTCACGATGAAGCCGGGACAGATCGCGTTGGCGCGGATCCCCTTTGGTCCGTACTCCACGGCGGCGGCCTTGGTGAAGGCGTTCACCCCTGCCTTCGCGGCCGAGTAGGCGCTTACCTGTCGCTGGGAAGCGTTGATGCTGCCCGTCGAGGACCAGTTGATGATGGAGCCGCCGCCGGTGGGGAGCATCGCCCTGATGGCGTGCTTGGTGCCCAGCAGCACGCCGCGCAGGTCCACGTCCATGATCCGGTCGTACTCGGCCATGGTGATCTCGGCGAGCGGCTGCGCGCCCCCGACGCCGGCGACGTTGAGTACGGCGCTCAGGGCGCCGAACTCCGCGAGGGCGGCCTGGAACATCGTCTCGACATCGGACTCGAGGGACACGTCGCAGTGAAACGGTACGACCGCGTCGCCCAGTTCGGCCGCCGTCTCCTTCTCCCGTTCGCTGATGTCCGCGGCTAACACCCTCGCTCCTTCGCGCACGAAGAGCCTCGTGGCCTCCCTCCCCATTCCGGAGCCGGCTCCGGTGATGACGGCCGTCTTACCGTCCAACTGTCCCATGCGTCCTCCTCTTCAACCTGGTCGCTCTACTCCCGACCAGCGTCTGTGCCCGCCCGCCGACGTCGCCCGGGCCGGCTACCCGACGACGAGCGGCAGGGTTTCCCAGCCCCGGACGGACGACGTCTGCGCGAGCTTCGCGCCCGACCAGTCGACGTCCCAGTCGGGGAAGCGACGCAACAACTCATCCAGCGCGACTCGTCCCTCCAGGCGGGCGAGCGCCGCGCCCAGGCAGTAGTGACCACCGAGCCCGAAGGTCATCAACTGGCCGATCTTCCGGTGGATGTCGAAACGATCCGGGTCGGTATATCGGCGCGGGTCACGGTTTGCGGCGGCCAGCATGAACATCGTGGCGCTTCCAGCGGGAATCGTCTGCCCGTGGAACTCGACGTCCGTGGCGGTGTAGCGGGCCATGAACGGGCCGGGCGGCTCGTAGCGAAGGATCTCCTCGATCGCGTTGGGGATCAGGTTCGGGTTGGCGGCGAGCTCGCGTCGCGCGTCGGGATTCCGGGCGAGGAGAGCTCCGATCCAGCCGACCAGCCGGCCGGTCGTCTCGTTCCCGGCACCGGCGACGACCGTGACGTAGGTCAGCACCTCGTCTCGCGTCAGCGTCCGGACCACGCCGTTCTCGTCGGTGAACTCGGCGTTCAGCAGGTCAGTCATGAGGTCGTTCGACGGGTGGTCGCGTCGCCAGTCGATGTAGTCGGCGAAGACTCCGCTGTCGATCATCACGCCCTCCGAGAGGTCCATCCGCCCGCCGGACTCGGTGCGCAGCTTCTCGTCCGTGAGGTCGCGGATACCCGCCTGGTCGGCCTCCGGAATGCCGAGGAGCATGCCGATGACCCGCATCGGCATCTCCGCGCCCAAGGCCGCGATCAGGTCAAAGTCGGTGACTCCGGCCAACGGGTCGAGAATGCGCGCGCAGAACTCCCGAACCCGCGGCTCGAGTTCGCCTATCCGGCGAGGGGTGAAGACCCTGACGAGCAGCTTGCGGTGGATGTCGTGCATGGGTGGGTCTTCGAAGATCAAAGTGCCAGGCGGGATCTCCATACCAGACTGGATGATGTCGAGGATGTTGCCCCGGGAGTTCTGGAAGGTCTGCCAGTCCGGCAGGCCGCGCTCGCAGTCCGCATACCGGCTGAGCGCATAGAAGTTGTACTTCTCGTTGTAGTAGACCGGGGCCTCCTCCCGCATCTGGTTAAAGACCGGGTAGGGATCCGTATTGAAACTACCGTCATAAGGGTCCCAGTAGGCAGGACTGTTGGCGCCCAATGCATCCTCCAAGTGGACCTGCTAGTCGGATGTTGTTTCCCGGCAGCGGTGAAGGTTGTTCCGTGAACCAATAGACTGAGTGGGTATCCGCGCACGAGGAGCGTGCGCCAGGCGGGACCGGAATACCGGAGACCGGGTCGGTTCGTGCGGGTCGGCCGCTGTTTTTTCGGCTCGAAGATCGGCGGAAAGCCCAGGCGGCCGACGCGTGGACAAGCGCGTCCGCGTGTAGGCAAGAGGAGGTCGACGCCGGTCTTGGTCGTCGCGGCCATGGCGGCGGTCAGCTTGCTGCGGCGGGGAGGCAGGTGCGTCGCTCGGGTCCGCTGTCCGGTGGGCGTCGTGCCCATGCGAACGGCCTGCTGCCCTCAGCGCCGGACGGGATGGCGATTGCTGGGTGGGGTGGCATAGAAGGACCTGCCTTGGTGGATGTCCAAGGCTGTCGGCGAGGCGGCCCGGCACGGGCCCGTCAGCCTTCCTACGAGGTGCCAGCCGGCGGACCAGCGACCTCGGCGTCCAGAACTATACCACTAGGTCTAGTTTTGTCGATAATCTCCTGCTCGTGGTGCCGACACGCGTCCGGTCTGGCGCGGTCGACGGCGGTTGGCGGCCAGTTGGCTGCGCGGATTGGGTTGCCTGGTGGCGGGCATCCCGGCTACCCGCGGGTGGCCCTCGCCTGTTCCTCCGCCGGAGGGCGATCTCGGCCTGGTCCGGTCGCTGTGCTCGCCTGACGCCGCCGGCCTGCCTTGGCGAGCTGGTGCGCCAGAACTAGACCCGTCGGTATGGTTGTGGCACTCTGGCGCCCGAGGCGCGGGGCAGGCGCCGGGATGACCTGCTCAAGGACGGCAGATCGACATCCATCTACGTGCCGATCCGGCGTGGATCCGGTTTGGGTACTTGCCGTGGCGCCGGCAGGGAGATGGCGTCCGTCGGCGGCCATTGGGTCGATCATGCCGTTGTGGATCGTGTTTGTTGGAGAAGCGGGAGAGAGCCATGGCCGTGTCTGTCACTCCGGTGAGTCGGGGGGTCGGCGTCGAGATCTCGGGCCGTAGTGGGCCGGAGCTGGCGACTCCGCAGGTCGCCGCCGAGGTGCGCGAGTACCTCGACGAGTACGGTGTCGTGATCTACCGCGAGGCGCGGATCGGTGACGCCGACCTGGTGGCGCTGTCCCGGATGCTCGGTGAGGTGATCGTCGCGCCGATGGGCGGAGAGGAGGACTTCCCGGAGGTGTCGACGATCTCGCTGGACCCGGCGCAGAGCACGCTGGCGGCGTACCGGGCGGGTACGTTCTTCTGGCATATCGACGGGGCGAACGACCTGGTGCCGCAGAAGGCGACGTTGCTGACCGCGCTGGAGGTCGCGACCGAGGGTGGGGACACCGAGTTCGCCAACCTCTACGCCGCCTACGAGGCGCTGTCCGCGCAGGAGAGGGCCACGTTGGCCGAGCTGCGGGTGGTGCACAGCTTCGCGGCCACCCAGCGGCTGTCCAACCCGGACGCGTCGGCGAAGATGCGGGCCGCGTGGGACAAGGTGCCGTCGCGGGAGCATCCGCTGGTGTGGACCCGGCGCAGCGGACGCAAGTCGCTGCTGGTCGGCGCGACGGCCGATCATGTGGTTGGCCTGGCGGCCGAGGAGAGCCGCGCGCTGCTGGACCGGCTGCTCGCGTGGGCGACCCAGCCGGAGTTCTCGCTGCGTCACCACTGGCACGACGGCGACCTGGTGATCTGGGACAACACCGGCATCCTGCACCGCGCCCAGCCGTATACGGCCGCGTCTCGCCGCCTGATGCACCGCACTACCCTCGTCGGTGAAGAAGCTGTCGCCTAACCTCGGGCTTTCACCGGGGTGATCGTCTGTTGGGTGGCTGGAAATAGGAAAGTGCCCCTGAGCTGGGAGGATTGGGCTTGCTGAGGGCCTGATCGATCCCGTACCAAGGAGCACCTTCGCGGTGAAGCCTACCGGTGTGTATCCGTCTGTCTGCGTCGATGCCGCTGGGCGCGGTGTCGTGTCGTCGGCGGGTGGGGTGTTGCTGACGGAGACGGTCCGGGTGTCCGGGCTGGGTGCGGCGTTGTCGGAGGCTTTGGCGCCGTGGCGGGCGCCGACGGCGGTGCACGACCCGGCGAAGGTGCTGACGGATCTGGCGGTCAGTCTCGCGCTGGGCGGTGACTGCCTCGCCGACGTCGCGTTGCTGCGGGTGGAGCCGGAGCTGTTCGGGCTGGTGGCCTCGGACCCGACGGTGTCACGGACGGTCGACCGGCTCGCGGCCGACGTCGAGAAGGTGCTGGCGGCGGTGTTCCGAGCGTTGGCGGGCGCGCGGGAACGGGTCTGGACGCTCGCCGGGGTGCACGCTCCAGGCCACGCGGCCAGCGTCGCCGACCCGCTGGTCGTGGACTTGGACGCGACCCTGGTCACCGCGCACTCGGAGAAGGAACAGGCCGCGCCGACGTTCAAACGGGGTTTCGGGTTCCACCCGCTGTTCGGGTTCGTCGACCACGGCCCCGACGGCACCGGGGAGCCGGCGGCGGTGCTGCTGCGCCGCGGGAACGCCGGGTCGAATACGGCCGCCGACCACATCACCGTGGCCAAAGACGCACTCGCCGGGCTGTCGCGGCGGCTGCGCCGGGGCCGTTCGGTGCTGGTCCGCACCGACGGCGCCGGCGGCACGCACGACTTCCTCACCTGGCTACACGGCCGCCGGCTGTCGTACTCGGTCGGGTTCACCCTTACCGATGACCACGCCGAGATCATCATGAAGCTGCCGACCGCGGCGTGGACTGCGGCCTACGACGCCGACGGCCTGCCCCGGCCCGGAGCCTGGATCGCGGAGCTCACCGGCCTGCTCGACCTGTCCGGCTGGCCGCCGGGGATGCGGGTGATCGTGCGCAAGGAACGGCCACACCCCGGCGCGCAGCTGCGGATCACCGACGTTGACGGCAACCGGATCACCGCGTTCGCTACCAACAGCCGCCGCGGCCAGCTCGCCGCGTTGGAGCTGCGTCACCGCCGCCGGGCCCGCTGCGAGAGGAGCAAGCCGCAGTGCTGTTATAACTGCGACTCGCTGGCATCGTGGGTGTTTCCTTCCGGTTCTGTGTTCATGTCGGTGTTCGTGGTGGCCTGCTGGTTGGCCAGCCAGGGCCGGCGGGTGTGTCCCCCGTTGGGCATCAGGTGCAGGGCGCGGAGCCGTTCGACCTCGGCGGGGTCGGCGTGCAGGACCCATCTGCGGGGGGCGTCGGGGTGGCGGTGGGCGTCCACCCAGCCGCGGCCGATCCAGGTGTAGAGGGTGACCTGGGGCATGTCGAGTTCGCGGGCGAGGTCGGCCAGCCACCACTTGTGCTCGCCCAGCGGCGGGCTGGTGTGGCGCTGGGTGGCTGGTTCGGTCAGGCCGAGGGTGCCCATCAGGTCGCGGACTGCCTGCGGTCCGAAGCAGGCCCGCCTCTTGGGCGGGCGGAAGCCCTCCCGGTTCAGGCAGTCGGCGATCTGGGTGGCGTTCTGCCCGGCGGCCGCGAGCTCGCGGACCCGCGCGGCCAGCTGCGGGTAGTAGCTGAGCTGGGTCAGGCGGGCCACCGGCCGCACCACCTCGCCGTCGCTGCGGTGGCCCCCGGCCCAGGTCACCTGCACCTTCACCTTCTCGCTGGTATCGAGGACCTCCACGCGGACCTGCTCGACGAGCAGGCGCAGCAGCTGTTTGCGGTCGGCGTCGGCGGTGGTGGGCGCGTGCCACAGCGCGGGGATGTCGGCGGCCAGGGCGCGGATGTGCTCGCGTTCGGCTGCGGTGAGGGTGCGCGGGCGGGCCGCGGCGAAGCGGTCGTACTCCTCACCCAGGCGTTGGCGCTCGGCCAGCGCAGCCTCCCAGTCCCTCTCCAGCTGGCGCACGACCAGCCGGTTCTCCGGCTCGGCCAGCTGGTACTGGCGGCGGGCCCGGTCGGCGACGTAGTCAGCCCGCTCCAGGCGCTGCCGCCAGATCCGGTCCACCTGCGCCCGCTGCGCCTCGACCTGCTCGGCCGCCGCCAGGGAGACCTCGAGTGCGGCCGGGGCCACGGCTGCCAGCAGCAGCGCGGTGACGTAGGCGTCCACGCAGCCGCCGGCCAGCTGCTGGCACCGCTCGGCACCATATTCGATCTTGTCGCGGGAGCAGACGTAGACCGGCTGCTGCCTGCTGCCCGGCCCCCGCCGGTAGTGCGCCGCCATCTTCCTGCCGCAGCGGGCGCAGACCACCAGCCCGCTCAGCAGGGCCGGGCCGTTACGCGCCGCGCCCATGCTGCGCGCCCAGGACCGGTTGGCGTCCAATCGCTGCATGTTCCGCTCGTACTGCTCGACGCTGATGTAGGACGGCAGCACCCCGGGCAGGTAGGCCACCCAGTCCTCGCGGGGCTGGCGTACCCGCCCGGTGTCCGGCCGCCCGGCCTGCCGCCGCCGGGGGTCCAGGCCGGTGCGGCCGTAGGCATAGATACCAGCGTAGGCCGGGTGGTGGAGCATGTTCTGGATCCCGGCCCGGCTGGGCCGGCGCCAGGTCAGCTCCCCGCGCCGGGGCCCGTGGTGCAGACGCCCCCCGACCTGGATGTGGTTGTCGGCCAGGTAGGCCAGCACCGCGTTCACCGTGCCGAGCCGCTCGAACAGCTCGAACACCAGGCGCACCACGGCCTGGACCTGCTCGTCGGGGTCGAGCACCACCTCCCCCGAGAGGCGGCGCACATACCCGGCCGGCAGCTCCAGCGCCAGTTCCCCGCGCCGGGCCTTGTTCACCCGCCCGGACGACATCCGCTGCCGGATCAGGTAGAGCTCGGCCTGGCTGATCGTCCCCTTCAGCCCCAGCAGCAGTCGGTCGTTGTGGTCGTTGTGGTCGTTGGGGTCGTAGACCCCGTCCGTATCAGCCAGCAGCGTCCCCGACAGAGCGCACAGCTCGAGCAGCTGGTGCCACTCCCGGCCGCCGCGGGCCAGCCGGGACATCTCCGCGCCCACCACGATGCCGACGTGGCCCAACCCGACCTCGGCGACCAGCCGGGCGAACCCCGGCCGGTCGGCCACCCCCGACGCCGAGCACCCCAAATCGTCGTCGATGACCAGTACCCGCGACCGGTCCCACCCCAGCGCCACCGCCCGCTCGGCCAGCCCGTACTGCACCCGGGTCGACTCGGTGTTGCGCTCGACCTGCGCGAGGGTGGACTGGCGGACATACACCGCCGCGAGAAGATCACAGTGCCGCGGCTGCACCTTGCCGTGCACCCGCTCCCACGGCAGGGCCGCCGTGCTCACCCCGCTCACCCCCGCTCCCGCCGCTCGTCGGTGCCGACCCTGCCACCGCCCGCTCGACCAGCAGGCCCAGCAGGCGCCGCACGGCCAGCCGGTTCACCTCCGGGAACGCCCCCCACGGTGGGACGACAACCGCCGGGCCCGCCACCCCGGGGGGACAGCTGTGTTTCCTGACATCGCAACAAACCTCCCGGTTCTTCGTCATTTTCTTCGTCGATCTGCGCATCCCGCAGCCGTCGGACGGCCGCTACCAGCGCCAACAGGGCGTCTACCCCGATCACGGGAGCGCTCATTCCCTCCACTCCCGAAGAATTTATGCGTGCAGTGCGGCTTGCTCTTCGAGGACCGCATCCGCGGCGCCAAGGACACCGGCCTGAGGAACCTGCCCGCTGCACGACTTCGCCGCCAACCAGATCTGGTGCGCGATCGTCGCGCTCGCCTGCACACTGATCGCCTGGGCGCAGATGCTCGCCCTCGCCGAGGGCGACGCGCGGCGATGGGAACCGAAACGGCTGCGCCACCGGCTGTTCTGGCTCGCCGGCCGGCTCGCCCGCCACGCGCGGCGCACCGTGCTACACCTGCCCACGCACCACCCCTGGGCACCACTGGCCATCGCCGCGATCAACCGGCTACGCGCCCTGCCCACCCCCGGATAGCCGGGGCCACCGACCTCCCCGACCCACCGACCCGAAGGACCCCACCCGGACGTGGACCGGGCGCCCACCCCGCGCGACAACGGGGCACCCGGCCACGACCCGAACCAGCCGAGGCCCACAACTCAACATCAACAACGTCGGGAAGGCACCCCGCGCTCATCCACCACCGAGACGTGAAAGATCGAGGCTAACGGCGGCTTCAGACAGAGCGCCCTTGGCCTTGAGCGAGGCAGCGGGCGCATCCGCGCGCGGCAGTAGGTCTTGCACATCGCTATCAGTGAGTTCCGTTAGCACGCCCGTCCCGCAGGCCCGGCCTCGACGCAAGAGGAGGCATGGCCTGCAATCTCGACCTGGACTAACTGATCTCTGTCGATTGCCACCCCCTCCAGTCGCCCTCTGCGTCGGTCGACCGGGTACCGAATGGCCGCCCATTTCAGAGTGTTTACAGAGGCCGTCCCGCTCGGCAAGCTCGTGCCCGCGCTGCTCGCGGGCTGCTCGATCGTGCTCAAGCCGTCCCCGGAGACCCCGCTGGACGCCTACTGGCTCGCGGGCCTGCTGGAACAGGCCGAGATCCCGCTGGGTGTGGTCAGCATCCTGCCCGCCGGCCGCGAGGCCGGCGAGTACCTCGGCGCCCACCCAGGCATCGACAAGGTCTCGTTCACCGGGTCCACCGCCGCCGGCCGCAAGGTCGCCGCCTCCTGCGGGGCGAACCTCAAGCGGGTCAGCCTGGAGCTCGGCGGCAAGTCCGCGGCGGTCGTGCTCGACGACGCCGACCCGGCCGCGGTGGCGGCGGGCATCGAGGTCGCCGGCCTGATGAACAGCGGCCAGGCCTGCGTCGCCCAGACCCGGGTGCTGGTCCCCCGCTCCCGCTACGCCGAATACGTCGACGCGCTGGCCGCCATGGTCGAGACGCTGCCCACCGGCGACCCCACCGACCCCAACACCGTGGTCGGCCCGCTGGTCGCCCAGCGCCAGTAGGACCGGGTCCGCGGCTACATCGAGATCGGCCAGAAGGAAGGCGCCCGCCTCGTCACCGGCGGCACCGACCTGCCCCAGGGCGTCGACCGTGGCTGGTACGTCCGCCCGACGCTGTTCGCCGACGTCGACAACACGATGCGCATCGCCCAGGAAGAGATCTTCGGCCGGTCCTGTCCGTCATCCCCTACACCGACCAGAACGACGCCATCCGCATCGCGAACGAGTCCGACTATGGCCTGTCCGGCTCCGTGTGTACCACCGACGTCGACCGCGGCCTGGCCGTCGCCCGCGGCGTACGCAGCGGCACCTTCGGCGTCAACGAGGCCTACAGCATGGACCCCGCCGCGCCCTTCGGCGGCGTCACGGCCAGCGGCATCGGCCGCGAACTCGGCAAGGAAGGCATCGAAGGTTTCCTCGACACCAAATCGATCTCCGTCGCCCCACCCGGTAGCTGGGACAGGCACCAGACCGCGACCGGACGACATCACGCTGTCCTGCCACGATCATTGTCGGCACCAGACAAGATTGTCATGCCGGGCGGGGGAGCCCGGAGTGGTATCCCGACAGAGCTCACCCCGACCGTCGGGGCGGGTCAATGACCTCTGCCGCAGGCGGTCCGGACAGACCGCCACGATCTCGGTCGTCGTCCAGCGCTGCACAGCCGGCGGCCAGAGCAGCGACAGGCGACGCGGCGATCAACCCTTCGTTCTCGGCGTGGGTCTACTGTTCGCCGCGTCCCCCGCGCTGCCCGCTTCGATGAACGGATAGATGCGGGTGAAATCGACGTTCGGTTCGGTGGCGGCAAAGCGCTGCCACAGATCGGAGGTCACCCGCCCGACGGCGTCTGGAGTAGCGGCGTTGTGGACCTCGGCCAAGTAGAGGCGGACATCCTTGGCCATGAGGGTGTTGGCGAAGCCGGAGCCGTAGCGGCCAGTGAGGACCTCACTTGGGAACTTGTCGTCCGTGGCGCCGTTGCGGCCGCTGGAGGTGTTGAGGACCTCGATCATGGTCTTCATGTCGAGACCTGCTCGGACGCCGAACGTGACGGCCTCGCTGGTTGCCGCCAGCGCCGTGGCGGCGAGGAAGTTGTTCGCCAGCTTGAGCGCTTGGCCCAGCCCCGGCCGGTCACCGACCCGGCGGATCTTGTCTGACAGTCCGGCCAGGACCGGTCGTACGGCGGCCACCGCCATGTCCGAGCCGGCGTACATGACAGCGAGCCGCCGGGCCTTCGCGCCAGCAACACCACCAGAGACTGGCGCGTCGACATAGTCGATGCCTGCCGCGGCAAGCAACTCGGCGATGCGGCCCGCAGCGGTGACACCGATCGTCGAAGTGTCAATCACGTGGCGGAGACGGCGATCGACGACACTGGCAAGCCCGGCGGCGACCTCCTCACAGACGGCGCCATCAGGCAGGCTGAGCACGACGACGTCGGCCTCGCGGGCCACGTCGGCGACATCGACGGCGATGCGAGAGCCCTGCGGCGCTCGATCTGGGCCGGCCACGTCGAAAGAGACGACGTCGAAGCCGTATGCGACGAGATTGCCCGCGAGCGCGCCGCCCATGTTGCCGAGCCCGATGAAGCCAACGACGGGGGTGGCCACTTGTCAGACCGCCCTGGTGGGCGTCGACTGGCGGTTTGGCCCGGCGGGGGCCTCGGCGGCACGTGCCGCGCGCACCCCGCGAAGGACGCGGCGGGCGGAGATTGCCGCGGGGGCGCCGCAGTAGGCCGCGACCTGGAAGAGCAACTCGTCGAGTTCGGCGTCGGACACCCCGGTGCGTGCCTGGGCACTGGCATGCAGCCGGAACTCCTCCAGCCGGCCCAGCGCCGCGGTCATCGCCAGCACCAGCAGGCTGCGGTCCCTGGTAGACAGCTCGCCGCCCCGGGTCCACACGCCCCAGGCCTGGCGGGTGATGTGATCCTGGAACTCCTGCGCGATCGGCTCGGTCTCACCGATCTGTCGATCAACGTAGTCGTCGCCCAACGTGGCCCGGCGCAACGCATACGCGGCCTCAAGCGCATAGTCCACAGTCGTACTCCCTATTTCGAGAAGACAGCGACATCGACGTCGGAATGCTCGGCGGCCGGAACATCACCAACCAATGACGTCGCAGGAACCACTAACTGACCTCGCGGTCGGCTCAGCGTCGGCGCGGGCGGGATGACCTCGTACCAGACCCGCGCCGACGACTCACTCCGGCTGGACCGCTATGGAGGCGAGAGTGGGGCAGCGGTCGCGGAGGAACTCGTGGGGGTAGCCGAGGCGGATCGCGGTGGCCGCGTCGAGGGCGGCGAGCTGCGCCGGGGACAGAGCAAGGCGCGCGGCGCCGAGGCCGTCGCGCAGC
Source organism: Pseudofrankia coriaricola (assembly GCF_001854805.1). Classification (GTDB taxonomy): domain Bacteria; phylum Actinomycetota; class Actinomycetes; order Frankiales; family Frankiaceae; genus Pseudofrankia. The sequence continues at coordinate 38,240 of NZ_MBLO01000049.1, forward strand.
TGCCGCGCGCTGCTCGCGCCGAGGACCGGGAGGAGGCCGTGGGCTCTGACCCACGCGATCGCCACCCGCGCCGGCGTCGTGTCCAGCTCGGCGGCCACCTTGCCCAGCGCCTCGGCGGCCCGTGCCTGCGCGGCCGGCACCGCGTCGCCGTCCGGCGCCCGCCTGGCGAGGCGGCCGCGGGCGAGCGGGCTCCAGGCCGCCACCGCCAGGCCGAGCGCGTCGGCCATCGGCAGCAGGTCCCGGTCGGCCGTCCGCGCGAGCAGTGAGTACTCCACCTGCACCGCGGCGAGTGGCGTCCAGCCGCGCAGCGACGCGACCGTCGCCGCCCGCGACACCACCCAGGCGGGCATGTTGCTCACCCCGATGGCGAGCACCTTGCCCGCGCGGACCAGGTCGTCGAGCGCGCGCAGCGTCTCCTCGACCGGGGTGTTGCGGTCCCAGGCGTGCGTCCAGAGCAGGTCGAGGTGGTCGGTGCCGAGGCGGCGCAGCGTGGTCTCGACCGTGCGCCGCAGGGCCTTGCGGCCAGAGCCGCCCGAGTTCGGGTCGGCGGGGTCGGTCGGCAGCGTGAACTTCGAGGCGACGACGACCTCGTCGCGTTCGCCCGCGACGAGCCGGCCGACGATCTGTTCGCTCTCGCCGGCGGCGTAGTTGTTCGCCGTGTCCACGAAGTTCCCGCCGGCCTCTCGGAAGGCGGCGTAGATCTCGCGGCAGACGCGCTCCTGCGATCCCCAGCCGGCCCGGGTGCCGAATGTCATGGTGCCGAGGGCCAGCTCGCTGACCCGGATGCCGGAGCGGCCGAGCACCCGTTGGCGCAGCGTCGTGGCGTCCCCGTGCACCCAGGCAGGCGGCGGCACCGCCGCGGCTGACGGCACCCCCTTCGCCGGGGCCGCCGGATCCGAGTGAGCCCGAGCCCCAGCCCTGGCCGTGGTTTCGGAACCGGCCTCGGCGCTGGAGCCGTTCGGCGTCGCGCTAGGCGTCGTCATCGGCCACCCAGTTGACGAACCGGTGCAGCGGGTACATGCCGTCGTGCGGGTTACCCATGGTACCGGTCATGGCGCTGCCGAGCCTGACGACCCGCTGCACGCCCGCCGTGGCGAGCAGGTCGCGAATCTCGGCCTTGCGTTCCGGAGGGTAGACGCCGACGGTCTGCGTCGCCACGTTCGCGAACTGCGTCGCCTCCCGCAGGGAGGCGACCGGGACGACGTTGACGGTCTTGTTCGTCGGGTGGAAATCGACCAGCTCGGGGGAGCGGACGACGAGGCCGGAGCCGTCGTACTCCCCCCAGATCCGGTAGTCCGGCTCGAGGAACCGCATGCCCTCGACGGCCTCGCGGATGTCGCTCGGGGTGGAGGGGCCGACGGCGCTGGCGAACTCGCGGTCGACGTTCAGCCGTTCGCGCAGCAGCGCGCAGAACCGGTCGAGGCGCGCCAGCTGCTCGTCGTCGTCGAGGTCGCACTCGACGGCGATGTGCCGGGCGGCGAGGCAGGCGTCCTGGTTGAAGACTGTCGAGTCGGTCGCGGCGAGTTCGGCGACCTCGCGCATGGTCGCCTCGTCGGCGAGCGCCTCCCGCCCGATGATCGCCATGGAGACCTTCGGGTCGAAGGCGACCAGGTGGAAGCCCGGCCCGGTGTACTTGATGACGTTGTTGATCGCGGCGCCGCCACCCCAGCCGATGATTTTGTCGAAGTACTGGGCCCGGTAGAGGACGTTCTCCACCTTGGCGTCGCCGCCGCGCCAGTACACCGCCGACATGGAGCGCAGCACCGGGTGCTGCGGGTCGAGGTCGGCCATCGTGCGCAGCACGGCGACGGTGGTGAACGGGTCGGCCGACGGCAGCTTGAACACGTTGATGGCCTTGACCAGTGCCGCGTCGGCGATGGAGGTCATGGCGCCGGACGGGGAGTTGCCGGCGAGCATGTGCACGAGCCGCGGTGGGAAGGCGCGGACCCGGGTCGTGCGGCCGTGCGGGTCGGTGTGCTCGACCCAGCCGTCGAGGACCCGGGGGTCGCGGAACGTCTTCTCCAGACGGAACTGGATGGCCTGGCGGGTGAGGAACTGGCCGGGCCGGCGGAAGGTGTTCTCGATCATCCGCCGGGGCATCTGGCTGACCTGCGCGGTGAGTTCGAGGGACTCCTGCAGGTAGGGGTTGCGCCCGAGCTCCAGGTGCTGGGCGACCTCGACCAGGTAGTCGATGATGTCGGTCAGCGAGACGTCGAAGGCGGGGCCCTGCTCGGTGCGTGGGGTGATCAGTTCGTTGAAGTTGATCCGCGACGTGACGAACGGGACGTCGAAGTCGCGCGAGGCGTACTCGACGTCCTCGCCCCAGACGACCCTGCCGCGGATGACGTGCGGGACCTTCAGTTTCTTCGGCCTGGCCGGCCCGGACGGCGCGAGGCCGGGCGAGGGAGACACCGTGGCGGCGGTGGGTTCGGTGATGGTCATGTGCCGCTCCCTCAGTTGTCGATGAAGCCGCGGACGTAGGCGTCCATAGTGCCGGCACAGGTGATCTTGTCGCCGTCCGGAAGGTCCTTGTACCGGGTGATGTCCTCGAAGACGGTGGGTCCTTCCTTGCCGCACGGGCAGCCGCCCAGGTCGGCGGTGATCTTGTCGCCGCTGATGGTGCCGCCCCAGCGGCCGTCGACCGAAAAGTCGAAGAACGCGGCCCGGCCCTCGACCTGGCCGTCGGAGGTCGGCGCGAGCGCCTCGCCGTTCTTGTCGAGCACGAGCAGGACCAGACCCGGCGGCACGTGATAGCGCCCCTGGCGGCATTTCACGCTGCGCAGGTTGACCTCCTGCATCGCGTAGTAGTGCAGGAAGCGGCCCGGCTGGATGTTGAGCAGTTCGAAGATCCGTTCGCGGTAGTCCGGCGGCAGGGTCATGCCCTTCAGGCCGCCGGCGACCTGAAGGCCGTTGGCACCGGTGATGTCGCCGGGCTCGACACCCTTCTCCCGCAGGATCTCGTTGAGCCGGTAGAGCATCGGGAACATCGAGTTGAAGAAGATGTTCGCGTCCTTGTGGGCGATGACCTGCTCGGCCAGGTACCGCAGCCGCTCCTCGACGTCGGCCTGCCTGGCCGCGCCCTCGGTCTCGAAGGCGGCGACCTCCTGCGGAGAGGCGGCGCCGTCCGCGATCGCCCGGCGCATCGCGCCGAGACGCGCCATGTACTTGTGGTGGTCGGTGACCGGCTTCGATTCCGGCAGCGGGAGCGCGTCGTCGCGGCGGTAGTTGTTCAGGAAGACGTCGCGGATGTACATCGCGGAGCTGATGCCCGTGTCCGGGCCGACCGGGACGACGTGCCAGACCTTCGCCGGCGGCATGCCGAGCCAGGCCAGGCTGTCGAGCAGGTTCTGGCCGGAGGCCTCCCGGTCGGTGACGGTCTTGTTGAGGAACGACGCCTTGCCGGACGTGCCCGACGAGCTGGAGACGAGGTGGCCGTGCTCCTCGAGCCGGGCGATCCAGCCGTCGAGGTCCTCGACGCCCGTCACGTCGACGTCGACCCGGTAGGTCGAGACCGAGTCGAGCCACCGGCGCAACTGCTTCCACCGCCCCTTCGAGACGATCGACTCCGGGTAGCTCTTGTAGGTCGTGTGCGGGAACAGCAGCCCGACCATGTCCTCGACCGAGCGGATCTGTTCGATGCCCTCGGCCTTCGCGCGCTGCGCGAGCACCGGCACCTGTGCCCGGCGCTCCTGGAACCGGGCGTCGAGCGCCGCCACGGTCGCCGGTGCCAGGCCGGCCTGCTGGCTGGTAGTCACGGACATGACGCCCCTCTTCTGCGATGGGTGCTGGGAGGTCTGTGGAGGTCGGCGCCCGGGGTGACGGGGCCGCCTCCTCGCCTCGCGCGACGGGCACGCAGCCGTCGACGCTTTTACTACACCGGTCAGTCTAGTTTTAACCAGACTTCCGCGTCTAGTTGTTGCGTCCCTCTGCCAGACTGATGGTCATGACGTCGCCCGCTGAGACGAGGCCGCACCGCGGTGGCCGGCCCACCCGGGAGCAGGCGGCCCGCCTCGACCTGGACGTGCGCGAGCACGCGCTGCGGCTGTTCCTCGACCACGGTTACGAGGGCACGTCGATGGAGGCGATCACCCAGGCCGCGGGCACGACCAAGGCCTAGCTGGCATGAGGGGCAGCAGCGCGTTCTCCAGGGCGAGCAGTCCACGGCGCATCGTGTGGACCCCGTCGTGGGGTCTGCGCCGTGTTTCGCCTTCTGGAGCTCCCTCATGGTTGCGGGTTCCTGCTTGTCGAACCATCAGCTGCGGTCTGCGACGGCTGCGCCGGGCGGTGTGCTGGCGCGGGTGTATCCGCCGGAGCTGGTGGATCGGGTGCTGGAAGAGACGGACACGGTGGAGGTCCGGCGTCGGTTGTTGCCGTCGCGGCTGGTGGTGTACTTCGTGCTGGCGTTGTGGCTGTTCCGGGGCGGAACCGTGGCTATGTGCAGGTGCTGGTGCGCCTGGTCGACGGGCTGCACTTCCAGTCGCGGGCGGCGGCGCTGGTGGAGGGCCGGCCGGCGGACCGGTCGTGGTCGCTGCCGGCGGGTCCGTCGCTGGGCGAGGCGCGGGCGCGGGTCGGGGCCGATCCGGTGCGGATGCTGTTCGAGCACGCGGCGGGGCCGGTCGGGGTGGACGGGCAGGCGGGGGTGTTCCTGCACGGGCACCGCCTTGTCCAGATCGACGGGTCGACCTCGAATGTGCCGGACACGGAGGCCAACCGGGCCTTCTTCGGCGGGCCGTCGAACGCCGCGGGGCCGTCGCCGTTCCCGAAGGTCCGCTGGGTCATCGCCGCCGAGGCCGGCACCCAGGCGCTGCTCGGGGCGTCGTTCGGCCCGTGGACGACCGGCGAGCAGCCACTGGCCCGGGACCTGCTGTGCCACTTGGCCCCGGGGATGATCACGCTCGCGGACCGCGACTTCCTGTCCCACCGGCTCGCGTCCGACCTCGCCGCGACCGGGGCGCACTTCCTGTGGCGGGCGAAGGCGAGTTTCGCGCTCACCCCGGTCCAGGTCCTCGACGACGGCACCCACCTCGCCGAGCTGAAACCGGCCCGCGCCGCGGACGGGCCGCCGCTGACCGTGCGGGTCATCGAGTACACCGTGCACTCCACGACCGCCGACGGCGAGACCACCTCGGAGCTGTTCTGCCTGGTCACCGACCTGGTCGACCCCGAACAGTGGCCGATGCTCGACCTGGCGTGCGCCTACCCCGCCCGCTGGCCGGTCGAGATCGGCTACGCACAGTGCATCTGAAAATGGCGGCGCTGGGGCGAGCGGGCCGATAATCAGTGTGGATGCGTTGCTGCGGCTGGCGGCTTTGGTCGGTCGGATGGTGGATCGTGGAGGATGGTGGGGCGCGGCTGGCCCTGACCCTGGCTGCGGGAGGAGTCGGTCGATGTCGATGCAGCCGCGTCCGTGGCCGCGGGTTCCTGAGCAGACCGCGGCGGTGGCCTGTGCGGCCAGGGTGCCGTCAAAGTCCCTTTTCGCTGATCAGGCCGATGATCTGGAGGACGCGTTCGGGCTGGCGGGCGGTGGCTCGCATGGCTTTGGCGATGCTGTCGTGGCCGGTGAGGCGTAGCGCGCTGATGGCGGTGTCGCGGGCGATCGCCCAGGCCAGGGGCGCGTTGCCGGTGCGGACGGTGTGGCGGTCCTCGTCGAGGACGCGGTCGCGGACGTGGTGGACCGCTTCGACCGTCCAGTGCCCGCGTGCCCGTGCCGCGAGGTCCCGTGGGTGGGCCTGTTCGGCGGGCAGGCTGGTGACCAGGTAGAACACCTCCTCGGACAGGGCCGGTTTCGAGGTGACGGTCTTCTTGCGCCGGGTGCGCCGGCGCAGCTCGACGACCTGTTTCGTGCCCCAGAAGCCGACGAGTTTCGGTGTGGTGACGGTCAGTGCCTTCAGCGAGCGGGCCTCGATCCGGCCGTGGGCCTTCTCGACCGTCGTGACCAGGTCCGGTG
>NZ_MBLO01000050.1 GCF_001854805.1 Pseudofrankia coriaricola
TGCTGCGCGCGGTCGCCGGGCGGCTGCGCGGCGCCGTCCGCCAGGAGGACCTCACCGCCCGCCTCGGTGGCGACGAGTTCGCCGTCCTGATGCATGACCCGTCCGACGATCCGCGCGCGACCGGCGAGAGCACCGCGTGGCGCATCCAGGAGGCGATGCGCCCGGGGTTCCAGGTGCACGGGCGGCGACGCGACGTCCAGGCCAGCATCGGCGTCGCCGTCGCCGAGGCCGGCTCCCCGGCCACCAGCACCGAGGAGCTGCTCCACCGCGCCGACCAGGCCATGTACGCCGCCAAGAACCGCCGCTGACAGGTTCAGCCAGACCCGGCGACAGCCATCGATCTGGCCCCGTTGCGACCCACTGGTCGGGCGGCTCCGGCGCACCGGCGCACCGGCGCACCGGAGCCGCCCAGCCCGAGCCTCGCCGGCGGGATTCGATCGCGCCCCGGGCCACGGGCTCGAACCGCCAGTCCGACCCGCCAACCTGCCGTTCACCGCCGTGTGACCACTCCGATGGGACAGTCCCGCAGGCGACGAAGGCGAAGGCGGTGACCGGGAATGTCTGACCGGGGGCGCTTCGGAAGGCAACGAGCGGTCGAGCCGATACCCTCGGGCCAGTCATGGAGACCAGGTCAGCCGGCGGGTTCGCCGCGCGGCGGGCCTGAACGCGAGGTACAGGCAAGATGCGTGAGTGGGCGGGTCCCGGCGAGCTGCTTCCGTGCCCGATTCGCCTCGTTGACGGATGAGGGAGCCGCCTGACGATCGGTTGTCATGGTGGCGGGCGCTGTCCGGTTTCGTGCCACGGCCCGGTGATCAGTGTCGCGAGTAGGCCGAAAAACCAGAATACGACGAGGCCGAAGAGGGAGGCGATGATGACCGTGGCGAACAGCGGTCCGGAGTCCAGGCTATGTGTGTAGTCGTCGATGAGTCGGCCGATTCCTGGGTCGCCCTGACGGAAGAAGAAGTCCCCGACAATGGCGCCGATCACTGAGAGGCCGGCGGAGATGCGTAGCCCCGCAAAGACGGCAGGAAGGGCGCTGGGGAGTTCCAGCCGGACGAGTCGTCGCCATCTTCTGGCGTGGCGGAGGGTGAAAAGATCATGGTGGCTGGAGTCGACGGACTGGAGACCGAAAAGCGTGTTTGTAGTGATGGGGAAGATGGCGATCAGGATGCACACGACGGTCCTGGACCAGAATCCGTAGCCGAGCCAGAATCCGATCAGTGGGACGATCGCCAGGATGGGGATGGTCTGGAGTACCACGGCCCACGGGTAAAACGAACGTTCGACCCAGCGCGCCCAATTCATTAGGATAGCGAAGGCTACGCCCAGTGCCGCCGCTACACCCAGGCCAACGAGCGCGACCTTTGCGGTCCCACCCAGCGCGGAAAGGATCTCGTCGCGGATGGTTCGGTCCAGGAAGCCATCGGTCACCACTTGATGCGGGGGCGGTAGCAGAAACCGTCGGCGGGGGGCGAGGAAGGCGTAGGTGACCAGGTACCAGACACCGATCACGGCTACGAAGACAGCGAACGGGGGTAGCACCATACTGCCGACCCGGGCCAGCCGGGGGAGCGCCCGCGGGGAGGGCTTCACGGGGGGCGCTATCTCTACTGGGCTTGAACCGTCGACGGCGGTCACGTGAACGACTCTCGCAACGCGTCGGAGACGGACCGCGCGACGCGGCCGAACGCCGTGTCGAACTGCAACCCGCCGCCCCGCGGGTAGTCGAACGGCACCTCGATCTCGGCGAGGACCCGGCCCGGCCGGGCAGAAAGAACGGTGACTCGGCGGGCGAGTCGAACCGCTTCCACGACGGAGTGCGTGACGAACAACCCGGCGAACTGCTCCCGCAGGTACAGCCGTAGCAACTCGTTCCCGAGGCGTTCCCGGGTAATCTCATCGAGTGCGCCGAACGGCTCGTCGAACAGGAACAACGACGGGCGTACAGTAAGCGCGCGAGCAAGCGAAACCCGCATGCGCATGCCACCGGAAAGCGCCCTCGGTCGGTGCCGTTCGAATCCTGTCAACCCGGCCAGCAATATCGCGTCGGCCACCAGTCGGCGCCGTTCCTCCTTCGGCACACCGTCGAGTTCGGCGAGCAGGCCGACGTTCGCCTCGACGGTCCGCCATGGCAGCAGTGTCGGGTCCTGGAAGACGTATCCCGGAAGCTCCGATCCCACCGCCACCGACCCGGCGGACGGTTCGGTCAGACCGGAGGCAATCCGTAACAGCGTCGACTTTCCCGAGCCTGAGGGCCCGACCACCGCCACGAACTCACCATCACCGACGGTCAGAGACACATCATGCAGTGCCTGCGTCCCATCCGGGAAGGTTTTTCCGATGCGGTGGAACGACAGTGCGGTACCTGTCGGGGCGGGTCTCACGGATGAGTCCGGCTTCTTCCAGGTAGTCACGCCGGGTTCCGGTCGGGTCTGTCCGTTGAGGCTCGGCTCCCGGAACCGGCCGCCACCGGACTTCTCATCGTCGCCAAGCGAGCGACCATGGGGCGCGCTGACCCACCCTGTGCCCGGACCGGGGTGGGCGGGCAACCCGCCATCGTTACCACCGCGGTCCTTCCGGCCGAAACCTGGAGCGATCTAGCGCTGTGCCACATCTGATCGGCATGGTAGCCCTGTCCTGCTCGTCTCAAGAAATCTCGCCACTGAGTAGCAGTTCCGCACACCAGCGCGTTGCCAGCCCTAGTGCCGCCTCTCCGCGGTCCGCGCCACGTACGAACGCCGCCTCGCCACGAACAACCAGCCTATCGCGGGCCTCGGCACCGGATCGTCAGAGGTTCACGCCGGCCTCATTACCGCCGGCTGACGTGACCACGGCTGTACTTCTCCGCCTACTGCGTGGCCTACTGCGTGGCGTAGCGCAGCTCCCCGGGAGCTCGCGGTCGGGTTCCTGGAGACACCGCCGCGGGTCAACCAGCGCCCGACGGAACCGCACGACCTTGGCGTGTCCAGCAAGATCGATGTCACGTCCGATCACCTTGGCCGCCACTACGCCCGGACTTCAGCGCCTTTGGCAGCTTCGCTCGGTCGTGGCGGGCTCGGGCCGCGTTCGGCAACGCTTCGTCCGACGCTCTTCGGCTGTGAGCTCGTGCACGGCGGCCCGCTCCTCGTGCGAGCTTGGGGTCGACCAGCAGGTCGGCGATCAGGGACGGGTGCTGGCGCTACCGCCGTTGGCGGAGGTCGAGGTGTGGTGCTGGCCGGCGGCACCACCCGGGGCAGCAGCGTCCGCTGTGCCCTGATGGGAGCCCGCGATGCCCACTGACCGGACTGCTTCGGCGCGTCCTTCGGCTCCCAACTGTCCTCGCTGGCGGAACGGGTCGAGCCTCTCTCATTCCATGTGGGCCTAGCGCCTCCCCTCGTAGCCCGCATCCCGGGCATGGAATCCTGAAGCGGGACGAGATGCTCGGACTGGACAGCAGGCCGTTCCCGCCGAGGGAGACGGGAGGGATCCGGTGTGGTGAAGCGGTACAGAACGCTCGCTGCCGCCGCCTGGATGTGCTGCACGCCGGCCCGGGGGCATCGGCGTCTGTTTTTCGCCGGTGTGGCTGACCCAATCCCCGCGGCTGGGACCTCGGCCCGCCGCGGTCGTCGTCCCGTCGCTCTCGCTCGGCCGTGTTCTGGCTGCCCCGTCATCGCACCTGTTTGTCGCGGCGGCCTGTGAATCGACGCCGCGGCCGCCCACAGGACCTGCTTTGTTGCCCGTGAAGGAGAGCTAGTGCGCGCGTCCCGTGTTCGCCGTCCTAGGCTGGCCGCCGGTGCGTGCGCCGCCGCGTTGGCCTTGGGCGTGGCTGCATGCTCCGATTCCGGAGGCGCGTCGGGTGACGTGCCCTCGACCGGCGCGGGGCATGTGCCTTCCTCCAGGTACACGACGCCGCTGAAGGGGATCTGCCCAGACCAGGTCATCGTCCAGGCGGGCTGGTGGCCCGAGATCGACGACGGGTTCCTCTATCAGCTCCTTGGGCCGAACCCGACGATCGACAAGGGCAAGAACCGGGTTTTCGGGCAACTCGGCGGCACGGGTGTCACGCTCGAGATCCGGGCCGGGGGCCCGGCCGTGGGCTTCCAACCGGTCTCCTCGCTGATGGCCCAGGACGACGACATCCTGGCCGGCGTGGTGGGCATGGACGAGGCGGTCCAGCACTCCGGCAGCCAGCCGACGGTCGCGGTCTTCGCGTCGTACGAGAAGTCCCCGCTGGCGTTCATCTGGGGTGACCCGGCATGGAACTTCACCAGCATCGCCGACATCGGCCGGGCGGACGCCCCTGTGCTGGCCAGCACAGGGGCCGCCTACCTGGACGTCTTTGAACGGGAGGGGCTGCTGAACTCCTCGCGGATCGACACCTCCTACCAGGGCGACCCTGCTCGTTTCGTCGCCGCGGACGGGAAGATCGTGCAGCAGGCGTTCATCACCAACGAGCCCTACCGGCTCCAACATGACGTGAAGGCGTGGGGCAAGCCGGTGAAGTACCTTCTCCTGGGCGACGAGTACCCGGTGTACCTGCCCTCGCTCGCCGTCCCAGCGGACAAGCTGACAGCCAACCGCTCCTGCCTCGGCAAGCTCGTGCCCCTGTTCCAACAGGCACAGCGTGATTACGTCACCGACCCCGGCCCCACCAACCAGCTCCTGCTGCGGGCCGTCGCGACATTGAACACGAGCGGGTTCACCTTGTCCCCAGGTCTGCTCGCGGACGGCAACGCCAAGCAGAAGAGCCTCGGCCTGATCGCCAACGGAAAAGACGGGGTACTGGGCAGCTTCGACACCGCCCGAGTACAGAAGCTGATCGGCCAGCTGACACCGGTCTTCGAGGCCAAGGGCACCGAGCCGAAACCAGGGCTGGCGCCGTCGGACTTGGCGACCAACGAGTTCCTCGACAAGTCGATCTCCCTGGGCTGACAGGACCGTGACGACCCCGGAGGCGGGGAGGTGAGGGCGTGGCCACCGTTTGTCGCGCCCTCCGGTTCCGCTGCAAGGCGGTGCACACATCGGCGGACACACAGCGTACACGCCGAGTTGCTGCGAGCTGCCCGAAGGGAGATCAATGATACCCAGCGCGGCCGGGCACATGTGATCTTGTAGTGTGATGCCTAGGACAGCCACCATGACAACGCTGGCCACCGCCTGCGAGGAGTGACCCGGTGAACGACGGCCCGCCACCCATGCTGGACATCGCCAAGCCACACTCGGCGCGGGTCTGGAACTATTTTCTTGGCGGCAAGGACTACTATCCCGCCGACCGCGAGTTCGCTGAGCAGGTTTACGAGTCCTACCCCGAAATAATTGAGGTGGCCCGCGCGGCCCGAGCCTTTCTCGGCCGCGCTGTCCGGTATCTGGCCGGCGAGGCGGGCATCCGACAGTTCCTGGACATCGGCACCGGTCTGCCGACCGCTGACAACACACACGAGGTCGCGCAGCGGATCGCACCTGGGTCCCGCATTGTCTACATCGACAATGATCCCCTCGTACTGGTACACGCCCGCGCGTTGCTGACCAGCACCCCGGAGGGCGCCACCGCCTATATCGAGGCCGACGTACGCGACCCCGACAAGATTCTTGCGGGTGCAGCCGATGTCCTGGACTTCACCAAGCCGGTTGCGCTCATGCTGCTGGGGGTCATGGGGAACGTCGCTGACCTCGACGAGGCATACCGCATTGTGGGCCGACTCCGGGACGCATTGCCCTCTGGCAGCTACCTCGCCGTTCAGGACGGTACCCGCGTCGTCATGAGCGAACAGGAAGCAAAGACCCAGCAGGCCCTCAGCGAAGACATCGGGTACGGCTACCAGCTCCGCACCCCCGAGCAGATCGCCGGTTTCCTCGCCGGCCTCGAACTCGTCGAGCCCGGCGTGGTCTCGAGCCCACTGTGGCGGCCCGACCCCAACCCCGCTGGTCCGCCCGCGGAGGTGGACGAGTACTGCGGCGTCGGACGCATACTGGGTTCGAGCGTGCCGTAGATCGTCGCGGTCGCAAGCCGGGGGTTAGCCCGCTCACTCGCGCGGGCTCGGACTCCTCGGCGCGCACCGCATCGTCCACCTCCCGAGAGAACACGAGCGCGCCGTTCGGGCAATGCGAGCGTGACTCGGGACCGGCCCCGCGGTCTACAGGGCGGCGGCAATCTTGCGGAGTATGACGGCTGTCTTGTCTGGAGTGCTGCTGTAGATGCACAGCTGGTCCATGGCGATCGTGTACTGATGCACGTCCTCGGGCTTGTCCAGGTAGGCAGCCCCGGTCAGCCGTTCAAGGTAGACAATGTCCGTCAGGCCGGGGTCGGGAAAACGCAGAATGCTGAACGCCCCGCCGTCGGCCGCGTGGCTACCGACGTCGAACGGTACCACCTGCACGACCAGCCGCGGCTGGTCGATCAGCTCGAGGAGATGCCTGATCTGCGCCCGCGCGATCCTTGGCCCGCCGATCCGCCGGCGTAGCGCGGCCTCGTCGATCACCATCCACAGGCGCGGGGCGTCCGGCCGTGCCAGCAGCTTCTGCCGGCGCATCCGGACGTCGACCCGACCGTCGATGACGTCCTGGGACATCCCCGGCCTGCCCGACATGACCGCGCGGGCGTAGTCCTCGGTCTGGAGAAGTCCAGGAATGAACTGGAGCTCGTAGCTCCGGATTTGCGAGGCTGACTCCTCCAGGTCGATATACGGCTGGAACCAGTGGGGAAGGACGTCGGAGTAGGGCTGCCACCAGCCCTGCTGGTTGGCCTCGCGGGCCAGTGTCAGCACCTGCTCCAGTTCGGCCCGGTCGGTCACGCCGTACAGCGTGAGCAGGTCCTCGACGTCGCGATTCTTGAAACTGACCCGACCCAGCTCGAGCCGGCTGATCTTCGACTCGGAGGCGCGGATGTGGTAACCGGCGTCCTCACGGCTGATCCCGCTACGTTCCCGGAGCCGCCGTAGCCGGGAACCGAGCAGGATACGACGCACGGTCGGCCCACTACCAGCCGAAACAGTCACGCCTGGCTCCCTCGATCCCATTCGCTAGCAGTAGGTCAGCCTATTGGAGCGTCATCGTTCCTCTGTCACCACCAGCACCACCGGAAGCGCCGGAAGCGCCGGGCTGGTCACAGGATAGGCGGCTGTGACCACCAATGGCCAACCCGGTCGCGCGAACGCGCATCCGGCCCGCGGCTGAAAGCGGTCGGGCACACCGGCACGGTCAGTGCCGTCTCGCAGGTGCTCGGGTCCTCTCCGATCGAGGACTGAACGATCGAGCGCTGAACCAGAGGACGGCCCCGGCGCGCGTCTGCCTGCCGACTAGTGCTCGTCTTCAGCGCCACATACTCACCGGCATCCGGTGCGGTGGCTGCGCGGCCGAGTAGTCCCGGCATCCGGGAGGCGAACAGATGCCGCGGCACTCGGCCTATCTGGGATCGCCGCCGTGCGGTCAGCGAATGGGCGCCCGGGGCCTGTTCGCCGCGGCCGTGTCACGCTCGCGGACATCAGGCACGAGGTCACCCCGCCCGTATGGCTCGGTCAAGCCGGTCGCCCTGGAATCGGCGCCATGAATCGGACGCCGGGCTACGGTCATGCCTTCAGGGTCTCTGTCCTGTGCAGGGTGGGGGCGAGCAGGGGTGGGTTGGCGGGCGTCTGGCAGGCGGTTGCCAGGTTGGGGGTGGGGCGGCCGAGGAGGTAGCCCTGGCCGTAGCGGATGCCGGCGTTGCGGGCGGCGGTGAGGTCGGCGGTGGTTTCGATGCCTTCGGCGACGACCCAACTTCCGATCTCGCCTGCGATGGTGGTGATCCCGGCGGCGACGGCGCGGTGGGCTAGGTCCCTGCTCATGGTCTGGATGATGAACCTGTCGATTTTGATGACGTCGGGGCGTAGGTAGAGCAGGAGTTCCAGGCCGGAGTAGCAGGTACCGAGATCGTCGACGGCGATGAGGACGCCGTGGCGGCGGAGCATGCCGACGGCTGCGAGCAGGCGCGGGTTGTCGCGGGCCTGCTCGTATTCGGTGATCTCGACCGCGAGCTGTTCGGGGTGGCCGGTGTCAACGAGGAGGTCGACGAGCCCATCGGTGACCGTGGAGGGCGCCGCGTTGACAGCGAGGCGGACATCGGCGGGCAGGTCGGGCAGGGCCGCCAGTGCTCGCTGGATCGTGGCGGTTTCCAGCTCTGGGCCCAGGCCGGCCGCCGCCGCGTCCCTGAACAGGGCAGCCGGTGATCGTGCCGGGTCGGGGAGGCGAGTCAGCGCCTCGAGGGCGGCGGTCCGCCCGGCGACGAGGTCGACGATGGGCTGATAGAAGATCCATAGCCCGTCGGAGTCGATCAGGTCGTGCACGCGGTGCCAGACCCGGCTACGGACTTCCCACATCCTGTGCAGGTCGGAGACGTAGTCGGTGAGGAATCCTGCGAGTAGATGCAGGAATCTCAGGTCACGTCGGCCGAGTGACGGCTGTGGTCTTCGGTGGAGGCAGCCAATCAGACCGTAGATGTCGCCGTCGGTGTCGAGGATGGGTGTCGCCACGTAGGCGCCGATACCGAGGTCGCGCACCGAGGAGGTGCCAGCGGTGCGTGGGTCGCGTCGGGTGTCGGGGATGAGTTCGGGCAGCTCACCGGTCAGGACCCGTCCGAACAGCCCGTTCTCGCGGCGGATGCTGCACCCGGGAGTCAGGCCGAACGGGTGGACGTTCCCGCAGAGTGTCTGAAGGATCAGCAGGTTGCCGTCGAGCCGGCCAAGCCAGGCGACCTCCATCCGCAGTCGCCGTCGTAGCAGGTCAACCAGGTCCAGCAGGGCGTAGCTGGATGCGCACACCTCGCTTCGCGGTCCCAGACAGGCCGGGCATCCGGACATTCCTCTCCCCCCGACTCCGGGCTACCCAAGCGGCCATCGCGCACACCTGGCTGAAGGGCCCCGGCGGCGTGCTCACAGCCCGGTGACCGGACACGTCGGAGCGACCGCATGATCACGCGGTGTCGGCGCCTCCCGACCCCGCTGCCGAGGCTGAGGCCGCCGAGTTCGAGCGCGGCCTGCACGCGATCAGGGTTCATGCGGCTGGCCATGGCACCACCGAGGTGCCCCATGGCTACGTCGACGAGTCCGGGTTCCCGCTCGCCGTCTGGGTCGCGGTCCAACGTGAGGCGCACCTGGAGCAGCGGCTCGGGGACGCTCGACGGGCGGCACTTGTGCGGCTTCCGGGGTGGCGGTGGCTGTGGCGGTTGTCTGCCCGACTCGATCGCTGTGACCTTTTGCGTCCCCACTCCGAACTGGAAAACGACTCATCGCAGGCCAGGTAGGTTGCTGCGCATGCCCGACCTCGCACCCGCCTCGCCCGCCGACGCGTATGCGGCCCTGCTGGAGGGCAACGCGCGGTTTGTGCATGGGGAACGGCTTCATCCCAATCAGGACGCCGACCGCCGATCAGCGGTGGTGCCGCGGCAGCGCCCGTTCGCGGTGCTGTTCGGATGTTCCGACTCCAGGCTCGCCGCCGAGATCATCTTTGACCGGGGGCTGGGCGACCTGTTCGTGGTCCGTACCGCTGGCCATGTCGCGGGCCCCGAGGTGCTGGGCAGTATCGAGTACGGCGTCCATGTGCTGGGGGCGCCACTGGTCGTCGTCCTTGGTCATGACTCGTGCGGCGCCGTCACCGCCGCATCCGAGGCTGACCGCGACGGGGTGGCGCCGGCTGGCTATATCGGAGACGTGGTGGAACGGGTCATGCCCAGCATCCTGTGGGCGCGCGCGGCGGGATGCACCGACATCGACCAGTTCGTCCTGGCCCACATCCGCCGGACGGTCGACGGGCTGGTGGGACGGTCGGCCCTGCTGGCGACCGAGGTCGCGGCAGGCCGGTGCGCGATCGTCGGACTGTCCTACCGTCTGGCGGACGGCACCGTCAGCGCCGTATCCCGTAAGGGGCCTCTCCCCGAGGTGGTCCGATGATCCACGCGAGCGCCCCGATCTGCGCGAACGATCGAGCGCCCGGCCGGCGGGAGCGGTGTCCGCTGGCCGCGCCGGGGGGCAGACCGGACAGCCTTGGATGCTGTGAACAGGGTCTGACCGGGCATGCCGACGATCGCGGTTGTCATCGATGACCTGGCCGAACTGATCGATCGCCCGGTAGAGATGGGTCCACCGGCCGGCGACCCTCAGATGCAGGATGCGTTGCCGGGTGTGCATGTGGTGCAGACTGATCGGTGGATGGTCGGGGATGTAGCGCTCGACGGAGGGTCAGTATTGACCGACGGCGACCTCGATGATTCCGTCGTCGCTGACCCGGATTGGGTAGCAGGTCAGGGGCGGCGCTCCGCTGGGTGATGTGCCGGTGGCCAGGTCGAAGGTGTTGCTGTGCAGGGGGCAGATGACGATCGTTTCGTCGGTTTGGCCGTCGGCGAGTGGGCCGCCGGCGTGTGGGCAGGACGCGTCGGTCGCCTGTAGCCGGCCGGAGCGCAGCCGGAAGACGGCGATCTGCTGGCCGGCCGCCGCGTAGGCTCGGGCCTCACCGATCGGGATCTCGGACAGTGGGCCGAGGCGGTGGAAGACGCCGTCCGGGCTGGTGTGGGTTGTTTCGGTGGTCGGGTTCATCGCATTGGCACTTTCGGCAGTTCGACCAGTGGCAGGGAGGTCTGGAACTGGCCCGGTGTGGCCGGGTCGCGGCCCTCCAGCCACGGGTCGGTGTAGGCGTCGATCGCCTGCTGCATGCGGGCGTCGAGATCGGCGGCGATGCCGTCGCTGTCCCCGACGACGATGGCGCGGATCTTGTCGATTCCGAGGCGGGGGACGAAGCTGTAGGTCCGTTCCAGCCATTTCGCGTTTTCGCGGTAGTACTGCAGGAACCGTCCGGTGAGCGTGATGACTTGCTCGGGGGTGTCGACGGTGGCGAGCAGGTCGCCTTTGCGGACGTGCGCTCCGGCGGCGCCGCCGACGTAGATCTGCCACTGGCCGCCCTCGATCGCGACCGCGCCGAGGTCCTTGACCAGGGCCTCGGCGCAGTTACGGGGGCAGCCGGTGACGGCGAGTTTCAGCTTTGCCGGACTTTCCAATCCCTGGAAGCGTTTTTCGATGGCGATGCCCAGCGCGGTGGAGTCACCTAGCCCGTAGCGGCAGAACTCCAGCCCGACGCAGGTTTTCACGGTGCGGAAGCTCTTGCCGTAGGCGTAGCCCGAGGGCATGTCCAGGTCGGACCACACCTTCGGGAGGTCTTCCTTGCGGACGCCGAGCAGGTCGATACGCTGCCCGCCGGTGATTTTGACCATGGGGATGTTGTACTTGTCGGCTACGTCGGCGATCCGTCGCAGCTGGGCCGGGGTGGTGACGCCGCCGGCGATCTGCGGGACGACGGAGAACGTGCCGTCTTTCTGGATGTTGGCGTGGACCCGGTCGTTGATGAACCGGGCATCGCGTTCGTCGATGTAGTCGCGGCCCCACACGGTACGCAGCAGGGAAGTCAGCGCCATCTTGCTGCCCGCGTCCTCCTGGCCGCCGGGGGCGAGCGCGTCGAATACCGCGGACACCGAACGCAGCTCGCGTTCCCGCAGCGCGGTGATGAGCGTCGGCTTGTCCATGGGGATGGCCGGCACGTACCAGTCCGCCGACTCGTCCCGTTCGACGGCGCCGCCGGCGGCCCATTCCACGATTTGCGCGACCAGGGTCTTGCAGGAGCCGCAGCCTTTGCCGGCTCGGGTGGTGGCCATCACCCCGCTCACGGTCTTCTGACCGGAGGTGACGCAGGCGACGAGGGAGGCTTTGGTCACCCCGTTGCAGTTGCAGACCTGGGTGTCGTCGGCGAGTTCGGCGGCCCCGACCGCCTCTGGCGGGGTACCGAGATCGAACAGCATCTCGAGGCGGGCTTCGGGCAGCGGTAGGCCCCGGTCGAACGCCTGGATGAGGAAGGCGGCCTTGCGGACGTCGCCGAGCAGGGTGGCGCCGACGAGTTTCCCGTCCCGGATGACGATGCTCTTGTACACGCCGTGTTTCGGTTCGACGAACCGGACGATCTCGTCGTCGGCGTGTTCGGGTTCCTTCAGTCCCATGGACGTGACGTCGACGCCCGCGACCTTGAGCTTTGTAGCGATCTTCGACCCGTGGTAGGTGGCGGCCGGATTCGTGCCGGTGACGTGGTCGGCGAGCACGATTGCCTGTTCCCACAGCGGGGCGACCAGCCCGTACACCTCGCCGCGGTGCTGGGCGCACTCGCCGACGACGTAGATGTCGGGGTCGTCGACGGCGCGCATCTGGTCGTCGACGACGATCGCTCGCTCGACGTCCAGGCCGGCGTGGGCGCCGAGTTCGCTGTTGGGCCGGATACCGGCGGCGATCACCACCATGTCCGCGGGGATGTGGGTGCCGTCCGCGAGGGTGACCCCGACAACCGCATCGTCGCCGAGTACGGCGGTCGTCATCGCCAGGGTGTGCACCGTGATGCCGAGGGCCTCGACGCCGCGCCGCAGGATCTGTCCGGCCTCCGCGTCGAGCTGGGCGTTCATCAGGGTTGGTGCGGCGTGCAGCAGGTGGACGTCCAGGCCGTGGTTCTGCAGCCCGCGGGCTGCCTCCAGACCGAGGAGGCCGCCGCCGATCACGACGGCGGCGCGGTGGCCTCGGGCGGCGGCGATCATCTGCCGGCAGTCATCCAGGGTGCGGAACGCGAAGACCCCCGGCGTGAGCCCGCCGTCGGGCTGGTACACGCCGTCGATCGGGGGGATGAACGCCCGGCTACCGGTCGCGATCATCAGCTTGTCATAGCCGACAGCGGTGCCGTCGGCGGCGAACACGGCTTTCGCGTAGCGGTCGATCCGGGTGACACGGACCCCGGCGTGCAGCCGGATGCCGTTCGAGCGGTACCAGTCGAGCGGGTTGAGGAAGATCTCCTTCTCGTCCTCTATCCCGGCGAGGACGTTCGACAGCAGGATCCGGTTGTAGTTGCCGTATGGCTCGTCGCCGAAGACGGTGATGTCGAACAGGCTCGCGCCGCCGCGGGTGAGGATCTCCTCGATCGTCCGGACGCCGGCCATCCCGTTGCCGATCACGACGAGGTGCTGACGGGGTGGTTCGGTGGGCTGCCGCTGGGCCGGCATGGACGTGATGGTGGTCATCGGGCTCAGACCTCGATGAGGCCGAGGTCGACGACCGCCGTGCCGGTGACCCCTTCGGGTGCGGCCAGGTGCACGTCTATGCGGGTGTCACCGAGGAGGTCCTCCACCACCCGGAGAGGGACGTGGGTCTCGCCCTTGGCGCCGATCGGGAAGTAGCGCATCGGCGCCCCGTCCCGCAGTATCACGATGTAGATCAGCTCGTCGGTGGAGTTGCCGCCACGGAAGTACACCGGCTGGGTGGTGGCGCCGGGCGGGACCACGTAGCTCAGCGAGGGGTCGAGAAGAAACGGCTTCTGCAGACCGTGGCCCTCGAAAGCGAAGACGCCGTGGAGGAAACGTGGCGTACTGTGCATGCGGCGGTCCTTCCGGATCGGTGCGGACGTTGGAGCCGGAGCGCTGTCAGCAGGCGGCCGGGTCGCCGTGCCGATATCGGCCAACGGCACGGTTGCGCCGGTCGGCAGGGTGTCGCCACCGTCGGGCAGGCCGTCCAGGCGGCGGATCGCGACCGCGCACGCCTTGAACTCCGGCATCCGGGACGTGGGGTCCAGCACCGGATTGGTCAGCACGTTGGCGGTGGACAGCCCACCCCAATGGAACGGGGCGAACAGTGTGTCGGGGCGGATGGTGTCGGTGACCCGGGCACGGAACACCGCCCGGCCTCGCCGGGAGGTCACCTCGACCAGGTCCCCGCCGGCGATCCCGTGCCGGTGCGCGAGCGTCGGGTGGATCTCGACGAAAGGGTCCGGGTCGGCCGTCAGCAACGCCCGTACCCGGCGAGTCTGCGTGCCGGACTGGTATTGCTGCATGGTTCGCCCGGTGGTCAGGTAGTGCGGGTAGTCCTGGTCAGGCTGTTCCACGGCTCCCCGGTGGCGGACCGGCACGAAACGGGCCCGCCCGTCGGCGGTGGCGAACCGGTCGGCGAACAGCCGAGGGGTGCCCGGGTGATTGACGTCGGGGCACGGCCAGAACACCCCGCGTTCGGCGGCGATGCGTTCGTAGGTGATTCCCGCGTAGTCGGCGAGGCCGCCGGCGCTGGCCCGGCGCAGCTCGTCGAACACCTCCCGCGGCGAGTCGGTGAAGAACTGCCCGCGGCCGAGCCGGCTCGCGAGGTCGGCGAACACCTGCAGGTCGGTCCATACCCCAGGTGGTGGTGGCAGGGCGGCGCGGCGCAGCAGGACCCGGCCCTCCAGGTTGGTCATCGTCCCCTCCTCTTCCGCCCACTGCGCGGTCGGCAGCACCACGTCGGCGAGCTGCGCGGTCTCGGAGAGGAAGAAGTCGGACACGGCGAGGAAATCCAATGCGGCGAGCCGGCGGGCGACCCGGTTGGCGTCCGGGGCGGACACCGCCGGGTTGGATGCGACCACCAGCAGTGCCCTCACCCCGCCGTCGGTACCCAGCGCGTCGAGCATCTCGAACGCCGACAGGCCGGGCTCGGGCAGCTCGTCCGGGTCGACGCCCCAGACCGCGGCGACGTGCGCCCGGTCCGCCGGGTCGGACAGTTTCCGGTAGCCGGGGAGCTGGTCGGCTTTCTGGCCGTGTTCCCGGCCGCCCTGCCCGTTGCCCTGGCCGGTGACCGTGCCGTAGCCCGAGAAGGGCCGCCCGGGCAGCCCCAGCGCGAGCGCCAGGTTGATCCACGCGGTCGCCGTGTCAGTACCGGACGCGGACTGCTCGGCGCCCCGCGCGGTGAGCACCATCGCGCTGTCCGCCTCGGCCAGCACGCGGACGACCTGACGGAGGTCCGCCTCGGGCACGCCGGTGATCCGTTCCACCCGGCCCGGCCAGTAGGCGACGACCGCCTGGCGTACCGCGTCGAACTCGACAGTCCGAGCGGCCACGTACTCGTCGTCGACCAGGCCGTCGCGGATCGCGATGTGTAGCAGCCCGTTGGCCAGCGCCAGGTCGCTGCCCGGGGTGTTCTGCAGGTGCAGGAACGCCCCGCGGGCGGTCGCGGTGGCGCGCGGGTCCACGACGATGTGCTGGGCTCCGGCCGCCCGGCCGGCGTCGAACCACTGCATCGCCGGTGGCATGGTGTCCGCCGGGTTGCTGCCGACGAGCAGCACCGCCTGCGCTTCGGCGATGTCGGCGACCGGGAACGGCAGCCCCCGGTCGATCCCGAATGCCCGGCCGCTGGCGGCGGCGGCGGAGGACATGCAGAATCGGCCGTTGTAGTCGATCGACCGGCTACCCAGGCCCACCCGGACGAACTTGCCCAGCGTGTAGGCCTTCTCGTTGGTCAGTCCACCTCCGCCGAAGCAGCCGACGCTGTCCGGGCCGTACCGGGACTGACAGTCCTGGATCGCCGCGGTGATCCGGCCCATGGCCTCATCCCACGACGCCGGGCGCAGCTCGCCGGGCCGGTCACGGACCAGCGGTGTCGTCAGCCGCTCCCCGTGGTCGAGCAGGTCCGCCGCCGTCCATCCTTTCGAACACAACCCGCCCCGGTTGGTCGGGAAGTCGTCCTGCGGCGTGAGGGTCACCGACACCGGGCCTGGGCGAAGCTCGATCCCGCACTGCAGCGAGCAATAGGGGCAGTGCGTCGCGGTGGCAGTCATCGTCTCCCCACCGCCGCATCCGTGGCCACAGACGACATGGTCGGATCCACCGGTTTCGTCGCCGTGCCCCGCGTGTTACCTACCGCTACAGGGATCCGGCCTCCAGCCGTCGACCGCACCTGCATGCGAGCCCGGCGCAGTTGACCCGCGACCGACCGCGACACCCATGGTCTGACGGTGCGCCAGGCAATCCGATACCCATACGGCTTGTTACACGCGTGCCATGGGCGACGTAACGGAGCGCACCTACCGTGATCGGACCGGCCCGACCTCGGAGGAACGCGCCTATGAGCACCTCGCTGGATGATGTTCCGCCGTCCGGATCCGTCACCATTCCTGCCCAACGTGGCCGGTGGATCGAGGACTGGCGGCCCGAGGACACCACATTCTGGTCCGGTGGCGGCGCGACGGTCGCGCGACGAAACCTGATCTTCTCCATCGTCTCGGAACACATCGGCTTCTCGATCTGGAGCCTGTGGTCCGTCCTCGTGCTGTTCCTCGGCCCAGAATATCATATCGACGCGGCCGGGAAATTTCTGCTGACGACGGTTCCCACCCTCGTCGGGGCGGTGCTTCGGCTGCCCTACACCTTCGCCGTGGCAAGGTTCGGCGGCCGGAACTGGACCATCTTCAGCGCTTCGGTGCTGCTGGTCCCGACCGTTCTGGCCGCGATCGTGCTCAAACCCGGCGTCTCCTACAGCACCCTGATCATCGTGGCGGCGGTCGCCGGTGTCGGCGGCGGCAACTTCGCCTCGTCGATGACGAACATCAACGCCTACTTTCCCGAGCGACTCAAGGGGCGCGCCCTCGGCCTCAACGCCGGCGGCGGCAACATCGGCGTCGCCGCCGTCCAACTCGTCGGCCTGCTCGTGCTCGCCACCGCAGGCAAAGGCCACCCCCGGGTCGTGCTCGCCATCTACATCCCACTCATCGTCCTCGCCGCGCTCGGCTCCTACCTGTTCATGGACAACCTCACCTCCGCCCGGAACGACAAACGAGCCATGCGCGACGTCTGCCGGGACGGCTACACCTGGATCATGTCTGTGCTCTACATCGGCACCTTCGGCTCGTTCATCGGCTTCGGCTTCGCCTTCGGCCAGGTACTGCAGGTCCAGTTCAAATCCGACTTCTCTACCCCGATCAAGGCCGCCTACCTGACCTTCCTGGGACCGCTGCTGGGATCGTTGGTCCGGCCGGTAGGCGGCGCCATGGCCGACCGTGTCGGCGGCGCCAAGGTGACCTTTTGGAACTTCGTCGCGATGGCCGTCAGCGCGGCGCTGGTGCTGATCGCCTCATTGGAGAAATCGCTGGCGCTGTTCCTGGCCGGGTTCATCGCGCTGTTCGTCTTCAGCGGCGTAGGGAACGGCTCGAGCTACAAGATGATCCCGGCTATCTTTCGGGCGAAATCGAAGCTGCTCATCGCCGATGGGGCGGACGCGACCATCTCCGACCGGGAGGCCCGCCGGCTGGCTGGTGCCCTCATCGGCATCGCCGGGGCGATCGGCGCCTTCGGCGGAGTCCTGGTCAACCTCGCCTTCCGCCAGTCCTTCCTCACCTACAAGACCGGAAACGGCGCCTACATCGCCTTCATCGCCTACTACGCAATCTGCTTCGCCCTCACCTGGTACACGTTCCTCCGGCCTTCACCGAAGAAGCTCGCCGGAATCTGACAGCACCCAACGCCTACATCCACGGAGCACGACCGGCTGTGTGAGCTGGAGGCACGGCGGCTGGTCGCGCGGGCCGAGCTGGCGGGGTTCCCGCCGCGCACCCGCTACACCCTCACGCCCGCCGGCGAGGCACTGCGCCCTCTGCTCATCAGCCTGTGCCGGACGGGGACGGCGATCCAGCACGCGGTGGCGACTCACCGGCCGTAGCGCTGCCGCCGGCCAGGGCGACCCCTCGCCTTCCGGTCCGCACCGCGGTCTGCGCTTCCGCGCTCGGGTGGTCGACGAGCCGATCACTCGCCCTGGACCCTCGCGCGTCTCGAACTCCAGGCCCGCGTCAACACCGGCACAGATCATCGCCTGGGCTGGCCAGCCTGCCGGTGCCGTACTCGGCGGACTTGACAATCCAGCGGCCGCGAAGCCGGGCGGCCACGCCGGACATCGGCGGAAAGGCCAGGCCAGCCAGATCTCGATGTCGGGAACGGTCAGTGGTCGCCGGGTCTGCCGAACTCCTCGATCAGCACCGGATACTGCTCCCCACCATGTCCGGCGGCGATCGAGCGGTCGGCCATCGCCTTGATCAACCTGGGCAGTTCGGCGTTGACTCCCACCGCCTCGCTCTCCTCGATCAGGTGCGCCATCGCCCGCGCGTCGGTCTCCAGGGCCGACACCTCGGCGGGGAAGGAGCCGCTGTCGATCTGCTCGGCATACCCGGGCAGCCATTCGGCCACGCCGGCAGCGATCTGCTGGGCGAACGGCGCGTACGTCGCGGCGTCGACACCGGCCGTCCTGAGCAGGGCAGTGCCCTGGAGCCAGGCGTTCAGGACGCTCCACATCATGGCCAGGCCGGCCACGTCGTACAGGGACGCCAGCCCGTGGTCCGAGCCGAGGTAGGTGACGGTGCCGAGCGCGTCGAGTGTTGGCCTGTGTGCCTCGAAGTCCGACCGCGGCCCGCTGTGCAGAATCACCGCCTCGGCGGTCCCGATCGCCGCCGGGATGGCCATGATGGCGCCGTCCAGGTAGTGCGCGCCGCGCTGCTCGGCCAATCGGGCGGCTTCCCGGGCCTGGGCCGAGTCGCCCGAGGTAAGGTTGATCAACATCGTGCCGTCCAGCTCGATGTCGCTCGCGGCGAGCAGCTCGTGCATGGCTTGGTAGTCGGTGACGCAGATGACCGTCAGGGAACCTGTGCTGAGCGCGTCATCGACCGTCGGCGCGAGCCGTGCGCCCTCGGCCACCAGCTGATCGGCCTTGGAGGTCGTGCGGTTCCACACGGTTGTGGGATGCCCGGCTTTCAGGAACGAACCGGCGAGTGCCTGGCCCATCCGTCCGAGTCCGATGACTGTCACGGGTGTGTCGGGGCTGTCGTCCATGGCAGCATCGTCAACGTTGAGACTGGTGTGAAGGTCAAGCGAGGTTTCGATGCGGATCGGGGAGCTGAGTCGTCGGACGGGCGTCAACGCCCATCAGCTGCGCTACTACGAGGCCCAGGGCCTGCTGGAGGCAGACCGCGGCGCGAACGGTTACCGCGAGTACGGCGACAACGCTGTGCTGCGGGTGACTCAGATCCGGCACCTGCTTGGGGCCGGTCTGTCGTCCGAGGACATCGCGTACCTGCTGCCCTGCGCGGTCGGAGAGGCCCCGGAGCTGCCCGGGTGCCCGGAGCTGCTGGCCGCGATGCGCTCCCGGCTGCGGCGACTGAACGACCAGATAGACAGGCTCGCACAATCCCGCGACGCGCTCGCCACCTACATCGACGCGGCCGAGGGAATGGGTAGCGAGAGCTATCCACCCTTTGACAATGCTGGCCTGGAGCCCGCCCCTGCCTAACCGCAGGCGATCTCCGGCCGCAGGATCAGCCACACGGTGCACGCGGCGACGACGGCAGCGGGCAGTCCGACTTGCCGCTCGGGTGAACCCGGGCGGTGTTTGTTGGGGCCGTTGAGGGGTCCGGTCGTTATTGGCGCCTGTCGCCGGCAAGCCGGCGACAGGCGCCGCTCCTACCAGGCGATCGAAGGCGCGCTGGGTGCGTCCGCGGGAGGCGGAACGTGGGTGACCTTGCCGGTGGCGAGGTCGATGCGGGCGAGTGCGCCTTGGAAGTTCGCGGCCATCGGCTCCGTCCCGGCAGGGTCTCGCGCCAAAATTGTGGCGGTCAGCTCTTAGTCAGCTACAGAACTCGTTCGCCCACGACCGCTCATGCCGATGAACGTGTGTTCCGAGTGGCAGTGAGCTCGTGTGCATCGTCGCTGTCTGTATGCGACGTCGTGGCCGAGGCCGAGCCAGATGATCGGGAGGCCATCGCGTCGGATTTCCTCCGTTCTCGCAGCTGCTCCCACCTACTGGAAGAGACTCGCCGCGGGAGAGATCCCCCTTATTCGGGGGTGAGATATTCGCTGCCGGCAGAGCGTCTGGGCGTTAGCGAACGAGCATCGGCGGGAGCGGGTTCCTGGCCGCCACGCACGGCACGTGGATCGCCCGCGCGCTCCTCGCTCTTGGCCTTGCGATTGACTGTGCCTTCTGGCTGTCGATGCCGATGCCCGCGATCTACACGCTCAGCTTCGACGGCCCTCACCTGCGCCACGCGCTCGGCCCGGGTCTCGAGGCCGGAGGGTGACGCAACCGGCCCCACCCGCCAGGCGGAACCTGGTCAGGCGGTGGCGTGGGTGGCGCAGGTGTGGGCGAGGCGGTAGGAGTCGCTGCCCGTCTCGATTGAGTCGGCAGGCCATTCTCGACCGGCCAGATCCGCCCCGGGCATGGGCGGTGATTGACGGGGCGGCACTGCGGCGCCCGGTCGCCGGGCCGGCCGTCATGCAAGGCCAGCTCGAACACCTGATCGCCCTGAACGAGAACCCGAACATCACCATCCAGGTGTTTCCGTACAACGTCGGCCCCCACCCCGCCGAGGGAGGCGCGTTCAGCATTCTGCGGTTCGGCGGCCGGACATCGCCGACGTCGTCTACCTGGAGCACCTCACGGGCGCCATCTACCTCGACAAGCCGGAAGACGTCACCCGCTACATGCTCGCCATGGACAACCTGGCGCTCAAAAGCACGGCGCCCGACGACACGGTAAAGGTCATCGAAAAAATCGCCTCGCACCTCTCACACCACGCCACGTGACGTCCGCCCCCGACCGGACGACGGACGTCAGGGCTTCCGGCCGACGCCACACAGGTCGTCGATCGGCAGGGGCGGTTCGGCCGAGGGGCCGGGCCGCCACAACGGCGTCGAGACCAGACCCGGCTCGACGAGTTCGAAACCGTCGAGGAAACGGGCCACCTGCTCGGGGGTGCGCATGTGGTACGGGTATTTCTCGTGCTCGTTGAGACGGTGGATGGCGTCGGCGCGGTCCTTGCCCATGACGGCGTAGGTGCCGTCCTTGAACATGAGGTAGCTGCCGGAGGGAAGGGAGTCGCACAGTTCGCGCACGATCGCGTACGCCTCGTCGAGGTCGGTCACGTTTCCCATGATCCCGAGCATGATCAACCCGATCGGCTGGGTGAAGTCCAGGGTCTCGCGGGCGGCCTTGAGGATCTTCTTCGGCTCGCGGACGTCGGCGTCGACGTAGTTCGTGGCCCCCTCGGGCGTGCCGACCAGCAGGGCCCGCGCGTGCACCAGGACCAGCGGATCGTGGTCGACGTAGACGATCCGTGAGTCGGGGCCGATCCGCTGCGCTACCTCATGGGTGTTGTCGGCCGTCGGCAGGCCGGTACCGATGTCGAGGAACTGCCGGATACCCACCTCGCCGGCCAGGTAGGTGACTGCGCGGCCGAGAAAGGCCCGAGCCTGCCGGGCGAGCTGCACAATCTCGGGGAGCAACTCGTAGAGCCGGTCGCCGAACTCGCGGTCGACCGGATAGAAGTCCTTCCCGCCCAGCCAGTAGTTCCACACCCGCGCCGAGTGCGGCACGGTGATGTCGACAACGGGTGACGAACCGTCGTTCATGGGTAACGTTCCCTTCGCAGCCTTCGCAAGGGTGGCCACAAGACCCCGATGCTCATCATAGGGACCGTCCAGGGCGGGGCCGCCCCGGACGTCGCCCGTCTTCCGCCGCCGTTCCGGCCGGTCACCCGGCCCGCCACCTCGCCGGGCAGGAGTGCCGGGCGGGTGCCGCCCCGGCCGGCGCGGCCCCGCCCATCCCTTACTGCAAAGCCCTCTACTTCAACGTCACCGTCTTGTCGAGGAACTCGTTGGTCACCAGGTCCGAAGGAGCCAGCCCCGGCTTCGGCTCGCTACCCTTCTCGGTGAAGACCGGGACCAGCCGGCCGATCAGCGTCCCTACCCGGGCCGTGTCGAAGCTGCCCAGCACTCCGTCACTGCCGTCGGCGATCAACCCGAGTTGCTTCTGTGTGGCGTTGCCGTACGCGAGCAGCCCCGGCGAAAGGGTGAACCCGCCCGTGTGCAGCGTACTGACGACCTTCAGCAGGAGCTGGTTCACCGGCGCCGGATTGGCGACGTAGTCCCGCTGCGCCCGCTGCAACAGCGGCACCAGCTTGGCCAGGCAGGCGCGCTGGGTCGACACCTTGTCCGGCCGAACGGCCAGCGCGGAGATGTACGCCGGGTATTCGTCCTGCAAAAGCAGGGACTTCACCGGCTTGCCCCACGCCTTGACGTCGTGCTGGAGCAGATAGGGTTCGTTGGTGACGAACGCCTGCTGCACGATCTTGCCATCGGCGGCGACGAACCGGTCCGGGGATCCCTGATAGGAGGTGTCGACCTGGGACTTGGTCAGCAACCCCTCCCGGATGAAGACGTCGGGATAGGACGTCCCGCTCGCGCTGGCCAGCACCGTCGCGCCCGACTGGCGGATCTCGGCGACGTTGGTGAAGTTCCACGCCGGGTTGCCCCAGATCAGCGCCAGCGGAGACTTCTCGTAGGGCGCGAAGACGGCGACCGTCGGCTGCCCCCCGGAGGCCTGCACGGCCTCGTCCGTTCCCACATAGCCGGCCAGGATGCTGTCGTCCTGAGCCAGTAGCGAGGTCACCGGCTGGAAACCCGTCGCCGGCCCGCCTGCGCGCAGCTGGAGCCTCACGCCGGTAGCGCCCAGCTCTCCCTCGACCCGGTTCTTGCTCACGTCGATCGTCGGGTTCGGGCCGAGAAGCTGGTACAGGTACCCGTCGGGAAGGCCGGGCCACCAGTTCGACTGAATGACGACCGTGGACGGGCAGATCCCCTTCAGCGGCGTCGTGTAACGCGACGCGGCGGCGGACCCCGTGGCGGATGCGCTCACCCCACCGGACCCGCTCGACGAGTCGGAACAGGCGGTCAGGCCGAACGTCAGCGCCGCGGCGCATCCGCCGACCGCCACCCAACGGCGGCGAAACCTCGAAACTCGCACCGGTCCAGATCTCCTCAACACTGTGAAACATGCGAACACCGGCGGTGAGAACACCAGGCTTTCGATGCTCCTGACTTCACGGCGGGCCGTCTCGGCCCACCGTCAGGATTCCACACCGCCGGAGACAGGACGGCACGAGGTATCAGTTCCCCGAAGACTCGCCCACAAGGGGATATAGGACGCCTCCGCCACCCCACCAGGCGACGGCGGCGGCCAGGGGAGTGTCAGGCTGTTATTTCGGGCCCCGCGTCGGAGGCCGGGCGGGCACTTCGAGGTTCTCAGCCTGAGTTGCCCGGGTCTGACCAGAACTCCTGGGCGGTGACGGGCAGCTCCGTTGGCCAGGGTCGGTCGCATAGGCCGGGGAGCGGTGCGGAACGCCCGGTTGAAGGCGGGCCTCGTCTGGCCGCTGGTCGCGCATTCACTGGCTCTGTCGCTACATCTGGCTCTGCTGACGTGGGTCGGTGACCTCTTCGGCGAGGCGGCGCAGGTAGTGGCCGAGCCGGGCGGCGTCCTCGGGCTGCCAGTGGGCGGTGAGGGCGGCGAACTTCTCGTCCTGCCAGGCGTGGGCACGGGTGAGGAGATCCTGTCCGGCTTCAGTGACGACGAGGACCGCGCGGCGGCCGTCGCGCGCCGATGGCACACGCCGCAGGTAGCCGTGCCCGGCCGCGTCGGCGATGAAGCGGCTCGCGCCGGACCGGTCGATGCCCAGCTGGTGGGCGACGTCGCTGACGGACACCTCGGTCGTGGCGCGCGCCGCCGCGTTCATCGCTTCGAGGACCTGCACGTCCTGCACCCGCCGCAGCTCGCCGGTCAGCTCGTCGGGCACGGCCGCGGTCCCGCGTCGGGACCAGAACCGGACGAGCTGGAACATGGCGGCTCCCGCGCCGGCGAACTCCGACTTCGGTCCGTCCGCGGCGCCGATCTCGTCCGACGGGTTGCGTCCGTCCGGACTGTCGGCGTGAAGGATCACTGTCCCTCCTCGCTTGTGTGTGCGCATCGCACACAATAGCCTGTGCGATATGCACGCATCTGTGGCGGTGAACCCGGCCACCACCACAGGGGCCACGCGGGCGTCGTTCGCCGCGCTGTTGCTGGCCATGCTGATGGCTCAACTCGACACCTTCATCGTCGTCGGCGCCTTGCCGACCATCGGAGCCGAACTCGGGGCGGCCGACGCCGTCGCCGGCGTCACCGCCGTCTACCTCCTGACCGTCACGATCTCCACGCCGGTGCACGGCAAGCTCGGCGACCTGCTCGGCCGGCGCACCGTGTTCATGATCTCCGTGGGCCTGTTCGCGGTCGGATCGCTGCTGTGCGCGCTCGCCCCGTCGTTCACGTTCCTGGTCGTCGCCCGCGCCGTGCAAGGACTCGGCGGCGGCGGCCTGGTGGTCACCGCCGTGAGCGTGCTGGGCGAGATGTTCGACCGGGCGGAGTTGGTGCGCCGCCAGATCTGGCTCACCGGCACCTTCACCGTCTCCTCGCTCGCGGGCCCACCACTGGGCGGCCTGCTCGCGGCCGGGCCCGGCTGGGAGTGGATCTTCCTGGTGAACCTGCCGGTCTGCGTCGTCGCGGTGGTTCTCGGCGTCCGGGGTCTTCCGTCGCGCGGCCGCGGTGGTGGGCTCGCCGGATTCGACGTCACCGGCACGCTACTGATCACGGTCGGTGGCAGCGCTGTGGTCGCACTGGGCTCGTCGGACGCCTTGGCCGCCAGCCCGTGGTGGGCACCGTTGCTCCTCGTCGTCGCCGTGACCGCCAGTGCCGCGTTCGTCCTCGTCGAGCGACGCGCCACGGCACCCCTGATCCCGCCGTCGCTCGTCGCGGTGCCGGCGCTGGCCCGCGCGATCGGCGCCAACACGATCACCGGGATCGCGCTGTTCGGCACCTTCGCATTCATCCCGCTGGCCGTAGCCGCCGGCACCGGCGCGGACACATCCGGTACCGCCACGCTGCTCATCGCCCTGACCGGCGGTCAGCTGTCGGTGACCCTCACGTTCTCGATCCTGGCGCGTCGCTGGAGCCGGATGGTTCCGTGGGGCCGCGCCGGACTCGCGATCGGCATTGTCGGGCTCGGGACGCTCGCCGTGGTACCGCACCTGCACTCGGCCGGAACACCGGTCGCCGTCACCACGGCGGTGGTCGGCATGGCGCTGTCAGGTGCGGCGCTCGGTCTTTCCATGCAGGCCTACACCCTGCTCGGGCAGAGCAGCGCGCCCCGTGACGACATCGGCGCGGCCATGGCCACGCTCACCTTCGCCCGGCAGCTCGGCGGATCGCTCGGTGCCGCCGGGCTCGGATGGATCCTGCTCATCGTCGCCGACCCGGCGACAGGGCTGTCCACCGTGCTCGCCGTAGCGGCGGCCGTACTCGCCGTCGGGCTGGTGCTCGCTCCGCGCAGCCGGCACGAGACAGTGCGACCCTCGCACAACACTGATCCAGTGAGACATGCCATTTCAAACGAGACGCCAATCCTCCGCGAAAGCGGCAAGGCGGGTCATGCGACCCCGGACATTGACCATGTCATCCGAGATCTGCCCAGACCTGCCACCGATCAATGAGCCAAGGACTATGTTGATCAATGACGGTCCAGGTCGGGGTGCTGATCAAACGGTTCGAGTCCTCAGCCAGTCTCTCGACTGTGGCTACGGACGGGTGGTGGCCGAGCAGGCGTTCGTTCGGTGTACTGGTGACGTGGTGTCCACCGTGCGCGACGCGCCGACCGTCGGCCGGGCCGCTGAGCTGGCCGGCGCGTACGGCCTGGTGGACGGTGTCGCCCGGCGTGGGGAAGGCGCTTTGCTGGCCGTCGCCGGCGAGGCCGGGGTGGGGAAATCCCGCATCCTCGACGAGGTGGCCGCCCGGGCTCGCGCGGTCGGGACGAGGGTGTTCACCGGGCGCGCGGTGCCAGGCGGCGGCACTTACCGCGCGATCGCCGAGGCGCTGGTCGGCGGCTTGCGCGACGACCGGTACCCGGCCGCCGACGAGCTGCGCCCCTACCGTGCCGCGCTTGGCCGCGTCCTGCCGGGCTGGGCACCGGTCGAGTCCGGTGACCGGCCGGACCTGACGGTCGACCCGACACTGCTGCTCGGCGAAGGGGTGCTCCGACTGCTGCGCCAGCTCGGCGGCGACCGAGGCTGCCTGCTCGTCCTGGAGGACCTGCACTGGGCGGACGCCGACACCTGGGCGGTCGTCGAATACCTGGCGGGCACGCTGGCTGGCTGGCCCTTGCTGGTCGCGGTGTCGGCGCGCGACGACGAGGACGAGGCGATACCCGGCCTCGTCCGCCGTCTCGGCCGGCAACCCGCCGTCACGACCATGCGGTTGGGGCGGCTGGACGCGGCCACCGTCGCGGCGCTGGCGGCCGCCTGCGCCGGGGACGCGTTGTCGGACCGGGCCCTGCGCTACGTCCTTGAGAAGTCCGACGGGCTTCCATTCCTCGTCGAGGAACTCGTCGCGGCGGTCGCCGCCGAGGGCGTCACCGAGGACGCTGCCGAGGGCGTCGCTCGCGAGCCAGCCGAATCGCTGCCGCACACGCTCGCCGACCTGGTCGCGCACCGGCTCGCGGCACTGACGGCGCGGCAGCGCCGGGTGGTCGAGGCTGCCGCCGTGCTGGGGGCCGGACGGGACTGGGCGCTACTCGGTCCCCTGCTCGGCCTGACCGACGCCGAGGTGCTCGACGCGCTGCGGGCCGCGCATCCCAGGCTGCTGGTGTCCGACGGGGCCACGCTGCGCTGGCGGCACGCGCTGACCCGAGATGCCGTCCTGGCCTCGCTGTTGCCGCCGGAGCGCGCGGCGCTCGCCCGCCGGGTGGCCCAAGGGCTGCGTACCAGCGGCCGGTCCGACGACGAGGCACGGGCCGGCGACTTGCTGGTGAGCGCCGACGAACCCGATGAAGCAGCCGCGATCTTCCTTCGACTCGCCCGGCGCGACCTCGCCCGGGCGGCACCACGCAGCGCCGAGGAACTACTGGCGCGGGCGGCGGCGACCGGTGCGCGGCCGGCAGAGGTCGCGATCGAACGAGCCCGGCTGCTCACCCTGTCGGGACGGGCGTTGGAGGCGTTGGATGCCGGCGCCGCGGCCCTTGCCACCGTCACGGGAGACCGGCACGCGGACCTCTGCCTTGTCATGGCGGATGCGGCGGTCGTCGCCGGCCGGTGGGCTGAGGCCGAACGCCTCGTCGAACGTGCCGGACGGGCCCACGAACCGGGCAGTCTGGCGCTCGCCGCGGACGCGGCGTTCGGTGGCGGTGACCCGCGGCGAGCCGCCAGGCTGGCCGACGAGGCCGTCACCCGAGCGGCCAGGGGCGGCGACTGGACGGCGCTCGTCCACGCATCGACGACCCTCGCCCGCTGCACCGCGCGGGAGGACCCGGACGCCGCACTCGCGGCGTTCCGCCGGGCAGCGGCCATCGCGGCGGAGCACGGGCTGACCCGGTTGCGCGTGACAGCGCTGATCGGCGTCAGCACCGTGGAGTTCTTCGACCGCGCATCGTCGCCCGCCCTGCTCGAGGCCCGCGACGTCGCGCTCGACGCGGGTCTGCTCGCGCAGGCCATCTCGGCGGACCTGATGCTCGCGGACGGTAGGTCGACCGCCGAGGGGCCGCGGGCAGCCGAGGACCTGGCGCGGCACGCGGCCGACCAAGCGCACCGCCTCCGGCTGTCGGCGCTGCGAGGACTAGCGGAGATCTTCGTCGCCACTGGCCGGGCCGCCGCAGGGGACACCCGCGGGATGGAGGTGGTGCTCACCGCCGCTGTCGGCCGGTCGGACACCTCACCGGAGGTCGCCGCACTCGCCCCGGCGGTCCGCGGCCTGCGGCGGGTGCTGGCCCATGACCTGCGGGGCGCCACCGCCCTGTTCGACACCAGCATCGAGCTGCTGCGAGAGCACGCGAGCGCGGCTCCGGTCCATATCTGGGGCCTGTGGGCGCTGTTGCGGACCGTGACGGCTGACCGCGACGCGGCCTCCCGCGACCTGCTGCGGCGCTCCGACGCGCTGCCGAGGTCGCTCAACCGTGGCGGCCTGCGCTACGCCGAGGCGGTCGCCGCCGGCCGGGACGGCGAACCAGAGCGGGCCGAGGCGCTGTTCGACTCGGCGGACGCGATTCTCGCCGAGCAGCACTGGTGGCGGCGTCTGCTGCGGCTACTCGCCCTCGAAGCGGCGGTCGCCGACGGTTGGGGTACCCC
Source organism: Pseudofrankia coriaricola (assembly GCF_001854805.1). GTDB lineage: Bacteria > Actinomycetota > Actinomycetes > Frankiales > Frankiaceae > Pseudofrankia. The sequence continues at coordinate 27,779 of NZ_MBLO01000050.1, forward strand.
CGTGCCCGCGCTGCGAGCCGATCTCGACGCCCATGTCGCGGGCGGCGACGACCTGCTCGCGCGCACCTGCCGTGACCTGCTACGCCGAGCTGGCGCGCCCACCCGGCGAGGACGCGGCCGTGGCACCGTCCCCCCGCGGCTTCGCGCGCTCGGTGTCACCAGCCGGGAGATGGACGTCCTCGGACTGCTCGTCGACGGGCTGACCAACCGGGAGATCGCCGAGCGGCTGTTCGTCTCGCCCCGAACGGTCGACACCCACGTGGCTAGCCTGCTCGCCAAGACCGGCGCGCCCGACCGGATCCGGCTGCGCGCCCGGCTGTCGGGCCAACTGGCCGATACCCGGCCGCCGCCTCGGTAGGTGCCGCGCGGACTAACTCGGTAGGTCTCACCGATGCCGGCCGATCGCCCCGCGCCGATGCTCGTCACACGGAAGTGACGGGCACGACGACCACGGCGAGCTAAGGACGGCCACGATGAGCCTCGATACCACGACGAACGCAACCGACGCATCCCACCCGGCGGCCCAGGGAAGCACCCTCCAGCCCGGGGATATCACCGGCGTTCTCGTCGCGATGCTCCCGGTCAGCGACCTCGCGGTCAGCGTCGCCTGGTATCGCGACCTGCTCGGGATGCACTACCGCCGCGAGTTCAGCCGGGACGGCGTCGTGACGGGGTGCGCGCTGGGCAGCGACGCCGGCTTCGCCATCTCCTTCCGGCTGCGCTCGACGACAGCCGGCACCGCGGATCTACGCGGCGAGCACCCGATCATCCTGAACGTGCCGGACCCCGACGCGCTCGCCCGCATCCGCGCGCACGCCGAGCGGCTGGGCTACAACCCGGTGGCCGGCGAGCACGCCGACGGTACATGGGTAGAGGTCATCGACCCGGACGGGATCTCGACCCGGTTCATCCACGGCACGGGCGACTGGAGCCGGTTCACCGGCGTCGCCTTCCATCCCGGTGGGGAAGCCACGTTCTACCCGTCCCCGCGCCTGATCCTCACCGCGCCGCGACGCTGACGATCTCCACCGACGCTTGCGGCAACGAAGCTCACCGACATCAGCGCCGGCTACCCAGCATGGCCCGAGGCCGGCACAGCCGGCTGATGGACACCTTCGCCGGTCGGACCAGCCGGGGCGGCGCGAATCCTCGCCGCGGTCGGCGATGTGGCCCGGTTCGTGCCATTCGCGCAGGAGGAGATCAACACACAGCTCGCTGCGCCTGTGACCGAGCCGGGGTAAGCCGAAACCGACAGCTTGCTGCGCCGTGCCGGAAACCGGTCTCTTCGCCATGAGGAGCTCATTCCGCTGTTTCGGACCACCGGAGATGCGGGGACGCTCCCGCGCCGGGAGGCTGTGGTTCACCGCCTGGTCGGCGGTGGCCGGACGGTCGTCGTCGATGGCTAGGTGCGGTCGAAAGGGAGCCATGCCAAGCAACAGGGCGGGAGCGGGGTGATGGCACGCCGGACTTCCGGGAAACAGAACTCCGGGGCCGAGCCGGGAACGGTCACAGCCGGCAGGGCACTTCTCCCCACACTGGCGGCGGCGCAGTTCCTCATGACCCTGGACAGCTCGGTTATGAACGTGTCGATCGCCACCGTCGCCGCGGACGTCGGTACCACGGTGACCGGAATCCAGACCGCCATCACCTTCTACACCCTGGTGATGGCCGCGCTCATGATCACTGGAGGTAGGCTGGGGCAGCTCCTCGGGCATCGGCGTGTGTTCACCATCGGCTGCGTCATCTATGGCTGCGGGTCACTGACGACCTCCGTCGCCAGAAATCTCGCCGTCCTCACGTTCGGCTGGTCATTCCTCGAGGGAGTCGGCGCCGCGCTGATCATGCCCGCTGTCATCGCCCTCATCGCGTCGAACTTCTCCCCGGCGGACCGGCCGCGCGCCTACGGGCTGGTCGCCGCCGCCGGCGCGATCGCGGTCGCCGCGGGTCCGCTCGTCGGCGGCCTGTTCACCACCTATCTGTCTTGGCGCTGGGTCTTCGCGGGCGAGGTCCTCGTGGTGGCCGTCATCCTGCGACTGACCCGGGGGATGGCAGGCACACCTCCGACAGCGGGCGGACGTCTCGATCTCGTGGGCACCGCGCTGTCCGCGACCGGCCTGGCTCTCGTCGTGTACGGCGTCCTCCGATCGGGGAGCTGGGGCCTGGTCCGGTCTGCACCCGGCGCACCCGTCTGGCTGGGACTCTCCCCCGCGATCTGGCTGATCCTCGCTGGCGGAACCATCCTGTGGCTCTTCGTCTGGTCGCAGGACCACAGGCTCGCCCGAGCCGCCGTCGTGCTGCTCGATCCGACGCTGCTGCGCAACCGGACGCTGCGGGCCGGGCTAACGTCGTTCTTTTTTCAGTACCTGCTCCAGGCGGGTCTCTTTTTCGTGGTACCGCTGTATCTCTCGGTGGCGCTGGGGCTCTCGGCGGTCGCGACCGGCGTCCGCCTACTGCCGCTGTCCATCGCCCTGCTGGTGGCCGCCGCCGGCATTCCGAAAGCCTTCCCACATGCCTCGCCCCGGCGCGTCGTCCGCGGCGGTTTCCTCGCCCTGTTCGCCGGTATCACGATCATGATCGTCGCGCTCGACGCCGGCGCCGGACCGGAGATCGTGACGTGGCCGATGCTGCTCGCGGGCCTCGGGGTGGGCGCCCTCGCGTCGCAGCTCGGCAGTGTCACCGTGTCCGCGGTCGCCGACGAGCACAGCGGCGAGGTCGGTGGGGTGCAGAACACTGTGACGAACCTGGGCGCCTCGATCGGTACCGCGGCGGCCGGAGCGGTACTCATCTCCGTACTGTCCACGTCGTTCTTCACCGGCGTCCGCCAGGACCCCGCCGTGCCGGCAGGCCTGACCACGCACGCTGAGGCGCGGCTGGCCGAAAACATCCCCTTCTTGTCCGACCGGGACCTGAAGATCCGGCTCGACGAGGCCGGAGTGTCGCCGGATACCGCCAAGGCCATCACCACCAACAACGCGGATGCCCGCATCGACGGTCTGCGAGCATCTCTGTCGCTGCTGGCCGCCATCGCCCTGACCGCGCTGATCCTCACCCGTCAGATCCCGTGCCAGCAGCCCGCCCCGGTACCGGCGCCCGGCCAGGCCACCTGATCGCTCCACCGCCGGCGATGCCGGCTTGCGGCCGCCCTTACGTCCCCCGGGAACCTACCTATTGGCGCCGGCTGTCCGGTTGGACGATGTTGAGGTCGCCGTAGCTGGACAGCGTGTCGGCCATGTCGCCGGGCTTGCCTCGGAGCGCGTGGTCCAGGAAGGCGATGCAGGCGCCAGCGGTGACCCGCGGGCCCCCGGTACGGCCCAGTGAGCCGACGATCGAGGGCACGGGCGGGAGGTAGAGGGGAGCGTCCGTGAAGGTGAGATGCGCGGCGCCTGGGACGGTGAGCAGGTAGCTGGTCTTGGTGCTGAGGCTGAGGACTTTGGCGAGGCGGGGGATGTAGTCGGGGCTGGGTTTGCCGATGGTCGAGGTGAGGGCGAGCGCCGGCTGGTGGTAGGGGCGTGGGGTGGGGTCGTGGGAGTAGCCGTCCATGTCGATGACGGCCGCGAACCGGGGGTCCTGGTGGGCTGCCTGTAGTGCGGCGCTGCCACCGAAGGAGTGGCCGGTCACCGCTACCCGCGCGGTGTCGAGACGTCCGGTCAGTGGGCCAGGGATCTGTCCGTGCTCTACCCGGTTCAGCTGGGTGAGGACGAAGCTGAGATCGGTGGCGCGGATCCCGGTTGCCTCGGCCGCTTGCTTTTCGCCCTCTGCCTGGTCGTCGGTGGCGGCGAGCCTGGTATCGATCGTGTGGCCGTTGGTGAGAACCACGGCGGCGGAGTCGTAGGGGTGGTCGAGGGCCGCGACGACATAGCCGTGGCTGGCCAGCTCCTCCGCCCATGCCGTGTTCTGTGTTCGTACTCCTCCCGCCCCGGGAGAGAACAGCACGACGGGGAACAGTTCGCGTCCGGGGGCCGGCGGGGCGTCGGGCACCGCGTGCGTGCGCACCCGCGGAAGGCCGTCGAGCAGGAAACCGGGGACGCCGACGTAGCGCGCCAGCGCGTCGGAGACGGTGCGCGCCTCACCCTGCGTGCGCCCCAGGTACGGGGCGCGCTGCGCGCCTGCGGGGCTCTGCCGCGCGGGGTACCAGAGCTGGACCACGACCGTGCGCCGGTCGCGGGGGTCGGCCGTGGCGGTCTCGGCGCGGGCCGGGTCCGTCCACTGCACCACGCTGGTGCCGACAGCGGAGTTGCCCGACGGCTCGGGGAACACCGGCCTGGGCAGCGCCCAGGCCGCCGCGGGGCCCGAGGCGATCAGACCGAGGCACAGCGCCGATCCCGGCAGCGCGAGCCACCACCGGGCCCTGCGCGGCGAGCGGCCACCGCGCGGGGGGAGCAGCGGAGCGACGGCGAACGGGAGGACCACAGCCGCGCCGACGAGTACGGGCACCAGCTGCCAGCGCAGCCCCACCACGCCCAGCACCATTCCGGAGAGCACGACGGCTGCCACGGCGCCGAACGTCAGTGGGCGACGGGCAGCCGGAGGGAGCCAGCGCGCCAACACCAGGGCGACGGCGCCAAGCACAAGCAGGATTTCCAAGGGGGACATCTGCAGCCCCTCAACGATCTCGGTCACAGGCACCATGCTGGATTCACATGCACGCCGCCGCGTCAGCCGCCAGATCGAAATCATGTGCTACCTGGGGCTGACGAAGGTCTGCTCGACATCCGCCTCAGTGCGTACTCCGGTGAACGGTGTGGCGTGGAGTCCAAATGGGTCGCCGATCCTGACCGCCAGCAACTTCGGCTCGGCGCGGGTCTGGGATGCCGGGTTGTTGCGACGGCGAACTGGCGGTGATCTGCGCGCGCCCGCCCGTGTGGTCCGACGACGAGGCGAGGAACGGTTTGCGCCGCTGTGCCGATCCCGCTTACCGCGGGATCGGCACGCGTCTCGACCACGCCAGGAATGACGGTGTCGTCCACCAGATACGGGCCTATACGGAGTGGAGTGCGCGCGGCGGCCTGGTAGACGTGCCGCACTGTGCCCAGCACCTGCTCGGGTGTCGAGCCGAGGTGGAGCTGATCGTCGTGCCGGACCCGGCACCGCGCCTCACTGTCTTGTATTCGCGCGTCGCGGTCGGCTGGTCGTCTCTGTCAGTAGTCACGCCCGTGTGCCGGTCCGGGCTGGGCCCGGACCGGCACTGGGCGTTGGTCCGTGTGTTGCGAGGGGGACGAGTGGGCTAGACCGTGACGGGTTCCAGGTTCGCCCGGGTGGTCGGCGCGTCCGCTGAGACTGCCCGCAGTGTGGAGTGGCGCTCTGTGGGCGATCAGTCGGGGGCTGGCCGGTCGCCGGCGCCAGGGCTCGCGATCAACGGCCCGTCGCGCTGGGGCCAGCCCTCCATCGAGCGGATGCGCGCCGCCACCCGACCGCGACCCTCGTCCACCTACCCGTCCACGCCAGCTGGCGCAACCAGGTCGAGGTCTACTTCTCGATCCTGCGACGCAGGGCCATCGAGCGCGGTGACTTCGCCGACCTCGACGCGCTCGCCGCCCGGTCGTGGCCTTCCAGACGCTCTACAACCAGACCGCCAGACAGTTCGACTGGAAGTTCTGGGTAGGGCGGGATGCTCTGGATAAAGTGGAGCTATATGGCCGCGTTCCGCACTCACATGCCGCATGGGCCGTGGGCTGTCGTCGCTGGGGCCTCCGAGGGCCTCGGCGCTGCCTGGGCCGAGGCCCTCGCCCGGCGCGGCCTGCACGTCCTGGCGGTCGGGCGCCGCCCCAAGCCGCTCGAACAGACGGCACAGCGCCTGGCCGCCAAGCACGAGGTCGAGGTGCGCACGCTGGCCGCCGACCTCGCCGAGCCGGGCTTCGCGGACCGCCTCGCCGCGGCCGGCAGCGGGCTCGAGATTGGCACCGCCGTTTACAACGCGGCCTTCTCCTTCACGGGCCTTCTGCTGGACCATCCACCGCAGCACGCCCAGCGCCTCGTCGATGTCAACGTTCGCGGCCCGCTGGCCCTCATCCACCAGCTCGTCCCCGCGATGATCGAGCGCCGCCGCGGCACGCTCGTCCTGATGTCCTCGCTCGCCGGCAACCAGGGCGGCCCGGGCCTTGCCGCCTACGCCGCCAGCAAGGCTTTCACCACGTCCCTGGCCGAGAGCCTGCATGCCGAGCTGCGCCCCGTCGGCGTCGATGTCCTCGCATGTGTGGCCGGCGCTGTGCGCACGCCCGGCTACGCCACGACCGTCGGGCGTGACGCGCCAGGCACCCTCGATCCCGACCAGGTCGTCGAGGCCGCCCTCGCGGGCTTGGGCCGGATGGCGCTCGTGACCCCGGGCCGCGCGAACAAGCTCGCCGCGTTCGTCATGCGCCGTCTGCTGCCGCGCGCCACCACCACCGCCATCATGGGTCGCGCGGTGAAGGGCTTCGACGTACCGTGATCCTTGGCTTCTTTCTACCGTGGATCATCTTCGGTGCCATCCTCGCCCTGCACGTCGCCCTCCCCGCCCGCTGGATCGACGGCTACGTGCGCGACGATCACTACCGGCCGCTGCGCTACCGACTCAACGGCCTCGTGGTCCTTCTGGCCGCCGTCGGGATCGCCGTGGTGCTCGTCGCCGTGCACGCGGCGCCGGCCGACGAGCTCTGGCGTCACCGCTGGGCCGAACTCGCCGGCGCATGCGTCTTCGGCCTGCTGTTCACCGCCGCGCTCGTCCTGCCCGCCCCGCCGACCGGCAGGCCGCCCGTCGCCGACCTCTACCTCGGCCGCCGCGAGAACCCGCGCTGGCGCGGCGGCACGGTCGATGCGAAGATGTGGCTCTACTTGGCGGGCGCGGTACTGCTCGAGCTCAACGTTCTGTCCTTCGCCGCCCACCAGCATCTCGCGATCGGCCACCTCAGCGCTGCCGTCGCGCTCTCGGCGGGGCTGCTGACCTACTTCGTCGTGGACTACCTCACCTTCGAATACGTCCACCTCTACACATACGACCTCTTCGCCGAGCGCGTGGGCTTCAAGCTCGGCTGGGGCTGTCTGGTCTTCTACCCGTACTTTTACTGCGTGGGCCTCTGGGCGCGGGCTGACGAGCCCGACCCGCACGCGCCGGCCTGGCTGCTGGTCCTCGCCGGCGTCGTCTTCGCCGCCGGCTGGACGCTCGCGCGCGGGGCGAACATGCAGAAGTTCCTCTTCAAGCGCGATCCCTCTGCCCGCGCCTTCGGCCTGTTCGAGCCGCGCGCGATCGGTGACGGTGAGCGCACGCTGCTCTGCGGCGGCTTCTGGGGCGCCGCCCGCCACATCAACTACCTCGGCGAGATCCTCATGGCCGTCGGCATCACACTCGCCCTCGGCACGCCCGGCGACCCCGTGCCCTGGCTGTACCCCCTCTATTACGTCGGCCTGCTCGTGCCGCGCCAGATCGACGACGACCGCCGCTGCGCCGCCAAGTACGGCGCGCTCTGGGACGAGTACCGCGCTCGCGTGCGCTGGCGGATCGTCCCTGGGATCTACTGAGCGTCATCGCTAGCGGTGCCGTCCCGGGCGTCGCCGCACTCCTACCGCCCTGACCGATAGGTCGAACCTATTTGCCCAGGTCGTGTGCCACGAACGCTGAAGGAGGCGTGGTTGTAGGAGCTCCTGGAAGCGGTTCTGTGCAGGTGATGGAGGTAGGTCCTCCGGGGTCGCCCTGCAGGGGGAGGTCTCAAACCACCGCAAGCTGCGTCGGTTAAGTGCCGGGGTGGTGAGCGTTGCGGGAAAAGGCGCGACGTGATCGCGTCAGGTGCGGGTCAGGAAGGCGAGCGTGAGCGAACCGCTGATATCCTCACGATTCGTGATGGCCGCGTGAGCGTTGTGCGCACTTTGATCGCGCCTGAAACGGCCGCGTGATGCATTTACTGCGCCGGGCCGAGCTGTGCGTGGGCGAGTTGGCGGCGCGAGGTGAGGCCGAGCTTCCGGAAGATCTTCCGGAGGTGGTAGTCGACGGTGTAGGGGCTGAGGTAGAGATGGGCGGCGATCTCCGCGTTGGTCGCGCCCGTGGCAGCCAGTCTGGCTACCTGGTCTTCCTGCGGCGTGAGGTCAGTTTTGGGGCCCGGGGCCGCTCGGGCCGGGCGGGTCTCGCCGGCTGCGGCGAGCTCGCCGCGGGCGCGCGCGGCGAAGCCCTGCGCGCCGACGTCCTCGAACAGTTGGTACGCCTGGCGCAGGGCGGCGCGGGCGTCTCGAGGCCGGCGGGCCCGCCTGAGCCATTCGCCGTAAAGGAGCTGGCTGCGCGCGAGGTGGGCGGGTCCGGCTGAGCGTGTGTGCTCGTCGACGGCTTCGCGGTAGAGGTCGTCGGCGTCCGGACTGTCTGCCGCGGTGAGGGCGCGGACGCGGGCCAGAAACCCGAGCATGACCGGGCTGGGGGTGTCGGCCGCCAGCGTGCCTAGCTGACGGGCGATGCTCTCGGCGGCGCCGCGGTGACCGGAACGCGCGGCCGCCTCGGCGAGATCGGGCAAGGCGAACTTGAGCTGCGAGGTACCAGCGATGCCGGAGGGGTAGCTGGCATAGGCGGCGTCGTAGCGGCCCTGCCCGAGTTCCACGACGCAGCGCGCGTAGCTGGCAAACACGAGCTGGTATCCCTGCCCCTGGCGGGCCGCTTCCGCGGCGACCAGGTCGAGGAGGGCGTAGGCCTGCCGAGGCGGCCCGCTCCAGGCCGTCAGCAGCAAGGATCCGAGGCTCCAGGGTTGGCCCCGGGCATCGGCCAGAGCGGTCATCTCACTGAAGCACCGCCGGGCTTCGGCGAGGTCTCCGGCGAACAGGCCCCAGGCTCCTGCATGGCTGAGGGCCAGCGCCAGGGAGAGCATGGTCCCGTGCTGCCGGGCCGCGGTTTCCATGCGGTGGCTCAGCTCGCGCAGCGTGGGTTCGTCCCCGAGGATCGTGGCGTCTTCGCAGGCGGCGGCGAGCAGGTGGAGCGTCTCCGGGGAATCCGGGTCGCCGCGTCGCACGGTGTCGATCGCACGGCGTAGAGCGGGCCGGGCGACGTCCAAGCCGTGCAACTGCAGGGCGGTGTCGGCGTCGAGCAGCAGGTCGCCGACGGTGGCGGTCATCCCGGCGGGCAGTGGTAGCGCCAGCGCCGCGCGGGCCACGTCGGCCCGGGTGGCTCCCTCGGGCGCGAGCTGGTCGTTGATCTGTGCTTCCACAGCGGCCTCGACCAGGATGTCGCGGGCCAGCCGGATGTCGACCGGACCGAGGCTGGCTGCGGCGGCGAGCAGGTCGCGGGTCGCCTTCGCGGGCTGGCGTTGCGCGTGGTGGATGCGGCCCTGAACCCGCCGGGTGAGGCAGAGGTGGCGCGGGTCGTCATGGTAGGTGGCGGCGGCGTCGAGCTCGGCTTGCGCGCGGTCGAGGGCACCCGAGCCGCAGCTCGCCTCGGCGGCGGCGAGCATCCGGCGGCTGCGGGCCGCCTGGCCGGTGGTGAGGGTCGCCGCGCGGCGGAAAAGCGCGGCAGCCGCGCTCCAACCGCCGCGGCCACGGGCTCGCTCCCCGGCGCGCTCGAGTTCGGCGGCGACCTTCTCGTCCGGGCCGGTGACCGCTTGAGCCAGGTGCCAGGCGCGCTGGTCCGGATCGCCCGGGCCGACTGCCTCGGCCAGGACGGCATGGATCTGCTGGCGCTCCGCGAAGGTGGCCCCGTAGTACACCGCCGATCGGATCAGCGGGTGGCGGAAGCGGACCGCACGGCGGATGGTGATGAGCTGGCGGTCTTCGGCCGCCGCGGCGGCGTCCACGGTGAAGCCCAGCTTCTGGCCGACCTGCGCGAGCAGGCTGGTGTCACCGGTGGGCTCGGCGGCCGCGGCGAGCAGCAGGGACTGGGTCTCCGGCGGAAGTTGCCGGATTTCTCGCAGGTAGCGCTGCTCGAGCCGACGGCCCAGCGGTAGCGGCTCGGCCGGGAACGGGTCGCCCTCCAGCCGGCCGGCGGCGATTTCCTGGCCGATCTCGATGAGTGCCAGGGGGTTGCCGGCCGTCTGTGCGATGACCCGGTCGGCCACAGGGCGGCGTAGCCGTGACCCGGACACGGCCGCGAGTAGGGCGCGGGCGTCCTCCTCCGCCAGCCCGGCTAGGCGGAGCTCGGGCAGCTCGGCGAGCCGGTCCGGGGGCGGGGCGGGCTCGCGGACGGCGAACACGACGGCGACGGAGTCGGCGTGCAGGCGCCGGGCCACGAACGCGAGAACGTTGGCCGATTCTGGATCCAGGCAGTGCGCGTCATCGACCAGGCACAGCAGAGGGCGACGCGCGGCCTGCTCGGCCAGCAGCCCGAGCGTGGCCAGGCCCACGAGGAAGGGATCGGGCGCCCGGCCCTCCGCCATGCCGAAGGCAAGCTTCACCGCCGCGCGCTGCGGAGCCGGCAGCACGTCGAGATCGGACAGGAACGGCCGCAGCAGCTGGTGCACGGCCGCGAAGCTGAGCCCCATCTCGCTTTCGACGCAGTCGATGCGCACGACCCGCAGGTCCGCCGCGGCCGCCTGCGCGGCGTCCAACAGGGCTGTCTTGCCCACGCCCGGCTCGCCCCGAAGCACGACAACGCCGCTCGCTCCGTGGCGGGCGCCGGCCACGATCTGACCGAGGCGGCGCTGTTCTTCGTCCCGCCCGAGCAGGCCCGTCACGGGACAAACCTACTGCCCGGCGCACCCGCGTCGGCCAGACCAGCACGTCCACCACGTGGCGGCCCGGCTGACAGGACTACGAGCACCGCGGGATGCCGGTCAAACCGACGGTGGGGAACCGTACGGAACCACCGGAGCCGGCGGCGGCCACCGAGCAAGGGACTGCCGCCCACCCGAGGAGCCGGACAGGGAGACGGTCATGCCGATGATCGATGTTTATGCCGCCGCGGGAACGTTCGCCAGCAAGCGTGATCTCGCGCAGCAGCTGGCCGCGGCGGTGATGCGCTGGGAGCAGGTGCCTCCCATCGCGCTTTTCGAGAACAACACGGCTGCTTTCATCCACGACCTGGACAGCGACGCGGTGTCCAACGTCGCCGGCGACAGCACCTATGTCCGGGTCCAAGTCCTCACGCCGGCCGGGGTACTGGACCGCGACAAACAACTGGGTGTGGTCCGGGAACTCACCGAGATTGTCGCCGCTCAGGCCCGTGACGTGACGCTCGTCGACCGCACCTGGGTGCTGATCGCCGAATCGCCGGACGGCGGCTGGGGCATCGCCGGGCACGCCTACACCGGCGCTGAAATTGCCGAGGCGGCGCGCCGTGAGCTGGGCCAGAAGCTGTGAATCCGCGTCCGCGGTCATGAAACGGCCGCCCTGACCGTGCCAGGAACGCTGGTCGGCAAACCCCTTCTCGGGTGTGCCGAGCGGTCCCAACCACGGCCTCCGGGGAATATCGTGCCGGGCCGACCTGCCGCCGGACGTCAGTCCCGCGGCAGGTCGCTGACGACCGGACATGCCGTCGGCGACGTAGCCGCAGGGGCGGGCGGGTCATGGGAGCCAGTCCTCGGTGTGCCGATGCCGGCCGAGGTCCACCGAGTCGAACTCGTCGTGGACGCCCTCGCGGGTGACACCTACCCACGCGAGTGCCTGGGAGATCGGCGTGCCATCCACCGGCACCAGCTGGCCTTCGCCAAGCGCCACGGGTCCAAAGACGAGGGCGCCGCCGCTCCAGACGGCGGCGCGCTGGCTGCCGACACCGCCGAAGAACTCCGCTTCGACATAGGCGAGCGGACCAGCGCCGGACCAGCCGCGCAACAGACGATCGAAGCCACCAGGAAACCGCCAGAACCCGAGTGACGCGGCCGATCCGCCGCCGGCCACCTCGTCGACGAGCCGGTCCGTCACCGGGACGAGGCCCATGCCCTGCCGCAACGGCACCACGACGGCGCTCACCACGTCCCGAGCGACCAGCGACAGCGCCGCCGTCGGCCCGACAATCGCCTCAAGCGAATACCCCACGACCGTGATCTTCCCGCAGTTCCCCTCCAACACCCCACGGGCCTGGCCCACGCCGCACAGCGATCACCGAACCTATCGGGACGTCCCCGCCGGACCCACCACCTCGGACATCGTCGAGCTGTTCACCCGTTCGGTGCTCCCTCGGGTTCAGGCCCTGCACTGACGGACACACACCGCGCCAGCCGAAACCTCGCCCTCGCGGGCACTGGGCAGCGCCCCGTTGGTTCTGGGGGCCGGCGTTGGCCGGCCACGTGGGGCGAGGAACTCAGCACGTCCTACAGACGTGCAGTGGTCAAGCTTCCGTGCGGGGGCGGAAGCGGACCGGGAGGTGGGCCAGCCCGCGCAGAAGGATGTTCGGCTTGTACGCCGGCCGCTCGGTCATCAGCTCCATCGTCCCGACCCGCCTGATCAGCGCGGTGAGCAGGATCTGCATCTCCAGCAGCGCCAACGGCGCCCCCAGGCAGTAGTGGTGGCCGAGGCTGAACGACAGGTGCCGGGCGACGTCGCCCCGCGCGTAGCGGCGGAGGTCGAGCCGGTCGGGATCGTCGAAGACGGCGGGATCGCGGTTGGCACAGGCGATGAGGGCGACGACTCCCTCACCGGGGGCGAACACCCGCCCGCCGACCTCCATCTCCCGCTTGGCCGAACGAGTGTTCATATGGATCGGAGAGTCGTAGCGCAGCAGCTCCTGCACCGCGCTGGGGATCAGCTCGGGGTGCGCGCACAGCTCGGCGAACTGGTCGGGATGGCGCAGCAGGGCCAACATCCCGTTGCCGACCAGGTTCACCGTCGTCTCGTGGCCGGCGATCAGCAGGGTGATGCACGTGCCGAGCAGCTCGTCCTCGGTCAGCCGGTCGCCCTGCTCCTCCACCCGCGACAGCACGCCGATGATGTTGTCGCCGGGGCTGCGGCGCTGCGCCCGGACGAGATCGCGGAAGTAGTCAAGGAATGCCGGGATGGCCGCGTTGCGCGCGTCAAGTTCCTCCGGCCGCACGAGTACGTCCGGGTCGAAGGAGCGAGCCAGCGGCTGGGACCACTCCTGTACCTGCGGGTGGTCCGCCCCGGGCACGCCGAGCAGCTCACAGACGACCGTCAGCGGCAGCGGGTAGGCGATCGTGTCGATCAGGTCGAACTCTCCGGCGGCGAGCGAATTGTCGATCAGGCCGTCGACCAGCGCCTCGATCCGAGGTCGCAGCCCGGCGACGTGGCGTGGAGTGAACCCCTTGCTGACCAGGCCGCGCAGCCGGGTGTGGTCCGGCGGCTCCATCCACAGGAACGTCGACGGGAAGTCGCTGGGGGAAACGTTCGGGTGAAGCTGTTCGAGCTCCTGGTCGTGGCCCCAGTCGGCGTTCGACAGGATGGCCACGCAGTCCTCGTACCGGTTCGCCAGCGGTAGGCCGAAGGGTGACGGATGCAGCGGCGCCATTTCACGCATGACGTCGTAGCGGGAATAGGGATCGTCGCGGTAAGCGGGATCGAAGAACTCGGCGACAGCCTGCTCTGCCCGTGCCGCTCCGCTGGTAAGGACGTCGGTCGGTCCCATGCTGTGCCCCTTCCTGCCGCCGGCCGGCGGCGCCTGCCCTCGTACCCTGAACACTTCAACGCGGGCGGCTGAACGCGACGGTAACTACACATTTCCGTTGCGTGAATACTATGCTGCGACATTTATTGCGATCGGGACGCTGAATCGTCCGATCGAACTGGCCGGCGCCGCCTTGACGAATTCCGGCAAGACTTCGAACAATGTCCGTTGAACAGGCCTGTCGACGTCCGTGAAGGAGGGACATGGCAGACGCGCGGGGTCGTCGCGCCGTCGTCCTCGGCGGCGGGTTCGCGGGCCTGCTGGCCGCCCGTGTGCTGTCCGAAGAGTTCGACCGGGTGACCATCGTCGAGCGGGACCCGACGCCGAGCGACGAGTACCGGCGTGGCGCGCCCCAAGGTCGCCACCTGCACGGCCTGCTGGAGCGCGGCCGGCAGATCCTCGACGAGTTCTATCCCGGATTCACCGAGGAGCTCGTGGACCGGGGCGCGCCGACGACGGAGGTTCTTGTCGGCTCCCGCTGGTACTTCGCCGGCCGGCGGGCCTGGCCGCGCCCGACCGGGCTCACCACCGTGCTGGCCAGCCGGCCCCTGCTGGAGACCGTGCTGCGGGAGCGGACGATGGCCCTCCCGGGTGTGCATCTGATGCTTGGCGTATCGGCCGTCGGCCTCGTCGTGGAGCCCGTGGCCGGCGGCGCGGGACGCGGCCAGGCCCGCGTCATCGGTGCCCGGGTGACGGCCGGCGCCGACGCGCCGCCGGATGGCGTGCCCGGGACGATCGAGGCTGACATCGTCGTCGACGCGACGGGCTGGGGCACGCGGGCGCCGCACTGGCTGGCCGCGCTTGGCCTCGCCCACCCGCCCGAGGAACGCTTCGAGGTCGACCTTGGTTACGCCTCCCGGCTCTACCGGCGTGAACCCGGCCACCTCGGCGGCGACCTCAGCGTGATCATGGCGGCCGTGCCGCGCACCCGCGGCGGCGGCGCGATCGCCCTGGACAGCGACCGCTGGCACGTGACGCTCGCCGGGATGCTCGGCGACCACCCACCGATCGACCCCGCCGGCTTCGAGGCGTTCAGCGCCACTCTGCCGGGCCCGGAGATCCACGACCTCATCCGGACGGCGGTGCCGCTGACCGATCCGGTCCCGCACCGGTTCGCCGCCTCCGCACGGCGCCGCTACGAACTTCTGCCCACCGCGCCCGACGGGTTCGTCGCCTTCGGTGACGCGCTGTGCAGCCTCAACCCGCTCTACGCGCTGGGCATGACCGTGACCGCTCAGCAGGCGCTGGCGTTGCGCGCGAGCATGGCCGGCGGCGCCGGACGTGCCGGCAGGGTGGACGGACTGGCCCGCCGCTTCCACCGGCGGGCGGCCGCCGTGATCGACATAGCGTGGACGATGACGACCGGGTCCGATCTGCGCTACCCGGCCGTCGCCGGCCGCCGGGACGCGCGCACTCGGCTGGTCAACGCCTACGTGGCTCGGGCCCAGGTCGCGGCGCACCGGGACCCCGCCGTCGCGCTCGCGCTCGTCCGCACCAGGGTGCCGTCAAAGTCCCTTTTCGCTGATCAGGCCGATGATCTGGAGGACGCGTTCGGGCTGGCGGGCGGTGGCTCGCAGGGCTTTGGCGATGCTTCTGTGTCCGGTGAGGCGTAGCGCGCTGATGGCGGTGTCGCGGGCGATCGCCCAGGCCAGGGGCGCGTTGCCGGTGCGGACGGTGTGGCGGTCCTCGTCGAGGACGCGGTCGCGGACGTGGTGGACCGCTTCGACCGTCCAGTGCCCGCGTGCCCGTGCCGCGAGGTCCCGTGGGTGGGCCTGTTCGGCGGGCAGGCTGGTGACCAG
>NZ_MBLO01000051.1 GCF_001854805.1 Pseudofrankia coriaricola
CCGTATCCACTCCGAACGCCAGCACCGCTGGGGCCACACCAGAAACGCCGCCTGATCAACAAGAACCGACCCGCATTCGCGGACAACGCACTAGCCGAACGCGCCATCGCCGAAGTCGCACCCGGGCTGATCGAGGCCATGCGCACCGTCGCGGCAGGGCCACCCGAACCCGCCGCCACCACCGACGCCACACCGATCCCGAGACGCGGCGTGGGGATCCATCTGCGCGGGCCTGTCGACCACCACGCCGGCTCAGCCGCTGGGACTACGAGCTACCGAAAGTCTGCACCTTCGACACCGAGGAGGTTGCCTTCGCGCTTCTGGATGCGATCGAGCCGTACGCCGCGGGGATCACCGGCGCCTGCAGCGCGTTGGGCATGCGTGCCGACGTCATCGTGGCCATCTGGCTGAAGGACGGACCAGACACTGACGGTGACGTCTTTGTATCTACTCCCGCGCTCAGTTACCGCAGGCAGACCGTGTAGCGCCTGGCCCGGCTGCATCTGGCCGTGGACCACGACCTGTATATCGAGCTACCAACGCGAAAGCCAAGGCTGATCCTATTGCTGCCGATCGACAGTGCCACCGGACCAACGCGGACCTGAATGACCCATCACTGTTGCAGTAAACACCGCCCGCCAGGCAGCGCCCGGAACTCTTCCTGTGCCGGCAGCCGACGACCATGAACTCGCTCCTTCTCGAAGTAGGACTGGTCAACGCGAGAGGGCGCGTTTTCTCGAGCAGTGAGGTTCCGACCGCGCCGGCGGCGAGTTGCCAGTATCGTGGCACCGATGTGATGCGCCGTGCCGCCTGGAAGGGACCGGTTCGCGTTGGACAACGATCTTGCCAGATGACGCCGGCGCCCCGTGGACGGGATTCTCCGACGCGTGGCTCCTGGGATTTCGCCGCATCTACGCCATCTTCATTGTCCGCGGGAATCGCGACCCACGCCGGACCGCCGTGCGAAGTCCATGGGCCATGCTCCGCTTGGTGGCTCTGTCTTTTGGGCCAGGCATTGTCACTACTGCAGTATCGAAGCTGCCAGCAGGGCACTCCTGGGGGATTTCCGGCGACGACGTGCTGTTGTTCGCGCTGCTGGGCACGGTCAGCGGGGGAATGCTCGGCGCGGCGTCGCTGGCCTGGACCTTTCCGCTCGCACGGCTCGGCACCATTGACGACCTGATCCGCGGCAGCGCCCGCCGAGATCGGATCGTGTCCCCGGTGCTGCGTGGCTACGGCATCTGGCAGTCCGTCCCACCCATCGTGGCGGCGGCGATCCCCGTCGTCGTCCTGTTGGCCCGCGGAGATTTCAGTGCGCGGAATGTGGCGGTAACCGTCAATCTGGCTTGGGCTATGTCATTTCTTGGAAATGTGAGCTACTGGCTGATAGTTCCACCGATCATGGTCATGGTCATGCGGAAATGCACGGATCTCAACCTTCGCTGGAATGACCCGGCGCGCACGCCGGGGATCAGAACCCTTTCCGAAGGGTACGCATACTCGGCGATCTTCCTGGCGCTCGGGGCATTCGCCGTCACCTTGCCGGGCCTCTTTGGCAACGCGCTGCTCGGCAACTACCTGCTCTACCTATATGGGTGGCTACTTGGGCTGTCGCTGTGGGTCGGCGCGCTCACGCAGTTCATGCTATTCACGATCACCCGCCGTTTTCGCCTCCTTATGATGGACACTCTGGTCGGGGGCGACACGTATCTGCTGTCCGAGGGAAGTGCGGCAGAAATCTTCGAGAAGGTGCGGATCAGCGAGAGTTCACCGAGCACGCGTGCCGCGTACGACACGCTAGCCGAAGCGCCCACACTCCCATACGGAACAGGCCTGATCGTCCAGTATGCGACGGCCGTTTTCGGGTCCGTCGTCGGCATCCTGCTACAATAACGCCGGCGGAACGGAGACTACAGTGCCAGAGCGCGACGCGAACATAAAGGCGGTTCTTCGGTACTACGACCGCACGGAGTCACGGCTTGGCTACCTGTATCTGCTGCGCGGGACGAAGCACTTCGGCTGGTACGAGGCCGGGGACTCCGGGTGGCGGTTCTCGCCGGCGATGCGCCGCATGGAGCACCAGCTCGGACGCCGTCTCGGTCTCGACGCCGGCTCTCGGGTGCTCGACGCCGGCTGCGGCATGGGCGAGGTCGCGCGCACCATGGCGGCCGATTTCGGCCTGGATGTCACCGGGATAGACATTCTCGATTTCAACCTCGATGAGGCCCGGCGCCGAAGCGAGAGAGCGGGACTCACCGGCCGCACCCGGTTCGTCGAATGCGACTACCACGACCTCTCCCGGTTCGAGGACGGGGCGTTCGACGGGACCTACACGATGGAGACGTTCGTGCACGCCGCCGACCCCGAGCGGGTGCTGGCCGAATTCCACCGGGTTCTACGCCCAGGCGGTCGGCTCGTGATGTTCGAGTACTCACGGACGCCCCAGGAGCGGTTGGAGCCGGCCGCGCGGGCGGCGTTCGATGCCGTGTGCGAGCTCGGCGCGATGCCCGCCTGGCACCGTCTCAACCACGGCGACCTCGAAAACCTGCTCGCATCGGCCTCATTCAAGGTCGAGTCGGTGGAGGACGTGACGGCCCGCATGCTGCCGATGCTGCGTGCGTTCGCGGTCCTCGGCCGAGTGCCTTACGCCACCGCGCGGCTGCTGGGCAAGAGGGAGAAGGCCGTCAACGCGATGAGCGGCGTGGAGATGTGGAAACACCAGGATGCCTGGCGGTACAACATCTACACAGCTACCAAGAACGCATAGACCTATGTCACTCAGATAGCGGTTGACGCGCTGGCCGACTGCCGTGTGGGTGTAGATGTCTAACCGGGTAACAGGACGACGGCAAATTTGCTGCTCTACAAATCATCTTTATGATCATGGTGCGTGGCCGTTCGGGTCGACGGGCTTGGTGGCGTGGCGCCTGGGCGATGTTTGTGACGCTGGTCAGGAGCAAGATGGAACGCGGTCGGCTGACCCGACCAGCCCGCAATGGGTGGATAGTGCCGCAGGATTTTCTGTGCGACAGCACCAGGCGGACGAGGGCGGGATTCGGCGCGAGAGATCCTTCGGGGTGCTTTATCGAGATCGCCGCTACCCGCTGATGACAGCTGCGTACTTTGTTACTGCGGCGCAGAGGTCTAGCCTTGACCTTTCGCGCTGTGGACGCTGGTGATCTTAAGTCGCCCTCCCGGCGTTGATGATGTTGGATTGTGGTGCTGGCCTGACTCAGGCCGTTGCCGAGTGCTGCGCTGTTGCGCGGGGTGGGCGCTTGGTCCACGGCCGGCGTCGCCGGGAACATCGTGTGGGGCATCGCCTTCGGCCGAGTTTCCAGCTGGCGGCGATGCCCCATGGGAGGGTCGCGACGATGACCCGTGCGATGCGTGGTGGCCAGAAGCTGGAGGGTTGCGCTCGTCCGTGGGAGGGCGATCGGGCCGCGGTGGTGCCTGGTAGCGGAACTCGACAATGCCACGGCGTGCAGTGCCTCCGTGGATTTCGGCGGCCGGCGCCGGGCCGCGAGCAGCTGGTTACCCCGAACAGGCTGTCGCCCGGCGGTCAGCCGGGCTCGGCCCGCCCGGACCGACAGCGTCGGCTCGGCCCCGACGGGACGGCGCCCCCGTCGAGGGGTGGGTGCGGGCGGGGCTCACCGTGTGGATCTCATGGACGACGCTGGTGAGCCACTCGTCGGACGGCACCCCGGCGGCTGGGACGGTGGGCAGGTGTGACAGGTCGGGGATCAGGAGCAGCGCGTCCGGGTGGAGGGCGATCGCGTCGACGGCGAGTGCCAGGCCGGGCCGGTCGGTTTGGCTGGCGGTGGTGTCGCGGTCGACGAACACCTCGACCAGGTCGAGGCCCGTCCGCCGGGCGTGGGCGGTGAGCTGGCCGTCCAGACCGTTGATCTGGTCCTCGTCGGCGTGGGGGACGCAGAGATAGCCGACAGCCGAGCGCGCCGCGGCCGTCGCGGTGCTCACGCCGGCACCGCCGTCGGCCAGAGCGCGACCGGTGCCAGGCTGGCGCTCCAGGCGATGATCTGCTCCTGGTGGGTGACCTCCCAGATGACGCGTAGCTGGGCGCTTTTCCAGGTCAGGACGGTGACCGGGTGGGGAACGACGACGGCGCCGGATTCCCAGGCGCAGCGGGGCCGGGTCGGGCTGGTCACCAGCGGGACCAGGCTGGCGCCGACGGCGGCGCGCTGGTCGGCGAGCAGTCGGCCGACGGCGAGGGCGAGCATCACCTGCCCCGGGGAGGCCAGCGCCGGGCAGGCAACCGCGACCCGCGCACCGGCCGACCGGGCGGCCCGCAAAGCGGCGACGTCGACGGGCTGGTGGCCTGCCGGGATCCAGTCCGGCCACGGCAGGGCGTCGAGGAGGACGCCGGGCCGGGCGGGCAGCCGCACCGGTTCCAGGTCGACTGGCACTGGGCCGTAGCCAGCGCCGTCTAGGTCGATCATCAGGGGCGTCATCGGGCCTCCCGTTGGGCAGACGAACCCGGCTGGTAGCGCGCCGCGGGACCTGCGGCGCGCTACCAGCCGCGACGGCCCGCGCCAGCTGGGGCGGGCCGCGGCCACGATCACCGGGAGCTGCCCGCCGTCGCCACCGACACCTCGTCCACGGCGCACCCGGCGACCGCGGCCGGCCAGCGGCTGGGATCGCCTTGCCGGTCATCCCGCCGTCGGATCGCCGTCTTCCGGCCGTCGGACCGACGTCTTCGGACCGTCGGACCGACGTCTTGGGACGGCTGGACCGCCGTGTTCCCGCCGTCTGGCGGACGTCTTACCGACGTCTCGGGACGGCGCGTGGTGGCGTCGTGACAGATGGGCCGAATGTCCGGATCATGGGGTCGGACCTGCTACGTCGGTTTCCCGAGGAGGCGGCCATGCCCCCGGACGACCCGCCCCGCACCCTGCTCGCCCTGCGCCTGCGCGAACGCGGCCTGACCGTCGAACGCTTCGTCAAGGAGTTCAACAAGGCCGCCCGCCGCGCCGGCCCCGACAACCGCGACCACGCCATCTCCTACCGCCAGGCCACCCGCTGGGTCAGCGGCAACATCCCGTCCCTGCCGTACCCGGTGTCCTGCCGGGTACTGGAGGCGATGTTCGGCGACGGCGCCGCCGCCCTCCTCGGCCCGCCCGACGGCCGGCCGCGTGCCGGGACAGTTCCCAGCAATGGGACGACGGCAGGCTGCTTCGCGGGCGACGATAGAAAGGCCCCGCCCGCCGAGGACGAGGAGGCGAGTCCCACGCGCCGCCGAGACCTGCTCAACATCGGCGTTGTCGCCGCCACCGTCGGCGCCCTGGCCGACCCCGCCACCCGCGCCGCCGGCATCTCCCGCGCCATCGCCACGTCGACACCCGACCCGCTGACGCTCGCCCAGCTCCAGCACGGCATCCACCGGCTGAGCACGCTGTACGCGGTCACCCCGCACACCGAGCTCGTCGCACCGGTCGAACACGCCTGGGACGAGGCCGAGGCCCTTTTGGAGACGCGGGTGTCCGGCACCGCGCGCCGGGACGTCGAACTCGTCGCGGGTCAGTGGGCGTTCTACCGGGGCCGGCTCGCGTTCAGCATGAACGACGACGCGACCGCGCTGACGTTCCTCGTCCTGGCGGGCCAGCACGCGGCCGCCGCCGGCGACCCGCTGCTCGCCGGCAGTGTCGCCGCCATGCGTGCCGCGGTTGCGTTCTTCGCCGGCGAGTTCACCACTGCGGCGACCATCGTCCAGCGGGCCCAGCCGGGCGCCCACCCCTACGTCGCTCCCACGCTGGCCAGTTCGCTGGCCCGCGCCCTCGCCCAGACCGGCGACGCCGACGGCGCGATCGCCGCCCTGCGAACCATGCGCGACACCGTCTGGACCGGACTGCCCCAGCCCGGCACCGAACCCGGCGACGAGGAAGCCTACGAGGCCTTCAGCGCGGTGACACTCGGCTATCTCGGCAGGGGCGAAGCCGCTGAGGTCCACGCCCGAGCGTCGCTCGCCCTGCTCCAGGGCACCGGCCGGCACGTCCAGATCGCGGGAACCCAGCTCGCCCTCGCCCGCGCGTTTCTCCGCCGGAGCAAACCCGAACCTGAGCAGGCCGCCGGCGCGGTCCAGGACGCGCTGACCGTCGCCGCCGGCAAAGACCACGGCGCCACCGTCAACCGCGCCGCCGCGATCTGGCGCCACCTCCAGGCCAACCCCGACTGGGCCCGCCTCCCGACCGTCCGCGACCTCGCCGACCAACTCCCCGCCGGCCGCGCACTGCCGCCAGGCGCCATCATCTGACCCACCACCACGATCGATCGTGCCGAGCTGGGCGAGAGCGTCGTCGCGGGTGTCTTCAGGGGCCTGGCGGGCGGCGTCGGAACGGGCTGTGCGATCGATCGCCTCGCGGACCTCAGCGCGGGCGGCCTCTAGGAGGGCGACGGCTTGGTCTGCGCGGGCCTGTTGGGCAGCAGCAGTCTCGCGGGGGGCGGAAAGCAGCTGCTCGGGGGTCGCGGCACGGAGTGGGTGAGTTCGACGGTCTGACGGGTGGCGGCCTCGTTCGCACTGGCCGAGGCAGGTGCCAGCATCCGGCCCCGGAGGCTCTCTTGCGCGGCGCGCTGGCTCGGTCTGACCACGACCACCGCCTTCGATCCGAATCCATCCCGCAAGGGCGACTTCGTGAACCGTAGCGGCTCGACTACACAGACAACACGGGCCAGGGGGAGGTGCGCATCGCACCGTTGCCGGCGCCACGCTGCCGCGGGGTGGCCATTCCGCCTACTTCTGCCCGGTTTGCCCAACCACTGCCATAAAGGTGGCCATCGGGACTTGAGCTTCTGTGGCGCACCGATGATGCATCTAGGGTCGCTTCCTTAGGTTGTTGCATGGTATGCAACACTTCGTTGCCTTGTCGGGGTAGTCGGGGGACCGCGCGGCGGCGGAGGGGGATGCGGGGTGGGGCCGCTGCTGCCGTCCGACCCGTCAGAGATCGGTGGGTACCGGCTCGTCGCGCGGCTGGGCATGGGCGCGATGGGGTGGGTGTACCTCGCGTGGTCGGACACCGCGGAACTCGTCGCGCTCAAGGTGGTGAAGCCGGACCTGCTGGAGGGTGAGGAGATCCGGCGACGGTTCGCCGACGAGATCGACTCTCTGCGCTTCGTGCAGGGTTCCCGGATCGCCCGCTTCGAGGACGCGGGCGCGCGCGACAACCCGCCCTGGCTCGCGTCCGAGTACGTACCGGGCCGGACACTACGCCAACACGTCGAGCATGAGGGGCCGCTGGAGGCCGGGCTGGCGGCTGCGCTCGGAGTGATGCTGACCGACGCACTGGAGAAGATCCACAAACAGAATCTCTTCCACCGGGATCTCAAGCCACAGAACATCATGCTGGGCCCGGACGGTCCAAAGGTCATCGATTTCGGGCTCGCCGTCCTGGACGGGCAGGCGGGGCAGAACACCGCGACTGGCAGCATCGTCGGCACCCCCGCCTACCTACCGCCCGAGCAGGCCACGGGTTCGCGGGCCATCACGGCGGCGGCCGACGTCTACGCGCTGGGCGCAACGCTGGTCTACACCGCGACCGGGCACGCCCTGTACCCGAGCCGGTCGACCACCGCACTGATCGCGGCGATCGTCGATCCGGCTACGCCGCCGGACCTGTCCGGCGTCCCGGTCGAGTTGGTGGACACGCTCGCCAGCATGGTGGCACTCGACC
Source organism: Pseudofrankia coriaricola (assembly GCF_001854805.1). Taxonomy (GTDB): domain Bacteria; phylum Actinomycetota; class Actinomycetes; order Frankiales; family Frankiaceae; genus Pseudofrankia. Next base: position 7,680 of record NZ_MBLO01000051.1, read on the forward strand.
CGACGCGGCGTCCCAGCGTCCTGGATGTGCGGCGCCGGCTCGTCGCCGTCGTCCAGGCAGCCGGGTCGATGGGCGAGGTACGCCGCCGGCTCGTCGCGCGGACCTACGTCGAGCCGAGCGACCCACCGATGCTCACCGAGCCCTCGGCCCGCCCGGCCGGCGGGTCGGCGCTGGCTGCCGCCGAGGACGACGACGCGCCCAGGGGGGCGCTCGGTGAGGACGTCGAGCCAGCTCCCGCGGCCACGGCCGGCGGCGGCGGCGCGGCAACAGCCGACACGCAGGACGCGGAGAGCAGCGGCGCGGAGAGCAGCGGGGCGGGAGGGCATCTCGGCGCTCCGCTCGGCGGCAGGGACGGACCGCGCGGGCCGAGCGCGGAACCGGCCGACACGCGTTTCGACCCCGAGGTCACGGTGCTGATCGAACCCCCGAAGCTCCCGCCCGTGGCCATGCCCGCGCCAGCGCCCGCCGGCGGCGGACCCACCCCGGTCGCGGCCGGGACAGTGCCGCCGCGTGCACGAGGGCCACGTCCGGTCTCGGTCGGCTGGCTCGCCGACGAGCTGCGCACCGCCTACGCGCGCGACGCGCCGCTCTGATGGCCGCCGGCCCGCCCCACCGGAACAGGGTCGCCGCGCCGCCCTCGCCCGCGGCCCAGGCACGGTCCCCCGCCAGCGCGGCCCGCGCACTCGGACCGGTGTTGTCAAGTATCGAGAGAGGTAGTTCGTGGTCACAGCACCACCGTCGTGGTCGACGCCGTACGCCCCGGGCGCACGGGTGCTCATCCGGGACGAGGAATGGCTGGTCCGCGGCGTCGTCCGCACGACGCATGACGGCTACCTGGTGCGGGTCATCGGCGCGTCGGAGTTCGTGCGTGGCCTCGAGGCGTCCTTCTTCGACGGTCCGGGCCTCGACACCATCGAGGCGCTGCGGCCGGAGGACACGCAACTCGTCCGCGATGACTCCGAGAAGTTCCGGCGCAGCCGTCTGTACCTGGAGGCGGTGCTGCGGCGCACCCCGCTGCCACGCTCGGAGCGACGCCTCGCGCTCACCGACGCGTTCCTGCTCGACGCGCTGGACTACCAGCTGCGACCGGCCACGCTCGCGCTGAGCGGTCTCGAGCCGCGGATCCTGATCGCCGATGTCGTCGGCCTGGGCAAGACCCTGGAGATCGGGCTGCTGCTCGGCGAGCTGATCCGCCGTGGCCGGGGCGAGCGGCTGCTCGTCGTCACCCCGCAGCATGTGCTGGAGCAGTTCCAGCATGAGCTGTGGACGCGGTTCTCGATCCCGCTCGTGCGGCTGGACTCGGTGGGCATCGAGCGGATCCAGCGGGAGATCCCAGCTGGCCGCAACCCGTTCACCTATTTCAAGCGGGTCATCGTTTCGATCGACACGTTGAAGAACGTCGGCATGTACGGCCACCACCTGGAGGACACTCGGTGGGACGCGGTCATCATCGACGAGTCCCACAACCTGATCGGCGCGAACAGCCTGCGTAACAGGCTCGCCCGGACGCTCGCCGCGCAGACCGACGCGCTGATCCTGGCGAGCGCCACCCCGCACAACGGCAACAAGCGGTCCTTCGGCGAGCTGATCCGGATGCTCGACCCGGCCGCGATCGCCAACCTGAACACCTACCAGCGCGATGACCTCAGGCACCTCTACATTCGCCGGACGAAGCGCTCCTCCGAGGTACGTGACAAGGTCACCGACCGGTGGGCCGACCGCGGCCCGTCGCGGCGGCCGGACTGCAAGGCGAGCGCGGCCGAGGAACGGGTCTTCGCGGAGCTGACGGCCCGCTGGGTCCAGGCGCCGCCGGAGCGGACCGCCACCGAGCCAGCTGCCTCGGACCTCGGCGCCTCGGAACCCAGCACATCGAAACTGGGCACGGTCACGTCCGGCGAGCAGACCGCCGAGGTACCCCAGGGCCGGCGGCCAGGACCGGCGGCGGGCGTGAACCGGCGCGGCGGGCAGCAGCTCTTCCCCTACACGCTGGTCAAGGCGTTCCTCTCCTCGCACCACGCGTTCCTGGAAACGATCGACAACCGGCTGGCGTCGACGGCGCTCGCCGAGAGCGAGCACCGCGCCGACGAGCGCGCCCGGCTCGAGGAACTGCGCCGGCTGGCCTCGGCGATGACCGACGACGACTCGACCAAGCTCACGGCCCTGCTCGACGAGCTGCGCGCCGCCGGCGTCGGCCCTCGCTCGGACACCCGGGTCGTCGTCTTCTCGGAACGGCTCACGACGCTGCGCTGGCTCGCCCGGGTGGTGCCCGCGGCGCTCGGCCTGCCGGTGGCGAAGGTGCCGCGCACCCGCCGTTACAGCGACGCCTCCTTCGACCTGGAGTTCAACAGGCGGGAGAGCGGCGGCGCGGCCCGCATCCTGCACGGCGGCCTGTCGGACGCCGACCAGCAGCGCATCGTCGAGGAGTTCTCCCTCGACGGCGCGCCCGTCCGGCTGCTGTTCACGGGTGACGTCGCCTCCGAGGGCGTGAACCTGCACCGCGCCTGCCACCGGCTCGTCCACTACGACGTGCCGTGGAGCCTGATCCGTATCGAACAGCGCAACGGCCGTATCGACCGCTACGGGCAGCGGCACAGCCCTGAGTTCACCGCGCTGCTGCTCACCTCAGCGACCCCGGGCGCGCTGGACGACCGGGCGGTCGCCGCGAAGCTGCTCGCCGCCGAGCAGGAGGCGAACGACGCCCTCGGCACCGCCGAGGAGGTGACCGGCCTCTACCGCGCCGACCGCGAGGAACGCCGCCTGCTGCGGGACCTGCTCGCTGGCCGCGGTGTCGAGGAGTCGCTGCGCCTAGCCAGCCGCGCGGTGTCCCTCACCGCCGGCACGGCCGGCGGCGGTGCCGATGCCCGCCCCGACGCGCCGGGCGTAGCCGCTGGCGACGCCCTCGACCTGACCGGCGGCGACCCGCTCGATCTCGACAGCGACGGCGACGGCGACGGCGACGAGTCCAGCGACGACGCCACCGACGGCGCGGCCCACGTCGAGGAGGCCGAGGGAGCCGAGGCAGAGGCCCAGCCGGCGTTCGACGCGCTCGGCCTCAGCCTGGGCCCCGACACGGACGCACACGTCGAGGACCCGGCTCCGGTCGGCTTCGCGCCGCCCAAACTGTTCCGCGACGTGGCAGCGTTCGTCGAGGAGGCGTTCAAGGAGGTCTACGACGGCCGCGCCGCCGAGACGGTCGGCTTAGACCAGGAGACCGGCCTCGACAAGAAGACCACCTATTTCGCGTTCAGCGCGCCCGAGGACCTGGAGGCCAGGCTCACCGACCTGCCCCGCGGCTACCTCGCCCGCCTGCGCGACCAGACCGGCCAGCTGCGCCTGCGGCTGACGTTCGACCGAGACGAGGCGAACGCGTCGCTGGCGGCGTCGCGGCGCGGCCGGGAGACGCTCTGGCCGGAGAAGGGGTTCCTCACCGAGATCCACCCGGTCGTCGACTGGCTGGTGGACAAGGTCCTGGTCCGGCTCGACCGCCAGCAGGCCCCGCTGCTGACCGTGCCCGTCCGCGAGCCCGAGTTCCTCGTCCAGGGCGTGTACTGCAACGAGTTCGGCCAGCCGACGGTGGTCGAGTGGATGGCGGTGCGCTGGCTGGACGGCACGCCGCGGATCCGCCCCATGGACGAGGCACTGAAGGCCGCCGGGGTGGGCCCCGGGATGACGAACACCCAGGCGGCATTCGACCTCGCCCCGCTGCGGGCCATGGTGCCCGCGGCCGTCGTGGAGGCCCGCCGGCATCTCGAGGCTGAGCGGGCCCGCTGGGACGAGCAGATCGCCGAACCGCTCGATGAGTACCTGGCCCGCCTGGACGCCTGGGTGCGCCGGAGCCTGCCGTCCGACGCCGAGCGGCGCGCCGCACGCCAGCTCGACGACCGGCGGGCCGCCGCCCAGGTGACGAAGCGGGAGCGCCGGGTGCGCGAGACCGAGGCACGGCAGCGCGAGCTGGTCCAACGGCTGCGGACCACCGGTGAGCCGCTGCTGCGGGTCCTCGCCGTCCTCGCGCCGGCCCCGAACACGGGAGAGGCCCGATGAGCTTCGACGCCCTGACGAACCACGGCGAGTACCTCTCGCCCTACTTCGTCGAGGAGGTCCTCCCCGGCGAGATCCGCAAGTCGGTGGCCGCCCGCTGGGCCGAGCGGGAGAAGGTGGCGGCCACCCAGCCGGACGGCGCGGGCCGCGTCACGGCGACCCTCGTCGTCGCCGAGCCGGATCCTGGCTACGGCGAGCCGTCCGGGAGCGGCACAGCTGCCCTGGTCGCGCCGGTCACGGCCAGCACGATGGCGGCTACCGGGCTCGATATCGGCCCCGGCCTGCGCAGCCTGGATCTGACCGGTGGCGCCGAGCCGGCCGCGAACGCCGAGCTGACCGCGAGCGTCCCGGAGGAGGCTCCGCGGCCGGCGGTGACCCCGCGCGAGGGCCTGCGCCGGCTGCGCCAGGCGTACTACGACCGCAAGAGCGACCTCGTCGCGCTCGACCCGGAGAACGACGACGCCAAACGCGCCGAGCTGCTGCACGCCCTGCACGACCAGGTCCTGGCGGCCCTCGGCTTCCCGCCGCGCCGGCACGTCCGTCCCGTCGCGCACGCCGGAGCCGAGGTGCGCGTCCCGCTGGCCGCCGAACTCGACGGCGTGTGGGCCCTCGAGTGCGGCTGGGCGACCGAGACCGACGCCGCCATCGATCCGGCCGGCGCCGGCCGGCTGCTCGAGGCCGTCGACCTCGGGCCGCGGGAGCGGGTCACCCACGGGATGCGGCTGGCCGCCCACCTGTTCGCCGCCGAGGAGCCGCCGCGCTACCTGCTGCTGCTCGCCGGCGGCGTGGTGATCCTCGCCGACCGGCGTACCTGGGGCGAGGGCCGCTACCTGGCCGTAAGCCTCGACGTGGCGTTCGGCCGCAACGACACGAGGCCGGGCGGCGAGCTGGACGTCATCGCCGCGCTGTTCGGCGCGGACGCGCTGTGCCCGCCCGAGGCCGGCGGCGCCGAGCCACTCGCGGACCTGGTCGCCGGCTCCCAGAAGCAGGCCGTCGGGGTAACGGCCGAGCTGCGCGACGGGCTGCGCGAGTCGGTCGAGCTGATCGCGAACGAGGTACTGGCGAGGATCGCCGAGGCCGGCGTGCGGCCCGAGGAGATCGACGACCTGAAGTCGCTGGGCGCCCGCCTCACCAAGGAGGCGCTGCGCTACCTCTACCGGATCCTCGTCCTGCTCTACGCCGAGGCCCGCCCGGAGCTGCGCGTGCTGCCGGTCGACCATCCGGAGTACGCCGACGGCTACAGCCTGGCTCGCCTCGGCGACCTGGTGGCCCGCCGGCTGCCCCCCAGCCCGGCCGCCCGGACCGGCACGCACCTGTTCGACTCGCTGGACGTGCTGTTTCGGGTCGTCAACGACGGCTACCGCCCGCGCGACGCCACGCCCGCCGCCGCCATCGTCTCCGGACCCGACGCCGTGTCGCCCGCGGAGGTGCTGGCAAGCGGTGCCGACGGCCTGCCGGCGGTGGCCGCCCAGACGGCGGCCGACGGGGGGGCCGATGGGGGCAGGGCCAGCGGGGAACGGATGGCGGCGCAGGAAGCCGCCCGGCGGCGAGCCGGCAGGGCTGCGGCGAAGGTCAGCGAGGGTGAGGGGATCCGGTTCGAGCCGCTGCGCTCCGACCTGTTCGACCCAGAAGCGATCACGCTCATCGGGCTCGCGCTGCCGCGGCCCGACACCGACGATGACGAGGACGGCGAGGAGCCCGCCGGCGCTGGTATGCCGGGGACGATCGACACCCGGCTGCGCAACGCCTGCCTGTACCGGGTCCTGCGCCGCCTGATGATCACAAAGGGCGGCCGGGGAAGCAGGGGCGGCGGCCCTCGGCGGCGGGGCGGGTTCATCTCGTACGCCCAGCTCGGGATCAACCAGCTGGGCGCGGTGTACGAGGGGCTGATGTCCTACACCGGCTTCATCGCCGGCGAGGACCTGTACGAGGTCGCCAAGGGCGGCGACCCGAAGGACGGCAGCTGGACGGTGCCCTCCTCGCGCGCCGGCGAGTACCCGCCGGAGGTGTTCGTCCACGAGGTCGACGACGACGGCCACCGCACCGAGCTGCGCCGCCGCTACCTGGCGGGCTCGTTCGTCTACCGGCTCTCCGGCCGCGACCGACAGACCAGCGCCTCCTACTACACCCCGCAGTCGCTGACCGAGGTCACCGTCCAGCTGGCCCTCAAGTACCGGATCGAGGAGGCCGGGCCGGATTTCAAGGCCCGCGACCTGCTCGACTGGACGATCTGCGAGCCGGCGCTCGGCTCCGGCGCGTTCCTCAACGAGGCGATCAACCAGGTCGCCGCCGAATACCTGCGCCGCCGCCAGGAGGAGAAGCAGAAGGACGGCACCCTCGATCGACCGCTCGACCCGGCGCGCTACGCCATCGAGCTGCAGAAGGCCAAGGCGTACATCGCCCTGCACAACAGCTACGGCGTCGACCTGAACGCGACCGCCATCGAACTGGCCGACGTGTCGCTCTGGCTGAACGTCATGCACGCCGGTCTCCAGGCGCCCTGGTTCGGCCTGCACCTGCGCCGCGGCAACTCGCTGGTCGGCGCCGGCCGCCGCTACTACATCCAGGACACCCTCGCCGACCGGTCCTGGCTGACGAGCGCCCCCGTCGACCTCCCGTTCCGCGAAGGCGCACTGCCCGGCGGCGCGATCCACCACTTCCTGCTGCCCGCGGCCGGCTGGGGCGCGGTCGCCGCCGAGAAGGAGGCCAAGGAGCTCGCCCCCGACGACGCGAAACGCCTCGCAGCCTGGCGCCGCGCCATCGCCAAGGCCCCGACGACCAAGGGCACGAAGACCAGGCCTAGCCAGGCCGACCAGCTGGCGGCGCTCGCCCGCCGCGTCGAGTACCTGTGGAAGCTCGTCCAGCAGCGCCTGGAGATCTCCGAACGGGAAATCCGCCGCCAGATCGACGTCTGGGGCGCCGACGACCTGCCCGAGGTCCACGAGCTGGCATCCCGCAAGAAGATCAAAGACGACCTGGAGGCACCCGGCACGCCGTACTGGCGCCTGAAGAAGCTGATGGACGCCTGGTGCGCCCTGTGGTTCTGGCCCGTCGACGCCGCAGCCTTGCTGGACGGCACCGCCCCCGATTATCAGCGAGACCGCGTGACGGTCACCAGCGCCGACCCGGACACGCCGTCCGCGGCCACCGCGCTGTCCGGGCCGGTGCCGGCAGGCGTGGCGTCCTCGTGGGAGGCGCTGACGATGTTCGCGGCGGACGGTAAGGACGTCGACCCCGCGGTCGCCACTCCCGCGCCTACCACCATGCCCGCCAACGGCAACGCCCGGCGGGCGCCCACCGGCGGCGGCGTGGCGCGGCAGCCGGAGCGGTCCCGCCGCGCCGTCGCGCTCACCAGCCTCGACGACTGGATCCGGTTCGCCACGGCCCTCATCGGCCGGGGCGACGTCGCCCAGGACTCCCTGGTCAGTCAATTCTCGACGCTGGACGACTTGGAGGACTATGAGGACGGCCTCGCGGCGTGGATGGGCCAGGAGGACTGGACCCGCCTCCCCGAGCTCTTCCCCTGGCTAGAAACCGTCGACCAGATCGCCAAACGCCAGGGCTTCTTCCACTGGGAAGTTGAGTTCGCCCAGGTCTTCACCCGCGGCGGATTCGATCTCCAGGTCGGCAATCCCCCGTGGTTTCGCCCGGACTGGAAAGAGGCGCTCGTCCTCGCCGAACGGGAACCCTGGTTCATGCTCGCGGACAGACCACCTGCCGATGAGTGGGAACGCCGCCGAGATGTACAGCTGGCGGTTCCCGAAGAGCGCCGTTCGGTACTCGCGGACCTCGCCGCGACCACCGGAGACAAGACGATACTTACCGCACGTTCGACTTACCCCCTACTCAATGGCACGCGACTCGATCTGTATCGAGCCTTCATGTGTCGAGTATGGGCCCACTCGAACACTTGCGGCATTACCGGCATGCTGCACCAGGACACTCATCTCAGCGGCGCAAGAGAGGGTGCGCTACGCGCTTCGTCGTACCGAAGGTTGCGGATTCATGGCCACTTCGTCAATACCGCCAACTGGGCATTCGAGGCCAACCGGAGTATCGAGTTCGGGCTACACGTCTATGGACCACCTCGGGGGATCTCCTTCTTGCATGCCAGCCGCCTGTTCGGGGCGGCGACGCTCGTCAAGTCGCTCGAACACGACGGAGAGGGACCTCTTCCGTCGCAGCGACACAACGGAAGTTGGGATCTACGTCCTCATCGCGCAAGGCTTGTGGAGGTCGACGTAGACCGCTTGGCCGAGTGGCGGAGGTTGCTGTACCTCGAGGATGAGCCAATCGAGACGACGCCACTGCTGTACCCAATCAGCGATGGTGAACAAGCGGCTATATCAGCGCTTGCTAGATACAAGATAAGGACGCGCTCGTACAACCCAGAGGTGGATGGTGGCTACAACGAGACGACGGCCCGGAAGAACGGCCTGATCCGTTATCGATCCACTACCTCAAAGATGATGAACGACCTGGTAATCCAAGGCCCTCATATCGGTATCGCAACACCGTTCAGTAAGTCTCCTCGGGTGCCGTGTCTGACTCGAAGCGACTGGGATTCAGTTGATCTTACGACGTTTCCCCCCAACCCCTCCGTTCGGACCAACTTCGAGATTGCGGACGGCGCGGCGCGACGCGGCGCGTCCGACGGAGCGTACCGCCTTATCTGGCGCGACATGATCGCCAATGATACCGAGCGGTCACTCTTTGCAGCCATTTTCCCTCCGGGAGTTACCCACGTACATGCTCTACAGTCGATGGCGTTGCGAAACTCGAAGGCCCTTGCGCTTGTTTCCGGATTCTGGGCGGCTCTACCTCTCGACTACGTGTTGCGTATAACGGGAAGATCTCACCTGCAGGCCGAAGGGTCGCTAGCGATACTCGCGCCGACGCCTGACCATCCACTGGCTTCCCCACTGCTCCTCCGCGCTCTTCGGCTAAACTGCCTGACAGAGGCGTACGCCCAGCTCTGGGACGAGCTGTACGACCACGGCTGGGCGGTCTCGGAAACCTGGGCCGTCAACTGGCCGGGTGTCCGACCGATAGCAGAAGTAAAAACGGAGTGGGGCTGGGAGACGCCACTGCGTACCGAACGTGAACGTCGCGCAGCCCTTGTTGAGATCGACGCACTGGTCTCGGTCTGGCTGAGGATTGGAGCCGACGAACTCGTCGCTATCTGTGACTCGCGATATCCAACGCTCGTCGAGCGCGAGAGCGAAATGTACTTCGACGCCAAAGGCCGGCGCCTTGCGCGTGATCCCTATGCCTTTGGGATCGAGCAGACGAAGGAAGACTGGGTCGAGTTCCAGGAGTACCTCGAGGACCCGAAGCGGAAACTGCCGCCGGCGGGTTATGTCGCGCCGTTCTACAAGGCGGATCGGGAGGGTGAGATGCGGGCCGCGCATGCCGTGTTCTCGGCGCGGTTGCAGGCGGCGCGGGACGCGGGCTGGCAGGAATCGGACGGTGTCGGCCCGGTCCAGGCGACGGACGCGGCGCTGGCGGGTCGGGCCGTGGAGACGGAGACCGCCGGATGAGGCCTACGGTCGCGGCGGAGCGGCTGCGGCGGACGTTGACGCAGTACCTGACGACGACGTTCGCGCTCGCCGACGAGGGTGAGCAGGCGGCGCTCGCCGCGTTCCTCGACAACCCCGAGTACGGCATCTACCGCGGCCCGTACCTGCGGGTCCGTACGCCGTTCCGCCCGGCGCCCGACGGCTGGCGGGAGCATCTCGACTGGGCGCCGGCGGACTGGGCGCCGTACGCCCATCAGGCCGCCGCGTTCGAGCGACTGTCGACGAAGTTCGGCCCGGCGAAGCCGACCGTTCTCACCACCGGCACCGGCTCGGGCAAGACCGAGGCGTTCCTGCTGCCGATCCTGGACCACTGCCGTCATGCCAGCGCCGCCGGCCAGCCGGGTGTGAAGGCGCTGCTGCTGTACCCGATGAACGCCCTGGCGACCGACCAGACCGGCCGACTCAACGCGCTCCTCGCGGACCCAGCGCTCGCATCCGTGACCGGCGGCCTCTACATCGGCGATGCCCCGGCGCAGACCTACCCCCGGGTGATGACGGACCGCGCGCAGATCCGCCGGACGCCGCCCGACATCCTGATCACAAACTACAAGATGCTCGACCAGTTGTTGCAACGCCCGGAAGACGTGCCGCTGTGGCAGGCGAACAGCCTGGCCTACGTCGTGCTCGACGAGTTCCACACCTACGACGGCGCGCAGGGCACCGACGTCGCGATGCTGCTGCGCCGTCTCGGCGCCGTCACCGGGGCGGCCAGGCCCGGACGGCCGCTGGGCCTGGTCTGCCCGGTCGCGACGTCGGCGACGCTGGGTTCGGGCGCGCCGGCCGACGACACGGTGGCGGCGATCCGCGCGGTCGCCGAGGAGATCTTCGGCGCCCCGTTCGACGAGGACGCGGTGATCGGGGAGGACCGGCTCGCCCCGGACGAGATCCTCGACGACCCCGACCCGCGCCTGCCCGACCCGGACCCGGCGTCGCTGGCCGCGATCCCGCTCGACGGCCCGGCGCTGAGCGATCAGGTACTGGACGGCCAAGCGCCGAGCGCCCCGGCGGGCGCCGCGGAGGAGCGGGCCCGCCACCTCGACGCGATGCGTCCGCTGGCCGTCGCGGTGCTCGGCCCCGACGCCGCGAAGGATCTGACCCCGGCGAGCCTCGGTGTGCTGCTACGCCGGCACAAGCTGACCCGCGCCGTGCTGCGGCTGCTCGGCGATACCCCGCGCACGGCTGACGAGGCGCTGGAGGGCTTCCCTCGCGAGGATCTCCGGGCTTGGGGGGTGGCGCTCGCGACCCAGCCGGAGCTGGCCGCCGCCGGCCTCGCCCGGTTCGTCGCCCTGCTGTCGGTCGCCCGGGACCCGGCCGACCCGCGCCGCCCGTTGGTCATGGTCGAGACGCACCTGTGGGTGCGGGCGGTCTCGCGGCTGCTGCGCGCCGTCGCCCACGAGCCGGCGTTCGGGTGGGACGGCGAGCAGCGCCCCGCCCCGTCCCCGCCGCTGGACCTGGCGACGACGGCGGCGATGGATGACGGCGCGGCCCCGGCCGTCGCGCCGCGGGCGGCCGGCGGCGCGACGGCCGGGGCGGCCGGCGGGACGGGCACCGCGACCGGTGTCGTCGCGGACAGCGGGCAGCCACTGCTGCCAGCCGTCTACTGCCGGCACTGCGGCCGGTCCGGCTGGGCGGCGTTGTCACCGGAGCGCGGCCCGACGGAGCTTGTCACCGACCCGACGAAGATCTACCGGGCCGGTGTCGGCCGAGAGAAGCGGCGGGTCAGGGCGCTGATCAGGGCAACCGATCAGGAGGCCCGCTCCCCTGCCGGCAGCCCCGTGATGATGCTCGACGCGAGCGGCACCCGGCTGCACACGTTCGACCCGGCGAGCAACCGGCACCTCGCCGAGGGCTACGCCGCGGCGGCCGGCGGGACGGTGCCGGCAGCCGGGGTGCCGGTGCTGTGCGCGCTGGACGACTCGGCGGGCGCCGAGGCGGACCGCTGCCCGGCGTGCGGCCTGGAGCAGGGCATCCGGTACCTGGGCGCGGGCCTCGCCTCGCTCGCGTCCGTGTCCGTCAGCCAGCTGTTCACTGGTGGCGAGCTGCCCGACCGGGCGTCCCAGCGCACGCTGCTGTTCAACGACTCGGTGCAGGACGCGGCGCACCGGGCCGGGTTCGTCGCCGCCCGGGCGTTCACGTTCTCGCTGCGTGCCCTGCTCGCCGCGCAGCTGGCCGACGGGGTGCCGGTCGCGCTGAACGACCTGATCGCGGACCTGGTCGCGGCCGGGACCGACCGGGAGACGTTGGCGGCGATTGTGCCGCCCGAGCTGCACGACGTCCAGGCCGTCGACGACCTGCTGTCGGGCCGCGGGCGGCCCCGCCGGGACACGTGGCGGCTGCTGGGCGACCGGCTCGGGTTCGCCACGGTGCTGGAGTTCGGCCTGCGCTCGCGCAACGGCCGCACTCTGGAGCTGACCCGGACCGTCGCCGCGGAGGCGGGCCTGCCGGCGACAGCCCGTCCCCTGGCCAGGGACACGCTGGTCACCGCGAACGTCCAGACGCTGTTCGACGACCTGGACGACGCCCGGCTCGACGCCTACCTGCGCGGCCTGCTGGAGCGGCTGCGGATCCGGGGCGCCGTCGGCCATCGCTGGCTGGACGTCTACCTCACCGAGGGCGGGCGCCGGTTCCGGATCTGGGGCGGCCGCCCGGACGGGATGCCCGCTTTCCCCCGAGGGCTGGCCGCGCCCGCGTTCCTCCTGACCGCGCCGCGCCCGCGCACCCAGTTCGACGTGCTGACGGGCGCGGGCAACTGGTACCAGGACTGGACGGTCCGCTGCCTTGGCCTGTCCCGCGACCACGCGTCCGACTACCTGCGGGAGCTGCTGCCCCGGCTCGCCGACACCGGGGCGCTGGCTCGGCGGGTGATCGTCCGCCCTCTCGGCAACGGCCGAGCACCGGGCCGCGGCCGGGCGCGCAGCGCCACCCCGGCCGGCGGCATCACGGTCTACGGGCTGCAGCCCGGCCACATCACCGTCACCCGGCTCGGCGACGCGGACGCGCGCGACGCGGGGGTGCGGTGCGACGCGTGCGCGTGGACGCAGACCGTCCCGCCGGCCCGGGTCGCCGACTGGGTCGGCCAGCCATGCCACCGCTACCGCTGCCCCGGGCGGCTGCGCCCCGCGCCGCTGCCGCGGGCCGCCGACGACTACTACCGCCGGCTCTACCAGGACGGCGGCACGTTCCGCGTCGTCACCGCCGAGCACACCGGGCTGCTCACCCGCGAGCAGCGGGAGACCGTCGAGCACGCGTTCCGCGACGGCACCCACTACACCGACCCGAACGTGCTGTCCTGCACGCCGACGCTCGAGCTGGGCATCGACATCGGCGCCCTGTCCACGGTGCTGCTGGCCTCGCTGCCGGGCGGCCCGGCGAACTACGTCCAACGCGCCGGCCGGGCCGGCCGGCGCAGTGGCAACGCATTCGTCCTCACCCTGCTGGAGCGGGGTGAACGCGAGCAGTACTACCTCACCGAGCCCCGCGACATGATCGCCGGAGAGATCGCCCCGCCAGGCACGTACCTGTCCGCGATCGAGATCCTGCGCCGCCAGTACGTCGCCCACCTGGTCGACCTGACCGCCAGGGGCCGGCTGCCGGATACGGCGCCCCTGCCGCGCCTGGCCGGCAACCTGTTCGGTGCCGACGGCTGGCTCACCGCCTTTACCGACGCTGCCCTGAAGTCCGGCGCGGCGGAGGTGGAGCGGTTCCTCGCCCTGTTCGGCCCCGCCGGCGAGGACGGCGGCACCCTCCACGGGGGAAGTGCCGCTCGCGGAGACGGAAGTACGGCCCTCCGGGAGGACGGCGCGGACCTGTGGGAGGGCACGTCGGGGGAAGGCAGCCAGATCAGCGCGAGCGCGGCGGCCGAGCTGCGCCAGTACGCCGTGGCGGGTCTGGCCGACGCGGCGGCGGCCGCCGAGCGGGCCTGGGAGGAGCGGCTCGCCGGCCTGCGGCACCGCATCGACGCGATCGACCAGGCACGCGCGGCACTCCTGCAGTCCGACGAGGAGCAGCGCAGGGACTTCCGCGCCCTGTCCGCGCAGCGCCGTGCCGTCGCCCGCCTGGCCGGCGACATCACCGGCAAAGCCGCGCACGCCACCCTCGTCGAGCTCGGCCTGCTGCCGAACTACGCGCTGTTCGACGGGGCGACCACCCTGGAGGCCACGCTCACCTGGGACGAACTAGCCGCCAACGGCGAGCGCCGGTTCGTCAGCGACGTCCGGGAGTACGCCCGCCCAACCCGTCAGGCGCTCACCGAGATCGCGCCCGGCAACACCTACTACGTCCGCGGCTACGCCCACCGCGTCACCGGCCTCGACATCGGCCCCCGCGGCAGGCCCACCTGGGAGTTCTGGCGGATCTGCCCGACCTGCGGCTACGTCCGCACCCCCCGCACCGCGCCCGTGGCCGCGCCGAGCGGCAACCCGGTCGCGCCGGCGGGCGACCCATCCGTGCCAGCCGTCCCGCTGGTGGACGACGCCGGGCCGTGCGAACGCTGCCGGGGCACCGGCATCGGCGACGCCGGCGCCCGCTTCGCCGTGCTGCGGCCCACCCGCGTCACCGCCGCCGACCGGCGCGACGACGCGCGGATCCGCGACGATCTCGACGACCGGGAGGGCCGCTCCTACACCACGGCCACCACTGTCGACGTCGACCCGGTGAACATCGCGCGCTCGTGGCGGCACACCCATGCCACGTTCGGCGTCGACTACGCCCGGCCCGCCGTGGTGCGCGCCTTCAACCTGGGCACCACCCGGCCCGACCGGACCCCGACCGACACGTTCGCCGGCGAGGAGGTCTCCCTCACCCTGTTCCACGTCTGCGTCGACTGTGGCGGGACCGCCGTTGACGGGCCGCCGCCGACGACCACCGGCGGCACCGGCTTCGGCCAGCCGGAGCTCGCCGACGGGCCGGGCACGATGAACGGCGAACGCTCCGAGTCGGGCGATGGCCTGCGCGGCCACGAGCACCACCGGCTGTGGTGTCGGCACCGGCGCCATCCCCAGTCGGCCCGCCACCAGCCGCTGCTGCTCGCCGCCGAGCTGCGCACCGAGGCCGTGCGGATCCTGGTCCCGGCGCTGACGACGTCGATCACCACCCGGCGAGCCTCGTTCGCGGCCGCGCTGCGGCTCGGGATCGCCCGGCAGTACCGCGGCAGCCCGGACCATCTGCGCCTCGTCTCGGCCGTCATGCCGGACGCCGCCACCGGAACGTCGCGCCAGTTCCTCGTCCTCTACGACAGCCAGCCCGGCGGCACCGGCTACCTGCACCGGTTGGCGGACCCGGAGAACTTCCGCGCCGTGCTCGCCGCCGCCCTCGAGGCGATCGAGACCTGCGCGTGTGTCGACGCCGGCCGGCCTGGCTGCCCGCGCTGCCTGCTGCGCTATGCCCGCGGCGACGAGTTCGCCCAGATCCAGCGCGCAGAGGCGGTCGGGATCCTGCGCGAGCTGCTCGACGACTGGGACGTGGCCGACAGCGGCCCCGCGGACCAGATGTCCATGGTCAGCCTGGTCGAAAGCGAGCTGGAGGCGCGGTTCCTCGACGGGCTGCGCGCCTGGGGCGCCCGGCCCGGCAGCCCCGGCACGCTCACGGCCGGCGCCGCGGTGACCGGCGCCGCCCGCGTTGCCGAGCTGCGGATCAGCGGGCCTGGCGGCGCGATCACCCACTGGCGGATGCGGCTGCAGCACACGATCGCCGGCACCCGGCCGGACGTGCACTTCGCCCGGCTCGACGGCCCGCCGATGGAGGTCGCCGTCTACCTCGACGGCTTCCGCTACCACGCCACAGCAGAGCACAACCGGCTCGCCGACGACGCGGACAAGCGCTCCCGGCTGCGCGCCCACGGCGTGCGCGTCTTCCAGTTCACCTGGGACGACGTCGAGGAGTGGCGCACCCGTTCCGCCGGCGCGGCGCCGCCGCCCCGCCCTCCCTACCAGGGCCTCGCACAGGAACAGGCACACGTCTACTACCGGACGGTGACGGCTCCGCCGCGGCCGGCCGACGAGCTGGACCGTCACGTCTGGATCAACCCAGTGGACCTGCTGCTCGCCTTCCTCGCTGACCCCGACGGAGATCTGTGGCGGGTCCGCGCCGAGGCAACGCTCGGCGGCCTGTTGCGAACGCCGGGTATGAGGCGCGCCCAGACCGGTACGGCCGGGCTCGCCGCGGTGGTCGACGCCAGCCTGCGCGGCGGGCCGCTTCCCGCGGGCAGCGGCGCCATCCACGTCATCGGGGCACGCGACGACGCCGGCTGCCCGGTCACCGTCGTGATCGACGACCGCGGCGGAGTCCAGAACCGGGTGTTCTCGGCGCTTGTCCTCGTCGACGACCGTGACGAGGCTGTCGGCGAAGCCATCGCCGCTGGCGGCGGCGGTGCCGGCTGGGCTGGAGGCGACGGGGTCGCCAACGGTCTCGACACCCCGACTGACGGCGCCTCGCCGCACCGGCGCAGGTGGGCGTCCTGGCTTGCCTGGACGAACCTCACGCAGTTCCTGGCCGACGGGGACGGCGACGCGGTCCAGCTCACCGTCACCGGGATCGACGACTTCGACCCGGCGCTGCTCGCCGCCGCCGGTGGTGGCGGTCTCGCCGAGGTCAGCGCCGCACAGGCACTCGACCTGGAGACGTCGACCTGGCTCGGCCGGCCAGCGCTTCCGGCGCCAAGACCGCTGCGACCGCTGCCGCCGGCGGGCGGCTCCGCTTCCGAGATCGACCTCCGGTGGCGCGAGGCGCTCCACCTGGCCGACCCGGTCGAACCGGGCCTGCTCGACCTCATGCACGCCCTCATCGCCCTGGCTCTGGCGGAGGCGCTCCCGGCACCCGAGGTCGGCTTCGAGCTGGGCGACGGCGGATGGATGGCGGAGCTGGCCTGGCCCGACGCTCGCGTAGGCGTCGCCCTCGCCCCGGTCGGCCCGGCCGACCAAGAGGCGGCCGACCGGGACGAGGCATACCGAAACGCGGGCTGGGACGTTCGGACCACGGCCGGCTGGACCGCCGCCGAGCTTGCCGACCGCGTCCGCGGCGGGACGCCTCCCATCGGCCGTCGCACGCCGACGGAGGGCGGAGCGGCGGGTGCCGCCGGCGCGGGCTTCGAGGACTTCAGGAAAGGAGCACGGTGAACGCTCAGGGCCGGGTGACTCTTCGCATCCTCCAACGCGCCGACAAGGAGATCCTCGCCCTGCCGCGGGTCGTCAAGGGCGCGGTCTACGAGTTCCAGTCGAAGTTCCGCGCCGACCCGAACCACCCGTCGATGCGGTTCAAGCAGCTCAAGGGCGGCTCGCGTCTTTACTCGGCCCGCGTCGGCCACGACCACCGCGCGCTACTGCTACATGTCGGCGGCAGTGACTACCTGCTGGTCTCGGTGAAGGACCGCAAGGACGCCTACGGCGACCTGGAGCACTACGCCTACGAGATCAACCGGGTGACGGGCGGGATCGAGGTCGTCGACCTGTCCGCGGTCAACGACAGCCTCGCCGGCAAGCTCCTCGCCGCGAAGGAACCCGCCGGACAACAGCAGTCGGCGTCGCCCTCGTGGTTCACGCCCACAGCGGCCGAGACCCCCGGTGCCGCCGCGGCGGCACCGGGGCGGGAGGCCGGCCTCTTCGCTCGGTTCGACGACCAGACGCTGCTCGGGCTCGGCGTCGCCGAACCACTGCTGCCGTCGGTCAGGCGGCTCACCACCGAGGAGCAGCTGCTCCAGTTCACCGACTGCGTCCCGCAGCTCACGTCCGACATCCTCATGGCGCTCTACGACGGCAAGACCGCCGACGAGGTCGAGGAGATCGTCACCCGTCCCGTCGCGGCGCCCGAACCGGTCGACACCTCCGACTACGAGGCCGCCGTCGTACGCGCGTCGACCCCGGTTACCAGCGACGACGAGGCACTGCGCGCGATCCTCGCCGAGTCGTTCGCCCGCTGGCAGGTATTCCTGCATCCCACCCAGCGCAAGCTCGCCGACAACACCTACAGCGGGCCCGCGCGCGTCAGTGGCGGCCCTGGCACCGGCAAGACGATCGTCGCCCTGCACCGCGCCCTCTACCTCGCCACCGACCTGCCCGAGGGCACCACCGGCAAGCCGATCCTGCTCACCACGTTCAACCGCAACCTGGCCGCCGATCTGCGCGCCCGGCTGCTGGAGCTCGCCGGACCCGAGCACACGGCCCGTGTCGACATCGTCAACATCGACAGCCTGGCCGCCCGGGTGGTCTCCGAGGCCGACGACGCCCGCCGGCGCGCCATCGGCCAGGACGCGGAGATCAGGGAATGGGCCGCGATGCTGGCCGAACTCGGCGAGACACGCTTCCGCCCCGAGTTCCTCGCCGCCGAATGGTCCCAGGTGATCCTCGGCCAGGTGCTGCGCTCCCGCGCGGAGTACTTCCGTGCCCGCCGGCCCGGCCGGGGCCGGCAGCTCACCCGCCAGGACCGTGACGTCATCTGGCAGCTCACGGAACGTTTCACCAAGCGGCTCGCCGACCTGAACGTCTGGACCTGGCAGCAGGTCGCCGAGCGGGCCGCCGAACTGGAGATGGCCCGGGCCTCCCGCGCGGCCGGGGCGTCACCTGACGGCGAGAACGCCACCGAGACCAGCGGTGGCGCGATGCCCCGGCACCGGTACCGGCACGTCATCGTTGATGAGGCCCAGGACCTCAGCCCGGCGCACTGGAAGCTGCTACGCGCCATGGTCGCGCCCGGTCCCAACGACCTGTTCCTCGTCGGCGACACACACCAGCGGATCTACGACAACGTCGTCAGCCTCGGCAGCCTCGGAGTCAACATCCGCGGCCGGTCCCACAAACTGACGCTCAGCTACCGAACCACCCGGCAGATCCTCAAGGTCGCCCTAGAGCTGCTCCACGGGGAGAGCTACGACAACCTCGACGACGGCACCGAGGACCTGGCCGGCTACCGCAGCCTGCTCAGCGGCGACCAGCCCGAGTTCCTGGAGCACCCCAGCTGGGACGAGGAGCGACGCACGATCAGCGCACACGTCCGCGCCTGGCTCGACGCGGAACGCGGTGGCCGTGAGCGTGACGGCCTTGACGGCCAAGGTGACGCCAGCAGCGCTGGTTCCCCGGCCGGCGGATCGATAGCCGTCTGTGTCCCGACTCGCTCACTCG
This sequence comes from Pseudofrankia coriaricola, assembly GCF_001854805.1. GTDB lineage: Bacteria > Actinomycetota > Actinomycetes > Frankiales > Frankiaceae > Pseudofrankia. The sequence goes on from NZ_MBLO01000051.1 coordinate 26,407, forward strand.
CCGCCGATGTACTCAGCACCCTTGCCGCCGACGGCGTCGAGGCCGCCGACATTGGCCCTGACGGCCCGGCCAGCGGCGCGGAGACCGCCGCCGTCCACGTTGGAACCATGCACCGCTTCAAGGGCCTCGAATACCGCCAGATCATCATCGCGGGTGCCAGCCAGGGGCTCGTCCCACGCGGTTTCCTCGACCGCATCCAGGACTCAGACCCCTACCGCTACGACCGCGAGCGCCGCAAGGATCGCTCCCTCCTCTTCGTGGCCGCCACCCGCGCCCGCGACACCCTCCTCGTCACCTGGCACGGCACCCCCAGCCCGTTCCTCGGCCGCTACGCAACCGTCACCAAACCCTGACTCGCCGTGCCCGGACGCGTCCGGGCACGGCGAGACCCTGATTGGGAAAGCGGCGCCACTGCGTTGACCCGCATTGGACTATTGGCGCGTGCATTCGAAGCCGGCCGGCGCCATTCTGGAGGGTGCTCGCGGCCCCGGTTGGGGGAAGTCGCCGCGAGCGAGGGCATTGGGGGTGCCGTGACGTTCGGCAGTGATCATGCCGTCGGCCTGGAAGTCGTGGCCGCCTACGAGGGCGAGTGGCGCCAGGCACTGCGGGCCGCGTCGCTTGTCGCGGAGCTGGACGTGCCAGACGACCAAGTCCAGGACGTCCTGCGCTCCCTGGGGCGGTTGTACAAGAGCACAACCGGTAGTCAGCGGCATTTGCTGCTGTACGACCGGTACCCGGCCGCGCTGGTCGTGGGGCTCGCGGGAGTCGGGGCGAGGGGTTACCACCATGGGAACTTCTGGTCGGGCGCCTGGGAGGCGGTCGGGTTTCGCGGCCTTCAGCCCGACCAGAAGTACTGGGCCGAGGCATTCCGCGCGAACCTTGACCGGTTCGGCCTTGCCCGTTTCCCCGGGCTCTCAAGGGTCTACGTCGATGAGATCCTCATGCACGGCGGGGTGCCGGTCTACTGCCTGCCGGACCTGCTGCGGTTGCTGATCCGCCGTAGGCGTAGGGAGCCGGGCGTCACCGGGCGGGAGGTCCAATCCTGGGTGCGGGCCGCGTCGGAAAGCCAACTGACCGGCGTCGACAAGCCGGTGCTGCGATTCGTGTGTGAAGGCGGTGACTACGCGACCGACTTCGTCGACCGTTGCCTCGACCTCGTCGACCTGCTAGCCCTGCCTGACCAGGTAAGCACCGAGCTGGCGGCGCTGGGCCTGCCGCGGCGGATCGTCGACGAGGCGATCCGGTTCGCCGACACCGACGCCGCCGACCTGGCCTCTCTCCGCCGGTCGCGCGCCGCAGTCCCTATCGATGGGGTGGCCAGGCAGGATGACGATGCCGGCGCCACACTGGCCGGGCGTCCCCATCTACGCTTGGAGCCCTATGACAACGGGGTCGCGCTGTGGCTGCCGCCGGTCGTCGGCGGGACCGAGGATGGTCGCGTCGTCTGGCACATAGCAACGAGCTCGGGAATTGGCTCCATCCAGCATCGGGTCCGTACCCGGCCGACCTGGGCAGGCAGCACCGTGATCGCCGCCGAGACGGTGCTGCCACTGAGCGAACCGGTCTGGTCGATCGAGGTGCGGCTCGGCGACGCGCCGCTACCCTCGATTCTCAGCCTGGTCGACAAGGACGACCCTCTGCTTGTCTTCACCAAGGATGGGCTGCTGATCGGCCCGGCGGAGTCACTACCGCAAGGCTCGGTCTGGCTGCTCCATCCGGCCGCGGACCCACTCCAGGGCCAGGTCGACCTGGCGGCGACTGGCCGGGAGCTCGACGAGATCGAGCCGCCATACGGGTGGCATGGCTGGCGTCTGCGGCACGTCGACCTGACCGGTGTGCCCGCCATCGGTTATGCCGACCGACTGCGCCCGGTGCACGCGAACCGGCGGGCCCACCTGGACCTTCCCGCGCATCTACGGGACGTCAAGACCGCGGTCGGCGGGTTGATGTTCGGCACGCCACCGCGGCTGTCGCTGCCGGTCGAGGGCGTGCCCGTCCCGTGGACGATCCGGGTGCGACGCCCCGGCGCGGCGGGGTCCCTGAGCACCCTGATCGTCACCGTCGGCACGGAGGGAGACAACGGATCTCCGAGCCGGTCGGTCGACCCGTGGGCGGACGTACCACGCCCTCTGCTGGGCTCCTACGAGCTGACGGTGCGTGGCCCCCTTGGCAGAGGCCTGACGCGCGTGGTGCAGCTGGCGGAGGGGCTCGACGTGCGCGCTACCCCGCCCTGGCGAGAGATGGGGCCCCGTGGGCTGGACCCGGCGACGCTGACCGTCACCTGTGCCGCGGCGGGCGGACGCGCCACCGTCGTCCCCGGTCGCCTCGAACTCGGCGGCCATGAGGTGGGCAAGACCGTGACGGTCGCGGCCCATAGCCACAGGCACGACCTGCTGGTCAGCGCCCCGCACATGGCCGTGCGGCACGCCGTTCCGGGTGACCGCGGCGACTGGTCGTTCATGCCGTTGTCCCTGCACGCCGAGACCGACGCCCGAGGTGAGCTGCTTGTCCGCCTGCCGGCGAACGTGCCGGCCGAGCTGGTCGTCTCGGCGGCCGGCATGCCCGACCAGCGGATCCCACGCGCCTTTGACAGGCAGACGACAGTCGCCCGGTTCGACCTCTCGCGACTACACGACACCGTCACTCGACACCCGCGTGCGGTCGTTGACATCGATCTGGTGGACGGCGCCCGGTTCCGCGTCGCCACCTTCTCTCCTCGCCGACTGGCGACCGGCCTCACCGTCGAGCCAGCCGGACAGGCTGCCACCGTGGATGGCCCGGACAGCCCGGATGGCCTGGTACGCGGGGAGGCGCTGCGGGCCGACGGTTTCGCGGGGGTCAGCGACGCAGTCGCCGCCTGCTATCAGCTCTTTGCGCCCTGGCGGGAGTCTCTGCTGGTCGCCCTCGACTCGGCAGGGCGCGCGCCACTGCCACCCGAGCTGCGCGACGCGGGTCCGCTGCTGGTCATGCTTCGCGTCGACGACCCGTGGCTGCCGCGCGACTGGCCTGACTGGCCGGATCCCGCCGATCGGGACGACGTCTACCTGCTGCGCGACCGCATGTGGCGCCCACCGGCGGACTCCGGGATGCCGGCGGGCGAGGTCGAGTTGTCGGCCTATCTCGCTGGCGGCGCCGATCTGCCCCGCTCCGCGGGCGGTGCCACCGCCGCGCTCCGGCTCACCCAGGTCGCCGCGGACCTACGTCGGCACGAGGTGCCTGGCGACGGCCGGCAGGCCGTCGCCAGTCTGCTGGCCGCCCGGCCGGCCGAAGCCCTGGAGGCGTCGCTGACAGCACGCCTCGATGCGGCGGCCCTGGTCGCGCCGCTGGTCGAGGCCGGCCTGGCGGCACTGCCGCCAGGGACATACGTCTCCGCCGACGCCGAATGGGCGCTGTGGACGGCGAGCCCGCTCGCCGCGCTCATCGCGGGCGTCGGCCAGCTCCGCACCGGCCGACCCGTGGGAAGCGGCGGCCCAGCCGACCCGCGGCGGTTCGACCGCGGCTGGGTCGACGACGCGCCGCGCCGGGAAGCGCAGCTCGACCGTCTCGGCGCGATTGCCGGCGAGTCCGCGCTGACCATCCTCGACGGCGGCGCCGACCGTGACGCCCGGGTCAGCCGCTTCGACGAGAACGCTGTTCGGTTCGCCGCCATGCCACCCGCGCAGTTGGAGTCCCTCTGGCGCGAGAGTGCCGTGGTTCCCGGGGCGCTCCTCGACCACGGCACTCGGATGGCCGCGGCGCGCCGGTTGTTCGACGCTCGGACGCGCCCTGAGGTCGTATCGCTGGCAGGCTCCGCCCTGGGAGTGCTCGGCAAGGTACTTCCCGAACTGGAGCGCGCACCAGCGCTCGGCCGGGCGGTCGCGAGCCGGCGGGCCGACGACGGTCTGCGCAGGTCCCAGCCCTGGCTGGCGCTGCCTGAGCTGTCGATGGCCTTGGCCGGGCTCGCCCGGCGGGCGTCTCGTGGCGGCGTCGCCGCCGCCCGGACGTACCGCGACGTGCTGCCCGCGCATGTTGTGCTCGCCCACCACGCCCCGGACCTGGTGACCATCGACCTGGTCCTCGCCGAACTACTCCTGCGAGGCGCCGCCGCGGCGCGATCTGGCTCCGCGCCGGCCGCGCGGCCCGGCAGCCCGTCCCACGACGATCTCAGCGCACTGAGAGGCGACCGATGACCGCCCGGCTCGACCCGTTGGACGCCAGCGAGACGATCGTCAACACCTACCAGCGGTACCTGCGATCGCTCATAGCGCCCCGGGACCCTGCCCTGGCCGCCGCGCTACACGACGCCATCGGCGAGGCAGTCGGCACCGGCATCACCCGCGGCCCGCTGCTGGAAGCCACCCCTCCCTACCAGACCTCGGCGACGCTGGGCGAGCTGGCCACCGAGGGGGTTGTGCACTCCGGCCTCGTTGACGGGCGGATCGACGTAGACCCCGACCGGCCGCTCTATCGCCACCAGGAGCAGGCGATCCGCAAGGCCGCCGCCGGCCGCAACCTGATCGTCGCCACCGGTACCGGTTCCGGCAAGACGGAAAGCTTCCTGCTACCGATCCTGAGCGAGCTGGCCGCCGAACGCGCCAGCGGCACCCTCGGTCCCGGGGTGCGCGCGCTGCTGCTGTACCCGATGAACGCGCTGGCCAATGACCAGATGAAGCGGCTACGCAAGCTGCTCGCCGGCAGCCCGGAGATCACCTTCGGTCGCTACACCGGCGATACCAAGGACAGCACCGACGACGCCAAGGCCCGCTTCGCGCTGCAGAACCCGGGCGAGCCGGTGCTACCCAACGAGCTGCTCAGCCGGGAGCAGATGCGTGCCACCCCACCGCACCTCTTGCTGACGAACTACGCGATGCTTGAGTACCTACTGCTGCGCCCGCTCGACCTCACCCTGTTTCAGGGCGAGCACGGCGGCCACTGGCAGTTCGTCGTCGTCGACGAGGCGCATGTCTATGACGGCACCCGCGGCGCGGAGCTGGCGATGCTGCTCCGCCGGCTGCGCGACCGGGTCGTAGACCCAGCCCGCGTCGACGGCATGCGCTGCATCGCCACCAGCGCGACCGTCGGCGCTGATCGCCACGCGGTCACCACATTCGCCCAGACGATGTTCAGCGCCCCGTTCGAGTACATCGACGACGATCCGGCCCGCCAGGACCTCGTCGTCTCCGAACGAGTGCCCGTCCCGGAAGGCGCCGTCTGGGGACCGCTGCCCGCCGCCGGCTACGCGTCGCTCCGCGACGCCGAGAACCGCGACGAGGCGATCCTCGCCGCCGCCCAGGCGCACGGCTACAACGGCGACGATCCCGGCGAGGCACTCGCGCTCGAGAAGCGGCTCCGCGCGCTGCGGGAACAGCTCAAGAACGGTCCCGTGCCGCTGCCTGACGTCGCCATCGGCCTGTTCCCCGACGTCGACACCCGGACTGGGCAGGCGCAGACGACCGCGCTCGTCCAGCTCGCCAACGCAACCCGCATCCGGAAGAAGACCCCTCGAGGCGGCGAGGAGAGCACCCCGGTGCTCTCGGCCCGGTTCCACCTGTTCGCTCGGGCGACCGAGGGCGCGTTCGCCTGCTTCGGCGAGTCCGGCCCACATGTGACCCTGACCCGGCGGGAACAGTGCGAGCGGTGCCACGCAGCCGCGTTCGAGTTCGCTGCCTGCCGGCGCTGCGGCACCGTCCACCTCCAGGGTGTCGCGGAGGCGATCGGAAAGAAGACCGTCTTCCGCTCTCGTCGCGGTCGCGACGAGGGCCGCCGGATGTGGCTGCTGCTCGACGAACACGTCGCCGCGAGCGGCGATGAGGACGACGAGACCCTTCTCGACGCCGCGACCGCGGCGTCGAACAGCAAGCTGACCGCCGACCCATGGTCGCTGTGCACCCAGTCGGGATGCCTGACACCCGGCACTGTGACCACCTGCCCGGACCCAGCCTGCGGCGGCGCCCCTGCCAGGCCTGTCCGCCGACTGAGCACGAAGACCGGAAGCAGCGAACTGTCTTCCTGTCTGGGTTGCGGAGGCCGCGGCGGACGGCTCATCCGGTCGTTCGAAAGTGGAAACGACGCCGCCGTCGCCGTGCTCGCCACCGCGCTCTACCAACTGCTGCCACCCATGGAGGATGCCGAGCAGGCCAGCCTGCCGGGTGGCGGCCGCAAGATCCTGTTCTTCTCGGACAGCCGGCAGGCCGCCGCGTACTTCGCCCCCTACCTGGAGGACTCCTACGCCGACGTCGAACGCCGCCGACTGCTGTACCAGGGGCTCATCGCCGCGACGAGGCGTGCGGACGACGACGAGGAAGTCCTCCGCGACGACCTCGTCGCCCACACGGCGAAGGCCGCGACGAACGCGGGCGTCTTCAACGATGACGTCTCCAGGCAGGGCAAGCTGCGCGTCGTCGAGACGTGGGCGCAACAGGAACTGCTCAGCCTCGACGAGCGGATGTCTCTTGAGGGCACCGGGCTGCTGCGCTGGGCCCTGCGGCGCAAACCCGAGTGGACCGCCCCGAAGCCACTGCTCGACCTTGGTCTGACCAACGAGCAGGTCTGGGGGCTCATCGAGGAGCTCCTGCGCAGCGTACGGCGGCAGGGCGCCGTGGGTTCCCCGGAGGAGGTCGACCCGAAGGACGAGGTGTTCGAGCCGCGAGTCGGGCCGATCTATCTGCGCTCCCGGGGCGCGCAATCCAAGCAGAAGGTGCTCAGCTGGCTACCTACCCGCGGCACCAACCGACGGGTCGACTACCTCGGCCGGATACTCGCCGTGCTCGGCCGCGAGGACAACCCACTCGACCTGCTCGAACATCTGTGGAAGTTCCTTGTCGACGACGCGCGGCGCAAGTGGTTGACCGCCCTCAGCCCCGCCCAGCTCGGCGTTGTCTACCAGCTCAACCACACCGCCCTCGCCCCCCGACTCGTCACCCCCGACGACCAGATGTGGCAGTGCGACCGGTGCCGGCTGATCGCCGGGGTCAACGTCGCCGGGGTGTGTCCCACGCTGAACTGCGCTGGCCGCCTGAGGGAGTGGTCGCTGCCGGACGCAACCACCGATGAGCACCACTACCGGACGCTGTACCGCACGATTGACCCGGTGCCGCTGACCGTAAAGGAGCACACAGCGCAGTGGCGCAGCGACCAGGCCGCGAAGATCCAGCAGGACTTCATCGCCGGCCGGCTCAACGCGCTGTCCTGCTCGACGACCTTCGAGCTCGGCGTTGACGTCGGTGAGCTGCAGACTGTGGTGCTGCGCAACATGCCGCCGACGACAGCCAACTACATCCAGCGTGCCGGGCGTGCCGGGCGGCGCACCGAATCTGCGGCTCTCGTCCTGACCTACGCCCAGCGTCGCTCCCATGACCTCACGCAGTTCGCCAGACCGGAAAGGATGATCGCTGGACAGATGCGGGCGCCGTTCGTGCCGCTGGAGAATCCCCGCATTGACCGCCGCCACGTGCACTCGGTCGCTCTCGCCGCGTTCTGGCGCGACCAGTTCGAGCAGTACGGGACGGTGTGGCGTAAGGCCGGGGAGTTCTTCAAACCGGACGTGAACGGCAGCGTGCCAGCGACGCGCGTCGCCCCGTTCCTGCGTCCCGTACCGGAGGGTGTGAGCGAGTCGCTCACGAAGGTCATCCCGTCGCCAGCGGAACGCGAAGATCTCGGGATCACCGACGGCAGCTGGATCGAGAAGCTCGAGACGTCGCTGACGGACGTCCTGGCCGAGCTGACCCGTGACCTGGCCACCTACGAGCAACTGCGCCAGGATGCGTTCGCCAACCGCAAGGACGACCTCGCCCGCATCTATGGCAAGATCATCAGGACGCTGGAGGAACGTGACCTGATCGGCCTGCTCGCCAACCGCAACATCCTGCCGAAGTATGGGTTCCCGGTCGACACCGTCGAGCTGCGGGTCAACCACAGCCCCGCGCCCGAGGCGAGCCAGATCGAGCTTTCCCGCGACCTGACCAGCGCCGTCTACGAGTACGCTCCCGGCGCGGAGATCGTCGCCGGCGGTCGGCTGTGGACCTCCGCTGGCGTCTACCGGCTGCCGAACCGGGACCTGGAACGACGCGTCTACACCGTCTGCCCCGCCTGTGGGCACTTCCGCGACGCCATCGACACCCTCGACCCGGCCTGCCCCCGCTGCGACACCCCGTTGACCGGGATGCCGCGCCGCTACGTCCTACCCGAACACGGATTCGTCGCCGGCCGCCAGCCGCGCCGGCCCGGCGCGAGTCCGCCGCGGGGGTCCTGGCACGGCGGAACCCACGTCGTGTCCTCGGGCGCCGAAGTCGAGGACTTCAAGGCCGAGCTTTCCGGTGGGACCGTGCGAGCTCGATCGGGCACCCGCGGCCAGCTGGTCAGCCTCAATGACGGACCGGGCGGCGCGGGCTACCTGATCTGCAAGACCTGCGGCTTCGGCCAGTCCGCGATGACCCGCCGTCCGACGGAACACAGGCATCCGATGACTGACAAGGGATGCAGAGGCTCGCTGGAGTCCCTCTCGCTCGCGCACAAGTACGAGACCGACGTCTTGGAGATCACCGTCGATGGTCCGGTCGCTGCAGGGGCCGACGGATCGGTGTGGCGCTCTGTGCTCTACGCCCTCATCGAGGGCGCCTCGGTATCTCTGGAGATCGCCCGTGACGACATCGACGGCACGCTGTTCCGCAACGAGCACGGCACCACCTCGATGATGATCTTCGACACTGTGCCCGGCGGCGCCGGCAACGTGCACCGCCTCGGCCGCAACCTCGACACGGTCCTGCGCGCCGCGCTGGCCCGCGTCCGCGACTGCGAATGCGGCCCGGAGACCAGCTGCTACCGCTGCCTGCGCGTCTTCCGCAACGAGCTGTTCCACGAGGCACTTCGCCGCGGCACCGCGCTCGACGTCCTCGCCCGCCTTCTCGGCGAACCGACGGTCTATGCGGAGATGCGGGCCGCCGAGGCGGTGCGTGCGTTCACGCTGCCTGATGCGGTCGCGTATTCGGTGACGACGTCAACCGCGCCAGGAGTGCCGTTCCGCGTCATCGACGTACCCGACTTCGTCTTCGAGACGGTGCCCCGCGGTCAGATCGACCTGTGGGACGGCCGGATCGTTCTCGCCCAGAACCCGGACCGTCAACCGATCATCGGCCGCCTCGCCCTCGTCCGCGAAGACGGCGACCTCACCGCCGCCGAGATAAGCCCGCTGATAGGCGCTCCAAACCGCGCCGATCTCGCCGACACGGTGGTGCTGGCCGTCGCCCTGTGACACCACGGGACCTGTCGATCACGGCAGATCCCGCAACTGGCCAACGCCCTGCGACTGGACACGACCTGCCACCCTCAACCTGGACGCATCCTCTAGCCAGCCCTCCGCTGGCTCCGCGCGCCAGCGATCCCGGATCGGCGCGCCGGGCCGGCTCGGGAGAGAAACGGCCTCAATGAAGGGCTGTTCCACGAGGAACCACGGCCGACGACAGATCGGCGTAGCAGGTGACGTCGTCTGATTGCGCGGATTGTGGAGTCTGTGCGCCACGGGTCGGTTACGATCCGTCTGGCTCCGCTGCCCCGGGGGGTGTCCTGGTTGGCTTCTGGCTCTGAGACGTCGGCGCACTATGAGCGGCTGGCGGGTAGCTACGACGAGAACTGGGCCTACAGCGAGGCCTTCCTCGACTGGATGTCTGGGGCCATCGCCGGGTCGCTGGATCTGACGCCGGGCGACCGGGTCGCGGATGTGGGCTGCGGTACTGGCCTGTTCGCGGGCAGGCTGCTGGATGTCGTCGGCCCGTCGGCTCGGGTGCTGTGCGTCGACCCGTCAACGGGCATGCTCGGCCAGCTCCCTCAGGTTGATGGCCTGGTTGCGATCCATGCGTCCGCTGAGGATCTCGCCGGAGACGCCGCCGGCAGGGGCGGCGGCGCCACGGGCCGATCGGTGCTGGTGGAGCCGAGTTCGCTGGACGCCGTCGTGGTCAAGGAGGCGATTCACCATGTTGCGGCCGCGGACAGGTCGTGGGTGGTCGCCGGGCTGGCCGATCTGCTCGCACCGGGTGGGCGGCTGCTGGTCGTGATGTTGCCGACGACGATCTCGTATCCGTTGTTCGACGGGGCGTTGCTGCGGTTCGAGGAGCTGCAGCCGGACCCGGAGGCCATCGCGGCCTATATGCGGGACGCGGGCCTGGCCGTGACCGTCGGCTACCAGGAGTTCGAGCTGCGGATTCCGAAGGACCGGTATCTGGGCATGGTCAGGTCCCGGTACATGTCGCTGTTGGCGATGTTCGACGACGACGAGCTCGCGGCAGGGATCGCTGAGATCGACGCCCGCTATCCCGGTCCTGTGCTGGTGTTTCCGGACAGGTTCGCGTTCGTAGTCGGCCGACGGGATGGGGGCCGGCGGTGACCGAGACGGTCGATGACCGGCTGCGCCGCCTAAGGACGGAGCTGGACGGGCATGCGCGGATCGCGCGGCATCTGGGCCTGGACTTCGAGCGGCCAGTCCGCTCGCTCGGGGACGGCTATCCGGAGAACACGGTCGCGCTCATCGGGAAGATCACCGAGCGGCTGCTCAAGCAACTTTGGACGCACCACGGGGTGGTCGGGGACCCGTCCGGGAAGGCGCTGAATGATCTAATCAAGGGCTGCCGGCCGCATATCCGCAGCACGAACGTCGTCAACGCGCTGACCGACATCCAGCGGCTACGGAACCGCTCGACCCACGACGGCTACGACATCGCCGAGGAGGACGGTCTGCTGGCGGTCCGGCGGCTGCTGGACGTGCTGGAATGGTTCACCTCCACCGGCATCACCGCGATCACCGGGGAGGCGCCGTCGCTGAACCCGCTGGTGGAGCGAAAGGCGGAGTTCCTGGCCGGTCTCTACACGACGCTGGGCTATCGCCTGATCAAACGGTTCGAGCTGTCGGAGAGCACGGTCTATCAGCTGTTCTGCCGCCAGGCGGGGCTGCAGGTCGACTATGTGGAGATCATCCTCGGTCGCAGCCCGGATGAGCTGGAACAGCTGATCGCCGCGACCGGCGGCGAGCTGCTCCAGACGCAGCTACCGAAGCTGACCCGGTTCCTGGTAGTCGACGACGAGCCGCCGGCGGGCACAGCTCCGTACGCGGACGGCGAGATCCGGATCGTTGCCTACGACCGGTTTGTCGAGCGGATCGTCGACATCCCGGCGCACCTCGCCACGCTGGCCCCCGCTCTGGTACCAAATAACGCCGAGGCGGTGACGATCGCGGGCGAGGTGCTGGAGACCGACCCGCGCACGGGCGAGATGACGGTGACCGAGACGGACGACGCGTCGGCGATCCTGCGCCGGCTCGCGGGTAGCTCGGCGAACATCCTGGTCATCGGCGGCCCGGGCAGCGGGAAGACGATTCTGCTGCGTCAGCTCGCCGTCGGCGGGGCCACGCCGGCAGCGCATCGGTACCGGTTCTACCTGGACATGAGCCTCAAGGGTCACGACGAGCAGTTCGCCGACTTCGTCACCCGCGTCCTGGGCCCGTACGTAAAGGTGCCGAAGAACCGGGTGTTCGACGTGTTCCTCTATCTGATCCGCGCTGGATCGGTGCTGTGCGTGCTCGACGCGATCGACGAGGCAGTGCAGGGGACCAGCCTGCCGGCGTTCCTCGACCTGTTCGCCGACGTTGCGCAGGCGCTGTCGGCCGAGTCGACCGTGGTGCTGTCGTCGCGTTACTCGTTCCTCGCGGACTCGCCGCAGGTTCGCCGTTTGCTGAACAGCTCGACGCTGATCTCGGAGAAGCTCGTGCAGCAGCTGCATGCTGGCGGGATCGACCCGCTGGAGCTGCCGCGGTTCAGCGTCGTCCGCCTCGACGACGTCGAGGTCCACCGCGAGGCGCGGGTCGTCACCGTGTCGCCGCTTGAGCTGCTGTTGGCCGAGCAGACCGGTCGGGGCGACGGCGGCGGACTCGCCGGCGAGCAGACTGGCCGGCTCGCCGGACTTGTAGCCGCGCGCGTCGACCAGGTCCTTGCCGACAGCGGGCTCGCCCACATCGGACCAAAGCTGGACGGCCTTCTGGGCGCGGCGTTCCTGGCCGACCGGTCGGTGTTCACCCTTGCCGAGGTCTGCACTGACATCGGTATCGACTGCTTCGCCGACGGGCGAGTCACCGCCGAGACATTTCTCCTCGCTCCGCTGTTCCGGCCCGCCGGACCAGACACGGTCGCTCCAATCCACACGGTGTTCCAGGAGTTCTTCGCCGCCCGCTATCTGCGTGCCGTAGCCGGCCGCGACGCAGCCTTCGCCGGTGGCGAACCGTTCCTCACCGAGCAGGTTCGGCGCTTCCTCCACCACCTCGGCACCGACCCCGTCGCCGCGTCGCCGCAGGTGCTGCCCGCTGGGACCTACCTGGTAGGTCCCAGCCACCGTCTCCTGCTCAGACGCATCGAGAAGCCAGTGCTGTTCGACGAGCACCCGGTCACGGTCGGCCGGTACAAACGCTTCTTGGCCGCGATCGAACAAGACGGCTGCGCTGCCTTCGACCATCCGGACGTGCCCGCCGAGCACACCCACGAGCCCTGGGCCGAGCGGCTACGCAACCCGGACTACTTCACCGATCCCCGCTACGACGACCACCCGGTCATCTGCGTCAGCTGGTGGTCGGCCTACGCCTTCGCCCGCTTCGAAGGCAAACATCTGCCGACCTGCGTCGAGTGGGAAGCCGCCGCCCGCGGGACCGACGGCCGACTGTTCCCCTGGGGCGACAACCTGGACCTCGCCGCCGTCAACTGCGCCGACTCATACAGCGGCCGACCGCTGATCACCTATGAGGTCTGGAAAGACGAGATCGACCGCGGCCAGCTTCGCGGCAGCTCCCCCACTCCGGTCAGCGGCCATCCCACGAACGTCTCGCCGTTCGGCATCCGCGGCATGGCCGGCAACGTCTGGGAATGGACCGCCACCGTGTTCGACGAGATCAACTCGGCCGTGATCTGCGGCGGCTCCTACGACAACCCCTACCGCGCCGTCCAGACCTCCTCCAAAGCCCTCTACCGGCGCCGCGGTGCCAGCAACGCCGTCGGCTTCCGATGCGTCCAGGAGATCGCATGACCGTCGACACCGCGCCCGGCGAAGGTCAGCGGTTCGGCCGCATCGTCGACCGCCAGCCCCTCGGTGCCGGCCCTCACAACGTCACCGCGACCTACTTCGTCCGCGACGACCACACCGGCGCCATCCATGGGTTCGACTACAGCGACATCGTCACCGAAGGATTCCGCACCGTCATCCTCGGGGAACGTGTCCGATTCGAAACCGACCTGGACACTGGCCGCGCGCATTTCGTTATCAGGCTTGACCTGCCGGAGGTCGACGAATTCTACCGATAGCCCCCACCGGTCGGCATTCCCTCGTCGCCATCTGCCCCGCCACCGTCACGAGCCCGCCCGACTGGCCCACTGGGCCGCTCCCGCTGCGCCACCGCCAAGCCGAAGCGAACGCCACCACCCGCGCCACCTACTTCAGCCCTGCCTGCGCCCGCATCCTCTACGGAACAGACCACCAGCCTCACCGCTGGCACCAGTATTTGTCCGCACCGGTCTCAGCAGGCGTCGTCTTCGGCGCCGAAATAGTCCTTCCGAACCCGTCGGATCACCTCGGCGAGGCTTTCGTTGTCTTCCACCTGTACTCCGGCGCCCCTGAGCTCATCGATATCCTGCGCGCAATCGCCCACCGCCGCGACAGCACAGCCACGCCCCCGGACTTCGAAAGCCTGCTGCCAGCGTGGGTAACGCTGAAAGCCGGCGCGAAGGTCTTCACCGTCGCCTTCCTGACCTTCACCGCCGGCCTACCGTCGATGCCCCACGACCCGGCACCTGTCGTTGCCTGGTCGAACGCCGACCAGTGGCTCTGGCAGCTGGCGTCCCGCACGACGTGCGCCGACTTCCCGCCCGACCCAGACCACGCCGACGAGCTCCTCGCCGGCACCGTCGCCCTCTCCGCCGACTGGCGCGGCCTCGTCGCCCGCGACGGCGCCGCCTTCCTCGCGCTGCGCGCGGACCAGGGCGACGATGACCCCTACCTCGGGTTCGCCCAGTACTACGCGCACGCGGCCTACACCGACGCCCTCATCATCGGAATGATCCAGAACACCACCATCGCGACCCTCATCGACGAGACTGCGCTCGCGTTCGACGCGAAGGACCTGACCCGGCACCTCGCTCGCCTCGAAACCCGCGTCGCGAAATTCCGCACCATCTACTGGCTACGTGACGCCAGCACCCACAGCCACGCGAACGACCTCCTGACCGCCTACCAGGCCCAGCACCACCTCCCCGAGAAGTTCGACGCCGTCCTCAACGAGATCGCCGACCTCAATCGCATCGCCCAGACTCAGGAAAGCCAGCGCGTCGGCGCAGCCCTCGGCATCCTCACTGTCGTAGGACTCCCTTTCGGCGCCGCCTTCGCCATCCTCCAGGTGCTTGGCGCCAACACCTGGCCCGACATCCTGATCGGCATCGCCGCAGCGACGGCCGGAACCAGCGCCCTCCTGCTCACCCGCCTCGGCCGACTCCTGCTGCGCTCACTGCGCGCACTCGACTCATGAACGAGTAGCCCGGCTCGCCGGAGAACGGATCGGCGTTCCGCTCTCGACCTGGTCAGCCGGAGTCGACCGTGACGCGAAGGCGATCCCGGACTCCGCCGACGGCTTTTGGCCGCCAGCCGGCCGGCGGGTTCAGCGCCGCAGGTCACGTCCGGCGGCCCGCAGGACTCTGCCCACGACCAGACGCGGCGTCACCACCGACCTCCACGAACAGCACGGCGCCTGGTCCGCTGGGAACTGTGCGTCCCAACGAGCAGTCTCCCCGGCAGACCAACCGCTCTGCATCGCCGGCGGTCGCAGCAGGACATGGGCCTTCGGCTCCAGTGCCGAGCGGTATACGGCCTCCCACGGAGGCTCGTCGCGTGGCGACGGAGTCACTCTCGGATGGTGAACCGCTGAAACCGGCATGCCGCAATGGAGAGCCGGCTTGGAGGCCGGCTGGACCGGATGCCGTCGGGCACCTCGCGCTTGCTGACGACGCCGCAATGGAGAACCGGCTTGGAGGCCGGCTGGACGCGCAATGTCATGCAAATAGTCCAGGCCACGTTCCAGGGCCGCAATGGAGAGCCGGCTTGGAGACCGGCTGGACCGCCGCGGCCGGCCTGGAACGACGGCAGCGCGTCCTTGCCGCAATGGAGAGCCGGCTTGGAGGCCGGCTGGAC
>NZ_MBLO01000052.1 GCF_001854805.1 Pseudofrankia coriaricola
AGAACCCCGATTCTCCCTGCGCGGCAGGCACCTGTTCTCTTACGACGATCTACAAGACCCCAACATCAACGCCCAACTGGCGGATGTAGGTCAGAGGCTCGGACCACGGATCGCGTTTTGCTGGCGAGGTGCGCCCGTCCGCGCATGGCACATCCCGGGCCGACCGGCCAAACCGCCAGCCGATGAGCAACACAAGGGAGACAGGTGGCGCCAGCCTTACCTGCGGTGCCAGGAAAGCTGTCACCCTCCGTGCACCATGCCGCCAGACGTGACCTCGGCATCGCGGCCGGGTTGCGGCGACGCTATGCATAGCCGAGTGGAGGAAAAATGACCTTGGCCGAGTATCGAAGAGGCCGTGATACGCGCACGGCGCGCGTCAGTGTGTTAGCGGCACGTCATGGGATGCGGCGATTGCTTCCGTCGCTGCCGGCCACTGCCACGCTGCTGGCGGTCGCCCTGGCCGCCTGCGGGTCGAGTGGCAGTTCCAGTGCTGCCTCATCGACGCCTACACCGCAACCTGTCAGGACCGACGTCGGTAAGGCGCTGCAGATCAGCAGCGCGCCTACCGCCGGTCCGGCCTGCGCGACAACCGCGGCCGGCGCCTTGATGGTGACGGCGGACTGTGTGGATCCGAAGCTCAGTCAGCCTTACGTTGACAAGGACGAGCACCGGACCGTCCCCGACCGGGACAACAAGGTCTCGGTCGATGTCCGCTACGTGCACGGCGGTTTCAAGGACACTAACTCGAAGTTTTCGTTCTACTTCCCGGAGAAGTATCAGGGCCGGTTCTTCGAGTTCACCTACCCGACGGTCTCGGTCGAGGACGCCCAGCCGCAGAACGTTGTCTTCGCCGCCCTCAACAACGCCTACGTAGTGTCGACGAACAATGACGGCGGCCTGCCGGGGGCCGGCGAGCTCGGTGGTTACCGGACCGACGCGGCGTCGGCGAAGTTCTCTCGGGTCGTGGCCGCGCAGGTGTACGCCGACTCCAGCCGTCCCCGTGGCTACATCTACGGCCCGAGTGGTGGCGCCTACCAGACGATCGGCGCGATGGAGAACACCGACGGCGTCTGGGACGGCGGCGTGCCGATCGTGCCGGGGACCCCGAACTCGATCCCGTCCAACATGACCAGCGAACTGCTCGCGCTGCGCGTTCTGCGTGACCAGCTTCCGCGGATCGCCGACGCAATGGAGCCCGGCGGCAGCGGGGACCCCTACGCGGGGCTGAACGCCGATCAGCGGGCGGCGCTTCGCGAGGTGACCAGGCTCGGGTTCCCACTGCGCGGGTGGTGGGACTGCGCGGGCCTCGACGGCGGAGCGTTCTTCCAGGTGGGTGGCGGTGTCCGTGCCGTCGACGCGACGTACGCCGACGACTTCTGGAGCAAGCCCGGGTACGCAGGCTCCGACCCATCGGTGCGGGCCGCCCGGGTCCAGGCCGACGCCACCGTCTCGGCGGTCGTGGGCTCACCAGCCAGCGGACTGACGCTCGCCCAGGTGCCGGCCGGCGACCTGACCTACGCAGATCTCATCGTCACCAGCGGCGCCGCCGCCGGAAAGACGCTGTCGATCCTGAGCGCGAAAGGGAACGACGTCACCTTCGTGCGGGGGTCAGACAACGCGGTGACCGCCGAGATCCGTCCCGGGGACCACGTGCGCCTGGACAACTCGTGGACGGTCGCGCTCGAGTACTACCCGCGCTACCAGCTTCCCTCGCCCGACATGTACGGCTGGAACCAATACCGCGACGCCTCCGGCAAGCCCCTCTACCCGCAGCGCCCGACACTCGCCGGCACCATCTTCACCAAGGCCACCGCCGGCTCGATCTCGACCGGCAAGTTCCACGGTAAGATGATCATACTCGGCTCCGTACTGGACGCCGAGGCCTACGGCTGGTCGGCAGACTGGTACCGCGAGCGGGTGCAGGCCGACCGGGGCTCGAAAACGAGCGACAACTACCGCATCTGGTACATGGACAACGCCGGCCACACCGGGCCGCCCACCACGGCATCCCTGGACCACCTCGTCAGCTACGGCGGCGAACTCAACCAGGCGCTGCTCGACCTGGACGCCTGGGTCACGGACGGCACCCCGCCGCCAGCCAGCACCGACTACCACATCGACGCCGACACCCAGGTCCAACTCGCACGCACCGCCACGCAGCGCCACGGCATCCAGCCGCTCGTCACCCTGAACGTCACCAAGCTCGGCGACAAGGGCATCACCCCCGCGGTCACGGCGAACGCGGCACAGGGCCAGCAGGTCACCCTCACCGCACACGCCCAGGCGCCCTCGGGCGTCGGAAAGATCACCAAGGTCGAGTGGGACTTCGACAGCACGGGGAACTTTTCGGAAACCTCCAAGGTCGACAAGCCCGCGGGCGACCTGACGGTGACCACCACGCACACCTTCACCAAGCCAGGCACCTACTTCGCGGTCACCCGGGTCACCGCCCAGCGCAACGGCGACCAGAACACGCCCTACACCCTGATCCAGAACCTCGCCCGGGTCCGCATCGTCGTGAAATAGCGTGAAGGGTGCGGGCCGCGCAGTGTTGGTCGCGGTAGCGCGTGTAGGAGTGCGGTGAGCAGGGGGCTGTCGGCGGGTTGGAACTGGATGCGTTGGCCGTCGGGCTGGCGTTGGACCACGGTGATCTGGTGGCGCAGGGTGAGGATCTCGATGTCCTTGTCCCGGTCGCCGCGGGGTGGCAGGCGCAGTAGCGCGAAGACGTTCGTGACTCCGAGGTAGGTCAGCCGAAGCAGCACGAACCGGCATCCCGGCGTAGCCGGGGGCCGTGCCGGGCGGAGGCCGGACGCTGGATGGGTCACGAGCAGTCCTTACTGCTGCGGCTGCCCTGACCAGCGCGGATGGGATTCTCGGCACGCACTGGGCCGGCGCGTCCGCTACCAGCTGCTGCTGGAGGACGAGCTGTCGGAGCTGCTGCTGCTGGAAGACGAGCTGTCGGAGCCGCTGCTCGACCAGGAGCTGTCCGAGCCGCTAGAGCTCCCGCTGTCGGAGCCGGCGTGGGAGTCCCAGCTATGACTGTGATGGCCGTGGTGGTGGTCACCGTGATGGTGCCCGTGCGGGCCGTGGTGCCAGCCGTGGCTCGGGTGGCCGCTGTGCTCGGCGTGGCGCCGGTGGTGGTCGCCGGGGTCGTGGTCGTCGTGGCCGCCGCCAGCCTCGGCGCCGGCGGCCGGGCCGAACCAGTAGGAGAAGTCATTGTCCAGGCGGCTGCCCCGGCCGGAGGAGGCGGAACCCGACGATCGGTGCCACCCCGGACCGACTGGCAGCCCCAGCTGTTGCAGCCTGGCGCGCATCAGCCGTGGCAGCAGCAGGAAGACCGAGGACATGAGCACGATCATCGACACCGCGATGATCGGCCCCAGCAGGAAGAGCTTGTCGGTCGGGAGCAGGAAGGCGGCGGTGAAGATCCCGCCGATGACGACCAGCACCTCTGTGACCAGAAGCGCGAACAACCGTGGCATGTCCCTGTTGTAGAGCAGGCAGGTGCGCTGACGTCGGCAAACGACGGCCGGGCGACAGTCGCCCGGCCGTCAGGCGACGGCGGGCAGGTGCCGCGGACGCCCCTCGTGGCGGCGAACGAGCCGTCGGGAGGGGACCGGCGGGCGGGGACGAGTGCGCCCGCCGGGCGGGGCCTTGAACATGCAGGTAAATGCTTGGCGTGACCGAGACCGGAGGGGCGGACAGGGCAGGGGCGGACCGGGTCTTCGAGGCTGTGGGGCTCCAATATTCGGGTTTCGGCCTGGGAGCTGGACTTTTGCCCGCGCCTTCGTGACCATCTTTGGGGGGTGCTGTCAGGCAGTGTTGCGGTACTCGTTGATCAGGCCGCGGAGGACGCGAGTGCGCTGGACGGTGGACCCCACGGCCGGCGCGGTTTCGGCCGGCGGGTCAGATGCGTGTTGGCCGAGTGAGCGGTGGGGTCGGTGGGAGTTGAAGTGCTCGGCGTAGGTGTCGAGGACCGATGTCAGGTGCTGGTCGGAGATGATCAGTAGCCGGTCGGTGCATTCGCGGCGGACGGTGCCGACCCAGCGTTCTGGTGGGGCTGTTCCTGCGGCCGGCTCAGCCGGCGGCCGGCGCCGAGCCGGCGGCTCCGCAACTGGCGCCGCGCTGGCGGATCGTTCTGCCCGGCGCCCCAGCGGCGGCGGTGCTGTCCGACCGGGGCGGCCGGTTGAGAGCGTTCCGGGCTGTGGAGACAAGTTCGTTTGCGGCACGGATCCGTCTCATCGTGGAGGGCTGGGCCCAGGTATGTTTCCCGACTCGTTCGACGACCCGGTGCGGCTAGGAACCGCCTGGTTGGTCGGCGTGGATGGGCGGGTCGGGGTGATAGACGACGAGTGTGCCTGCTTGTTCGCGTTTCGCCGTGTACATCGCCAGGTCGGCCTGGTGGAGCAGGATGTCGGGGCTTGCTGGCCGGGCGCCGTCGAGGGTGACAAGACCGAGGCTGGCGCGCGGGATGTAGGTCCGGCCCGCTAGCTGACAGGGCGCCTGGACCGCGGTGGCGAGCCGCTCGGCGATGCGGCGCGGGCCGTCGGGGCCGTCGCCGTCAAGGATGACGGCGAACTCGTCGCCGCCGAGGCGGGCGACGGTGTCGGCCGCGCGGGTTCCGGCCTGCAGCCGCCCGGCGCTGATCCTGAGGAGTTCGTCGCCGGCGGCATGCCCGAACACGTCGTTGACCCGCTTGAAGTGGTCAAGGTCCACGAACAGGACGGAGACGGCAGTCTCCTGGCTGGTGGGCGCACCGCGGCCACCGGACTCTGTGCCCGAACGGTCAGGGCCGGAGCTGACCGCCCGCTGCAGCCGCCGGGTGAACAGCGCCCGGTTCGCCAGGCCGGTCAGCGGGTCGTGAAACGCCTGGTAGTGCAGCTGGCTCTCGCGTTCCTGGACCTCGGCGAGCAGGCGGGTGTTCTCGGCAAGGGTGAGCATCTGCCGGGCGAGTGCCAGCACTAGCAGAGACACCATGCCGTATGCCTCGAACCGGTCGAGCATCGCGCCTGTCGCCAGCTTGCCGAGGATCACCAGGCCGGCCGCGGCGAGCACGGCATAGGGGAGTGCGGCGTGCGCCCACGTTGCTCGCGGACGAGGCGGGGCCGGGCCGTCGCGGTATGCCGGGGCTGGAACGGGCACCAGCGCGGCGAGGGCTATCAGCAGGAAGGCGACGAGGAACATCAGGCTCCACGACGGAAGGTCGTAGCTGCCGTGCGCGACGCGGTAGACGACGACGTTGTTCGTGAGTCCGTGGATCAGCAGGCCCACACCCAGCAACGCCAACGTCGCCGGGGACCATGGCCTGCGGAAACTCGCGATCAGCAGGACAGCCGCCGCCAGGATCAGCACGGCCGTTTGTTGGACTAGGGCGAGTAGGAACTGTGAGATGTCGGGCGCGCTCGCCCGGGTGACCGCGCCCAGCACCGTCGCCCACTCCAGCAGGACGACCGAACCGACGATCAGTACGCAGTCCAGCATGGTGATCGCGTGCCAACGAGCCGGGCCACCCCCCCGCTCGCCCCCGCCTCGGCCTTCCGCCGGGTAGGTGGGCAGGGAGAGCAGGCCCGCCAAGGCCAGCCCGTAGAAGCCAACAAGGATCGGATACGCCGACGTATGGGCGGCCGGCGACCTGCCCCTCAGCAACGTCACCGCGGTGGCGAGGCCGGCGACCGCCGAGCCGGCCGCCATCACACCGATGAGCACCCGCCATCGCCGGTCGCCGACGGCGGCCCACCGAACGCTCCAGAAGGACGCCACCGCGGCAGCGACCTCAGCGACGAAGGTGAGGAACACCGTGGCAGTCAGGCCAGAACGCGGGCCCAAAAGCGCTACGAGCACGCCCGCGACCCCGACAAGCACCACAGAAGCCACCACAGCGCAGAGGAACCGCGGCCTGTGGCCCGAACCGGCCGAACGTCGGCCTGGCACAGCGCCCCCGAGAATGCGAAGTCCTACCATCACTCCCCCACACCAGCCTATCGTAACCATCCAAACTCGGACAGCGACGGCCCGGCTGT
Organism: Pseudofrankia coriaricola; assembly: GCF_001854805.1. Classification (GTDB taxonomy): domain Bacteria; phylum Actinomycetota; class Actinomycetes; order Frankiales; family Frankiaceae; genus Pseudofrankia. The sequence continues at coordinate 6,021 of NZ_MBLO01000052.1, forward strand.
GACGCCACGTCGAGCCAAGGCGCTTCACCGTCGTCAGCCCCGTGTGAGGTAGGCGTGGGTCGCGGCGTGGGCGAGGGTGCTCTGGGTGGCGATGGTGAGCCCGAGGCGGTTCCAGTGCGAGTCCACGATGGAGGTGAGGACGTCTGTGAGCTCGCAGGTGAGGTGGCCTGTGGCGGTGGCGTCGGCGAGGCGGCTGCCCGCGGTCGCGTAGCCGTCCCGCCAGGATGCGAACGTCGCGAGGTCGCTGGCCGGCTCGGCCAGGACAGCGAGCAGTTCGGCGCCGAGCCGGCGGGCACTGGTTGGGTCGGGGGTGGGCCGGGTGGCGGCGAGGCGGGTGTACAGGTCGCGGCGGGTGGGCCGGTCGAGTCCGGCGGCTTTGAGCAGGGTGTCCAGCAGCATGGCGGACAGCTCGGGTCGTCGGAGGGGTGGGTCGTCCTGGCGGAGGTGGGCGAGGATCGCTTCGCTGTCGGCGCGGTCGTGCGTGATCTTGGTGCCGGTCAGTCCGCCGAACGGGTGGGGGTCCGGTTCGTAGATCTCGGGCACCGTGGCGGCGAGGTCACCTGTGCGGGCCAGATTGCGGAACAGTCGCCTGACGGCGAGCGGGTCGGCGCGGTGCAGGTAGAGGTTCCAGGCGGGATGTCCCCGGGTAAATCACCAGCCGACCCGGCCGCGGCCGGTGCGTAGCGTGTCGAGTGCCGGTGCCACGAGGGTTGCCATCGTGTGTTCGGCCTGGTGCTGGCCGGCGAAGGTGATGTGGACGGCGCACCAGCGGCTCGCCGACTGCTCTTGTAGCGCGGCTTTCCCGCCCGCGTGGTAGACGCCGAGGGCGGCCTGCAGGTCCGCGGCCGGCAGGCCGCTGCGCGCCGCCACGTCAGGGAGATCCTCACCGGCGAGGACAGCGCGCACGGCATCCACGAGCTGACCCGGCGGTGCCGCAGGCAGGTGATGAGTGGTCATATCTCCCCCGAGAAGAGATCCGGTCGCAACAGGGCGCGAGATCAGAGCGAGCCCCATTCGGGTTTGCGGCCGACGGCGGCGTAGCAGGACACGTCGGCGTCGGTCAGGATGCTGTCCGCTGCCTCGTCGTGGGGGCGCCAGCGGTGCGCGACCTCGACCCCGGGGGAGACCATGTCGAGGCCGGTGAAGAAACGTTCGACCTCGTCGCGGCTGCGGGCTTGGGCGGGGATGCCACGGGCCTGGTAGATCGCTGCGGCCTTGTCGGCCTGCTCGGGGGCGAAGTCGGCGGTGGCGTGGGTGAGCGTCAGGTAGCTGCCGGCGGGCAGCGCGTCGAGCAGCGTCGTGACGATGCCGTAGGGGTCGGCGGTGTCGGGGATGAAGTGCAGGATCGCGATCAGGGACAGCGCAACCGGGCGGCTCAGATCGAGGGTGTTGCGTACCTCCGGGGAGGCGAGGGTCTTCTCCGGGTCGCGTAGGTCGGCATCCAGGTAGGCGGTGGCGCCGCCCGTCCGGCTGGTCAGCAGAGCGCGGGCGTGCGCCAGGACGAGCGGATCGTTGTCGACGTAGACCACCCGGGCATCAGGGGCGACCGACTGGGCGACCTCGTGCAGGTTCGGCGACGTCGGGATGCCAGTACCGACGTCCAGAAACTGGCGGATCCCCGCCTCGGCGGCCAGGAACCGGGTCGCACGGACCAGGAACGCCCGGTTGCACCGGGCCACGGTTGGTGCCTGGGGGAAGTCGTTCAGGACCAGCTCGGCGGCCTCCTGATCGGCGGGATAGCTGTCCTTACCACCCAGGTAGTAGTCGTACATGCGCGCCGAATGGGGCCGGTCCATATACAGTTCCGTGCCCGACGCGTTCGATTCTGGAGAGCCCGATGCCATGGCTTAACTGATCCTTTTCAAGGCGTGTTTTAAGGGTCGATAGAAGTGGTCGAGATCTCGGTTTGTGGCGCTGTTCCTGGCTCTAAGGTTGGCCATCATCACGAATGGGATGCGAATGGCGGGAGGTGGTCCGAGGTGCGCGACGAGTGGCGGATCGTCGAATGTCTACAGTGTTTCGACTGGCGAAGAGAAGGTGGGTTGGCTCGTGATTCTTTGTCGCTGTGGTCACGGCCTGGAGTCGGCCGGGACGGGCGGCGGAGCGTTCCGTATGTGTCCTGACGGGACACGACCTGGGCGCGGGCTGACGCCTGCGAGGAGGCCGTCGCGGGTCCGTCGTAGCAGCGCCAGGTCATGGACGGCCGGAACGTCGCCGACGGTGAGGGCCGTCGGGGTCCGGCGGGGTAGAGGCTGCGATCCGTCGCCGCGGTCGGCATCGGGCCCGTCATGGTCCAACGCGGCCCGCACCACCTTGCCCGGCCCGGTTTCGGTGCTGTAGTAGTCCCAGGTGGCGACCAGGGCTGCGCGAAGATCGCCGAGGGTGGCGGTCGGTCACTCTAGGTGGCTAGGAATTGGAGTGCCCGGTTGCGGTCTGCGGCGATGTGTTCGAGTGCTTCCTTGACTTTTTTGACGCCGTGGAGCCGAAGGAGGCCGAGAGCGAGATTGCGGAGGATGGCGAGGTTTCGTGGGCCGTTGCCGAGGTGAGCGCGGCAGGCGTCCTCTTGCCAGGCGGTGTCGCGGATGTAATGTACGCGGTTCTCTATTCCCCAGTGCAGGCGAACGTGGGTGTGGATTGCGGCTGGGGCGGCGCGGCCCCCGCGCAGGTTGGTGATGATGAAGGCGTACTCCCTGGTGAGACGGTTACCTTCGAGGTCGAATTCGTCGCGGCGGATGACGGCGATCGTCCGAGCAAACGGGAAGCGGATGTCCTCGGCGGTGGTCGTCCAGGTGGTCCACCGCTTGATGCGCCCGTGTGAGCGTTCCTCTTCGTCGTGGCCCGGTGTTTGCTGGAGAAGAGGCAGGCAGCGCTCGAAGACCTGCCGGTAGAGGGTGGGCTGGTTCCTTTTGACGGTTAGGACGTAGTCGATACCGCRTTTGTGGAGCAGGATGGCGGTCCTGAACTGGGTGTGGGCGGCATCGGCGGTGGCGATGGTTCGTCCGCGCTTGTGTTTGAGGATCTTCACCAGGTTCTCGACCTGGGTGGTCTCGTTCGTGTCGTCGGGGACCTGGGTCTGGGCGACGACGACACCTTCTCCGTGGATCATGGCGGCGAACAGCTTGACCTGCTTGTTCCCGGTGGTCCAGGCGCCGCGCAGGACCTTGCCGTCCAGCGAGATCACCAGGTCTCCGTCGTGGTCACGTGTCGCGCATTCGTGCAGCCAGACGCCGACGAGGAGGTCCAGCAGGTCCGCGTCGACATTCGTGAGGACCTCCCGGATAGTGGACTCGCCCGGCGCCACGTATGCCGCGCGGAAGTAGTCGTAGGGTGCACCGATCTGTGCGAGCAGACGTTGTGGAAGGTCGCCTGACCGTCTGCCGATCTGGCGGTAGTTCGCGGCGCCAGCCAGTGTGGCGACGACCGCGACAGCGAGTACGAAATGGAGGTCGTACATCTTTCCGCGGGCCGCACGGAAATCTTTCACCTGACGCAGCATCTCGAGAAGTCGACTGGCTTTGTTCTCGCCGGCCTGGTCATGGCCGCTCGACAGAGCGGCGCCGGTCTGGCATGATGGCATGCGGTGGCCTTCTGGTCAGGGGTTCTGTTTGGTGGAACTTTCATTATCCCGAACAGGAGGCCACTTCTGTAACAACGACATGCCAGGTTTCAGATAATTCGGCGGCCAAGGCTCGCCAATCGCGGTCCAGCAGATTTCCCGGGTCGGCACACGGCATGCCCGGCTCGATCTACTGAGGCGAATCTCGATCGAAGTGCGCGGGGATAGGACTGACGCGCGCTATCCCGTCTACCGCATCCGAATGCTTCCGCGAGGCAGCTACGTGACGTAGCCAATCATAACTCTGGGCGACCTTCGCGCAGCCCTGGGTGGCGACTGCGTCGATGAGGTGAAGTCCGCGTCCCGTCTCGGTCAGCGGGTCGGTGGCACGGTGGGCTGGGACACCGGGCGCCGCGTCGAAGACTTCAATCGTGAGTCGTCGTCCGGTGTCGGTGAGACGGATCGCGATCCAGTCGAGATAGTGGTCCGGACCGCCGGCCCGGGCTGCCTTGCAGGCGTTCACGGCGTTGGCGACCAACTCCCTGTTCACGAGCCGCGCATCGTCCAGAAGCAACAGCAGCCGCCAGCCCGACAGCGTCGCCTGTGCCTGCCGACGGGCGACGGCCTGCGCGGCCTGTGTCGCGGCCAGCCATCGTACGACCGACCGTGTCACCTTCACCTCGTCACGCACCGTCGGCCGTGGCGGCACGCCGACGGGCAGGGCCTTTGTCGCTGCGCTGGCAGTTGATAGCTCCGGTGTGCGAGGCGATCCGGAGGGCAGTCGATTCGGGTCGCGACCCTCGGGAGGTTCGATGCGGGTCATGAAAGGACGCTCCGGGGCGAGGGAAGGGGCCGCAAGTCGATACCGCTTGGCTCGGCGAAGGTGATCGTCTGGGCTCAGGGGGGCGCCTCGTCGCCAGTGCTGCCGCTTGGCGTGCCACCGTTCTTGCTCGACGTGTCCACCACACATCCCTGGTCGCTGTGGCCCGCATCGGCTGTCGCCGGCAGGGCCCGGCGCACGATCCTCGCCGGCCCGATCAGGAAACCCGGCCTCCGGCGCGGGCGGTACCGTCCACGGCCCGTCCAATGGCAACCAGCCGATGACGGAAGGTAGCGGCCTCCGATAGCCTCATCCTGGGGGTTTGAGTCATCCGCAGTCTGATCAGTCCGGAGGGGTTGCGTGCCGATCAGATCGGTGTTCTTCGACGTGGGCGAGACGATCGTGGATGAGTCCCGGGAGTACGGGACGTGGGCGGATTGGCTAGGGGTGCCTCGGCACACGTTCTCGGCGGTGTTCGGTGCCGTGATCGCGCGTGGGCTGGACTACCGGGAGGTATTCCAGGTGTTCCGGCCCGGGTTTGACCTTGGGTTGGAGCGGGAGCGGCGCGCGGCGGCCGGGCAGCCGGAGTCGTTCGGTGAGGAGAACCTGTACACCGATGCGCGGCCCTGCCTGGCAGCGCTGCGCGCGGAGGGTCTGCTGGTCGGCTTGGCGGGCAATCAGACCGCCCGCGCTGAGGGCATCCTGCGGGCATTGGATCTCTCCGTCGATGTGATCGGCACGTCGGACGGCTGGGGTGTGGAGAAGCCATCGGCGGAGTTTTTTCACCGCGTCGTCGTCGAAGCGGGTTGCCTGGCTGGGGAGGTGCTCTATGTCGGTGACCGGCTCGACAATGACATCCGCCCCGCGCAGGCCGTTGGTATGGCGACCGCTCTCATCCGTCGGGGCCCGTGGGGCCACATCCTTGAGGACCCCGCAGTCGCCGACCGCTGCCTGTTTCACCTCGACTCTCTGACCGACCTACCGGATCTGGTGCGCAAGCACAACGAGGCGAACTGACGCTCCGCAGACGGGAGGTCACGATGCTGGTGACAGTGCTCTGATCTGTCGATGTGTCGACCGTGCTTGCTGTCTCCCAGCAGTGGCCGGACCGCGCGTACGCGGTCCATCCCGGTCGCGTACCAGTCGGTGGCGAGCGTTTCGACCGCTTGGCCAAGATAGTCAGCGACGCGGTCGCCATCCCGGCCGTGTGCTCCGGCAAGATCGGCGAGGATGACGCTGCGCTGCTTGCTTCCCCGAGCGCCGAGTTGGTCAGCCGCTGCGGCCAGTCGGCGGGCAGCTTCCCGATGATCACCTGTTGTGAGGGCGGCGTAGCCGGCGAAGGAATCGAGACGGGTCGCGTCGTAGAAGTCGAACCATGCGAGATCGCCGGCGTCGTCGGGCAGCGATGCTTCGGCGAGGTCGATCTGGTGGCGGCTGGTTGCCGGGGCGCCGTTTCTGGCTTCGATCTCGGAGGACACGCAGTGCAGCCAGGATCGGACGATGGGGTGGACGCCGTGCCAGCAGTGCTGGAGCGCGGCGGTGATCAGGTTTCGCGCGCCGTCAGGGTCCTGGGTGAAGCCGGGGATGAAGGCCATGTGGCCGAGGACTGTGGCGGCGAGCGCGTGGTCGCCGGTCTCCTTGCTGGCGGCGAGGGCGACTTCGTAGCAGCGGGTGGCGACGGCGGGCTGGCCGAGGTCAAAGAAGGCGAGGCGTCCGGCGAGCAGCGCCGACTGGACCAGCCCGGCGGCGAGAGCAGCGCGTTGCGTGCCGCGAGTGCCGCGTACCAGTGCGACGCCCAAGTGGGTGTGCGCGAAGGACGCCTCGAAGAGCGGACGCGGAGGGCTGTTCCAGTAGAGCTCTCGCTGACCGTTCGCGATTTTCGTGTAGGTCTCGGGGTCCACCTGGGAAGATCCAGCGTGCGGGTCGCCCTCGGCCGATGTTACGGACAGCAACGGGCTAAGCAGGGGTAGCGCCCCCGCTCCGAGCAGCGCGCGAAGGACGGTGGCCCGGTCCCAGTTCACGTCGCCGGCCGCGCCAGACGGCATACCATCCACCCTCCCCATCGTGACGTCAGGGCGCATCGTTAGCTCGGCTGGCGTGAGCAGGCCGAGTTCGCTCGCGGGCTTTCCGAACACGGTCACCAGGTGTTTGCGGTAACGAGGCTCTGGGCGTCGCTCGCCGGTCTCCCATCGCCTGACCGTGTTGGCGCACAGACCGGTGTACGTCTCACCGGCGTGATCCATCTCTATGCCGACACGGCGGGCGACCTCGTCGTGTGACCAGCCACGTTGGAGTCGTTCCCAGGCCAGATTCCGATTCGGGGGATGACGGTTACTCGCCACGCCGCACCTCCAACGCCTTATCGGGCAGGTGTCGTCGACCAGGATGAAGCTATCGGACGCTGCTACCTTCCGTCATCGGCTGGTTGCCATTGGACGGGCTGTGGCCGGTACCGCCCGCGCCGGTGGCCGGGTTTCCTGATCGGGCCGGCGAGGATCGTGCGCCGGGCCCTGCCGGCGACAGCCGATGCGGGCCACAGCGACCAGGGATGTGTGGTGTACACGTCGAGCAAGAACGGTGGCACGCCAAGCGACAGCGCTGACGGCGATGAACAGGGCTTCCGGCCCGCTGGGCCTGCGGCGGCAGTCCGATGAACCGGGCGATGGTCACCGGCGCGGCCGGCTTCATTGGATCCCATCTCGTCGAGAACCTGGTTGCCCGAGGAGTCACGACCGTCGCCGTCGACTGCTGCAAGGTGGCACGGTCGCGTTTTCCGGTCGAGTCCGTCAGACCTGGCTGTGGCTGGAAGCAATGTGGTGCGGCTGTGGGGCGGTCGCTGACCGGCCTCCTGCCCAGTCTCGGCGTACGTCCGCCTGAGATAGGGAGCACGATGGCTACGGACACCCGAAGAGGACGTCCGTCGCCGGTTCTAGTTGCGGGCAGAAGGTGGCCTGGTCAGAGAGGGGACGGAGTCATCCCCCCCAGGGGGAAATTGATGTCCCCCCTGTCATCAGTCACCTGCGGCGTGTGTCATACATCGAGCTCTCCTCCCACGGCTCCCTGACAGAGAAGCTTCCCAGGAGCTGCCATGATCCGTGGACCGGTGTTTCCGACGTTCCAGAGTGCCTATCTGGCGGTGCTCGCTGAGGTTCGGAACAATCCCGAGTATTCGACGAGCACACGTGGGAAGACGGCGGTGGAGTTCGCGAACGTCAGTTTCACGATCGCTGATCCGGTCGATCGCACACCCTACCTTGCGGCCCGCAGGACCAATGTGGTCTTCAATCACGCGGAGACGCTGTGGTATCTCACCGGCCGCGAAGACCTCGAGATGGTCGCGCACTACGCGCCCGCGCTAGAGAAGGTGTCCGGCGACGGCCGTACCCTCACCGGCACGGCGTACGGGCCGCGTCTGTTCCGTCCGGGCGGTCCGGACAGGCGGAGCCAGTTCGAGCGGGTGCTCGACCTGCTGCACGCGGATCCCGACAGCAAACGCGCCGCGATGCCGATCATGCGTCCGGACGAACTCGTCGACCCCGACAACCCTGACGTGGCCTGCACCATCGCGCTGCAGTTCATGCTTCGGGACGACCGGCTCCACCTGACGGCCTACATGCGGGGCAACGACGCGGTCATCGGCCTGCTCGGCGACACCTTCGCGTTTACCCTCATCCAGGAGCTCGCCGCACGGCGGCTGGGCGTAGGCGTGGGCACCTACACCCATCACGTCGGCTCGATGCATATCAACGTCCGTTCAACGTCCGTGATCTGCCTCGGGTCGACGCGATGCTGGCCGAGCCGTCGAGTCCGACGTTCGAGGCCGCGGCGATGCCGCCCACGAGCGACGCGGCGCTCGGTCAGGTCGCCCGCTGGGAGCAACGCCTCCGCACGAACGAAGCCGCGTTCACCCCAGGCGACGGCGGCGAGATGGATCTCTACTGGCGTCAGGTGGTGGCGCTGTTCGAGGTCCACCGGCAGATCACCTATGGCGAAGGTCGGGCGATCGCCGCCGAGACGTTGGCCATGCTGCGGCCTGGGCATCGGTGGCTGGTCGAACAGCGCTGGCCCTCGCTGGTTCCGTCCTCGGCCGACCGGTGACCGCCGTCGACTGGACGGCCTGGTCGGTTGTCCTGCTCAAGCCGGACTGTGTGGCCCGGGACCTCGTGGAGGAGGTGCTGGGCTGGATTGCCGCCGAGGCGACGATCGTCGACCAGCGGATCGTCCTCCCGTCCGAAGATCAGATATTCGCGCACTACGCCGACCTGCTCACGACCCGCCGTGCCTACTTCACCTGGGTCGACGTGCCGGCCGACCTGCGCCGCACCTACGTAGGCCAGAGCGTCGGCATCGCGCTCGCGCATGGGCCCGACGTCGCGCGCCGGCTTCGCGAGCTGATCGGCTCCTTCGACCCGTCCCGCGCCGGCGACCAGACCGTCCGCGGCTACTTCGGAACCGACTCGTTCCGCCAGGCCAAGTCCGAAGGCCGCCTGATCGCGAACATCATTCACACCTCCGACGACCCCGCCGGCGCCGAACGCGAGTTCCAGATCTGGTACGGCGCCACCAACGTCCACCTGCTGGACCCCACCGCGCTGGAAGGAAGGACCCAGCCATGACCCTCGGGCCGCTAGACCTCGCCGCTGGACCTCGCCACCTGCCCCACATGCCGGACGCCGACCGGGCATCCCTCGATCCGTACATGGCACTGATCGTCGGCTACCGAAAGTCAGGCCTGTCGCTCAACCACATCATCGGGTGCCCGCTCGACTGCGGGTACTGCGTCCGCCACTTCTGGGGCAACTTCGAGGCCAAGACGCCCCAGCTGCTCTGCTCCACCGACGAGGCCATCGAGCAGCTGGTCGGCCACCCGGCCTTCCGACCGGGCGTCACACCCCTGCAGCTGTTCAACAAGGCGACCGACCCGTTCCTACCTGGCGTCAAGCCTCACCTGTTCTAGGTCCTGGAGGCGCTCGACGACCTCGGCTACACCAACCACGTCCTCGTCATCACCCGGTTCCACGTCGGCGAAGACGACATGGCCAGGTTGGAGAACCTGAAGCATGCCCGGGTCACGCTGCTATTCACGTACTCCGGCATCACCGACGGCCGCGTCGAACCGATCTCCAAGAGCGACATCACCGTCCGCTCCATCCGGATCGCCGCCGAGCACAAGCGCCGTACCGGCGTCCTCCTCTACTGGCGGCCCATCGTGCCTGGCTGGAACGACAGCCCCGACACCATGGCCCAGGTCCTCGACGTCGCCCGCGACGTGGACGCCATCGTGTTCACCGGCTACTACCACAAAGAGCAGAACGCCCACTACCTCCGCGAACTCGGCGTCGACGTGCCATACGCCGACGGCTACGCGCGCCGCAAGGTCATGCCCGACGGGCTTGACGCCCGCGTCGTCGCGGCCTGGCAAGCTAGCGGGACGACCACGCCGCTGTTCCGTAAGACCTCCTGCGGGGTCGCCTACGCTCACAGCGCCCCGGACTACAACGGTCACCGGGGCGTCCGGGAGCTGTGTGACATCTGCCCGGCAGCCCAGGTGCGGCGCTGTGTCGAGGACTACTCCGAGCCCACCGTCGAGCAGGTCGACACCGTGCTCGCGCAGCTCGGGTACGAGTCTGACTACGTGATCGAACCGGGACACATGTGGACCCACGGCCTTGGAGAACAGTGGCGTTACGCTGTGCAGCACACCTTGCGCCATCAGATCTGGGAACTCGACCAGCCGCACCACCTGCACGCCCACGGCCGGTCGCTGCTCGGGCATACCGTCGACCCGGCCCAGAGCGAGGCTTTCCGGACCGTTCGGGCTCAGTTCGAACGAGCCGCACGGTACGAGGATGACTAGCCACCCCCGGAGAGGTCCGGCCCGATGACCGCCCAGCCCTGGCACCAGACGCTCCTCGTCGCGCTCGACCTTGAGGGCACCGGAGCCCAGGACCGCGACGACGAGGCGATCCTTGAGGTGGCAGCGGTGCCGCTGCACGACGGCCATCCAGCTCTCCCGGAAGCGTTCGCGACGCTGGTCAACCCCGGGCGCCCGGTTCCGCGGCGGCCGTGGATCTCCCCCGGGATCAACGACGAGACCCTGCGTACCGCGCCACCCTTCGACCGCATCGCGGCCGAGCTAGCCGCGCGGATCGACGGCCGGTGGATCGTCGGCCACAACGTCGGCGTCGACTGGCGGCTCCTCCGCCGGTACCTCCCGAGTGTCCGGCCGGCGGGACTGCTGGACACGCTCGCGCTCGCCCGGGCCGCCGGCATCGACGGCGGCAGATCACTTACCGCTCTGATCAACCAGGCGGGCCTCGACGGCGGGCTGCGCCTCGCGCTGCCTACCGGACAGCCGCACCGGGCGCTCTGGGACGCGACCGCCGCGGCGTGCCTCCTGGCTTGGCTCGTGGCGAGGTGCTGGCCGCAGCGCTGCCCCACGGTCGACGACCTGCGCATGCTCGCCGGGATCGAGGTCGCTCCGCCGTCGGAGCAGACCAGCCTGTTCTGAGCCCTCGGGACCGCTGAACGACTCGATGACGCATCCCCTCGGACGCGGTACCCGCTCAGTTCGAGCGGGCCGTCAGGCAGCCTTGGGTTCGGGGCCTGGATGGGGGACGCCGGCCACGCGACCCCATGTGTCCAGCATCCGGACGATCTGCCCAGTGACTAGGTCGATGTCCCAGCCAACGTGGGGAACAACGACTCGACCATGCAGACCGCGGCGAGCGGCGCCGCCATCAGCCGCTGCGCCGCACCCTCGGCCCTGAGACCCGGCAGCACCTCCGTCATGTTCCCGTCTCCGGGGCGGGTGTCGACGAGGTGCTGGGCCAGGCCGTGGGGGCGGCTGTGGGCAACGGCCGACAGCGACTTGTAGTACACGTCACCCATGGCCGAGTTGTCCCGTCCCAGCGCATGTGGGGTGCAATTGGACGGTCAGGGGCGCTGAGCTGCGCGGACGAGCACGTCGGGGATCATGACGGGCATGGTGTCGACCGTGGTGTTCTTGCTGGTGCGCAGGCTTCTCGGCGTCGTCGGGCTGGGTTTCCGGCCTGACGAGAAGGACGTCGAGATCGCCGTCCTGCGCCACCAACTGACCGTGCTGGGTCGTCAGGTCGCTCGGCCGCGGTACACCCCGTCCGATCGGATGCTGCTGGCCACCCTCGCCCGGCTCTTGCCCCGCCCGTGCTGGTCGGCCTTCCTGGTCACACCCGTAGCCCTGCTGCGCTGGCATCGAGACCTCGTCCGGCGCCACTGGACATACCCGCAGCGCCGTCGTGGTCGCTGTCTCGAGGATGCGACCGTGCACCTGGTGCTCCGGCTCGCCCGGGAGAATCCTCGGTGGGGCTATCTGCGGATCGTCGGGGAGTGCCGCAAGCTCCAGGTCCGGGTCTCGGCTACCTCCGTGCGCAACATCCTGCGCCGTCACGGCCTTGGCCCGGCCCTCGCCGCGGCGGCGGTCCGAGCTGGTCGCAGTTCCTGCGCGCCCAAGCCCGAGGCGTGTTGGCCTGCGACTTCCTCGTTCTTTAGGTTGGTGGTGGTCCGGCCATGTCTGGCTGGTAGATGACCAGTCTGCCCGCCCGCTCCTGCTTTGCCGCATACATGGCCAGGTCGGCTTGGTGGAGCAGGAGGTCCGGGCTGGCCGGCGCGGCGGCGGGGTCGAGGGTGGCCAGGCCGAGGCTGGCTCGGGGCGTGTAGGGCCGCCCTGCCAGCAGGCAGGGCGCCTGGACCGCGGCTGCGAGCCGCTCACCGACCCCGCGGGGACTGCCGGGGCCGCCGCCGTCGTCGAGGATGACGGCGAACTCGTCCCCCCCGAGCCGGGCGACGGTATCCGCCAGCCGCGTGCCCGCCCGCAGCCGCTCCGCGCTGATCTTGAGAAGCTCGTCCCCGGCGGCGTGCCCGAAGGTGTCGTTCACCTGCTTGAACTCATCCAGGTCCAGGAACAGGACGGACAGCGGCTGGGCGTCACCGACGTAGCCCGTGTCATGAACATCGTGCCCGAGTGCCTGCTGCAACTGCCGGGTGAACAGCGCCCGGTTCGCCAGTCCGGTCAACGAATCATGGAAGGCCTGGTGATTCAGCTGCCGTTCCCGTTCCCGGACCGTGGCCAGCAGCCGGGTGTTCTCGGCCAACGTGAGCATCTGCCGGACCAGCGCCAGCAGCAGCAGCCCGGTCATGCCGTACGTTTCGAGCCGGTCGAGCCGGTCGCCGGTTACCAGCTTGGCGAGAACCAGCAGCCCAGCCGCGCCGAGCACGGCATAGGGCAGGGCCGCGTGTACCCACATCGCCCGCGGGCCCGGCGAAGCAGCAGGGGGGTCGAGCCGCGCGGAGGGCCGGATCGGAACGAGTGCGGCAAGGAAGATCAGCAACCAGGCGACGAGGAACCCGATCAGGATCCCCGGCGGAAGATCGAGCCTGCCCTGCGCGACGTGGTAGACGTGGGCGTTGCTGGTGAGCGCATAGGCCAGCAGGCCCCCGCTGAGCAACGCCAACACCGCCGGGGAGCGCGGCTGGCGGAAGCTCGCGATCAGCAGGACCGCCGCGGCCAGGATCAGACTGGCGACGAGGTGGGCTAGTGCGAGCAGGAACTGCATGAGGTTAAGTCCGCCGGTGTGGACAAGCACGCCGAGCACCGTTCCCCACTCCAGCAGGACGATCGAACCGACGATCAGGAGGCAGTCCAGCAGGGTGATCGCATGCCCGCGGTACGGCCTGCCCACACTCCCACCCCGGCCCTCCACCGGGTGGGTGGGCAAGGACAGCAGACCCGCCAGCGCCGCCGCATAGGTAGCGAAGAGGACGGCATACCCCGAGGACGCTTGGGAAGCGGGAGAGCCACCGTCCAGCAATATCACCGCCGTTCCGGCGCTGGCGAGCATCGCGCCGCCAGCGGTCAAGCCAATGAGCACCCGCCAGCAGCGCTCCGCCCCGCGAACCCGCCGAACGGTCCAGAAGCAGGCGACCGCGGCGGCGCCTTGGACGGCGGCGTTGACGAGAACGACGGCGATTCGGGCAGGCTGCGCGTCCAGCAGCACCACGAACGCGCTGCCCAGCCCAAGGAGCACCAAAGAGGCGCCGACGGCACACCGGAACAACCGTGGCGTCAACCCCACGGCGGTCGAACGCCACGGACTCGACAAAGCGCTGACGACACTGCGGAGTCCGAACATCACTCGAATCCCCTGGCAAGAGCTTAGCGCAGCCATCCGGACTCGCGCAGTGAGAGCCGGGTGCGAAGGCTGAGGTCGGCTCAGGCCACGGGGTCAGGGTGGCCCGGCCGGTTCAGGCGGTTTGGGTAGAGCCCTCCCGGGAGAACAAGTCGACGATGCGGTCATCGATGCCGGGTAGCTCGGCGAGCAGGTGCCGTTCGTGGTCGGGATCGTGCTGCGTCGCGGCGCGCAGCGGGCGTAGGTCACCCTGTGAAGGCCCGGCGGGCTGGCCTTGAGTCGGCGGGGGAGGAGCTGGGCGAGGCTGGCCAGCAGCATCCGGTCGGACGGCAAAGCCGAACAGTCGACAGTGGCGATGCGCGGCGAGCCAGCCGGGCGGAGGTGGCCAGACCCACGAGTCCCAACCCATGAGCGGTCGTAGTCGGCGCACTAGCCTGCGTCTATGCAACTACAAGGCGCGGACGCCGAGGACGACCTCTCCGCGGCCCGCACCGGTACGGCCACGCGCCAGGCGTTGCTGGTGACGGCGGAGCGGATGTTCGGCGACCTCGGTATCGACGCCGTGTCTCTGCTGGCCATCGTCAGAGAGGCCGGACTGGGTAACAAGAACGCGATCCAGTACCACTTCGGCAGCAAGGAAGGGTTGATCAAGGCGATCATCCGCTCCAGGGCCGAGCGGATCGAGCAGCGCAGGGCCGAGCTCTTGGTGGACGCCGCGGCGGCGGGACGGCTGTCTGACGTCGGGACGCTCGTCGAAGCGATGTTCCTGCCGGTCGCCGACCAGGTCGACGCGGCCGGCCAGTACACGTTTGCCCGGTTCCTGCTGCAGTTCCTCAACCATCCTGGTTTCCCGGAGGCGATCCCCGGGCCGATGGAGGTTCTCGAGAACCAGCCGGTCACCAGCCAGCTGAAGGTGCTGCTGCATCGGGTCCTGCCGCATCTGACTCCGGAGTTGATCGACTGGCGGGTGATGATGGAGCTTCGCCTGCTCGTCAGCTGCCTGGTCGGGCACGAGAAGGCGAACGAACATCTGGGCGTGTCGTTCACCCGAGAGCAGCTCGTCCAGGAAAGCCTGAACATGGTGGCGGCCGGACTTGCCGCCCCCGCCTACGCCGACGGCGCCGACCTCGCTCGCGCCCGATCGGGTGCGGCCGGGTCCTAACGACGGAATCGCCGCGGAGCGAGGCGGCGTACCCGACGGATGACGACTTGTCGGCGTGGACGGCTCCGCGCACTTTGAAGTCTGCCCGTCGCGTTCTCCGGCCCGGCGCGGTCCTCGCCACGCTGGTGATCGGCCTCGGCGTGACAGCTCCCGCCTACCCCCGCCGGAGGCCCTGCTCGGCGCGCGGCGATCGACCTGAGTCTGGTCGACGTCTGAGCCGTCGCGACCTCCGAGCGCGAGCGGCGAGCCGAAGCGACTGGCGGTCCATGGCTGGACGCCCAAAGGGCCAGATCAGCGGGCCAGCTCGACAGGTTTCCCTTGATGAGTCGAGCAACCCTATGTTTAAGTAGCACGACTGACCAAAACGGTCGTTCTACTGAAAACCTGGGGAGATCGTCTTCATGGCCACACGCTTCACCACGCCCTTCGGCCGCGAGAGCACCAGCGACGATGTCCTCGCGGGCGTCGATCTGTCCGGTCAGCGGGCGGTCGTGACGGGGGCTACGTCCGGCATCGGCACGGAGACCGCGCGGGCTCTGGCCGCGGCCGGTGCCGAGGTAACCGTGGCGGTGCGAAACGTCGAAGCCGGCAAGCAGGTCGCCGCCCAGATCGCGGCCTCGACCGGAGGCGCCACGGTGAACGTCGCTCCGCTGGATCTCGCCGACCGCTCGACCATCGACGAGTTCACGAGCAGCTGGCGGGGCCCGCTGCACATGCTCGTCAACAACGCCGGCGTGATGATGCTGCCCACCCGGCAGCTCACGCGAGAAGGCGTGGAGTACCACTTCGGCGCCAACCACCTTGGCCATGTGGCGTTGACGCTCGGGCTCTATGCTCCGCTCGCCGCCGCCGGGGGCCGGGTAGTCAGCGTCACTTCCGACGCGCACGCGCACGCCCGCGGCGTCGTGGACTTCGACGACATCAACTTCGACCGCCGCGACTACAACGGCGGTCTCGCCTACGCCCAGTCGAAGACGGCCAACGTGCTGTTCGCCGTCGAGCTGAACCGCCGTTGGGCCGAGGACGGCGTGACCGCCAACGCCGTGCATCCCGGCCAGATCCGGACCAAGCTGCAGCGCCACGTCGAGGCCATGGACCTCCCCGCCGAGGTCAGGGCCGGCATGGACCGGCTGCCCTGGCGCAGCACCGAGCAGGGCGCGGCCACGTCGGTGCTGCTCGCGGCCTCGCCGCTGCTCGAGGGCATCGGCGGTCTGTACTTCGAGAACTGCAACCAGGCGATCGACTTTGACACCGAGAACCCGCCCGCCGAGTTCGACGCTCCCGGCGTCGGGAGCTGGGCGATCGACCCCGAGACCGCGACACGCCTGTGGCGGGTGTCGCTCAAGCTGCTCGCCGGCTGAGCCGCGCCTCCAACGATCCCGAGCAGGTACTCATGCAGCCGCTTTTCTCCGTCAACTCCCACATCGTCGACCCGCCTGATCTCTTCGAGGGGCGGATGCCGGCGAAGTTCGCCGACCAGGCTCCGCGCTACCAGGACAGCGACTTCGGCGGGTTCTGGAAGTTCGAAGACCACATGTCGTTCCTGCACCGGACGTGCTGCATGGCGGGCGCCAAGGACGAGGCGAGCTGGCGCGCCGACGTCGAGGGCTTCAACACCCTCGCCAGGCGCGATCAGCTCCGGCCTGGCTGCTACGACGCCACCCAGCGGGTCGCGGACATGGACATCGACGGCGTGGCCGTCGCGGCCAGCACCTCCGACCCGGCGGGGATGGGGTTCGGCGGCGACCTGTTCGCCAAGACCACGGACCAGGAACTGGGCTTCGCGGCCCTGCAGGCCTGGAACGACTGGTACCACGAGGAGTGGATCTCGGCCGCGCCCGATCGGCTCGTCCCGGTGGGCTACACCTGGTACCGCGACCCGGAACTCGCCGCCCGCGAAGTCGAACGCAACGCCGCGCGCGGGTTCCGGGCAGTCGCCATCCGCAACCCGGCCGATCTCGACGAGCCATGGTTCGGCACCGGCCACTGGGATCCGCTGTTCCGCGCGTGCGAGGAGACCGGGACGGTCGTCGTGCACCACACCGACTCGTTGCCGTGGTGGCCGAAGCGGGGCGGGCCGGCCGGGAACGCCTACCCGTACGGCATGGGCCTGACCATCTACCAATCAGGTGCGACCGACTTCTGCGCCCAGATCCTCTGGGGTGGTGTGGCCACCCGGTTCCCGGGCCTGAAGATCCTGGTCGCCGAGTCCGGCGGGTCGTGGCTGCCGCACTTCGTTCGCCGGCTCGACTGGAACCTCGGCCACTCGCCGCTCACCCGCGCCGGCTGGCCCGACCCGAACGCGACGCCACTGGAGCTCGTGGCGCGGTCGTTCGCGTTCGGCACTCAGGAGTACGACCTCATCGGTCCGTACACCGAGGAGTTCGGCCTGTCCCGGTGGCTCTTCGAGGACGACTACCCACACATCGAGTCGGTGTGGCCCAACACGCGGGCTGACTTCGCCGCCGGCACCGCCTACCTCGACGAAGCGGTCCGCCAGCAGGTCGCCTGGAAGCAGGCGGCCGAGCTGTTCCGGTTCCCACTACCGGCGAAGCTCCTCGCCGACACGACCGCACGGGGAGCCTGATGAGCGAGGCCGGGCGGCTGAAAACCGTGGGAGTCGTGACGGGAGCCGGCCGGGGCATCGGGCTGGCGTGCGCCGAGCGCATGCTCGACACGGTCGACTTACTTCTGCTCGTCGACATCGACGAACAGAACGTGACAGCCGCGGCGGCGGCTCTGTCGGCCCGAGGGGGGAGCGCGGTCGAGGCGTTCGCGCTTGACGTCACGGACGTCACGGGCCTCGATCGGCTGGCCGCTCGCGCGGCCGAGTCCGGTGAGCTCCGGGCCGTCGTGTCCGCGGCGGGGATCTCGCCGGTGATGGGGGACTGGAAGCGCGTGCTCGACGTCAACCTGGTGGCGAGCGCGCAGCTCAACCGGGTGCTGAGCCGTCATGCCACCCGTCGCACGGTGTTCGTGCACTTTGCCTCGTTGATCCCGTGGATCGGGATCGCGGCGTCCGACCCGGCGACCGACGCGGCGCTCGACGCCGCGATCGAGGACGACTTCCTCGAACGCATCCGCGCCGCACTCGGGCCCGACATCGAAAACGCCGGCCTCGCCTACGCCTGGGCGAAGCGAGGCATTGTCCGCCTGGTCAGACGCGAGGCGGTCCGGCTGGGTCCGGTCGGCGCCCGGGTCTGCTCGGTGTCGCCCGGCACGATCGAGACCC
Organism: Pseudofrankia coriaricola; assembly: GCF_001854805.1. Lineage (GTDB taxonomy): Bacteria > Actinomycetota > Actinomycetes > Frankiales > Frankiaceae > Pseudofrankia. Next base: position 23,958 of record NZ_MBLO01000052.1, read on the forward strand.
CGATGGTGGCCGCCGAGGAGGCCCAGGACATCAAGGTCGACGCCTTGGTCGAACGCACGCCGCTGGGCCGGCGGGGCCGGCCCGAGGAGGTGGCCGCGGTGGTGGCGTTCCTCGTCTCGGACGAGGCCAGCTTCGTCAACGGGACCGACGTGCTGATTGACGGCGGGGTCTGCGCCTCTTACGCCGAGCCTTCCCTGTTCGCCCGGGCAGTGAAGCAGCATTAGGGGGGAGGAGAGTAATGAAGGCGGTTCGAGGGCATGAGGGCCGGCCGGTGGTCGTCGACGTCGACGACGCGCCCGGCTGGGACGATGGCGAGCTGCTGACCATGGCCGTGGCCGGGATCTGCGCCTCCGACCTCAACTACCTGCGGCTCGGGACCCGGTTCATCCTCGGCCACGAACTCGCTGGGCGGAAGGCGGACGGGACGCCCGTGCTGGTGGAGGGCCTGTTCGGCTGTGGGGAGTGCGGCTTCTGCCGGGAGGGCCGGAACAACCTCTGCGACCAGTCCACCAGGAAGGCGCTCGGCATCATGCAGAACGGCGGCATGGTGGAGCAGTTCCGGGTGCCGGCCCACAAGGTCCTCGACCTGCCCAAGGGGCTCGACGTCTCGAACGCGTCGCTGGCCGAGCCCGACGTCACCAACGCACCCACGTAAACCGGCTGGCGAGTGACCGCCGGTAGTTCGGCCATGGTTGGGCGAACTCGGCGTCCTGCCCGACGCCATCCCGACGGAAATATCCTTCTGAATATCGTGACGTCACGGTGATGGTTCGACCGAATGTCCTGACCCATTCACGTCCCATCGGTTTATCGTGCGCACATTTCATCGTAACCACACCCCACCGAATCGAGTCGGGTTCGGTGAATGTGTCGGCCGAATTGCCGACCGTCGTGTCCTTGCGCGGCATTGTTCTTGAGCTGCGCCGTCGGCAGGAACAGGACCAGCATTTCCACGGAGCCGGGCCGTCGCCCGGCAGCTCACCTTTCTACGAAACATGACCATGAGATGAGGGAACATGCAGCATCTGATGACCCCGTCAGGCAGAGCGACGGGGAGTCGGTGGCCGCGGCGGCAGATCGGCGCGTTCTTAGCCATTCCGCTTGCCCTGCTCGTTTTTGTCGCCGCGTGCGGGTCCGACGATTCCGACACCCCCGCGACCGGGGACACGGGCGCGAACGCAGACGTGCTCGGTCCGGTGCACAGGGCGGCCGGCGAACCGGTGAAGATCGGGATCATCTCGGACGGTAAGTCGGCCGCGGTCGACAACTCGGTCCAGTTCGACGTGGCCGCCGCCACGGCCAAATGGCTGAACGAGCGCAAGGGCGGTATCGGCGGCCGGCCGATCGAGCTGGTCAAGTGCGAGACCCAGTCGGACCCCGGCAAGGGCGCCGACTGCGGCAACCAGATGATCGAGGCCGACGTCGTGGCCGTGGCCATCGCGGAGTCGTCGGTCGCCGAGAGCGTCGCGCGGCCGCTCGCCGATGCGAACATCCCCGCGATGTTCTTCGGCGTCGGAAACCCGTCGATCCTGCAGGACACCGAGTCGATGTACACCCTGGGCGACCCGACCTACACGACGCTGCAGCTGCCGATCAACCTCGCGAAGGAACAGGGCACGGACAAGGTCGCGTCGGTCGTCATCGACGTGCCCGCCGCGCTGGACCAGCAGAAGATCGCGCCGGGGGTGTACGCGGACGCGGGACTCGGCTACCAGCTCGTGACCGTGCCGCCGGGCACGGCCGACATGACACCGCAGATGCAGCGGATCGTGGACGGCAAGGCGGGCCTCGTGTTCGTCGTGGGTAACGACTCGTTCTGCATCAGCGCGTTCAACGGGCTGAAGGCCGTCGGGTACGACGGAACGGTCAGCGCGATCTCACAGTGCATCACCGACGCCACCCGCAAGGCGGTGCCGGCCGACGTCCTGCGCGGGATGGTCGTCGCGGCCGTCACACCAGCCGGTGGGAACGACCCGACCAGCGTCCTGTTCACCACCGTCATGAAGGCCTACGGCAAGGACATCGACCTCACCGCGACCAGCCCCAGGACCATGTTCATCACACTCTCGGGCCTCCAGACGGCGCTGGAAGGAATCTCCGGCGATATCACCCCGGCAACCGTCAACGCCACCATCAAGGCGATGCCGGAAAAGGCGCTCCCGGGCGCCGCCGGGCTGCGATTCCGCTGCAACGGCAAGGCCGTCGCCGGCTCACCGGCCGCCTGCGTGCGCGGCGGGCTGTCCACGACCCTGGACACCCAGGGAAAGCCCACCACGTACCAGGTCCTCGGATACTCCCCGATCACGGACTGACCAGCGGCGACCGAACGGCCGAGCTCCCGATCGGATAAGCGGCTCCTCTTCTGACCAGATGGCCCGGCGGACGGCCGACGCGACCGCGTCTCGACGAGGTCGCGTCGTGCCCGTTCTCCCCTAAGACGCCGCCATACAACAGCAAGGAGAGCGCTGATGAGCGCACCAGCGGGACCCAAAGGCCCGCTCGACGGTTTACGCGTCATCGACTGGACGGTCTGGCAGCAGGGGCCGGTCGCCGCCATGATGCTCGGCGACCTCGGTGCCGACGTCATCAAGATCGAGGAACGGCGGGTCGGCGACGGTGGGCGGTCAATCTACGCCCTGGCCGGAACCGCGACCAGTTCCTACTTCGAGACCAACAACCGCAACAAGCGCAGCGTCGCGGTCGATCTGAAGACACCGCGAGGCGTCGAGATCGTCCGCTCCCTGGTCGCGGACGCCGACGTGTTCCTGCACAACTTCCGGCCCGGCGTGCCCGAGAAGCTCGGCCTCGACTACGACGCCCTGCGCGCCGTGAACCCACGCCTCATCTACGGGGAGGCCAGCGCCTTCGGCTCGGCGGGGCCCGACCTGTCCGTGAGGCGGGCCGTCAGCTTGGTGTGTGGAGTCGCGGCGCGGTTTGGAGGGGAACTTCCGGGGCGATGCGGCCGGTGAAGGTGTGGGTACCTGCCCCGACGGTGGCCTCCTTGGCGCCGGGGACGCGGACCAGTGCAGTGGTTCCGGGTGGCACCGTGGCGTCAAGGGTGAGGTCGTTGCCGTCTCGCCGCCAGTGCACGGACGCGCGGCCGTGGGGGGTGTCGAGTTCGGTCTTTGCCCAGGTGAGCCCGCCGCCGGGCTGTGGGGCGATGAGGAGTGTGCGATAGCCGGGCTCGAGTGCCGAGATGCCTCCGACGACGCGGTGCATCCAGTCGCCCACGGCTCCGAACGCGTAGTGGTTGAAGCTGGTCATCTCGCCGGGATTGATCGAGCCGTCCGGCAGCATCGAATCCCACCGCTCCCAGATGGTGGTGGCGCCCATCGTCACGGGGTAGAGCCAGGACGGGCACTCGCGTTGCAGGAGTAATTGGTAGGCGTCGTCGAGATGGCCGGTCCGGGACAGCGCGTGAGTGAGGAAGGGCGTGCCGGCGAAGCCGGTGGTCACGTGGTGGCCGGCCTCGGTGACGAGCTCGGCGAGGCGGGCACCGGCGCGGGCTTCGTCCTCAGGCGTGAGGAGGCCGAAGGCGATGGCCAGGGCGTAGACGGCGCTGGCGTCGCTCTGTAGGCGGCCGTCCGCGCTCACATAGTGCCGGTTGAAGGCCGTCCCCAGGTCGGCCGCCATCGTCTCGAACTCCTGCTCCTCGGCGGGCAGCCCGAGTGCCGCGGCGGCTCGCGAGACGAGGACGGCACTGCGGTAGGCGCAGGCGGTGGCGACGACGTAGGGATCGGACTTCCCCTGCAGGGGATTGTCCGGCGGCGCTGTCGGATCCAGCCAGTCCCCGAGCTGCAGGCCGCCCTCGAGCAGGCCGCGTTCGGACAGCTGGGAGCGCACCAGTCTGGCGTGGGCGGTCATCGACTCGAACTGGTCGGCCAGTACGCGGCGATCCCCGTAGGCCTCCCACACCGCCCAGGGCACCCAGACAGCGGCGTCGCTCCACAGCGCGAGGACGGTGATCGCGGGACAACCGTCCGCTGCTGGCGGTTCGGCCAGACTGGCGAGGTTCTCGTACTTGAAGTTGTCAGGCACGACGATGGGGACCTGTCCGGCGGCTGCCTGTTCGACGGCGAGGTCGGCCAGCCAGTCGCGCAGGAAGTCGTTGACGTCGAAGAGGTAGGTGGCGGTCGGGGCGAAGGCGGCCAGGTCGCCGGTCCAGCCGAGGCGTTCGTCGCGCTGCGGGCAGTCGGTGGGTACGTCGACGAAGTTGCCGCGCATCGACCAGACGATGTTGTCGTGCAGCTGGTTGAGCAGCGGTTCGGAGCATGCGAAGTGTCCGGTGCGCCGTAGCCGCGAGCCGACCACCACCGCGGTGATGTTCGCGGCGAGGTCGTCGGTGGTTCCCGGCCAGTCGGCGACCTCGGCGTACCGGAAGCCGTGGAAGGTGAAGGTCGGCTCGAAGAGGTCGTCGCCGCCGCTGCACACGAACCGGTCGGTGGCCTGCGCGGTCCGCAGCGGGCGGGTTCCGAGCTCGTCGTGTTCGAGCACCTCGGCGTGGCGGATCGTGATGCGCCGTCCGGCGGCGCCGGTGACCCGCAGCCGCGTCCAGCCGACGAGGTTCTGGCCGAAGTCGACCAGCGTTCTTCCGCTGGGTGAGATCCAGACCTGCTTCGGTGCGCATTCCTGCTGGCGGCGGATCGGGGGGCCGATGTAGGGGACGAGTCGTTTCTCGTCGAATCCTTCCAGGACGCGGACGCCGCCCCAGCCGTCTGATCCGGCCTCCGGTGTCGACCAGGCGGGGTCGAGCCGGCGGGCGTCGATGGTCTGGCCGTCGTACAGGTCGTCGTCGACGATCGCGCTCGGCCCGGACTGCCATCGGGTGTCGGTGGCCACGGTCTGGGTGAATCCGTCGGCATAGGAGAGGTGGAGTTCGGCGAGCGCGCCCCGCTGGTCGCCGTACAGAGCCCGGCCGCCGGCGAATCCAAGCCTGCCGCGGTACCAGCCGTTGCCCAGCGCTATCCCGAGGACGCAGGACGGCGCGACGAGCCTGGTGACATCCCATTCGGCGTACCGCAGGCGCCACTCGTAGGCGCTCCAGCCGGGGGTCAGCACGTCCTCGGAAGCGCGGACGCCGTTGATCCATGCCTCGCACACGCCGAGCGCCGTGATGCGCAGGACCGCCGAGGTCAGGCCCCCATGGCCTGTTTCCAGAGTGAAGGTTCGGCGTAAGAGCGGCGCGCTGGCCAGCTCTCGGTCTGGCGTGATCATTTTCGCGGTCCACCCGCGGGTGATGCTCATCGTGGTTCCTGTCCTCCTGGCCCGACGACGGGGACCGGCTCACCGCGCGTGATGCCGCTCCCGTTGAAGGCGTCGACGGCCACCCAGTAGTCCTCGCCAGCCGTGAGTGCGGAGAGATCGAGTTCGGTGCGGCCGTGAACCTGCCAGCAGTGGTACAGCCGCTTGGAGCTAGGCCCGAACCGGACGTTCGCGCCGTCGGCGTCATCCGCGCCGGTCCAGACGACGCGCGCGTCGCGGTCGGTCATCCGGGTCGCGCGCGCGATCGCGGGACAGGGCGGCGGGCCGTCGCGGTGCCCGAACACCCGCAGGCCGCTGACCGCGATCGGGCCGTCCCACGGCTGGGCGTGCGAGGTGAGCCGGAGGTAGCGGGCCTGGGTCGGCCGATCGGTCACGACGAACGCGTGCGGGCTGTCCAGCTCCTCGCCGCGGCGGTCCGTGAGCAGGGTCCAGAAGGATCCGTCGGTGGAGCACTCGAGGACGAACTGATTGGGCTGGGGGCGGATCTCGATCGCCCGGGAGATGCCCATGGTGGTGGTCGACTGGCCGCGCCTGGGCCGCGGCTTGTGCCGGCCGGCTTCGTGGTCGGCGAAGTTGACCTGGACGGCGTGGACGGTGGCGCCGTCGCCCAGGTCGACGGTCAGCCGGTGGCCGGGGGCCCGGTCGGCGGCGACCCACCAGGTCCGCACGTTCTCGTCGACCGCGAGCTCAGGGCCGTGGCCGGGCAGCGCGGACGTGGCCGTTACGGGCCTGCCGTTGGACAGCAGCATCCAGCCGGGTGACGCCTCGGTCCAGGGGTCGAACGGTCGGTCGTGGACCAGGATCGGGTGGTCGGCCAGTTCCTGGTTCGTGAACAGGGTGCCGTCCTCGTCGAACCCGGCGGGGAACAGGCCGATCCGCCGCTCGAACGCGTGGTTGACCGACACGCGCATCGTCGAGGCGTGCCACCAGTTTCCGTGCCTGTCCTGGAACGTGCTTCCGTGGCCCGCTCCGGTGATGAAGCCTCCGGGCTTGAACGAGAAGGGACTGTCCGGGGCGTAGGCGAACGGACCGAGCGGCGACGAGGACGTGTAGTAGCCGTCGGCGTAGGTGTTCGCCTCCGTGGCGGGGGCCGCGTACTGGAGGTAGTAGATATCCTGGTGCCTCGTCATCCACGCGCCCTCGATGAAAGGCGCGGGGCCGATCAGCTTCGCCCGCGGGCCGGTACGGGTCCGCGGGTCGTGGTTCTCGCCCGTGCGCTCCCAGCCGTGTCGCCCGGGGTCGCCGCCGAAAAGCCGGACGGGTTCACTGACCGGGGTCAGCGTACGGCGGTCGAGTTCGACTCCCCGCAGCGGCGCCCGGTTGGAGCAGCCCCAGTACAGGTAGACGCGCCCGTCGTCGTCCTGGAACAGGTTCGGGTCCCAGAAGGCGAACGTTCCCGGCACCTCCTCGAAATGTCCGGACAGCGGGTCGTCGGTGCGCCAGAAGGAACACCGGCCGCGCATCCGCGAGGCCGTGAACACCAGTTTCCCGTCGATCTCCCGCACGTCGGGGGCGTAGTCGTGGACCGGGAGGCCGGCGGTCTCCTGGAACTGCCAGGCGGTGAGATCGTCGGAGTGCCAGAACCCGCCCGACATGGATGCGAACAGGTAGAAACGGTCGCGGAAGAGCACGATTCTGGGATCCGCGGCCTCTCGAAAGACCTTCCGGCCGAAGCCGGCCGTTCGTACGTCCTGATAACGGTAGGGCAGATCGATCGGGTTGCAGATCGCTGTGGTCATGCGCGTTCTCCCGGGACACCGGCGGCCGCGGCCGTGGCCGGCCCGTCCGTGGCCGGCCCGCCCGTGATGCCGACGCCTGTCATCGTGGGCGGGCGGTTCGTCGGGCCGGTTTGAGACCGCGTGACCTGCTCGGCCAGGCGCCGGCGGGCGGCGCGTCGCTCGGCCTGCAGCCGCGGGTCGGGAACTGGCGCGGCGAGCAGGAGGCGCTGCGTGTAGAGGTGCGTGGGCTCGGTGGTGACCTGGCGGGCGTCGCCGATCTCGACGATGTCCCCCCGGCGCAGCACGGCCACCCGGTGGCTGATGCGGCGCACCACGGCGAGGTCGTGGGTGATGAACAGGTAGGCGACGCCGGTGCGTTCCTGGATCTCGATGAACAGGTCCAGCACGCGGGTCTGGTTGGTCAGGTCGAGAGCGCTGACGGGCTCGTCGCAGACGACGAGACGGGGGGAGCGGGACAGCGCCCTGGCGATGGCGATGCGCTGGCGCTGACCGCCGGAGAACTCGCGCGGCAGCCGTCGGGCGGCGTCGGCCGGCAGGTGGACCTGGTCGAGCAGGTCGCGGATCCGCTGGTCTGCCTGGCTTCTGCTCACCCCGGCGACCAGGAGCGGCTCGGTGAGGATGTCGCCGACGGTCCGTGCCGGGTTGAGGGAGCTGTACGGGTCCTGGAAGACGACCTGGATGGCGGCGGAGAGGTCTCTGCGTTCCTGGCGGCCGAGGCGCGTGATGTCCCGTCCGGCGAAGACGACGGTGCCCCCGCTGACCGGGACGAGGCCGAGGATCGCGCGGCCGAGGGTGGTCTTGCCGGAGCCGGACTCGCCCACCAGGCCGAGCGTCTCCCCCTGCCGTACCGACAGCGAGACCTCGTGCAGGACACGCTGGGGCCTGGCGCGGAACCCGGTCCCGGGATACTCGACGACGACGTCCCGGCAGGACAGCAGCGGCTCGGTCATGGCGCGCTTCCGTCGACGGCCGCGGCGGCGGGGTAGGGCCCGCGCGGGGGAGCGTTCTCGAGGGTGGAGCCCAGCAGCGACCTGGTGTACAGGTGCCGCGGACTGGCGAACAGCTCGGTCGCGGCCGCGGTCTCGACGATCCGGCCCTGGTGCATGACGGCGACGGTGTCGCAGATGTCGGCGACGACGCCGAAGTTGTGGGTCACCAGGACCACTCCCATGTTCCGCTCCTTCTGCAGGGAGCGGATGAGGTCGAGCACCTCCGCCTGGATGGTCACGTCGAGGGCGGTGGTGGGCTCGTCGGCGATGAGCAGGTCGGGATTGCAGGAGACCGCGCCGGCGATGAGCACGCGCTGGGCCATTCCGCCGGAGATCTGGTGGGGGTAGGCGTCGAGGACGCGCCGCGGGTCGACGATGCCCACCCGGTCGAGCAGGTCCAGCGCGGTCCGCGTCGCCGCCCTGCGGGACAGGCCGAGGTGGCGACGCAACGGCTCGGCGAGCTGGCTGCCGACGCGGAACGACGGGTCGAGGTTGCTCATCGGCTCCTGCGGGACGTAGGCGATGCGCCGGCCGCGCAGGTCGTTGAGGTGCCGCTCGTCCAGCGCCCGCAGGTCGGTGCCGTCGAAGTGGATGCCGGTGGCGGTGACGATGGCCGTGGTGGGCAGCAGTCCGAGCACGGCGAACGCCGTCTGTGTCTTGCCGGACCCGGACTCGCCGACCAGGCCGAGCACCTCACCCCGGCGCACCGACAGGGTGACCCCGTCCACGACCGTCGACGTCCCGGCCGGTGCCGGGTAGGCGACCCGAAGGTCCCGCACGACGAGAAGCCGGCCGCCTTCCGGTTCCGGCGCGGGGGCCCGCGTGGCCGTGGCCACGGCGCCGCTCTCGCCGCCGGTGGCGCCGTCGCCGGCCCGGCCGTCGCCCGTGGCCGGCCCGCCCGTGGCGCGACGGCCGGTGAGCGTCGCGCGGGACGGGTCGAGGGCGTCGCGCAGGGCGTTGCCGAGCATGGCGAACGCCGCGGTCGTTACGGCGAGCGCGACACCCGGCCAGAGGATGAGCGCGGGCCTGTCGTAGATGCGGGTGAACGCGTCGTTGAGCATCGCGCCCCAGCTGGGCTGGGTGGGCGAGCCCAGGCCGAGGAACTCCAGGCCGGCCTGCAGGGCGATGCCCACGCCGAGCATGTAGGCGGCTTGGATGATCGTCGGTGCCTGTACCACCGGAAGGATGTGCCTGCGGATGATCCGGGCGTCCGAGAGCCCGGCCACCCGGGCCGCGTCGACGTAGGCCTCCGTGCGGACGGCGCTCGTCGAGGCCCGGACGAGATGGAACACCCCGGGGGCCAGGAGCACGCCGAAGATCGCCATCGCGAGGTAGGTGTTGGGCCCGGCGACGGCCAGGACGACGAGCAGGATGATGATCGCCGGCAGGGCCATGACCAGGTTGACCAGCCAGCTGGCAACGCTGTCGAACCAGCCCGCGAGGTAACCGGCCGTCAGGCCGGTCGGGACGCCCACGGTCAGCGCCACGGCGGTGGCCAGGAGTGTGCCGAGCAGGCTCGTCCGTCCGCCGTACAGCAGGCGGGCGAGTACGTCCCGCCCCACCCCGTCACCGCCGAGCGGGTGCTTGGCGCTGATCGGCGCCAGCGTGTCGGCGATGTCCGCGGACGACGGGTCGGCCGAGGTGAGCAGGGGAGCCGCCGCGCTGGCGACGACCACCAGCCCGAGCACGACGAGGCAGACGACCGCCGTGCGGTCCCGCAGGAGCCGGCGCCACAGTCCCACCCGCGCCGCCGGCCCGTCGGGGGCGGCAGGGGCCGGCGTCGGCGTCGGAACGACGGGTTCGACGCTGGACACGCTCATCGCACACGCACCTTCGGGTCGAGCAGCCCGCGCGCGATGTCGAGAAGGATATTGACGACCACGACCAGCACAACCGTCACCACGACGACACCCAGCACGATGGGCTGGTCCCCCTGGGAGGCCGCCGTCGTGGCCTGGCTGCCCAGGCCGGACAGGCCGAACACCCGCTCGACCACGACGGAGCCGCCCAGCAGGCCGATGAACAGCAGCGCCAGCACGGTCAGGGCCGGCGGTGCGGCGTTGCGCAGCGCATGTCGAAACAGCAGGCTGCGCGAGCTCAGGCCGCGGCTGCGCAGCGTGCGGATGAAGTCCTTCTCCAGCACGTCGAGCATCGAGCCGCGGATCTGCAGGGCCATCGAGGCGGTCGCCAGGATCGCCAGGGCCACCGCCGGCATGGTGACCGAGCGCAGCCAGTCGAGCGGCGCCTCGGTGAGGGGCACGTAGCCCGTCGCCGGGAGCAGCTTCCACCTGACACCGACGAACAGGGCCAGCACCAGCGCCACGAGGAAGCTCGGTATCGCCGCGCCCACGACCGCCGTCAGCTGCACGGCCTTGTCGAGCCAGCCACCCCGGACCGCCGCGGCGACCCCTGCCACGGCGCTCACCACCGCGGCGAGGACGAGGCCCACGAGGACCACCGACAGGGTGACCGGCAGCTCGTTGCCGAGCAGCGTGCCGACCTGGTCCCCCGTAAACCACGAGGTGCCGAAGTCCCCCCGCACCGCATGGGACAGCCAGTCGCCGTACTGGGTGACCAGCGGCCGGTCCAGGCCGAGCTCCCGCGACTTCTCGGCGACCTGTTCGGCGGTGGCCTGCTGGCCTGCGGCGGCGCGGGCAGGGTCACTGCCGGTGATCCGCAGCAACAGGAAGGTCACCGTCACGACGACGAGGACCAGCACGATGCCGGCGACCGCGCGGCGGATCAGAAAGGACAGCATCGTTCCTCCTCGCGGCCAGGGAGGGCGGCACGGGATGCGGTCGCTCGTCGATCCCGTGCCGCGCCGCGGTTCCTTCTCATCCCGCCGGGGAGATGCGGTACAGGGGCGGGTTGGACATGAACGCCTCCGGCGTCACGGACAGGGACTTCTTGAGCGCGTAGGCGGTCTGCGGAACGCTCCAGGTGGCGCTCCAGGCCTGGTCGACGAGGTATTTGTTCAGGCTCTTGAACGCCTTGTCCTGCTCACCGCCGGTCAGCCGCTGGGTGTCGGCGATCAGGCGGTCCACCTCCGGGTCGCTGTAGTGGTACGGATTCCACGCCGCGTCCTTGGCGATGGTGGACCGGACGGTGTCCCACGGCCGTCGCGCGCTCAGCCGGAAGTAGCTGAGCGGGACCTCGGCGCTCTGCAGGGACGTGAGGATCTGGGCGACCGGGATGCTCTTGGGGGTGAGGGTGATCCCTACCGCGGACAGGTACTGGGTGATCGCGGCCTGGGCCGCCGGGAACAGGGTGGAGAAGTCGAGCTCGTCGCAGCTGAAACCGTTCGCGTACCCGGCCTGCGCCAGCAACTGCTTCGCCTTCGCCGGGTCGTACGGGTACCTCTTGTCCAGGGACTTGTCGTAGGCCGAGCTGTCGGGGTGGAACAGCTGCTCCGTGGGGGTGGAGAAACCTCCGCCGAGCTGCTTGGCGATCGTGGCCCGGTCGAAGGCGTAGTTGATGGCCTGCCGGACCCGGACATCACCGAGCGGCTTGCAGACCGTGCCTCCGCGGTCCCACAGGTAGAGGCCCTCGATGTCCCCGGTGAGGACCGGCGAGGCGTTGAAGCCCGCGCCGCGGAGGCTTTCCATCCGGCCTGGCGCGACCTCGGCGGCGTCCACCTGCCCGCTGCGCAGCGCGTTCTCCCGGGCGGTCTGGTCGGCCAGGACCTTGATGACGACCTTGTCGAACGGGAATGCCTTGGCGTTCCAGTACTTGGGATTGCGTATGAAGGTGTACTGACTGCCCACGGTGGTACCAGGCCCGCTGAGCGTGTACGGGCCGGACCCGACAGGCTTCGTCTTGATCGACCCGTCGGAGATCGCCCTGGGACTCGCGATCATTCCAGGGCTCTGTCCCAGGTTCCCGAGGAAGGACGGGTCGGGCTCGGAGAGCGTGATTCGCACCGTGCCGGCATCGACGGCCTCGGCCTTCCGCACGTCCCGCAGCGCCGCGGCGGCCTCGCCCGTGCCGTCCTTGGTATGCAGGAGGTTTGTCACCACCGCCGCGGCGTCGAGCGGGGAGCCGTCGGTGAAGGTCACTCCCGAGCGCAGCGACAAGGTGAGCACCGTGTTGGTGGCGTCCCATTCCCAGCGCGTGGCCAGGTTGGCCGTCGGGTTCGCGTTCGGGTCCAGCCGGATGAGCGAATCGTAGACAGCCTCGTAGTACTGGAGTTCGGCGCCGTTGAGACCGGCGCCCCGCAGATCCCACGGATTCGGGGCGATCGTCGCCCCGAGAGTGAGCGTGCCACCGGACGCCCTGCCGCCCGATGACGTGCCGCCGCCGCTGCTGCCGCCGCCGCAGGCGCCGGCCGTCAGCGCCAGCGCCGCGACCAGTGCCACCGGTAAGAGTCTCAGCCTTCGCATGTGATCTCCCTCGAAGAGTCTCGGTGCCGTGCGACGTGGGTGGGCGATGCGGGGCCGCGGTCCCGGCGGGGCGGTGGGGCTGGGCCCCCGCCCCAGCAGGGAGCCGACGGGTTCACCCCGGCACCGCCGTCAGGTGGCCCTGCGCGATGCGGCGGATGTTCTCGACGCTGCTTGCCGGCAGAACGGAGCCGAGCGTCTCGATGAACTGGCGCAGCGGCATTCCGTGCAGGCCCTTCGATCCCTCGGCCTGCGCGGTCATGCCCATCTCGGCCAGCAGCGGCGCGAGCGCTGTCGCCAGCGCTTCGTCGAGCTGTGGGCCGACGTCGGGATGCGCCGCCCATTCCCCGATCAGCGAGTCGATGGACAGGTCGGGGACGAACCGGTCGCCCTCGAGCGTGATGCGGCGTTCCACCAGCACGTTCTCCGCGTCCCGGCAGACCTGGATCCAGTGGTCGCCGGGGGCCACCACCCACTGGCCGTGCCGCACGTCCCAGTAGGCGAAGGCCCGTCGGTCCAGCTCGAACGAGACGACGCCGCTCTCGCCAGGGGCCAGCCCGATCCGGCGGAAGGCACGCAGCTCACGGGTAGGGCGGCGGACCGGTCCGGCCTGCGTGGCGACGTAGACCTGGACGACGTGGGAGGTTTGCCGCTCGCCGGTGTTGCGCACCTGGACCTCGACGCGGGCCCCGTCGATGGCCAGCGGTTCGACGGTGAGGCCGATCGTCTCGACCCGTCCATACCCCAGCCCGTGGCCGAACGGATAGCGGGCTGGAACGTCGGCGGTGATGTGGTAGCGGTAGCCGACCATGACACCCTCGCCGTAGCGGACAGCCCCCTGTTCCCCGGGATAGTTGAGGAACGCCGCGGTGTCCTGGACCCGCCGCGGAACGGACTCGGCGAGCCGGCCCGACGGCTCGGCCACGCCCACTAGGACGTCCGCGATCGCCCCGCCGCCGGCCTGTCCCAGCAGGAACGCGTCGAGGATCGCGTCGACGTCGTCGTGCCAGCCCTCCAGGCTCACCACACCACCGTGCGAGAGCACGACCACCGTCCGCGGGGCGGCCGCGGCGACGGCCCGGATGAGTTCCACCTGCTCCGCCGGAAGGTCCAGGGTCTTCCGGTCGAACCCCTCCGACTCCGCGCCCTCGGTGAGCCCGGCCATGACCACCGCGACATCCGCGCCGCCCGCCACCGCGACGGCTTCGGCGCGCAGCGCCTCGGCTCCGGTGGTGTCGTTCCGCGACGCGAACCCCCGCGCATGGAGCACCTGACCACCCCGGGCTGACACCGCCGCGGTGATCTCGTCCAGCGGCACGTCCACCCGGGACGGGTTGACCTTGGAACTGCCGCCGCCCTGAAGCCGCGGCTCGGTCGCGAACGCGCCGACGACGGCGACGGTCAGCCCGCCGGCCAGGGGGAGCACGGCACCGTCGTTCTTCACCAGCACCATGCATCGGGGGCCCAGCCTGCGCGCGAGGTCGTGGTGGGCGTCCAGGCCCGCCGTCACCTCGCGCCGGTCGCCCTGAGCGGGCCGCCGCCGCAGGCCGGGCCGGCCTGGCCTGCGCACCAGTCTCAGCAGGCGGGTGATCGCCGTGTCCACCAGCGCCTCGTCGCAGTCGCCGCGGCGCACCGCGTCGAGCACCGCCTCGTCGCCTCGCCCGCCGTCGTAGGGCATCTGCAGGTCGAGCCCGGCGGCCAGGGCGGCCACCCGGTCGTGCACCGCCCCCCAGTCCGAGATGACGACGCCCTCGAACCCCCACTCCTGCCGCAGCACCTGCGTGAGCAGCCAGCGGTTCTCGGAGGCGTAGACGCCGTTGACCCTGTTGTAGGCGCACATGACCGTGGAAGGCCGGCCCTGCTTCACCACCCGTTCGAAGGCGGGCAGGTAGATCTCGCGCAGCGTCCGTTCGTCGACCTCGGCACTCACCTGCATCCGGTCGGTCTCCTGGTTGTTCACCGCGAAGTGCTTGACCGACGCGCCGACGCCGTTGTCCTCGAGCCCTCGCACATGGGCCGCGCCAAGCTCGCCGGACACCAACGGATCCTCGGAGTAGTACTCGAAGTTCCGCCCGCACAGCGGGCTGCGCTTGATGTTCACGCCAGGACCGAGGACCACGTCGACGCCCTGCACGGACGCCTCAGCCGCCAGCGCGGCACCGACCGCCCGAGCGACCTGCGGGTCCCAACTCGCACCGACCGCCACCGCCGGGGGAAAACAGGTCGCGGGGACCGAGTAGAGCAGCCCCAGATGATCCCCGTCGTCGCCCTGGTGGCGCAGCCCGTGCGGGCCGTCCGCCACCGTGACGGGGGCGAGGCCCGCCGCTGGCAGTGCCTTCGTCTGCCACAGGCCCTCACCGGACAGCAGCGACACCTTGTCCGCGAGGGGGAGAACCGGCGGACCGGCTTCCTCCACCACGTCTTCCGTCAACACGCCCTCCGTCTTTCTCCACGAACGGTCCAAGGCCCACCCCGCGACAGCGACCGACAGCCGGTGGTCGACGTCGTTGTCCGCTCTCGTCGGGACGGTGATCTCACGGTCCTGGTGGTCCTCAAATCCCCTTCCTCGCGCCTGCTCGCCGCGGTCGAGAGGCGCGACGCGCCTACGGTCAACAAGATCATCATTGCTCGCATCTGCCGTGAGTTCGGCTGGCGCGTGCGTCCAGTCGGGTCGGCGCGCAGGGGCGACGGCGGCCGGAATGTCGGGTGTGACCCTGACGGCTCGACGCGCGCCGCGCCCGGAGGGTCAATTACGATCAAGCTAGTTTCTGTCGGCCGTCAGAAAATATGGCAGGTTCAGGGGATGGTCAAGCGCGTAACCTTCAGGCGGAGGCGTAAGGGGTGGGATGAGCGCAGGGGACGGCAAGGCTGGCCAGCGAAGACGGCCCGGCCGGCCGGCCCGGATCGGCCGGGCGCAGATCGTCGCCGTGGCCCGGAGCCTCGATCCGGCCAAGCTGACCATTCAGGCGGTGGCCGACCAGCTCCAGGTCGAGCGGTCGGCCGTGCACTACCACGTGAGCGACCGCGAGCAGTTGCTGGCGCTCGTGGCCAGCGACATCTTCCAGTCGGAGGTGGAGCTGCACGAGCTCCCGGTCTCCGACAACTGGAGGACCGTGCTGCGGGACCTCGCGTTCGCGACACGAGACGCCGTGGTCAAGGTGGGCGTCCTGCTCCCCTACTTCCACATGCAGCGGGTCGACGGGAACACGATCATCCGGTCGCTGGAGCAGACGCTCGGCGTGCTGCGAGAGGCCGGGCTCACGGAGGTGGAGTCCGTGCGGGCCATGGTGTTCGTGAGCCAGATCGCCTTCGCCTCCGCGCGTGACACGCTCCTGATGTCACCAGACGCCACGCATCCACAGATCCAGGAGCTCAAAGACGTGCTGGCTGAAATGGAGCCGGCCGAGGCTCCCCACGTCGCCAACCTGCTGCAGATCTGGGACGCACAGTCCGACACGCAACTCGATTTCAGCCTCGCCGTCTTCATCGAGGGCATGGAGGCGCGGCTGGCATCACGAGACATCGGAGTGGCGGACGGGGACGCTGCTCTGCCACCTGACTAGGGACCGAAGCGGACAGCATGTCTTCCGCGGCCCACCGACCGCGCGGTCACTACGCCCGGACGGCCACCCGGCGGCCGGCTCGTAGGCCCGGCGCCTGGGGACAGGCTTCCGAGGGGTTATGCGCGGGTCGAAGCGGCGGCGGCATATCGCTGGGTCTCCCGCTGACGTTTCGCGGGCCGGTTCGGAAATGGCCTTCGGGCCGGCCTTTGACGCGTCGCCGCCCCTACTTTGACGGAACCTCGCACACGCGTTGTGACGGAAGTGGCCTCCTGCTCGGACAATGAAAGCGCCAACCCACATTGTCCAAAAAAACAGAAGGCCACCGCGTGCCATCATGCCAGCCTGCCCCCGGCGTGTCCAAGGCCCTGTTCGACTGCGAGCAGTGTGACATCTCCAGCCTGCTCGCGATGCTGGGTCAGCTTCCTCATCCCCGAGACCAGCGTGGACAGATCTACAGCATGTCGTTCGTGCTGGCTGCGACGCTCGTTGCGACGCTGACGGGCGCGAAATG
>NZ_MBLO01000053.1 GCF_001854805.1 Pseudofrankia coriaricola
CTCGAGCAGGTCGCTGCCAACCGCGACCGGGTGCTCCCACTCCTCGTCACAGCCTGCGACAGACCAACGCGGTGAGCTACCTCGCCGAAGCCCTGACGGTGGCCCGTCTCATGCGCCACGCCGGCCTGCGGGGCGTCTCCCGGCTGCGGGCGCCGCGGACGACGGTGCGTGCCCAGGGGCCGGACACCCGGCCTGACCTGGTCAGACGGAAGTTCGTTGCCCCGGCGCCGAACAGGCTGTGGGTCGCTGACATCACCTACATCCGCACGTTTTCCGGCTGGGTCTACGCGGCGTTCGTCCTCGACGTCTTCTCCCGAAGAATCGTCGGCTGGCAGCTTTCCAGAAACCTCTACAAGGAGTTGGCGATCGACGCGCTGAACATGGCGGTCTGGACCCGCCGGCGCGCCGGCGCCGACCTGGCGAAGCTCATCCACCATTCTGACAGGGGCTCGCAATATATCTCGATCAAGTACACCGAGACGCTCGGCGAGGTCGACGCGGTCGCTTCGGTCGGTTCCGCCGGTGATTCCTACGACAACGCGATGGCCGAGGCGTTCAACTCGCTGTTCAAGGCCGAACTGATCCGTAGCAGAGGGCCGTGGACCGGCCACTCCGATCTCGAGATCGCGGTCGCGGAGTACATCGACTGGTACAACCACCGCCGGCTTTCTCTGGGGGTCGGGGACCTGTCGTGTGACGTTGCATAGGCGGGACAGGCCACGCGGCGGCGCGACGCTTCTGTGTGGGTGTGGCTCTCGTGGCTGGTAGTCGTTTATGACGTCCAGCGGGAGAGAGTCGGTGGTGGTGGATGCGGGCGTTTCTGGTGAGGTTGCCGTCGGGTGTCCGGTATTGGACGGTGCTCGACGACGAGCTGGTTGTGGTGGGTGATGCGGACGCGTTTCTGCGTCAGGTCCGGTTCGGTCGCGACGGGGCGGAGCTGACGACACGTTCGTATGCCGGCGCGATCGCGCTGTTCCTGCGCTGGTGTGGTCGGACGGGGCGGGACTGGCGGGTCGGGGTTGAGCAGCTCGGGTTGTTCATGACGTGGCTGCGGCACGCGGGACCGGAGGCGTCCGGTGCGGAGGCCCCGTCCGGCGGCGGTGAGCTGCTGGTAGGTCCGGGCCGTGCGCCGGTGCGCGGGGCGCGGCGGATCAATGCCGTGCTGACGGCGGTGCGCGGGTTCGTCGTGCACGCGGTGACGTCGGGCCGGGCGTCGGGGAGCCTGCTACCGCTGATCTACGAGCTGGCGGATGACCGTGACCTGCCCGAGCAGGCGCGGGGTGAGAACCCGTCGATGGCGTGGCGGATGCGGGCGCGGCACCGGCTGCACGAGCCGGAGTCGGAGGTGGACCGGGCCTCGGACGAGGAGATCGTCGCGCTGCTCGGTGGGTGCCGCAGCGCGCGGGACCGGCTGATCGTGCTGCTGATGGCCAGGGCGGGGCTGCGCCGCGGTGAGCTGTGCGGGCTGCGGCGCGGCGACGTGCACCTGCTCGCGGACTCGCGGGTGCTGGGCTGCGCGGTGACGCGGGCGCACCTGCACGTGGTCCGGCGGGACAACCCCAACGGTGCGTGGGCGAAGTCGCGGCGCCAGCGGGTGGTGCCGCTGGACTTCCTGGTCGTGCAGGCGTTCGACGCCTATGAGTTCGAGCGCGTCGGCGTTCCAGCGGCGGCGGGCGGTGACTTCCTGCTGGTGAACCTGTTCCGCGGCTCGATCGGCGCGCCGGTGCCGCCGGGGGCGGTCAACATGCTGCTGGCCGCAGCGGGCCGGAGGGCGGGGCTGGGCCGGGCGGTGACGCCGCACCAGTTGCGGCATGCGTTCGGGAGCAACCTCGCCGACGCGGGTGGGAGTCTCGACGAGGTCGCTGAGCTGCTTGGGCATGTGTCGATGAGCTCCTCGCAGGTCTACCTGCATCCCGATCCGGGGCGGCTGCGGGACGCGGTCGAACGCGTGCCGAGTCCCCGGCCGGACGGCGGGGCGGGCCGGTGAGCGCCGTGCTGCGCGCAGTGGCCGAGCCGGCCGGCGCGACCGGAAGCGGGATTTGCCCGGTGTTCGGGGTGCCGCGCCACGGCGAGCACGCCGCGGCGCGGGTCGCGGCCCTGCTCGACGCGGGGTTCCTGGCCGAGGTCGGCTGGGATGCGGCGCGTCGGCTGCTGTCCCCGCCGCCGGGACATCGACTGCTGGTCCGGCTGGTCTGCCGGGCCGCCGGTTGCACGGCGACCGCGGCCGGCGGAGGTGTCTGTGTCTCCTGCCGGCGCCGGCTCGCCGAGCATGGCTTCGGCGCCGACGAGGTCGCGCTGCTTCCCGTCCGCGACCTCCCGTCCCGGGGCACGGGTGGGTGTCGTCTGGCGGGCTGCGCCCGCGAGTGGGACACGGCGGCGCAGGGGCTGTGTCGTGCGCATGCCGACCAGCGCCGCGCGCTGGGCCTGGGCATGGCCGAGTTCCTCGGCCACCGGCAGGCCCGGCCGCTGCCACCCTGCCCGCCGTGCGGGGTCACGGCCTGCCCGCGCCAGCAGCGCCACCGCGGTGGCGCCTACTGCGCGGGCCACCAGATCCGGCTGCGCGTCGCCCGGCGGGCCGACCCCGCCCTGGACGAGGGCCGCTGGCGGATGGTCGAGCCGGCGATCGGCCGGGGCGGCGAGGTCAGCCTGCGCGGGCTGGCGCCGCTCGTTGTCGCGCAGGTCCTGTTCGGATTGCAGCAGCGCTGCCGTGTCGACGGGGTCAAGACCAAGGAGGCCGACCTGCGCCGGGTCTGCGACGACCTGCGCCGCCAGCAGGTGACCATGATCGCCAACTACCAGGTCCCCGACGACCGGGAAGCGAACTTCCACGCGCTGGCCACGACCCTGGCCGGCCACGTCCGCCGGGCGCTGGCCACCCCGCAGACCGAGATCTGCAAGGACGAGTGGGACCTGGCGGTCTTCGGGCACGGCGGCACGCTGTCGTTCACCGCCATCAGCCAGCGCTGGCTGCGCGAGGCCGCGAAACGCTGGGCCTCCGACGACCTGCCGCGGCGCCGGTCGAAGGCCGGCAAGCCCGGCCTCGTGGTGCGCCACCACCTGGGCTGCCTGGCCAGGCTGTCCGAGAGCCTGCGGATGCGCGACGACCGCGGCGAAACACCCGCGGCGCTCGGCCGCGCCGACATCGAGGCCTTCCTGCACCGGCTGGCCTACCTGGAATCGACCGGGACGATCACCGGCGACGCGCGGCTCCGCGCCTGCCGCGAGGTCCGCACCGTGCTCACCCGGATCCGCGCGCTCGGCCTGACCCGCCCTGGCGGGATCGCTGGCGGGCTCGGGGAGGACTTCGCCGTCCACCGCGACGACATCCCGGCCGAGCCGGAGCCCGCCGAGCCGAACCGCGACCTCCCACCGGAGATCATGCGGCAGGTCTGCGACCAGTTCGGCGTCTTGACCTCGCCGGAGATGCGCACCGCGTTCTCGCTGGCGATCGACACCGGCCGCCGGCCCGAGGAGATCGCCGCGCTCGGCTTCGACTGCCTGGCCCGCGACGCCGACGGCGCGCCGCTGCTCGTCTACACCAACCACAAGGCCAACCGGCTCGGCCGGCGGCTCCCGATCGGCGAGAACACCGCGCAGCTGATCGTCACCCAGCAGCAGCGGGTCCGCGGCCTCTTCCCGGACACCCCGATCGCCGAGCTCGCGCTGCTGCCCACCGACCGGCGCAACCCCGACGGCCGCCGCCCGGTCACCTCCTTCACCCTGTCGTTCCACCACCGCACCTGGCTCGGCCGGATGCCGGCCCTGACCACCACCGACGGGGTCGAGTTCGACAAGAGCAGGATCGTGCTCTACGCCTACCGGCACACCTACGCCCAGCGGCACGCCGACGCCGGCGTCGGCATCGACGTGCTGCGCGAGCTGATGGACCATCGCAAGCTCGACACCACCCGGCAGTACTACCGCGTCGGCGAGCAGCGCCGCCGCGAGGCCGTCGACCGGCTCACCGCCCTGCAGTTCGACCGGCACGGCAACCGCGTCTGGCAGCAGGCCCAAGCCCTCCTCGACGCCGCGCACACCCACCGGGCGATCGGCGAGGTCGCCGTCCCGTTCGGGATCTGCGCCGAGCCGTCCAACGTCAAGGCCGGCGGCCAGGCCTGCCCCTACCGGTTCCGCTGCGCCGGCTGCGACCACTTCCGCACCGACGTCTCCTACCTGCCCGAACTGACCAGCTACCTCGACGACCTGCTGCGCACCCGCGAACGGCTCCTCGCCACCGCGGACGTCGACGACTGGGCCAGAGCCGAGGCCATGCCCTCCGACGAGGAGATCACCCGCATCCGCAGGCTGATCGGCCGCGTCAGCGCCGGCCTCGACCAACTCACCGGCCCCGAACGCGCCCAGATCGACGACGCCGTCGCGACCGTCCGACGCCACCGCGCCGCGATGCTCGGCATGCCCCGGCTGCGCGCCGGAGCCCTCCCCGCCGGCCAGGCGACGCCATGACCACTTCCTCCTCCCGCACCGCCGCGATGGCGAAGGGCCGGCGCGCCGACACCGACCGGCGCCGCGGGCGCGTCCAGACCGCCCTCACCAGCGCCCACGCCGCCGGCGAGGAGATCACCATCAGCGGTATCGCCCGCGCCGCCGGCGTCGACCGGACATTTCTCTACCGGCACCGTGACCTGCTCGAGCAGGCCCACGCCCTCGAAGCCCAGCCCGCTCCCACCCCCGGCGTCGGACCCGCCGTCACCCGGGCGTCCCTACAGGCCGACCTGCTCGCTGCCCAGGAACGCGCCGTCCGCCTGGCCGCCCGCATCCACCAACTCGAAAACCGCCTGTCCGACACCCTCGGTGAACAGGCCTGGCGCGAGTCCGGACTCGGCGCCCCGGCCGACATCGACAAACTCAACACGCGCATCGTCAACCTCGAGCAGCAGGTCGTCGACCTACGCCTCCAACTCGAGGAACGCGACCAGGACCTCGCCGCCGCCCGGCAGGCAAACCGCGAACTGATGACCCGCATCAACGCCCCGACGACGAGCCGATAAAAACCCGGCGCGTCGCCCTTGCACCACACCTGTTGCAGACAATACCTTCAAGTCAAACAGCCCCTGAGCTGCACAAACGCAGAAATCAGGCGCCCGGACCAGCGTCCGACCCCCAGAGAAGCACCGACACGGCGAGATCGGTCTGGTCCCACCCACCGAGCACGAGGCTGCCTGGGCGGCCAGCCAGACAGACCAGCAGGACGCCCGGCAGCTCGCCGGCGCGTGACAACTCAGTCTCCACCAAACCCGGCGCTTGACAACCTTGTGGGGGTCCAAGTCCGGGGGAGACTCGGACACTACGCACACGCCTTGCGGCGCCAACATCAACTTCTTCTCAACTGATGATGCTGGGGTTGAGCAGTCCGCCATGAGCGTTGAACCGCTGCCCGCGGAACCCGTCTCCTGGGACCAGTAGGAAAGCGGAACAGAGCCCGCGATCAGACAGTCCCCTGACTGGCCAACGCCGGGGCAGCTCCTGAGCATCAGGTCCCGCCGGTCCACCAGCCGCCGGAGCGCCATATCGAAATTGGGCATCCCGCCATCATCCCGATCCTCAGGTTGGCCTCATGCTGCCTTCAGGAATACCTGCGAATCACCATACCACAGAGTGGAGCACTCAACGGAAATCAAGTACGGTCTCTCGCAGCGGTATTGTAGCTCTGCGCGGCACGTGGTTGAGCGCGTTCACATCGCCGCCGACGGCGGGGAGATCTATCCGCGCCAAACGCTTTCCTGCTACTCCCGATAGTGCTGTCGCTGTTCCTCGACGGTCGCCAACTGGTCCGGCTCCGCTTCAGCAAAGATATCGACACGGTCCTCCCGAGTGCGTATGTCTCGCCCCAGCGCCAGCACATACACGTGCCGAGCACCGATCATGTCTCGGAGCATTCCGGATGCCCACGTATTTCTGCGAGCCCCCTGCACCGCGATAAACCAGCCCTGAGCCTCAAGCAATCTTCTGATCACATTCAACGCCCCGAAGAGATCACTTCCCGCGCCTTCTATCGTTCCGAATGGCCCGCTCACCGTTATCGAGTGTGACTTGTCCTTGTGGAACCTCCAGGTCAACGTACAGGGTGTCCGTTCGCCGGCGCGTACGACGGAAACCTCAAATTGTCCGTTCTCATACAGGTCTAGCATCGCGTCAACTACCCAGGGGGATGTAGTTCGGATTGGGTGCGATGCGTCGTAGACCGGCCGGCTCCCGTCAGCGTCCTCAGCCATGGTTGAGACGCGTGCCGCTGCCAACGCCACGTCTTCGTCCGCATCGTCACCCCGACAAACCGCAGCCTGCGCCGGACCACCGCCCACGAACCCCGCTCGTCGGCAACCCAGCCACGCACCAGCTCGAAGACGTAGGTGAACGTCGATCCCTCCCAGACCATATCCACAAAAGTGACGGGCCGGCTGCGCCGGGCCAACGAGTCCGGCGTGACCCCGAGCACGGACAGAAAACCCCGGGCCCGGGCCAGGTCATCGGCCGTCAGCGCACGCGTCACCCACCGGCCACCGGCCCACGAGGTCCGCGCGAACGACAACGGCAACCGGCCCAGCCATCGCGGCTCCGGCAGGCCGGCGAACGCCCCACCGAGAAAGTCGAACATCGAGTCGAACGACCGGCCGACGAACACCAGATCCCCGCCGCCGCTACGTGCCACCACCTTCCCCGCGCACCCGACCAGCGCGTCGAGGAACCACAGATCCGGCGCCGCCACCCCGGCCAGCAACGAACCAAGCTGGTCCGGCGTCACCAGGTCCCACCGAAACGGCCCCGCCACCTCACTCGAAAGATCCACGACACCGACTCTGCCACGCACGATTCCGGCAGGATGATGATCACTGCGCGCCCTAGCCGATGGCAGATCACCTGGCTACGCGGTCGCCACCGGTCACCTGTTCGAGCCACGGAACAACGCCCAGAGCGGGCGGCGTCGATCAGCAGCGATGTGAACCGCTGCACCCGATGGAAGATCCTCACATGGCCGACGTCAAGGCCGCGTTCGGCCAGCAGCTCCTCGACATCCCGGGACAACAACGCGAACCGCAGGGTAGGGTCGACCGCGCGGCGAGGTGCCCGCTGGTGGCGGGTCCTTTTCCGCGTGGCCTCCCTGGGCTGAATTCCGTGTACAGGCGAATCGGACCACGAAAACTGCGCCTTTCCCGACGCGCGTTCACAGGAATGGGTACGCCGCGCGAGTCGGCCGTCGTGGGCGTCAGTTCCCGAATCTGGGATATGGACGCGACGCGACTTCGGTCAGGGTTCTCGGGGGCGCGGTTGCCGACGACTCGGTCGGACCTCGGAGTGGCGTTCGCACGGCGCGGCCGCTCCGAGTTGTCCGCCGGTCCTGCTGGCGCCACGATCCACGCGGCGGACCCGATGAACTGTCAAGGTACAGGACGTAGCGACCCGACTGGCTTGGTCGTCGTGGCGTGGACCAGGAGCTCCGCCAACTCCGCTGGCCGGCTGAGGAACGGCGAGTGCGACGCGTCGATCGTCAGCGGCTCCACACCGAGGCGCCTCGCCACGAGGTCCGCCAGCCACCGTGGCTGGGAGCGGTCCTGGAGACAGAGGATGAAGCTTCGCGGCAACCCGGCCGCCCAGAACGTCGGGACCGACATCGGGACCGAGGAGATGTCACCGAGCTTCTCGGGCGTGAGACGTTCGAATGCCCATCGGGCCGTTTCCTCGTCGCAGTCGTGGTAGAAGAAGTCCCACGCTCCCTGGAAGTCCGCGAACGACATCGAACCGTCGTCGTCGAAACGTAGATGCCCGAGCATTCCGGTCACATCCAGATCTCGTTGTACCGTCCCGTCCTCCTTCATCGCGTTGGAGTCCGGCCCGGATCGTCCTTCGACCGGCAGCGCCGCCGCCAGGTAGATGACGTGGCTCACGAGCTCCGGTCTGGCATCGGCGGCACGCGTGATCTCGAAGCCGCCACCGGAGTGGCCCACGAGCACGTCGTTCGGCTCGAGAACGGAGACGACGGCTTCGAGCCGGTTTTCCATCGTTGCTTCTTCGTGCACGCGCTCGCCATGACCCGGGACGTCGACCGCGATCGCCCCGTGTCCGAGACGCTCGAGCTCGGGAATCGTACGTCCCCAGCACCAGGCACCATGGAACCCGCCGTGAACCAACACAAACCGCAAGTGTGCCTCCATTGTGAGACGGAATAGGCTCAGCGAACGCTCCCGCCGGACACCCGGCCGCGGCCTGTCGTGAAGCGTCGCGGCCGGGCGCACCGCTTCAGTCGAGCAGCGGGCGGTGCGCCTGGAGCTCGATGAGCTGGCCGAACGGGAAGAAGCCGGGGCCGATGACGTCGGTGAAGACGAAGACCTGACGGACCTCTGTGTCAAGCGCCCGCAGACCGACCTCGAAGGGTGGATACAGGGTGACGCGGCCGGCGAGCTCGGCGGGAAGCTGGTTCTGCAGGCGGTCGACCACCGCGTCGAGCTCCTCGTAGCTGGCATAGCGCAGGCCGAAGTGCGCGGTGGCGCCGGGCCGCTGGCGATCGGCGTCGTTCTGCTTGAGTTCGGCGCGTAGCTCGTCGTCGTCGCGCGCCCGGCTCTCGAGGAGCTCGCCGAGTCGCGAGCGCTGCCCACGCATCTCGGACAGGTAGAGGACGTTGTTGAGCGAGTCCCGCTCCCCCGTTGGCCCGAAGACGCCCAGGTAGGTGGAGCTTGCCCCGAAGTCCTTGGTGATGTCGAGGACGGCGCAGCCGAGCGTCTCGAAAAGCAGGACGGCGAGCTCGCGTTCGCCGGGCCGGTGCAGCAGTTCGGCGTGGTTGAGGAAGTAGCTGATGCTCGGGGCGGTGGCTTCCATGGTCTTGTGGCCTTCCCGGGGTACGGAGCGATCAGGATGTGAGATGGCGGCCCGTCTCACGGACCACCGTCCTAGCGTGCTGGGCCGGTCTGGGCCGGATCCGACCCTGGCGCCGTCCTGGCGGGACGATGCCGCCGTCACGGAATGGCGCCGCCATTGACGCCGAACACCTGCCCGGTGATGTAGTCGGCCTCGTCGGAAACCAGGTACAGGCAGGAAGCGGCGATGTCGTCACCGTTACCGAGCCGGCCCAGCGGGATGCGGCTAGCGCCGCCGTCGCCCGTCGGGTCGCCGACCTCGGCGCGGGACTGGCGGAACATCGGCGTGTCGATCATATGGGGCGCGATGACGTTGGCTGTGATTCCCTGCCGCGCGTATTCGAGGGCGACCGCCCGGGTCAGCGTGACGACGCCGCCCTTGGACGCGGCGTAGTGCGCGTGGTTCGGGGTGGCGATCTGCGCGGCAGATGACGCGATTGTGACGAGGCGGCCCCAGCCGGCGGCGGCCATGTCGGGGATGGCGGCCTGTAAGCAGTGGAACGTGCCGGTGAGGTTCACGGCGAGCACCCGCTCCCACGCCTGCAGCGTGAGCTCGGCGAACGGAGCGAACGGAGCGATCGCCGCGGAGGTGACCATGATCTCGAGAGGCCCAAGTTCATTGCGCACCTGAGCCAGGGCCTTGTCGACCGATGCCCGGTCGGCCACGTCCACGGCGCATGCCGTGGCGGCGGCGCCGGTTGCCCTCAGCTTCTCGGCGGCGCGGGCCGCCGCGTCCTCGTTCACGTCGAGCACGGCCACGCGGTCTCCGCGTCGCGCGAGCTGCTCGCAGATCGACAGGCCCATCCCGGAGGCGCCACCCGTCACGACCGCGACTCGGCTCATGGATATCCCTCGCTTACCGAGCCAGCGCGGCGGCGGTGCGCGCGAGCTCTAGCAGGTGGACGCCGCCAGGCCCGGCGGTGAGGTCGGGAAGCTTGGCGTCCGGCTCGACGAGCAGCACGTCGCCCGTGGCCAGCTCCGTGTCGCCGACGGTCGCGGAGCCGTCGAAGACGAGCACGCCTCGCCAGTCACCGACCGATATACCGGGACGGGTCGCGCCAGCGGCCAGCTTCACGTCGAAGGCGACCCCGCGCTCCGGGTTGTCCCGGTCGCCGAGGTCCCAGTAGGCCTTACCGTCCAGACGTCCCTTCCACAGGCCGGTCGTCTCGTCAATCGGGACGACCTGGCGACGCCCGTTCTCCACCAACCTCGGCGGCCGTGAGAAGAAGGCCGTGGTCTCCAGACCCTTCACGTACTTCAGGGTGGGATGGTCGCGGTACTCCTCGCCATAGCCACCGGGCGACAGGACGTCCTGAGCGAAGATCTCCAACAGCTCGCTGCCGCGTGGCCCGTTCACCAGTGGCCCGTACTCGACGCCCGGCGCGGCGAGGAGCACGTCACCGCGTTCCATCCACCAGTCGCCCATGAGCAGGCCGCCGTCAAGCACGACAACGACGGTCCAGCAGTCGTGCCAGTGCAGCGGCCAGATCTGGTTGGCCGCCATCCGGATGTCGGGGATCAGCATGCGCCACGGGTCCTCCGGACGGCCGAGCGACCACATCTGGCTCCACGCGCCGCCGCCGATCTGGTCCGAGTCGCGCACGACGCCGCCAGGGCCGGCCGCGCCGCCCGGCTCGAGCCGCGAGCGCGTGACCCCCGGCGCCACGGTGTCCGACGGGGCGCCGGCAAAGACGGTCACTGGCATGAGAGGACTTCCCTTCTTCGATGCGAACGCGCGTCAGACCATGCGGGCGGACCAGCCGCCGTCGACAGGGATGAGCACGCCATTGACGAACGCGGCACGGTCAGAGGAAAGGAACGCGATCATTTCGGCCTGGTCGACGGCGGTGGCCGCCCGGCCGAGCGTCGCCTTGGCCGACATCGCCGCGATCGTCTCCGCCGGCGCCCGGCCCGTCGTCTCCGTGAGCGTGAACCCCGGCGCGACCGTGTTCGCCCGGATGCCCTTCGGCCCGTACTCGACGGCGACCGACTTCGTGATCACGTGGGCACCGGCCTTCGCCGCCATGTACACGACAGGGGTGCGCGCCTCGATGTT
This sequence comes from Pseudofrankia coriaricola, assembly GCF_001854805.1. GTDB lineage: Bacteria > Actinomycetota > Actinomycetes > Frankiales > Frankiaceae > Pseudofrankia. The sequence continues at coordinate 10,924 of NZ_MBLO01000053.1, forward strand.
CATCGTGCCGGCGACGGACGCGACGGTGACGATCGAGCCGCCGCCCGTGGTGAGCATGGCCCGGACCGCGTGCCTGGTGGCGAGGAGCACGCCGCGCAGGTTGACCGAGGTCATCGCCTCGTAGTGGTCGGCGTCGAGGTACTCAACCGGCCGGCTGCCGGGAGTGCCGGCCACGTTCACCAACGCGTCCACCCGGCCGAACGCCATCGCCGCGGTGTCGAACGCGGCGACGACGTCGTCCTCGCGGGTCAGGTCCGCGTGAAAGGGCACCACCGCCGGGCCCAACGCGGCGGCGACGTCCTTCTCCTCGCCGCTGACGTCGACGGCCAGCACCTTGGCCCCCTCGCGTACGAAAACCTCGACGCAGGCCTTGCCGATGCCGCGGCCGGCGCCCGTGATCACAGCGGCCTTGCCGTCCAGGGATCCCATCAGTTACCTCCGATGACACCGTGTTGGAGCAACACGTACCGGGCGACGTTCATGGCGTTGTGCCAGCCCGACCCGCCGGCATAGATACCGGCGGGTGATCGCCTCGGCGACCTGCTCGGACGTGCCCCCAGGCTCAGGGCGTTATTGACGTGAATGTCCGGTTCGTCGTTCTGCGACTGGGTCTGCAGAACGGCCATGTGATGACGCTTCTGATGCGCAGCTCAAGCCCCGGGCGGCCCCAGGGCTCGCGGCGCACCCGCTCATGGGCGGTCTCTCGCTGCGCCTGCGTCATCATGCGAGCGTGCCTCTCTGGGCATGCGCACTGATGGACGGTGTGGCCGGCGTTCCCGCCACGCCGTCCGGGTGCAGCGCGGCGATCTCGGCGGCCGGTGCCACGGTGGCGATCCGCCACAGTCCGACCCAGCTGGACGGGAAGACGCTCGCGTCGACGAGCGCGGCGTGGGCGTCGGGATCCGGGTCGTCGCAGGCGTCGGAGCAGACGGTTACCTGGTAGCCGACGTCGAAGGCCCACCGGGAGGTGGACAGCACCGTCCCGGAGGTCGCGATGCCCGCGACGATGAGCTGGCCGACCCCCGCGTCCTGGAGCCGGTCACGCAGGTCGGTGGTACCGAAGGCCCCGATGGTCGTCTTCCCCAGGACCGGCTCCCCCGCGGCGGGCGCCAGCGCCGGGTGGATGTCGTCGCGCATCGGCGCCGGCACCACGTGGAAGACGGGCACGCCCGCCCGGCGGGCCAGCCCGACCGCGTACGCCGCCCGGTCGACGACGGCTGGGTTGCGGCTGAAGCGCTCGACGATGAAGTTCACGAAGTCCAGGGCAACGAACGCGGTCGAGGGCGCCGTCGGAACGCTGGCCAGCGTCATGAGCTCCCTTCCCGAGCAGTTGTATACAAGCCATGACTTGCATCATTTGTATACACGATGGTTGAGATGCGCAAGAGCCCGCCGCGCGGCACTACGCGGCCGGCGGGTCAGGGCGAAAGCAGGGCGTAGGACGGGTCGGTCCGGTCGCGCCGGCCGAGCGGAGGCCTCGATGACAGCGCCGGGCCCGCCGGCGGGAGCAGATGGGTCAGGTCGACGACCACCAGCCGGTGGGCGATGCGCCATTCGCCCGCGCGGCGCTCGAAGCGGTCGAGGTAGCGGCCCGCGGCCACGAGCACGCCTTCCTCGCCGGCGACCTCGACGGTGCGCCAGACGGTGTAGTACGTCTCGCAGGCCGCCGTGCCATCGCCGTGCAGGGTGATCAGCTGATTGGTGAGCTGGTTCGACGAGACCCGTGCCGAGCTCGCCAGGTCGGCGATGCCCTGGCCGACCGTCTCGCCGGTGAACCGGGCCTCGCCGTGTTCGTCGACCGCGTCCGGGTGGTATGCCGAGCTGATGAGCTCGGGGTCGGCCCGGTCCACGCCTCTGCAGTAGCGCAGGGTCGCCTCGCGGATCGCCTGCTTGTCCAGCAGCTGCTGGACGGCGGTCGCCTCGATGTCGGCCCGGGACGTCGTCATGGATGGGTGGCCTCCGATCAGCTAGAGGCGAACCAGGGCTGGTGAGGGCGCGCGCTGGCACCCCGCAAGGGGTCGCGCGGCGGCCGCACCGCTCCAGAGCGGAACGCTGAGAGGTGAGCACTTACTTTTGAACTGAATGAGGGTCACATGTGCCGTTCAATCGCCCGGCGTGCTGGCCCGAGCCGGGGGCTGGCCGGCCCACCCCGCGCCGAGACGATGCCGGGCGGGGCGGGCTGGGCAGTTGCCTTGGCCCATCAGTCCTCGATCGGGGTGTCCTCCGTTGTCTCGTAGGTGGTCGGCTGGCCCTTGTCGTCGAGCTTGGTGACCAGGCCGCCGCGCACACAGACCGCCGGGGACAACGTGCTCGCCTTGCCGTTGCACCGGAAGTGCAGTCCGCCGGTGCCGGGTAGCTCCGTCAGCGGCATCGACTTGATCTTCGCCGCGACCGTCTGGGGCGTGATGTCTCCGGTGATTCCCTCGAGCGCGGTCCGGAGACCCATGACCACCGTGAACATGCCCATCCCGAAGGTCGGGTTCTCGGTGCCCACCGATCCCTTGTGGTACTTGTCGAGAATGGCGGTGTAAAGCTGGAAGCCGGGGTCCTTCTCGGCACCGATGGGTGCGGTCGCCGACACGCTGACCCCCTTGATGTCCTTACCAGAAAGCGCCTTGCGCATGGCGTCCGTGACGCACGCGCTGATGACCGAGATCGGCCCGGTGAAGCCCAGGAGATGCAGGTTCTTGATCGCCGGGATGCACGTCATGTCGTTGCCGAGGATTTGCACCTCGGTGGAGCCGCCGGACACGATCTGCTGCATCTGTGGCGCGATGTCCGGAGCGCCGAGGGGAACCTTGACGACGTCGAGCTTGATCCCCTCCTTCTCGAAGATTCCCGGCGCCACGGTGGTGTAGAAAGCCGTCGCGGCCGGAACGTCCACGACCACCACGGTAACCTTGGAAAGGTTGTTCTTCTTGGCCACGCTGATGGGCAGGGAGGCGAGCTGCGCCACCGGGTTGATGAGAGTGAAGGCGGTATCGTGGTCGCTTAGCACGTTCGGGTCGCTGGAGCCGTAGAGCACCATCGGGATGCCGGCGTCGTGGAGCGGCTTCCAGATGTTCGCGATGACCGCGGACTGGCCGATGGCGGTGGCCACGACGTTGTTCTGGACCATCTGGTTGGCGCAGTCGGTGCCCGTTCCCGGGTCGCCCTTGGCCTGGCATACGAAGAGCTTGATGGGCCGGCCGCCGATCCCACCCTTATGCTCGTCAACATAGGTCGCGACCGCCTTGGCCACGTCCAGTTCGAAGGTGTTGTCGTCGGCGGCGGTAGCACCGTCGCTGATGACGCCGATGTTGACCGGCGCGCCAGTCGCCTGCCGCTCCGGGCCGAGGATGTTCGCGGCCGGGGCGGTGCCCGCCGAAGGTTTTTCGTCGGAGTCGTCACCGCCGCCGCACGCGGCGGAGGTGACGACCAGGGCCGTCAGCGCGGCGACAAACGCCAATCGCCGAGGCGGGCGGCCCCGGCCCGAGCCTGGGCGGCGTGTCGTCTGTTCCATCAGATCTCCTTCTTGAGGAATGTGCAATGCCGGGAGAAGCCCCGGCGGGCGTGAGGCATGGCTCGCCGAAGGTGGGCCGCGGCAGGCAGTATCGAGGTACGGATGATTCCGGCGACGACCGGTCAGACGCCTCCGCGCGCCGGTCGACCGGCGGATCCGTCCCCGTGGCGGTCATAGTGGCCCGCGCCCGTGTCATCCTTGCCGCGGGTGCGTCGTGACCTACTCGTCGGCGGGCGGTGAGTCGCACATGTAACGCAGGAGAAAGTCGGTGAAGGCCTTTCGCTCGTCGGCGTCGAGGACGCCGAGGAGCCGCTGCTCGACCTCGAGGGCGTCGGCGCGGCATCCGGTCGCGACCTCTAGGCCGCGCGTCGTCAGGACGGCACGGAGGATTCGGGCGTTGTTCGGGTCGGCGCTTCGCTCGACGAGACCCAGGCCTTCCAGCGCGGTGAGCGTCTGCTGGGCCGCCTGCGGCGTGATGAACATCAGGCGGGCAAGGTCGGCGGCCGAGAGCCCTGGGCGTTGGGCGAGCCGGATCAGGACGCCACCCTGGGCAGAGGTGACGCCGTGGGCGCGCATCGCCTCGTCGGCGGCGCGCCGGGTGTAGTGGAAGGCCTGCTTGATGAGCCACGAGATGTGCTCTCGCGGTTCGAACTCCGCTCCCGTCGCGCACCCCCGATCTGGCCCGCTGGCCCGCCGCGCCGGTGCGGGGTGGTCGAGCCGCCCTCGCACCGGCTTCCAATCACAAGTTCTTGCGAAGCGCAGCGAGCGTATGCTGGCTCACCGGGACCGTCAAGGGCTCAGGCTCGGACTTGTATACGAGGCACTTCCTTGTATACAAATGCGGCATGGCGTTGGACCGAGTGACGCAGCCGACGGAACAGTCACGCCCTCCGGTGGCCGGCGAGAGCCGGCCTGTGCCGTTGGTCGACGACGGCAGCAGGGACTTCTGGCGGGGCGGTGCGGACGGACGGCTCCTGATCCGCGCCTGCGCTGCCTGCCACCGGCTGTTCCACCCGCCGGGGCCGGTCTGCCCGCACTGCTACTCGCGGTCGGTCACGTCCCGGGCCGTCTCGGGCCGGGCCACGGTCGCGTCGTACACGGTGACGCACCGCGGCTGGGTGCCCGGCTATGAGCCGCCCTACGTCGTGGCCCGGGTGGTGCTCGCCGAGCAGCCCGACCTGCATCTGCTGACCAACGTGGTGGGCTGCGACCCCGAGGCGGTCCACACCGGCATGGAGGTCGAAGTGATCTTCGAACAGCGAACAGACGTGTTCGTGCCCCTGTTCCAGCCGGTCGCATGACCATCGACCGTCAGGCCGTCGAGCGCCAGGCCATCGTCTCCGGCATCGGACGGTCGGCGACCGGCCGGCGACTGAACCGACCGGCCCTCGACCTCACCCTCGACGCCTGCCTCGCCGCCATCGCCGACGCCGGCCTGACCCCGCGCGACATCGACGGACTGACCTCCTGGCCAGACCAGGCCGTCCCGTTCGGCTTCAGCGGCCCCCGCGTCAGCGACCTGCACAGCCTCCTACGCCTCGACCTGTCATGGATCCTGGGCTGCGGCGACGGCGCCAACGTCACCGGCATCCTCGGCATCGCCGCCCACGCCGTCGCCACCGGGCTCGCCCGCCATGTACTCGTCTACCGCACGGTCACCGAGTCCACCGCCCAGGGCACCGGCCGCCGCCCGGCAGTGATGTCCCAGATGCCCGCGCCGTGGCGGACGACCTACGGGGTCGGCTCGCCGGCACAACTCGCCGCCCTCTGGGCGCGCCACCACTTCGACCGCTACGGCACCACCCGGGAGCAGCTGGCCTGGGTAGCCCTCAACGACCGCCGCAACGCCGCCGACAACCCCGACGCGATCTTCCGCGACCCGATGACCCTGGACGACTACCTCACGACCCGAATGATCAGCAACCCGCTATGCCTTCTCGACTGCGACGTCCCCGCGGACGGCGCGTTCGCCTTCGTCATCTCCCACGCCGACCACCGACACGACACCGAGCGACCTGTCTTCTTCGAGGCCGTCGGCGGCGGCCGGCCAATGACATCCAGCTGGGAGTTCTGGCCCGACCTCGACGTCATGGCCGCCATGAAGGCCGCCGACCAGCTATGGTCACGCACCACACTGCGGCCCACCGACGTCGACCTCGCCTACCTCTACGACGGCTTCAGCATCTTCGTCCTCTACTGGCTCGAAGCGCTCGGCTTCTGCGCCCGAGGCGAGTCAGGACCATTCATCGAAGGCGGCACACGCATCGCCCGCGACGGCGACCTGCCCCTCAACACCTCCGGCGGCCAGCTCTCCGAAGGCCGCTACCTCGGCTTCGGCCACGCCTACGAAGCCTTCCTACAACTACGCAACCAAGCAGGCCCCCGCCAGGTCACCGACACCCAGATCGCCCTCGTGACCGGCGGCGGCGGGCCGCTCGCCCAGGCATTCCTCTTCACCAACGACAGGTAGGGCGGTACACATGGACTTACTGGACCGGCTCGGCGCGGTGGTTGTCGGCGGCGGGAGCGGAATCGGGCGCGGGACCGCCTTAGCGCTCGCCGCGGAGGGAATGCGAGTCCTCGTCGCCGACATCGACGTCGAGACTGCGGAGGCGACCCGCGACGAGATCATCCGCCGCGGCGGTGACGCGACCGCCGCATACGTCGACGCGACCGACGAGGCCTCGTTGGCGAAGCTCACGGCGCGCGCGGAGGACCTGGGTGGCGTACGCGTGCTCATTCACACCGTCGGCGTCCATACCAATGCTCCGCTGACAACCGCCGACGAGAACCTGTGGGCCTGGTTCATCGAGTTCCACCTCATGTCGGCGGTGCGCGTGGTCAGGGCCTTCCTGCCGCTGCTGCGCGGGCACGACGGCGGGTCGCACATCGTCGTCACCTCATCGATGTCCGGCCTGTTGGCGCTGCCCGCGGCGGAGACGGGGGGCACGGACACCGGCGTGTACACCGCTCTGAAGCACGCCATCGTCGGGTACGGCGAAATGCTGCGGATGGAGGTGGCGCCCGAGGGCATCGGGGTGTCGGTGCTCTGCCCCGGCGCGGTGGTCACCAACCTGGGTTCGACCACTGCTCGGCATCGCCCGGCGCGTTTCGGTGGGCCGCTGCCCGACCCGATGGCCGGGCGCACTATGTCACCCGACATGATCCCCTCGGGCATGCTGCAGCATGAGGCCGTCGGGCCCTACGTCGTGCGGGGCATCCGCGCGAACCGCGCCTACATCATCACGCACACCGAGATGGCGGACCAAGTGCTCGCCCGCCAGCAGCGCCTGCTGGACGACATCGCATTCTTCGCAACGCCCTAGCGCCGCCACCACCGGCGACGGAAAGCGCCCCGCATGCCGGGGTGTCCTGCTCGATAGCGCTCGAAACCACTCTGGCTGGCGCAACGCCAGCAATGCCGCCAGGAAGTGTTCAGACAGCGAGGATTTTTCTGATGACGGGTCTGCTCGAGGGCAAGGTAGCGATCATCACCGGGGCGGGCCGTGGCATCGGCAAGGCCTGCGCGGAGGTGTTTGTCCGCGAAGGCGCGCTCGTTGCCGCGGTGGACATCACCGGCGCGGAGAAGGACGTGGCATCCGAATTAGGGGATCGTGTCCTGCCCATTCACGCCGATGTCGCGTCGGAGAACGACGTCACGCGCATGATCGACGCCACCGTGGCACGGTTCGGACGCATCGACGTCCTCGTGAACAATGCGGCGACCGTCGCCGGCCGCAAATGGGACGTCGACTACCTCAGCAGCGAGGAGTACGCGGTCCACACGGAGGTCAACTTCTTCGGTGTCCTGCTCTGCATGCAGAAGACCATTCCCGTGATGATCGAGAACGGCGGCGGCTCCATCGTCAACATCTCCTCGGTCGGTTCGTTCAACGCGGAGGAGCGGGCCCCCGCCGCATACGGGGCGTCGAAGGCGGCCGTGAACCACCTGACGAAGTCGGTCGCGGTCGAATACGGCGCCCGTGGCATCCGTGCGAACGTCGTCGCGCCGGGCTTCAACTACACGGAACAGACGAGACGCATCCCCGCGGAGAAGCTCGAGCCTCTGGCCCGGAAGGCTGCTCTGGGCCGCCCGGGCGAGTCCGCGGAGCAGGCCGAGGTGGTGGCCTTCTTCGCCTCCGATCGCGCCTCCTTCGTAAGTGGCGCGATCCTCCCGGTCGACGGCGGCTGGTCAGCACGGCTCGCCTGATCACACGAAAAGAGTTGCGGCGGTGCCCGTGACCCGTATGCTCGGCCGTCGCGTCCACGTGGTTCCCAGCAACGCTGCCGGGGCTGCCTGGACCCGACGGCCGAGCTAAACGTTGTCTGACGTGGCACCAGCGACCAGCCGCGGCAGGAATCGGAGCGGTCGCGCCATCAGAAGGAGAGAGTGCGTTGGAGCTGGCGGGCAAGGTCGTGATAGTCACTGGCGGCGCCGGGAATCTCGGGTCGGTGTGCGCGCGCCGCCTTGCGGAGGCGGGTGCTGCCGTCGTCGTCTCCGATCTTCCGGAGGCCGATGTCGAGAGCGTCGTCGACGGGATAGTGAAAGCGGGGGGAACGGCTGTCGGCCACGGCGGCGACGTCAGCGAGGAGGACGACATCGTCGCCATGGTCGGGACCAGTGTGCGCGAATATGGCCGCCTGGACGCACTCGTGAACGTCGCCGGCGCCATCGGTCTCGTCCGGCTGGATCGCGATCTCACCGAGATGCCCGTGGAGACCTGGGACGCGATCATGGCCGTCAACGCGCGCGGCCCGATGCTTGGCTGCAAGCACGCGATCCCGGCGATGCTGGCAACCGGCGGCGGCTCGATCATCAACTTCACGTCGCCCGCCGCCTTTCGCGGCGACGATCGGCTCTTCGCGTACTCCGCCTCCAAGGCGGCGGTCATCGGGCTGACCCTCACGGTGGCGACCGCCTACGGCAAACAGGGAATCCGGTGTAACGCGATCGCGCCCGGCTGCGTCTGGTCCGAGCGCTACCGGGAGCACATCCCGGCCGACATGCTCGACCTCATGGAGCGTGTCGCACTCACGCCGCGCCTCGGGCTGCCCGACGATATCGCCCACATGACGGTCTATCTGGCGTCGGACAAGGCCGGCTACGTGACCGGCCAGACGCTGGTCGTCGACGGGGGCCTCGGCTCCCACCAGCCATGGGTCGGCGCGCGGTAGGGGCTGCGTCCACATGGCGACTCTGATCACGGGCGGGACGGGCTTCCTCGGTTCCTACCTCACCAGACACATCGTTCAGGCACAGCCTTCGGAGCGCGTCGTCGTCCTCGACAACCGCGTCGATCGAGGACGGATCGCCGATGTCCTCGACCGGGTGAACGTGATCGAGGGCGACGTCACCGACCTGAACACCGTGCGCACCGCGATCGAGAGCTACGACGTAAGCCACGTTGCGCACTTCGCGTTCGTTCTCGGCGGCCCCGCTCCCGGCAAGGCGGTGCCATGGGTCGCCGTCCAGAGCCTCGGCATGGCGAACGTGCTGGAAGCCGCCCGCGCCGCCGGCGTGAAACGGGTCCTCTTCGGCAGCTCCGTAGCGGCCTACGGCAGGCCGAACGTGGACATCCTCACGGAGGACCTCGTCCCGGAGCCGGCCGACATCTACGGCGACTCGAAGGTCTGGGGAGAATCGCTCGCGCGGCACTTCACACGGTTCCTCGGTCTCGACACGGTCGTCCTCCGGTTCGGATCCACCTACGGACTCGGGCGAGCATGGCGGGGGTCGTACGACTCCGGCCTCATGACACCGCCACCCGACGTGCACTACATGGCACGCGTCGAGGACGCGGCCCGGGGCAAACCGATCGTGCTCCCCCACGAGGACGCCATGGCCGACTGGCTCTACGCGGCAGACGCGGCACGGGCGACCTGGCTCGCGCTCACCGCGGAACACCCGCCGCACCACCTGTACAACGTCGGTTCCGAACGCCGATCGGTCGGCGACTTCGCCCGCGCTCTACGGAAAGTCCTGCCCGATGTACCGATCACGTTGTCCGCGACCGAGATGCCCGGACACGCGCACCTCGCGATGAGCACTCGGCGGCTCAGGGAGGACCTCGGATTCGCGCCGGCGTACACCCTCGAAGACGGCCTGCGCGACTACATCGACCGCATCCGCGCATACGACCAGTTCAACCACGCACAGACAGTTCAGATCACCCGGGGAGCGAGCCGATGAGGCCAGCTCCAGAATCATGTCCAGCGGCGAACCGCGCGTCGCCCACCGACGGCTCGGCGAACGGAATGCCCGAAACATCCCGATTCGACCCTGCTGACGGCCAAGGACCGTGGCCGGGGCCGCACGGACCTGCGGTTCGGCGACCTCAGGGGACTCGGCTGTGATACCGAGAGCTCCTTCGTGGCTCGTCAATGCAGTCGTCGGCCGACGCTGGCCGGGCCGAACGGCCCATGACTCCTGGCTCGGCATGCTGCTCGGGACCGGGCCCTCGTAAGCCTCGGCGAACTCGTCACGATCAGCGCCCAGCTGGCCAACGCGAATCGCCGCCGCGGATGACTGCGCCTGCCCGCGACGTCACCGACGGTGCGTCCGGCGCCGTAGTGGCGTCCACCGCCGCTTGGCCTGCCGCCCTGATCGTGGGTCTACGCGAGTCCGTGTGCCGCGACCCAGAACGACCCCGGTGTATACGAGAGCTGGCTAGTGTTGTATACACCGGGGTCAGCAGGAAGAACCAGCCGCATCCAGGACGACGCACCGTCCGGCCGTACTCGCCATCTTCGGCACGGGACGACGCCGCGTCGGCATGCGGCCCTCCCCGCGCGATGGACGCTCACCCAGCCGGGCAGGCGCCGTCACGATGACGCCAAAGGAGCCGTGGCATGACGTCGCCAACCAGCAAGCGATTACTGAGAGCGGCAGCGCTCGCGGTCAGCACCAGCAGCTTGGCCGCATCCCTCGCCGCCTGCGGCGGACAGGGAGACACCAGCGCCGGCGGGGCGTGCTCGACGACGGTGCCCGGCGTCACGCCCACCGAGGTCAAGGCCGGCATGGTCTGGAGTGACACCGGCCCGGTGGCGCCCGCATTGCGCGCCTTCCGGGCCGGCGTGGACGCCCGTCTCCACGTCCTCAACGAGCAGGAAGGCGGCGTCTACGGGCGCAAGGTCACCTATGCCTGGCGGGACGACCAAGCCGACCCGACGCTCAACATGAGCATGGTCCAGGAACTCCTGGACCAGGAGAAAGTGTTCGGGCTCATCTACGCGCCCGGCGGCGGCAAGGGCTCTGCCGAGCTCCTACAGGAGCGCAACATCCCGGTCACGGGCGTCGCCAGCGACAGGGTCTGGCTGGGGATGAACAACATGTTCTCGTGGTTCTACCTCGGGGATGGCTCCAGCACCACCTGGGGCGAGTACGTCCACGAGCAGGGCGGGACCCGTGCGGCCGTCTTCGCCCTCGACGGGAACGCCACCAACGGGGACTTCACCCAGCAGGTCGTCGCGAGTCTGAAAGCCAGCAACGTCAAGATCGTCAAAACGTTCTACACCAGCCAGATCACAAACTTCCAGGCCGTCGCGCAACAGATCAAGGAAAACAACATCGACGCCCTCACGGGCGTGCTAATACCGGACGCGGTCGCGCAGTTGCTCCCCGAACTCACCAAGCTTGGCGTAACCCTAGGCGGTACCCTCAAGGTCGTTCTGCTGCCCCTGGGCTACGACAACAGCAGCCTCGCCAAGTACGGCCCCGCGCTCGCCGGCGCGTCGATCTTCACCGGCATCCAGCCTTTCGAGCTCGATACCGCCGGGCAGCGGAAGTTCAAGCAGGCGATGAGCGACTACGCCCCCGAGATCCAGCCGGCAACCCAGGACATGGCGGTGAACGGATGGATCTCGGCCGACCTGTTCATCCGCGGCCTGCAGGCCGCCGGACAATGCCCGACCAGAGAGTCCTTCATCACCGACCTACGCGCCGTCAAGAACTACAACGGCGCCGGCATGACCCCCGACACCCACATCGACCTGTCCACCAACTACCGCCAGACCTCCACCTGCTACTACATCGTCAAGGTCAGCCCGGACGGATCGAGGTTCCAGCCGACCAGCACCGCGGCCACCTGCGGAGACGTCATCACCCCGCAGCAGATGGCCGCCCTCAACCAACAGTCTTAACCGGAGGCTTGCATGCCGATGATCGTCTGGGTGGGGCGGAAGCGGATGCTGCCTCGCACGATCTCGGTGCGGTGGCGGGTGAGGTCGGGCAGTTGGCGGATCGGCTCGGGCGGGACGAAAACTGGACCGCACTAGGCCGTGCTCGACCAGTCGACAGATCTACTCCGCAGCCATCACGTTGGTCTTGCGGACCAGCGCCGTCTTCATATGAGGAGCACTGAGCGGCCAGAAGATCGGCTTCCGGTAGGAACCCGGTCGCCTCCATCCCGACCACCCGCCGGGCTGCGGCGGGCCGGGGCAGATGTTCCGGCGGGAGTGCCCGAGCCGCAGATATGGACGCGGTACGACTTCCATGAGGGCCTCGGATGGCGGTTGCCGACGATACCGTTGGACCTCGGAGTGGCCCTCACACAAAGTAGACGTGCTCGACGGCAATGCAGACGAGCCAGGCGCGCTCGTCTGCGTTCCCGAGCCAGGCCGGGAACAATACCAGCTCGGCCAGCCTCACACGGTACTCTTCAGAGACGGTGGCAAGCAGGGGCGTCTCAACGACTCCAGGCGCGATGATCACCACCCGGATCCCATGCCAGGCCAGGTCACCCGTCGTGGGAAGCGTCGGGCCAAAGACACCGCCTCACCAGCGACGAGTTCGCGAACACGGCGTGGAACATGCGCGGTCACGTCACGGCGTCGACGAACCTTCCCTGGCCCGTCAACAGCCGGTGGTCCTCGATCCTCGCCATCCGTTCCCCGACGAACCCCATAGGTCGGCCTCCTCTCTGCGCCTGGCCAGACGGACCTGCCGCCGAACTCGTCGAAACGCATGTCATACGCGCCGCCAGCGACCGTGGCGTGGGTCGCGTCGATGTCGACCGCCGCAGGGCGTCGCCGTCAGGGGACGGCGCCAGGTCGCCGATGCGAGACGGCGCTGGTCACCGGCCGGGCGAACCGCTCGCCCTGCCTTTCTCGTCGCCAACGTCCGCTGAGCCGCCGGGTCCCGGGCAGCTCAGCGGACGTGACCTCACCAGCGCACCTGTGAGTTCAGGGGGACGAGACGTGTGCTGGAGCACCGGGAGTGAAAGAAATCGGCACGGACAGCGGCGCGCGGTTGAAGGTCGAGTGGAAGTCGATATCTGTTCCCGTCCGTAGCCTGATGTCGTGGAGCCGTCGGACGATCTCGTCCAGAGCGATGCGCAGGTTCATACGGGCAAGGTTGGAGCCGGCGCAGCGGTGTGGCCCGGCGCCGAAGGCGATGTGGCGGTTTCGCGCGCGGTCGAGGTCGAAGTCGTCAGGGTCGTCGAATTCGGCCTCGTCGCGGTTGGCCGAGGCCCAGTAGAGCAGGACCCGTTCGCCCGCCTTGATCTGGTGGCCGGCCAGCTCAGTGTCGTGCCTGGCGGTGCGGGCGATGCAGATGAACGAGCCGTCGAGGCGCAGCAGCTCCTCGACGGCTGTCGGGATCAGCTCTGGCCGGGCGCGGAGCAATGCCGGGATCTCGGGATGCTTGCAGAACCGGAGCATCGCCATCCCGAGCACGCCGGCCGTTGTCTCGAGACCGCCGAGGATCAGCAGTTGGATGGTCCCGATGGCCTCCTCCTCGGTGATCGGCCGCCCCTCGATCTCGGCGTTGATCACGGCGTCCACCACGTCGCCGCGGGCCGGCTGCCCGCGCCGCCGGGCGATGAACCTGCCGATCCAGGCGGACAGTTTGCCCAGGCACTCCCTCGACTCCGGCAGGTGGGGCAGCGACGCCATGGTCGCGTAGTGGTTGACCTCCTCGAGGTCCTCGGTGGGCGCGTGCAGCGCCAGGTCGAAGAACGCCAGCCCCGGAAGCGGCCGGGCGAACTCCGTCATGAAGTCACACTCGCCGGCGGCGATGAAGCCGTCGATGAGCCCGTTCACCAGCTCACGGGTCCGCTGCTCCCACTCGCTGACCACCGAGGGCCGGAAATAGGGGTTGATCACGCGGCGGAACGTGCGCTGCAGCGGCGGGTCGATCCCGACCGGGAGGCTCTTCATCGGCGCGGCGACGTGCGGCACGGTGATGCCGAGCTCCGAGCTGAACGTCTGCCAGTCCTGGGCGATGCGCAGCACATCCTCGTACTGGGTGGCGACCCAGAAACCACCATACTGGTCGCTGTGCGCGACCGGGCACAGCGACCGGGCCCGGGCAAGCGTGGGGTGTAACTCACGGGCGAGCGCCGGGGACAGGTGGTCGAAATGCCGCTCCACCCACTCGTCGTCAATCGGGCCGGGATCCGATGTCGTTGTGTCCATGTCACCTCGCGTTCGTCGAACGTGTTGCCGTCGGGGATGACTACTGGCCCGCGAGCCTGCGTTGCTGGAAGACGTACCGAGCGACGTTCGCGGCGAGGTTCCAGCCGGAGGTGCCGCCGTAGAGGCCCGCCTGGACGAGCGCCTCCTGCACCTCGTCCTGCGTGATCCCGAGGTTCAGCGCGTTGTTCACGTGGAACTGCAGCTGGTCGTTCTCGTGCATCACCTGGAGGATCGCCATGGTGAGGAAGCTCCTCGTCCGCAGCTCCAGTCCGGGCCGTCCCCACACCTCGCCGTAGCCGTAGTGGCCGCCGATCCACGCGAGCTCCTGGCTGATGGCCGTGGTGTCGGTCCGCATCCCCACCGCCCCCGGCAATGCCTCGAGCGGGGGCGCATCAGGCGTCAGTCCAAGGCGGCCGGCGCCTACCGCGGCCATCATTCGCCCGGCGGCGGCCTTGCGGTCGTCGTGGTCCATCGGGGCCTTCAGCTCGACGGTGACACCGTCGCCGGGCGAAAGGATGCCGCGGGCGACGAACACCTCGTTGGCGACACCGACCCCCTGCTCCCATGCGGAGATGCCGCCGTAGACGCTGACCTGGATCAACGCCTCGTGGACCTCCTCGGGCGTCATCCCGACGTTCAGGGCGCTGTTGATCTGGCGGTACAGCTGGTCCTCGTGGCCCATGGCGGCCACGGCGGCGATGCTGATAAAGCACCGCGTCCGCAGGTCCAGCCCGGGACGGCCCCAGATCTCGCCGTACTCGTACAGCTTGACGGCGGCGTAGACCTCGGACTCGATCGGTAACGCCGACCCGCGCCGCGGTTCACGCCCGAGCCGCGGCGGCAACGGCGCGGCATCCTGCCCCGTGCCCATCATGTCGAGGCCGAGCTGCTCTCGGACCCGTTCGTATGCCATCTCCCGCTCTGCCTGAGTCATCATGTGAGCGTTCCCTCCTCGGCGAGAACCGTGCGTGAATTCGTCTTTCCGGCCGCCGGTCCGGGCCTCGACGATGGGTCTTCGCGCCATCGTCTTTCTCGTTTCCGATCACCCGGACGCGGCTGTGTCAGGCGAGCCTTGCTGTCCAGCCGCCATCGACAGGGATCACGACGCCAGTTACGAACGAGGCTCGATCGGAGGCGAGGAAGGCCGCGACCTCGGCGAGTTCCTCCGGTCTGCCGGCCCGGTTGAGGGCGGCTTTCGGGCCCATCTCGGCCAGGAGACGTTCGGGCATGATGTCGGTGAAGGTGAAGCCGGGCGCGATGGCGTTTGCGCGGATGCCTCGCGGGCCGTACTCGACGGCGACGGACTTGGTCAGCGCGTGGACACCGGACTTGGCGGCGGCGTACATGAAAGACGTCCGGTTCTGGACGTTGATCGCGGAGACCGAGGAGACGTTGACGAACGCCCCGCCGCCGCCCGCGAGCATCAGGGGAAGCGCGTGCTGCATGACCGACAGGACGCCACGCAGGTTCACCGCGGTCATCCTGTCGAACTCGTCGACGCTCAGCACGTCCGGGTGCCGGGTGCCGTGCGTGCCGGCCACGTTGATCACGGCATCGACCCGGCCGAACTCCTTGAGCGTGGCAGCGAACAGCGCGGCCACGTCGGTGTCGTTCGATACGTCGCAGTGGACGGGAAGCACGGCCTGGCCGACCTCGGCCGCGGTGTCCTTTTCGGCGCCGCTGATGTCGGCGGCCACCATCCTGGCGCCCTCGCGCACGAAGACCTTCGCTGAGGCCTTCCCGATCCCCGACCCCGCGCCGGTGATCACGGCTACCTTGCCGTCGAGGATGCCCATGGCTAGCCCTCACCTCCGGTCAGGCCGAGCATCTCGCGGGCCTCGGCCGCGGTGGCGACCTCCCGGCCCATGCTGCGAGCCAGCTCGACCACGCGGGCGACGAGCTCGGCATTGGTGGGGTAGCCGAGCTCCTTGAATGGGTGATCGGCGACGCCGATGGCGACGTGGCCGCCGGCCTCGATCGCGCCCGCGAGCGCCGGGAACGGGTTGCCGCCGATCACGCTCGTGAGCCACTGCCAGTCCGCCTGCTTCGGGAAGAAGTCAAGCAGCGCGTGTAGACCTCTGATCGTCGCCGGGTGCCCGAAGCTGACGAACCTGTCGCCGAACAGCGTGACCTCGCAGAACAGCGGATCCTTATAGAGCCCCATCTCGAGGAACGCCTCGGAGAGCCGCACTCCGGAAACGTCCCAGATCATCGACACCGGCCGCACCCCGATGGCGGCCGTCGTCTCGCAGAGGTACGTGAGCATCTGCGTCGTGTTCAGGTAGACCCGGTCAACACTGTTGAACGCCTTGCGCTCCGAGTCGTACCAGTCGAGGTTCGTCGTCAGCATGTCGACCGGGATGCAGTCGGGCCGTGTTGCCGGGTCCTTCGCCATCTCGACGATGTGTGCCAGCCGCTCCTGCGCGGTCGGCAGCATGCTCGCGCCCAGCGTCGGGAAGGTGATGAGATCGCTCTCCCGCCTGATCCGGCGCACCACGTCCGCGTAGAGCTCCACGTCCGAGGACGGCGCACCGGTCTCGGGGTCCCGGGCGTGGTAATGCACCACCGACGCGCCCTGTCGCCAGCAGTCGACCGCCTGGCCCGCGATCTCCTCCGGGCTGTAGGGGACATGTGGGCTGTTCTGTCTCATCGCCCCCTCGTTGACCCGGACCTCGATAATGAGCTTCTGCTTTGCCATGTGCACCTCGAGTTCGCGGTACTACAGTGCGATTTCAGCCGGCGGACGGCCGGCCAGCCTTGGCTCAGGAACGGCGAATGCGAGGTGCTCACCCACAGCAGCTCGACCCCCAGCCTGCTCATCGTCCGGTTCAGAGAAGCCAACGGATTCAGCAGAGGACCCCGACGTCGCCGACGTCACCGGGCCAGTTTCAGAGCGGGCCCGTTGGAGGGATGGGCACCGTCTGGGTGGGTCGTACGCCTTTCTTGCGTACGACGGCGTCGCCGGTCGCCCGCGCCCGGCAGGCCAGCCGGATTCTGGTGAGGTCACGGCGCTGCGCGCCGGGCAGCCGGGTCTCGAGCGCGTCCCGCTCCTCGTCGTCAGGCGGCACCAGGTGCTCGGCGCCGCTGAGCACCTCGACGTGGCAGACCGTGCAGGTCGCCTGGCCGTGGCAGGTCGTGGGCCAGTGGTAGCCGAGCCGCCAGGCGGCTTCGATGATCGTCTCGTCCGGTTCGAGTTCGAGCTCGGCGTCGACGGGGTCGACGTGGACCACCGGCCCCCGCCGTCCGGCCTGCTCCACCGTCATGAGGCCACCCGCGGGGCAGGCATCGGGCGCGGCGGAGGAGCAGGAGGGACGGGTTTGGGGGGCCAGCCGGTCACGTGGCGACGGTTTGTTCGGCGGCGACGCGCGCGGCGTGCTTCATCCCGATGTAGGAGAACACGAAGCTCGCGCCGATGCTCGCACCCGCGCCGGGGTAGCTGCGGCCCATCACTGACGCGGTGCAGTTGCCCGCGGCGTACAGGCCGGGGATGGGCTGGCCGTTGGTGTCGAGCACGCGGGCGTACTCGTCGGACAGGAGGCCGCCGCTGGTGCCGACGTCGCCGGGGTAGAGCTCGACGGCGTAGAACGGCGGCTTGGCGACCGGGCCAAGCGACGCGTTCGGCTTGTTGCCATAGTCGCCCTGGTAACGCTCGTGCCCGCCCTCACCGCGGTGGAAGTCCGGGTCGGTGCCCTGCACGGCGAAGCTGTTGAACCGCGCCACCGTCTCGACCAGCCCGGCGGGGTCGATGCCGCAGGCCCTGGCGAGCTCCTCCAGAGTGTCGGCCTTCTTCATGTAGCCGCTGGTGAGCCACTCGTCGGGAGTGTTGGTCCTGAACGCGAACAGGTAGCGGGCGCGGTGGCGGGAGTCGATGACGAGCCAGCTCGGGATGGAGCCGCCGTCGGTGTTGTGCGCGTACATCGCCCGGCCGGCAGCCATGTAGGAGTCGGCCTCGTTGAAGTACCGCTTGCCGGCCTTGTCGACGACAATCGAGCCGGGTTCGCTCCGCTCGCTGTTGTGCATGCTCGGCCGGCCGTTCGGCTGCACCGAGGCCGGCAGCCACCAGGCCTCGTCCATGAGGTCGACGGCGGCGCCCAGCTTCATGGCGACCTCGATCGCCTCGCCGGTGTCGCCCGGGTTCGCGATGGTCCAGGACCCGTCGTTGGGCTGCTTTCCGTACCGCTTGCGCATCTCCGGGTTGCGGGCGAACCCGCCCGAGGCCAGCAGCACGGCGTGGCGGGCGCGGATCCGCACCGTCTCGCCGTCGCGGGTGGCGACGACACCGACGACCCGGCCATCCTCGACGATCAGGTCGACCAGCGGGGTACCGGTCCAGACCGTCACGCCTGCGTCGAGGACCGCCTTGAGGGTCTGGGCGACCAGCGCCCCGCCGTTGGCGAGCCGCTTCTGGCGCCGCACCCTGCCGGCGGCCGTGCGGGCCCCGACGCGGACCGCCGCGGCCATCGACCTCGGCCGCCGCTTGACGGCCTGCAGGATGGAGGCCTCGCGGGTCTTCACCACGATCCCGAGCGCGATCGTCATGCCCGGCATGAGCTTGGCGAACCAGTCCCCGAGCGTCCTGCCATCGGTGACCACGGGCTCGATGGACCGCCCACGCGCCTTTCCGCCGCGGATGCCGGGCTGGCCCTCGTGATAGTCGCTGTAACCCTCGCAGCGCTCGAACCGCAGCCCTCGCTCCTGCAGGAAGCGGACCATGTTCGAGCCCTCGGTGAGATAGGCCAGCCGGCGCTGCGGCGAGGACGCCGGGCCGACGTCTCCGACCACGGCGTCGAAGTACTCGAGGGCCTCCTCCAGGGAGTCCTGAACGCCTTCGGCCTGCATGAGCGGGTTGTTCGGCAGCCACAGGATGCCGCCCGACATGGCGGTCGCACCCCCGATCATCGGCAGTTTCTCGATGACCAGGGTTTCCAAGCCGCTGGTCGCCGCGGTGAGCGCGCCGCACAGGCCGCCGCCCGACCCCACCACGACGACGTCGGTGGTGTACTCCGATTCCGACACGGTCGCCCCCTCTGATAAGCGGTCTTGTGTCATTGGGATGCCTTCAGCCGGCGAGGTACCGGTCGAGCTCGGCGTGCATGTTGCTGATGATCTGCTCCATCTCGGTGGCGAGCCGGTGCTGCTCGTAGCTGCGCGAGTGGAGGCCGCGTTGCATGCGCTCGATGTTGGAGAAGTCCTGGCGCGGGATCAGGCCCCAGTTCTCGTGGTCGTCGGGGGCGAACCGCCCCTTCAGCTTCGCCCGACCAGGCTCGTCGCCTTCGGGATACATGGTCAGCGACCACACCTCGAAGCGGCACCACTCGGGGTCGTCGTTGTGGGGGCGGATCCGATAGGACAGGGCGTTACCGAACTGGGGAAGCACCATGAAGTTCGGGAACAGGAACACCTCACCGCCCCACAGCCGCATGCCCTCCGGCGTCGGGTGGAACGGAATCCCGGCACCCTGCGCGTAGTCGGACAACGCCTTGATCGCCGCGGTGGGGAAGTCCTCGCTGGGCGGGACCCGGTTGCGCATGCCCCGGAAGACGTGCAGGTCGCGCTCGAGCGTCATCGCGTCCTGGCCTTCCCACAAGGTCCGGGACCGGTCGAGGAACGCCTGCGCGGGGCGGCCCTGGGAGACCCCACCCGCGGACGGGTCGAACCGGCCCTGGAACCGGCCGTGGCCGTTCTCGAACGCGGTGTACTCGGTGTTCGCGTACGGGTAGTCCTCGCCGAGGCCGGAGGTGAGCTGCGGATGGGTGGCCATCACGTGGTAGCCCTCGTGGAACGCCTCCTGAGCGGTCTTCCAGTTCGCGTTGAGGATGGTCTCCTTCCACCACCACACCCGCATGTTCTCGACGCCGACCGTGTCCAGCACGTCCGCCGCCGGCGCGAGGGCCTCCCGCAACGGGCGGGCGTCCGGGTCCAGGTTGATCCAGGCACAGGCGCCCCAGGTGTCGACCTGGCACTCCCGAAGGCGGATGTCGTCCGGCCGCAGGCACTCGGGCGCGAATCCGTCGGCGCCGTACACGAAGGAGCTGGTGCCGTCGAGGTTCCAGCGCCAGCCGTGGAACGGGCACACGATCTGCCCCCCGGGCAGCCGCCCGGAACCCTTGCACAGCTGGGTCGCCCGATGACGGCACGCGTTGTGGAACGCCTTCACCGACCCGTCCGGCTGGCGCACTACCAGGACCGACTGGTCACAGATCTCGTACTCGACGAAGTCCCCCGGGCGAGGAATCTCCTCCAGCCGGCAGGCCATCTGCCAGACCCGCGGCCAGAGATGCTCCTTTTCGAGCTCGAAGAACTCCCGGTCGTAGTAACGCTCCTTCGGCACGCGCAACCGGTCACGCATCCCGAACGGCACAGGACGAGCAGCGGCCTTTCGGCGCTCGTCGGTGACGGACATCGGCATCAGCCTTCTTCCATGCGGTCTTCGCGTCGGTTCCGGACGGCGTCAGTCCGCTGTGCGGATCACTCCGATCACGGCCCCGATGTCGTAGACCGTCTCGATCTCGCCGCTCCAGTGGACGGTGCCGGACGCGCCGGCGGCGATCTCGGACTCGACCTTGTCCGTCGCGACCAGGAAGAGCGGATCACCTTCGCTGACCTGCGCTCCTTCCTCCACGAGCAGGTCGAGGAGCTCCGCCTCCGAGATGGCGACGGACATCCGCGGAATACGGATCTCGAATTCAGCCATGAGCCCCTGCCCTGACAGTTGCCGGCGCCAGCGTGCGCTGGACGGCCGCGATGACACGGTCTGCGCTCGGGTACACCTGTGATTCGAGCGCCGACGGCCCTGGATTCGGGACGAACCGGGCACCCAGCCGCTCTACCGGTGCCTCCAGCACGCCGAAAAGCTCGCTGTGCAGAATGGAAGCGATCTCCGCTCCGGGCCCAGCGAACCGCACCGCGTCGTGTACGACGACGGCCCGCCTCGTGCGGCGCACGGACTCGACGATCGCCTCCACGTCAAGCGGGACCAGGGTGCGCAGGTCGAGTACCTCGGCGCTGATTCCCTCCTGCTCGAGGGTCGCGGCCGCGCCAAGCGCGTCGAGCACCGCGCGGCCGTAGCTGATCAGTGTGACGTCGGTACCCGGTCGCTTCACGTCAGCCTGGCCGAGCGGGATCGCGAAGGCGGGGTCGGTCGGGACCAGCCCGCGCTGCCCCCGCAGCCGGATCGTCTCCACGAAGATGCACGGGTCGTCGTCGAAGATCGCCGACGTGAGCAGGCCCTTGCCGTCGCGTGGTGTCGAGGGAACGATCACCTTCAGTCCGGGGACGTGCATGAACCAGGCTTCCAGCGACTGGGAGTGGGTCGCGCCGGTGCCCAGGCCGCCGTAGACCTGCACCCTGACCGTGATGGGCGCGGTTGTCCGGCCCCCGGTCATGAATCGCAGCTTCGCCGCGTGATTGACGATCTGGTCGGCGGCGATACCGATAAAGTCCATGATCATGATTTCGGCGACCGGGCGGAACCCCTCCATCGCCGCGCCAATCGCGGCGCCCACGATCGCCGCCTCGGAGATCGGCGTGTCCAGCACCCGGTCGACGCCGTACTTGGTGGAAAGCTTGGCGGTCGGCCCGGAGGCGCCTGGATCGGCGATGTCCTCGCCCAGGAGAAAGACGCGCTCGTCATGAGCCAGCGCCTGATCCAACGCCAGGTTCAGCGCCTGGGTCATTGTCATTCGTTGTTCGTCCACGTCCGCCTCTACACGGAACAGGTACCGGTACACGGAGCAGGTGCCGGTACGCCGAGCAGGTGGGTACACAAAGCAGGTAGGGGCCGCGTCGGCCCTATGCTGGGCAGTTGCGCGGGTCGGCGTACACGTCGCGGTCCAGCTCGTCGAGCGCCGTCGCCGGCGCCGCCAGCACCGTCGCGAGCGCCTCCTCCACAGCCGCGGCCGACGCCCGCTCGATCTCGTCGAGATCGAGCTCGCCAAAGTTCCCGGCCTCCAGCAGACGGGCCCGGAAGCGCGGGACAGGATCGGCCGCCGAAGCGGCGGCCAGTTGCCCTTCGGGCATGTAGGCCATGGGGTCGCCGAAGTAGTGGCCGCGCAGCCGGAACGTCACGCACTCCAGCAGCGTCGGGCCGCCGCCGCTCCTGGCCCGCTCGACCGCGTCCGTCAGCGCCACGACGAGAGCTATGGGGTCGTTGCCGTCGACGCGGACGCCGGGCATCCCGTACCCGGCCGCCCGGTCGGCGACGTGGGCAATCTTCATGGTGTGCTCGGTCGGCGTCATCTCGCCGTACTGGTTGTTCTGACACACCAGCACCACCGGCAGGTCCCACAACGCGGCCATGTTCGCCGCCTCGTGGAACGAGCCGGTGTTCGTGGCCCCGTCGCCGAAACTCGCGACGGTCACCCGGTCGAGACCCAAGCGCCGGGCGGCCATGGCCAGCCCGACCGCGACCGGCGGCCCCGATCCCACGATCCCGGTCGAGAGCATGACGCCGGACTCCGGGCGAGCGATGTGCATCGTCCCGCCCTTGCCCCGGGCGGCCCCCACCTGCCGGCCCAGCATCTCGCCATAGATCTCCACCAGCGGCACGCCCTTGCCGATGAGGTCGTGCAGCCCCCGGTAAGTCGTGACCAGCCGGTCGTCCTCACGAAGGCACACACCCGCCGCCGCGGCGATCGCCTCCTGTCCGCGCGACGGCCAGTACACGCAGACCAACTCGCCCGACGCGATCCCCTTGCTTAACCGATCGTCAGCCGCCTTCATCAGCGTCATCAGCTCGTAGAGCCGGCGCTGGACCTCGGGTGACACATCGACGGTCAGGTCCGTCGTCACATCTGATCCTTCCTTTCCGAATCCGAATCGGCCACAAGGGCGGCTCAGCTGGGGCCGTAGGGCCGGTCGCCCGCGAGGACGACGCGCTGCATCACCCGGGTGCTGCCGTAGTCGGGCACCGCGTAGTGCTGGACGGCGCGGTTGTCCCACATCGCCACATCGTTCGGCGCCCACCGGTGCCGCATGGTGAAGTCCGGCGACTTCACGTGCTCGAACAGCAGCGCGAGCAGGTGGGCGCTCTCGGCCGGCGTCAGCTCGACGATGCGGGTGGTCCACCCCTCGCTGACGAACAGGGCCTTACGCCCGGTCTCGGGATGCACCCGGATCACCGGATGAACGTGCTCCAGGCCGTGAGACGACGCGGAGTGGTTGGCATGCTCCGTGCCGGACTGGCCCATACGCTCGATCACCGGGAACACCGAATGCACCGCGGTCAGGCCGTCGAGCATGCCCCGCAGCGGCGCTGAGAGGGCGTCGTAGGCCGCGTACATACTGCCCCAGCAGGTGTCCCCACCGACCGGCGGCAGGCTGACCGCCCGCAGCGCCGTCAGGCTCGGCGGCTCGGTGACGTACGTCGTGTCCGAGTGCCACACCGACGTCGCCCGCCGGGCACCCAGGAGATCGTTCTCACTCACCACCTCGGATTTGCCGCCGGAGGAGAACGGCTCCGGGATCGGCGTGCCGAAGTTCGTCACGAACGCGTGCATCTGGTCCCGGGTCAGCTCCTGGCCGTGAAAAAAGATCACACCGTGCTCGAGGAGCGCCTGGCGCAGCGCACGCACAACGTCAGGGCCGAGCGGCTCACGGAGATCGACTCCGCCGATGACCGCACCGACCGCCGATGTCACTGGCTGTATGTCAAGCGCCGTTGTTGTTGGCATTTCGTCTGCCTCCCTGGCCTTGGAGATGTGCCGACCCGCGCCATCGCCCAAGCGGTGACGCACCGCCGCGCGGGCGGCGGGGTCACCCGCGCGCCGGCCAGAGCCGCCGTCTCGAGCACCTGAGCGGGGTCGTCGTCGGGCTGTCGGGCGGAGCGGGTCAGCGTGAACAGGTGGCCGAGTTTCAACTACCGATGTATACAACCATAGGGCGGTGCATACAACCACCGCGCCGCCTGTTGTATACAAGTCATGCGCAGAAGTCGCTGCTGGGGCGACATCGAGGACCGGGAGGATGACTCGTGCCGGATCAGCTCAGCTACGACCTGTTAGCGGGCGTCAAGGTGGTGGAGGTGGCGGCGTGGCTGTTCGCGCCGACGTGCGGCGCGGTCCTCGGGGACTGGGGCGCCGACGTCATCAAGATCGAGCCGACGACCGGCGGCGGTGACCCTTACCGCGGGTTCTTCCGCACCAGCGCGGTGAGCCCGACCATCGAACTCGCCAACCGAGGTAAGCGCAGCGTGGCCCTCGACCTGTCCACCACCGCGGGCCACGAGGCGCTGCTACGCCTCGTCGCGGACGCGGACGTGTTCGTCACCAGCCTGCAGCCCAGCTCGCGCTTCCGGCTTCGCATCGAGGCCGACGACATCCGCGCGGCCAACCCCTCGATCATCTATATCCGGGCCAGCGGCTACGGGACCCGCGGCCCGGACGCCGAGACCCCCGGCTTCGACGCGGCGGCCGCATGGGCACGCACCGGCATCGCCCAGTTCCTCACGGCCCCGGACGCGCCGGCTCCGACTGGACCGCCCGGCGGCATCGGCGACTGCGTCGGCGGGCTCTCGGGCGCGGGCGCGGTCGCCGCCGCGCTGTTCAAGCGGGAACGCACGGGCACGCCCTCGGAGATCGACGTCTCGCTGCTCGCCGGCGGGCTGTGGATGAACGCCACCATCCTGATGATGGAGGCGAACGCCGGGCCGGAGGGCTCGCTGATGCGCGGCCAGGACCGCCGGGCGCCGCGCAACCCGCTGTCGAACCCCTACCGCTGCAAGGACGGCCGCTGGCTGCACCTCGTCGTCATCCAGCCAGACCCGTACTGGCGAAGCTTCTGCGAGCACATCGGCCGGCCCGAGCTGATCGACGACCCACGCTTCGTGGACTTCCACGCCCGCATGGCCAACAACGTCGAGCTCGTCGATCTTCTCGACGAGGTGTTCGCGGTACGCACCCTCGACGAGTGGCGCGACGCGCTGGCCACGTTCGACGGGGTGTGGGACGCGCTGCAGACCCCGGCCGAGGTCGTGCGCGACCCGCAGGTCCTCGCCAACGGATACCTCCTGCCGGGCGAGGAGCCCGGCCCGCCGCTGTCGACCATCGCCTCGCCGGCACAGTTCGACGGCCACGCGCTCACCGCGTTGCGGCGGGCACCCGAGCACGGACAGCACACCGAGGAGGTTCTCTTGGAGTACGGCTACTCGTGGGACGACCTCGCGGCCCTCAAAGACCAAGGCGCCATCATCTGAGAGGAGTTCCCGTCGTGGAACACAGGACCCCAACGTCGGACAGCCTCGTTCTCGAACCCGCGGTCCGCAAGGACGACCTGATTCTCGTCAGCGTCGACGACCACGTCATCGAGCCGGCCGACATGTTCAAGGACTTCATCCCCGCCAAGTACGCCGACCGGGCTCCCCGCGTCGTCTCCGACGCCATCAGCGACAAGTGGGTGTTCGGCGAGGGCGAGGCCCGCAACTCCGGGCTCAACGCCGTCGCCGGCCGCCCGCCGGAGGAGTACGGACTGGAACCCCAGCGCTTCGACGAGATGCGCCGGGCCTGCTGGGACGTCCACGAGCGCGTGAAGGACATGAGCGCGAACGGCGTGCTGGCCTCGCTGAACTTCCCGTCGATGGCCCGGTTCTGCGGCCAGTTCTTCGCCACCCGCGCCGACCAGGACCCGGAGCTGGCGTTGGCGGTCGTGCGCGCCTACAACGACTGGCACATCGAGGCCTGGTGCGGGTCCTACCCCGACCGGTTCATCCCCTGCACCATCCCGCCCATCTGGGACACGCAGCTGATGGCCGACGAGATCCGCCGCACCGCGGCCAAAGGCTCCCACTGCGTGTCGTTCTCGATGAACCCGCACGCGCTGGGCTACCCGTCCCTGCACAGCGAGCACTGGGACCCGTTCTGGGCCGCCTGCGCCGAGACCGAGACCGTCGTGACCATGCACATCGGCTCGGGCACCACCGGCATCGTCACCGCGCCCGACGCCCCGATGAACGTCGAGATCACCTGCTCAGCCATCAAGCTCTACCCCACCGCCGCCGACCTCGTCTGGTCGCCGATCTTCCAGAAGTTCCCCACCCTGAAGATCGCGCTGGCCGAGGGCGGCATCGGCTGGATCCCCTACTTCCTCGAGCGCGCCGACTACGTCTACAAGCGCCACAAGGCCTGGACCCGGCCGAACCTCGGCGGCCACCTACCCAGCGAGATCTTCAAGGAGCACCTCATCACGTGCTTCGTCGTCGACGACTTCGGCGCCGCCAACCTCGACAAGCTGAACGAGGACCTGGTGACCTGGGAGTGCGACTACCCCCACTCCGACAGCACCTGGCCCGAATCGCCCGAGGTCATGGAACAGGCCATCCACGGCCTGAGCGCCGACCAGATCAACAAGATCAGCCATCTCAACGCCATGCGGCTGTTCTCGTTCGACCCCTTCGGGATCCGCCCCCGGGAGAACAGCACCGTCGGCGCCCTGCGCGCCGAGGCCGCCGGCCACGACATCTCGATCGTCTCCTACGGCCCGCGGGAGCGCACCCTCACCTCCCTCGCCGACTTCACCGCGAACGCGGCAGTGAAGACGGCCTAAGAGCCCCGGGCGTCCCGCCGGTGGGACGCCGCCCACTCCCCGAAGCCCGAGGTAGTCCCAGATTCCGCGGCCGTCGCCGAACGCTCGCAGCGTTCGGCGACGGCCGCGGCGGCCACTGCTGACGCCGCCCACACGTGAAGGTGCGACAGATATGATCAACCCGAACCTCGACCACGTCGGCATCGTCGTGGCAGACCTCGAGACCGCGATGGAGGCCCTCTCGGGCAACCTCGGCGTGGAGTGGATGGGAGTATTCGATCGAACCCTGGCGATGCACGACGCCGAACACGGCACCCGGGACATCCAGCTTAAGATCGCGGTGACGACGCAGTACCCACGCCTAGAGGTGATCCAGACGATTCCCGACACACCGTGGGCACTCGGCGACGACCGGATGCTGCTGCACCACCTCGCCTACTACGCGGGCGACCTCGGCGAGGACAGCAGCCGGATCGCCGGGCCATGCCCCATCGAGATCGCCGGTGTCGGCGACGGCGGGGAGATCCCCAGGACGTTCACCTACCACGTACACGCCGGGCTGCGGTTCGAGCTGCTGGAACCGCGCCCCGGTGTGACGGTACCCGGACAGTGACCGAGCCGGCACCGACGAACGGGCCGCTGCCCCGGCGCAGCTTGAGCGAGCTTGTCGAGGCGATCCGCGAGCGGATCACCCGCGGCGAACTCGCGCCCGGTGAACGCCTCTGGGAGGAACGGCTCGCCGCCGAGCTCGGCGTGTCGCGCATCCCGATGCGGGAGGCGCTGCGGGCGCTCGCGTCCGAGGGATTCGTCCGATCCGAACGCTACGGCGGCACCTTCGTCGCCGCCCTCGACGCCGACGCCGCCCACGACCTCCTCGACGTACGGGCGGTCCTCGAACCGCTCGCCGCGGCGCAGGCGGCGACACGGCGCACACCCGACCAGCTCGCGGAGCTGCGCAGGCTCCTCGACAACGGCATCTGGGCGAGACGGGACCAGCGGTACGAGGACATGCGCACCCTGAAAGGGCAGTTCTTCGAGCAACTGGCCATCGCGTCCGGGAACAGCACGCTGGTCGCGCTCATGCACGTAGTGCGCTTCAAGATCGAGTGGGCGACCTCGATCGAGCTCATCAAGCGTGCTCCGCGCGAGACACGGACCCTAAGGGCAAACATCCTTCGCGAGATCGTCGATGCCGTCGCCGACGGCGACCCCGCTCGGGCAGCAACGGCAGCGGCGGCCAACGTCGACGCGGCATACGCATCCCAGGGCTGGCGGCGGGTCGTCGACACACGGTTCGAACCCGCCACCAAGTCCGTCTAGCAAGCACGGGCGCCCTATGCGCCGGCCGCTCCGCCACGTCAACAGGACAGAGCGGTACCTCGCGGCGTCGACGCCCGAGCATCCATCCGGTCATGCTGCCCGCGAGCGAGTCACGCTGCTCCGCAGCCCCCGGTTGTGATGCCGTGGGACCGCATCCGTCATCCGATCACGCGGGGTTTGTCGCCGACGGGCTCGTACCGTGATCAGGAACCCTTGATGACACTCACCTACGCACAAGTGAGAATTATTTAGAGAGATCTCGCTCGCTTCCCCGGAGAACCGAGAAGGCCGGGCAGGCTCACCCTACGTTGGTAGCGAGCGTTCGCTCATTGTTCGCGAGCTACCGGCGCACGACCTTCGCCGAGCGCGCCCGCCTGCTGCGCGCCGCGGCGGACCTGCTCGACGCCGAACGCCGCGACATCGCCGTGACGATGACGACCGAGATGGGCAAGACGCTCACCTCCGCCGAGGCCGAGGCCGCCAAGTGCGCCAAGGGCATGCGCTTCTACGCCGAGCACGCCGAGGCGTTCCTCGCCGACGAGCCACTCGACGACCCGTCCGCCATCGGCGCCAGCCGGGCATACGCCCGCTACCAGCCGATCGGCGTCGTGCTCGCCGTGATGCCATGGAACTTCCCGCTGTGGCAGGTCACCCGGTTCGCCGCACCCGCGCTCATGGCCGGCAACGTCGGCCTGCTCAAGCACGCCTCCAACGTGCCGCAGTGCGCCCTCTACCTGGAGGACCTGTTCACCAGAGCCGGCTTCCCGCCCGGCGCCTTCCAGACCCTGCTGATCGGCGCCCGCCAGGTCGAGGGAGTGCTACGCGACCCCCGGGTCGCCGGGGCCGCGGTCACCGGGAGCGAGCCCGCCGGCCAGTCGGTCGCGTCCATCTGCGGCGACGAGATCAAGAAG
>NZ_MBLO01000054.1 GCF_001854805.1 Pseudofrankia coriaricola
CGCCGAGAAGTCGTAGTCGTCGAACTCGTTGAGGAAGCCGTGCTGGGCCGCGATCGAGTTCGCCTCACCCATCACGGCACTCTTGACCATGGTCACGTACTCGGGCCGCACCAGATCCTGGTCGATCTCGTCGAACGGGAGCTCGTCGAGCGTCCAACGCTTGCGTTCGTAGTGCCGGAAGACGTCATAACCGTGCATTGGGCTCAACCTCCGTCGAGATCGGGGCTCATCCGGCTACGGCCGGTCCCCGGCCGCGGCCCGGTCACCAGGCCCGCGGCCGGGCGAATCCCCGGGCCGTCTGGTGCGTGGGGTGGGGATGTCGACCGCCGCCCGCGGACCCGCGGCGTGCTGGAACTCCGAGGCGGGGAGACCTCGGAGCTTGCCGAGAATGACCTCGACGACCGCCGCCGACTGCGAGTCCAGGTAGAAATGACCACCAGGGAGGACACACAGGTCGAATGACCCCTGTGTGTGGTCACGCCATCCGCGGGCGGCGTCGACCGAGACGGCGGGGTCCGCGTCTCCGGTCAGCGCCGTGACGGCACAGCGCAACCGCTCACCGGCGCGGTGACGGTAGCGGTCGACCGCCCTGTAGTCGCTACGCAGAGCCGGCAGGATCAACGGCAGCAGCTCGGTGTCACCGAGCAGCTTCAACTGCGTTCCGCCCAGCTGCCGCAGGTGGGCCAGCAGGGCCTCGTCGTCGCGCTCGTGTATCGCCTCGCCGCCGTGAACCGAGGGCGCGGACCGAGCCGACGCGAACACGTGGATGACCGTGTCGGGCGTTGCCCGCTCAAGGCGCAGCGCGACCTCGAACGCCAGCACCGCCCCCATGCTGTGGCCGAAGAGGGCCATCGGGCGGTCGGCGTGCCGAGCCAGGGAGTCACAGATCCGGTCGGCCATCTCGCCGATGTCCTCGATGCATTTCTCTGCCCGGCGGAACTGCCTTCCCGGATACTGAACGGCCAGCACCTCTACCGCGGGCGCGAGTGACCGGGATATCGGGTGGTAGAAGCTGGCGGAGCCGCCCGCATGGGGGAAACAGACCAGCCGGCAGGGGGCGAGTGGCGCGGGGTGAAAGTTCTGGATCCACAGGTCGCGTGCGGTTGTCATAGGCATTCGGACTGCCCCACTCCCATTAGTGCTTCTGGGGACGGGGGCCTCCGGAGGTGCGAAGGACGAGCATTTTCGCACCTCCTTTGGCCCTCTAGTGCTTCTGGGGACGGGGCCTCCGGAGGTGCGAAGGACGAGCATTTTCGCACCTCCTTTGGCCCTCTAGGCCGCCGCCGCGGCGGAGTCGATGAGGGCGAAGAGCTGGCCGGCCCCCACCGGCGCCTGGCGCGACTCTGTCCGCGGCGCCAGTTCGGTGCTCAGGTGGTCGGCGACCGCCGTCACCGACGGATGGTCGAAGGCGAGCGTCACTGGCAGGACGAGGCCGGTCGCGCCCGCGAGCAGGTTCCGGAACTCGACGGCGGTCAACGAGTCGAGGCCGAGATCGGTGAACGGATCGTCGGGCGGGATCGTCTCCGGGCTGGGATGCGCCAGGACGTCGGCGAGCGCCCCGCGAACCAGCCCGAACAACACCCGGTGCTGCTCGGGCGCGTCGAGGCCGGCCAGCCGCTGCCGCAGGGCCGCCGGGGTGGACACGGATGCCGAGGTTCCGGTGGCCGGGGCCGTGCGACGGCCAGGTGACGGGACGAGTCCACGCAGCAGGCGTGGCATGGCGGCCTTGGCGGATCGCCGCCGCAACGCCGCCCGGTCGAAGGCCACGGCCAACGGGACCGGCTCGGAGCCGGCGAGCGCGGCGTCGAGCAGGCCGAGCGCGTCCTCGGGTGCCATCGCGGCTATGCCGGACCGGGCCATCCTCGCCAGGTCGGCCTCCGCGAGACCACCGCTCATGCCCGCGTCCGCCGCCCACAGCCCCCAGCCGATCGAGACCGCGGGCTGGCCCGTGTCGTGCCGCTGGGCCGCGAGCGCGTCGAGGAAGGCGTTGGCCGCGCCGTAGGCGGCCTGTCCCGGGTTGCCCAGGGTGCCCGCCAGGGAGGAGAACAGCACCAGCCGGGTTCCCGGGCCGTCGACGGTCAGCTCGTGCAGGTTCCAGGCGGCGTCGACCTTCGCCCGCAGGACGGCGCCCACCCGCTCCGGGGTGAGCGAGGCGATCAGCCCGTCGTCCAGCACGCCGGCGGCGTGGATGACCAGGTTCAGCGGGTGCTCGGCGGGAACGTAGGCCAGCAGCCGCGCGAGGGCCTCGCGGTCGGCGACGTCGCAGGCGGCCACGGTGACCTCGGCGCCGGCGGCGACCAGCTCGGCGCGCAGCTCCTCGGCACCTGGCGCCGCCGCGCCGCGCCGGCTGACGAGGATCAAATGGCGCACGCCGTGCCGCGCCACCAGGTGGCGCGCGACCGTCGCGCCGAGCCCGCCGGTGCCGCCGGTGACCAGAACGGTCCCCGCCGGGTCGGCATCCCAGGCCGCCGGGTCACCCGGCGCGGACGCCGTCGCGACGACCAGCTCGGGCACGTGGGCGGTGCCGTGGCGCAGGGTCAGCTCCGGTTCCCCCAGGGCGAGCAGGCCTGGCACGGCGGCGAGCGAGGCCCCGTCGTCGTCGATGTCGAGCAGCACGATCCGGCCGGGATGCTCCGACTGGGCAGACCGGACAAGTCCCCGCACCGCGGCCCCGGCCAGGTCGCTCACCCGGTCGCCCGCCACCGCCCGGACCGCGCCGCGGGTCACGATGACGAGGGTGGTGGCGGTGAGGCGTTCGTCCGCGAGGAAGTCCCGCACCGTGCCTAGCGCCCGCTGCGCCTCCGCGTGGGTGACCGCCGCGACGTCGCCGCCTTCGCCGGTGCCGGTGGAGGTGTCGGTGAGGGCCACGACGACGACCGGCGTGCCGGCCGTGGCCGCCCGCGTGAGGTCGGGATGGCGCTCGACATTCCGCGGCAGCCCGGCGAGCATTGCTGCGTCGTCCCCGACGATCGACCAGCGGACGTCGACCGCGGGCCGCTGGGCCGGCGGGACCGGATTCCACCGCACCCGGTACAGCGCGCCGCGGGGGCCGGGTCCGGTCCCCGCCAGAGCGTCCGTCCGGACCTGTCGGGTCACCAGCGTCTCGATGGCGGCGACCGGGCGCCCGGCCGCGTCGGCGATCTGGACGCGGACGGTGTCACCGCCCGTCCGGCTGAGCCTCACCCGCACCGCTCGCGGTCCGGCGCCGTCGGGGCCGGTGTGGTCGAAACGGACACCGCGGAACGAGAACGGCAGGCGCGTGCGGTCGTCGGCCTCGACGCCCGAGGCGATGACCGCGCCGTGCAGCGCCGCGTCGAGCAGGGCCGGGTGCAGTGCGAACCCCTCGACAGCGACGTCCTCGTCCAGCGCGGCCTCCGTCCAGACGTCCGGTCCCGATCGCCACGCCGCCCGCACGCCCTGGAATACCGGCCCGTAGTCGAGTCCGAGCCCGGCCAACGTGTCGTAGATCCGGTCCGCGGGCACCGGCTCTGCGCCGGCGGGCGGCCACGACGCCGCGACACCCGGTGACCCGTCGGTAGCCGGCTGGGCCGCCGACGCCTTGGCGAGGGAGCCCGCCGCGACCACGGTCCACGGCTCGGCGTCCACGGACTCGGCCCCGGCCCGCGCGTACACCGTGATCCGGGCGTGGCCCGGCAGCTCGTCGGCGTCCACCGACACCTGGATGCTGACGTCGCCGTCGGGCGGCAGCACCAGCGGCGCCTGTAGCGTCAGCTCGTCGACGACCGGGAACCCGGCCCTACCGCCCGCCCAGGCGGCGAGCTCGGCCAGCGCGACACCGGGTACCAGGACGGTGCCCGCGACGGCGTGATCGAGCAGCCACGGGTGTGCCCCCGCCGACACCTCGCCGGTGAACACGAACCGACCTGGTTCGGCCAGCTCGAGGGCGGCGCTCAGCAGCGGATGGTCCGCGGCGGTGACTCCCGGCCCGGACGGGCCACCGTCGTCGGAGGCGTCCAGCCAGTGCCGCCGTGCCTGGAAGGCGTAGGTCGGCAGGTCGACCACGCTCGGCGTGCGAGGGGTGAAGAACGCGGGCCAGTCGAGCGCCGCTCCGCACGCGTGCAGCTCGCCGAGCGCGGCGGCGAGGCCGGCCGGCTCGGACCGGTCGCGGCGCAGCGCCGGCACCAGGGCCGCGCCGGCGTCCTCGGGCAGCGACGCCCGCGCCATCGCCGTCAGCGTGCCGTCGGGGCCGAGCTCGACGTAGACGTCGTGGTCTCCCGCGCCGCAGGCCAGCACCGCGTCAGCGAAGCGGACCGGGGACCGGACATGCTCGACCCAGTACCGCGCCGAGCGCAGGCCGTCGTCGGCGCGCGCTCCCGTCACAGCGGAGATGATCTCCAGCGTCGGCGGGTGGAAGGTCAGCCGCTTCACCACGTCGCCGAACTCGTCCAGCATCGGCGCCATCAACGGCGAATGGAATGCGTGTGACACGGTGAGGCGCCGTACCTTGCGGCCCCAGCCCTGGATCAGACTCACGATCGGCTCGACGGCGCTCGCCGCTCCGGAGAGCACGACCGCGTCCGGACCGTTGATCGCGGCGATGCCGACGAGATCCTCCACGCCGGCCAGCAGTGGCGCGACCTCGGTCTCGCTCGCCTGCACCGCCACCATGAGACCGCCCGCCGGCAGGGCCTGCATCAGCCGGCCCCGCGCGGTGACGAGTAGCGCGGCATCCGCGAGCGACAGCGCGCCGGCGACGTGCGCGGCGGCGATCTCCCCGACCGAATGCCCGGTGACGACGTCCGGGCGGACTCCCAGCGAGCCCAGCAGCCGGAACAGGGCCACCTGCAGCGCGAACAGCGCGGGCTGGGTGTAGGAGGTCTGGTCGAGCAGGGCGGCCTCCGGCGCCTGGGGCGCCGCCCACATGACGCTGCGCAGCGGGCGGGTCAGGTGGGCGTCCAGCTCGGCGCAGACCTCGTCGAGAGCGGCGGCGAACACGGGGAACCGCGCGGCCAGTCCACGGCCCATCCCGAGCCGCTGACTGCCCTGGCCGCTGAACAGGAACACCGGCCGGACGGCGCGAGCCCGACCGCGCCGGACATCGCGGGAGCTGCCTCCCCGGGCGAGCACGTCCAGCCCGGCGAGGAGGTCGTCCAGGCCGGCCGCGACGACGACCGCCCGCTCGTCGAACGCCGCGCGAGTGGTGGCGAGGGAGTAAGCCACGTCGGCGGGCTCGAGCGACGGCCGCTCCCCCAGATGGGCGCGTAGCCGCGCGGCCTGGGCACCCAGTGTTTCGGCGTCGCGTCCGGACAGCACGAAGGGCACCGCGGCGGGTTCTACCGGGGAGTCGTCGGCTGGAGTGGTGGCCGGCGCGGGGGGCGTCGCCCCGGCCACCACGCCCGCCGACGAAGCCGCCGGCGCTGTCTGGGCCGTCGGTGCCTGCTCGATGATCACGTGGGCGTTCGTGCCGCCGATGCCGAACCCCGACACGGCCGCCCGCCGAGGTCGTCCGGTCCTCGGCCAGGTGACGGTCTCGGTGAGCAGCGACACCGCGCCCGCCGACCAGTCGACATGCGGCGAAGGCTCGTCGACGTTCACCGTCGCCGGCAGCACGCCGTGCTCCATCGCCTGGACCATCTTGATCAGGCCGGCGACGCCCGCGGCCGCCTGGGTGTGGCCGATGTTCGACTTCAGCGACCCGAGCCACAACGGCCGCTCGACAGGACGGTCCTGCCCGTAGGTCTCCAGCAGCGCGCCGGCCTCGATCGGGTCGCCCAACGGCGTACCGGTCCCGTGCGCCTCGACGACGTCTACCTGGTCGCCCTTCAACCCGGCACTCGCCAGCGCCTGCCTGATCACCCGCTGCTGGGCCGGACCGTTCGGCGCCGTCAACCCATTGCTCGCCCCGTCATGATTCACCGCCGAACCCCGCACCACCGCCCGCACCCGATGACCCAGGCGCACCGCATCCGACAACCGCTCCAACACCAGGAAACCGACGCCCTCCGACCAGACGGCGCCGTCGGCCGCGGCCGCGAACGGCTTGCACCGCCCGTCGGCCGCGATCGCTCGCTGCCGGCTGAACTGGACGAAGGCGGCCGGGGTGGCCATGACGGTCACACCGCCGGCCAGCGCGAGCTCACACTCCCCGGAACGCAGCGCCTGCGCCGCCAGATGCACCGCCACCAGCGACGACGAGCACGCGGTGTCGACCGTGACCGCGGGCCCCTTGAAATCGAAGTGGTAGGACAGTCGCCCGGTGGCGACGCTGCCGGCGCTGCCCATCCCGACATATCCCTCGACGGCGGCCGGGATCGACCGCACGCGCGAGCCGTAGTCGTGGTACATCACCCCGGCGAACACCCCGGTGGCGGATCCGCGCAGCCGGGTCGGGTCCAGCCCGGCCCGCTCCAGCGACTCCCACGCGGTCTGCAGCAGCAGCCGCTGCTGCGGGTCGATCGCGACGGCCTCCCGGTGGCTGATCCCGAAGAAGCCCGCGTCGAACTGGTCCGCCGCGTCGAGGAAGCCACCGCGGTTGGTGTAGGACGTGCCGGGGTTGGCCGGATCAGGGTCGTACAGGTGGGCAAGATCCCAGCCCCGGTCGGTCGGGAACTCGCTGGTCGCGTCGATGCCGGCGGCGACCAGCTCCCACAGGTCCTCCGGCGAGGCGACGCCACCCGGGAACCGGCAGGCCATCCCGACGACGGCGATCGGCTCGCCCTGGCCCGCCGCGTCGCCGCGCGGCTCGGCGCCGCCCGCGCCGTCCCGTTCCGCGAGCTGGCGGCGGACCTCGACCAGCTCGGCGGTCGCCCGCTTGAGGTAATCGCGCAGCTTCTGTTCGTCTGCCATGGCGTTCACCCGTCGTCTCGGCGGTGCTGGATATCTCGACGTCGGTGAGGCCGTCAGGCCGAAGGGTGCGCGCCAATGGCGAAGCCGCGCGCACCCGGAGGCTCGAAGGCTCCGGTATCAGGCCTCGTTGTCGATGAGCGCGAAGATCTCGTCGTCGGATGCTGCCTCGATCTGGTTGGGAATCCCGCTGGCCGGCATGGGGGACGCGGGCGAGGCGGGGCCCGCGGTGGCGGGCAGGCGGCTGTCGAGGTACTCGGCGATGGCCGCGACCGTCGGATGGTCGAAGACCATGGTCGCCGGCAGCCGCAGCCCGGTGGCCGACCCCAGCCTGTTGCGCAGGTCGACCGCGCCGAGCGAGTCGAACCCCAGCGCCGCCAGCGGCCGGCTGACGTCGACAGCGTCCGGGCTCGAGTGCGCGAGCACCGCCGCGACCGTGGTGCGGACGTGGTCGAGGACAACCTGCCTGCGCTCCGTGGCCGCGCTCGACGTGAGGCGCAGCAACAGCGGCGGCGTCTCGGGCGTCTCCGTCCGATCGGCCTCGTGCGCGGCGGCGGCGGTGTGCGGCGAGCTTCCGCCCGTCAGGAGCCGCAGGATGGGGCGGTCGCCGGCGTCGTCCCCGCCGGCCCGCAGGCCCGCCAGGTCGAAGCGGGCGGCCACCACGTGCGCCGCGCCGAGTTCCAGCGCGGCGTCGAAGAGGCTCAGCGCCCCGTCAGCGGGCATCGCCTCGATGCCGGAGCGATGCAGCCGGGCGAGACCCGCCGCGTCCAGGTTCTGGGTCATCCCGCTGCTGGGCTCCCACAGGCCCCAGGCGATCGACACCGCCGGCAGCCCCAGGGCGTGCCGGTGGTGCGCGAGCGCGTCCAGGAACGCGTTCGCGGCGGCGTAGTTGCCCTGGCCCCCGTTGCCGAGGGTCGCGGCCACCGACGAGAACAGCGCGAGCAGCGGCGGGTCGGCCACGCCCGTCAGCTCGTGCAGGTTCCACGCGGCGTCGACCTTCGGGCGCATCACCGCCTCGAGCCGCGCCGAGGTGAGCGACCCGACGACACCGTCGTCGAGAACCCCGGCCGCGTGGACGACCGCGGTCAGCGGCCGGTCGGCCGGTATCCCTTCCAGCAGCTCGACGAGCTGCGCCCGGTCCGCCGCGTCGCAGGCGACGACCTCGGCCCGTGCGCCGCGCTCGGCCAGCTCGGCGACGAGCTCGGTCGCGCCGCCGGCCCGCGGGCCCCGACGGCTGGTGAGCAGGAGATGGCGAACCCCGTGCCGATCGACGAGGTGGCAGGCAAGCAACGCGCCGAGCGTCCCCGTGCCGCCCGTGATCAGAACGGTCCCGCTCGGGTCGATCGCGGACCTCGGGGTGGTCCGCGTCGGCCGTGCCTGGGTAAGACGCGGGATCCTGACGGCCCCGGCCCGCAGCGCCAGCTCCGGCTCACCGGTCGCCAGCGCGGCGGCCAGCAGGGCGGGCGGCGCGTCGTTCTCGACGTCGACGAGGACGAACCGGCCCGGGTTCTCCGTCTGCGCGGAACGCACCAGGCCGCACACCGCGGCGGCCGCGAGCTCGATCCGCTCCGTGGCGGCGCCCGCCCCGTCGCCGGTCACCGCGCCTCCGCGGGTGAGCACCACGAGCCGTGACCGCTCGAACCGGTCGTCGGCGAGCCACCCCTGCAGCAGGGCGAGGACGCGCTCGGCGGCCTCGCGCACCGAGTCGGCGGGCCGGGCCGGGTCCGTCGGGCTGGCGCAGTCGGCGACGACGACCGCCGGCACGTCACCGGCGAGCGCCGCCAGGTCGGCCGCCGCGGCGCCGCCGGCACCGCCCGGCGTGCCTGGCGCCCGCGTCCCGGCGCCCAGATACACCCAGCCCGCATCAGGCGCGGCCGGCACCGCCGAGCCCCGCCCGCCCGCGGGCGTCCACTCGACGCCCAGCAGCGGGTCGCGGAGCATCGCGGCGAGCGCCCGCAGCCGAGCGACGGGTATTCCCCGCAGGACGAGCGCGTCGACCTGGGCGACCAGGGCTCCTTCCGGATCCGCGACGGCGACCCGTACCCCCGCCTCGCCCTCGGGCGTCAGCTGGACCCGCAGCCGCGTGGCGCCCTCGGCGTGAACCCGCACGCCGTGCCACACGAAGGGCAGCTGGATCTGCGTCGCGTCGTCCGCGCCGAGGCCGGTGAGCACGACTGGGTGCAGGGCGGCGTCGAGGAGCGCGGGGTGCAGCGAGAACCGCCGGCCCGCCGCCTCCTGGCCGCCGGGCAGCGCGACCTCGGCGAACAGGGTGTCGCCGGCCCGCCACATCGCCCGCATGCCCTGGAAGACGGGGCCGTAGTCGTAGCCACGGGCAGCCAGGGTGCTGTAGGCGTCCGTCAGATCGATGGGGTCCGCGCCCGGTGGCGGCCAGGCGGCCGCCCAGTCGGCCACGGCCGGCCCGGCCCCGGCGGGAGCGACCCGCCCCACCGCGTGGCAGGTCCAGGGCGCGTCACCGGCATCCCCGTCGGGCCTGGAATAGACGCTGACCGGCCGGGACCCGTCCGGGCCGTCGGCCGCGCCGAGTACGACCTGCATCGCGATCGCGCCGTCGGATGGCAGGACGCAGGGCGCCTGCAGCGTCAGCTCCTCCAGGCGCGCCGGCCCCGACCGTCCGGCCGCGGCGAGCGCGAGCTCGACGAAGGCGGTGCCTGGCAGCAGGACCGTCCCGTTGACTCCGTGATCCCGCAGCCAGGGCTGGGAGCGCAGCGAGATCCGCCCGGCCAGCACCGTCTCGTCGCGGCCGGCGACGTCCATCACCGTGCTCAGCAGCGGGTGCCCGGCGGCCGGACCTCCGGGTCCGGCGGCGCTCTCGGCGGCGGCGGCGGCCGGTGCCAGCCAGTACCGCCGATGCTCGAACGGGTAGGTCGGCAGGTCGACCGTCCGGGCTGACGGACCGAAGGCGCCGGCCCAGTCCACCCGGCCCCCGCTGGTGTTCAGCTGCGCCACCGAGGTCAGGAAGCGGGACATCCCGCCGTCGTCGCGACGCAACGACCCGATCACCGTGCCGTCGACGTCGGCGTCGTCGAGGACGTCCTCCACGGCGATCGTGAGCACCGGGTGCGGGCTCGCCTCGACGAAATGCCGATGCCCGTCGGCGACGAGGGCCCGGATGACGGTGTCGAAACGCACCTGCTCGCGCAGGTTGCGGAACCAGTAGGCGGCGTCGAGGCGGCTCGTGTCGATCGGCTCCCCGGTCACGGTGGACACGAAGGAGACGTCCGAGCCGCTGGCCGCGACGTGACCGAGGCGACGCAGCAGCGGCTCGCGCAGCGCCTCGACGTCAGCGGAGTGCGACGCGTAGTCGACGGGGATACGCCGGGCGCGCACGCCCCTGGCGACGAACTCCTCGACGAGGGCGTCCACCGCGCCGGGCTCACCGGCCACGACGGTGACCCGGGGGCCGTTCACGGCGGCGATGTCGAGGCGCGCGGCGCGCCCCGCCAGCAGCCCCCGCACCTCGTCGGCCGACGCGGGAATGGATGCCATGGTCCCGGTGCCGGCGAGCGAGGCCAGCAGCTGGCTGCGCAGCGCCACCACCCGCGCGCCCTCGTCGAGTGAGAGCGCGCCGATGGCCGTGGCCGCGGCGATCTCGCCCTGGGAGTGTCCGACGACGGCGGCGGGCCGCACTCCGTACGC
Source organism: Pseudofrankia coriaricola (assembly GCF_001854805.1). GTDB lineage: Bacteria > Actinomycetota > Actinomycetes > Frankiales > Frankiaceae > Pseudofrankia. Next base: position 10,462 of record NZ_MBLO01000054.1, read on the forward strand.
CGCCCAGAGCTCGGCGAGCGACACCATGACCGCCCACAGCGCGGGCTGCACGACCTCCACCCGCTCGAACGCCCGCGGGTCGCCGGTCCCCCGCACGACGTCGAGGAGCGAGAAGTCGGCATGGGGAGCGAGCGCGTCATGGCAGGCGGACAGCGCGCGGCGGAACGGCGCCGAGGCGGCGAACAGGTCGGCGGCCATGCCGCGCCACTGCGAGCCCTGCCCCGGGAAGACGAGGACGGGCGCGGTGTCACCGGACCCGACGGCCTGGATGACCTCCTCGGCGGCCTCGCCGTCCGCGCGTGCCCGCAGCCCGCGCAGGAAGTCGGCGCGCTCACGTCCCAGAACGACCGTCCGATGGTCAAAGGTCGCGCGGGTGACGGCCAGCGACAGTCCGACGTCCCGCGCCTCGGCCGAGGGACTGGCCTCGACGAAGTCGGCGAGCTGCCGGGCCTGGGCGCGCAGCGCTGGCTCGCTCGTGGCCGAGAGGACCCACGGGACGACATCGGGAGCACAGTCCGACCCGTCGGCACCGGCGTCACCCGCGGCTGGGTCATCGCCCATGGCCGGCCCGTCGACGGCGGAAGGTGCCTGCTCGACGATGACGTGCGCGTTGGTGCCGCTGATGCCGAAGCCGGAGACGCCCGCGCGGCGAGGCCGGTCGTGGTCGGGCCAGGTGATGGTCTCGGTGAGCAGGGACACCGCGCCCGCCGACCAGTCGACGTGCGGCGAGGGCTCGTCGACGTTCAGCGTCGCCGGCAGCACGCCGTGCTCCATCGCCTGGACCATCTTGATGACGGCCGCCACGCCGGCCGCGCACTGGGTGTGGCCGATGTTCGACTTCATCGAGCCGAGCCACAACGGCTGCTCGGCCGGCCGTCCCTGCCCGTACGTCGCCAGCAGCGCGCCGGCCTCGATCGGGTCACCCAACGGCGTACCGGTGCCATGCGCCTCGACGGCGTCCACCTGGTCGCCGGACAACCTCGCGTTGGCCAACGCGCGCCTGATCACCCGCTGCTGGGCCGGACCGTTCGGCGCCGTCAACCCGTTGCTCGCCCCGTCATGGTTGACCGCCGAACCCCGCACCACCGCCCGCACCAGGTGACCGAGGCGCACCGCGTCCGACAACCGCTCCAGTACCAGGAAACCGACACCCTCCGACCACGCGGTGCCGTCGGCCGCGGCCGCGAACGGCTTGCACCGCCCGTCGGTGGCCAGTCCCCGCTGCCGGCTGAACTGGACGAACAGGCCCGGCCCGGGCATGACGGTCACACCGCCGGCCAGCGCGAGCTCACACTCCCCGGAACGCAGCGCCTGCGCCGCCAGATGCACCGCCACCAGCGACGACGAGCACGCGGTGTCGACCGTGAGCGACGGTCCGTCGAGCCCGAGGACGTAGGAGACCCGGCCCGACGCGACGCTCAGGTGGACGCCGGTCAGCAGGTGGCCCATGGTCTCGGCCACGGGCTCGTGCAGCCGCGGGCCGTACTCCTGCATCATCGCGCCGACGTACACGCCGACCGGCCGCCCGCGCAGCGTGGACGGGTCGATGCGGGCGCCTTCGAGCGCCTCCCAGGACACCTCCAGCAGCTGCCGCTGCTGCGGCTCCATCGCCGCGGCCTCGCGCGGTCCGATGTGGAAGAACGGAGCGTCGAAGAGGTCGGGGCCTTCGAGGAAGTGGCCGTGGCGGGTGTAGCAGGTCCCGACGCGGTCGGGGTCGGGGTCGTAGAGGCCGTCGACGTCCCAGCCGCGGTCGTCGGGGAACTCCGAGACGGTGTCCACGCCGTCGGCGACCGCCTCCCACAGCCGCTCCGGGCTGGTGATCCCGCCGGGGAACCGGCAGCTCATCCCGACGATGACGATCGGGTCGTCCGCCTCCGCCGCGGCCGCGGCGCCACGGCCGCCGGAGCTGGCGGGAGCGGCCAACTGACCGGCGACCGACGCGTCGGCCTCCGTGGCCGCCGCTGTCTGCCGCGCGCCGCGGGCCGCCGCCTCGTCCAGGGCCTCACGCACATGGGCGCACAGCAGCTCCGGTGTCGGATAGTCGAAGACGAGCGAGCCGGGAAACCGCAGGCCCGTCGTCGCGCTCAGCCTGCCCCGGATCTGGACCGCGCCCAGCGAGTCCACTCCCAGCGCGTGGAACGTCCGCGTCATGGGCACCGCGCCCGGCCCGTCATATCCGAGGACGTCGGCGATGGCCGATCGCACCAGCTCCCGCGCCGCCTTCGCGGTGTCCGCCGACCGCGGCGCCGCAGACGGCACCGTGGCGGTGGGCGTCACGGCGGACGGTGTCACAGCCGGAGACGTCTCGCTCGGAGACGTCGCGACCGGAGACGTCGTGGCGGTGCGGGCGGAACGTGGCATGTCGAGCCAGTGACGGGACCGGTGGAACGCGGAGGTCGGCAGGTCGACGATTGGGCCGGCCGGGTAGTCCGACAGCCAGTCGACGGGCACGCCGTGCGCGTACGCTTCCGCCGCCGCGCGACGGACACGGTCCGGCCCACCCTCCCCGCGCCGCAGGGTGCCGAGCGCCACACCGTCCACGTCGGCGTCGTGCAGGATGTCGAGGATGCTGGCGCCCAGCATCGGGTGCGCGCTGGATTCCAGGAACAGTCGATGGCCGCGCGCCACGAGGTCACGGACCGCCAGGTCGAAGCGCACGGTGCCGCGCAGGTTGGCGTACCAGTAGTTCGCGTCCAGCGCGGTGGTGTCGAGGAGCCCGCCGGTCAGTGCCGACACGAACGGGATGTCGCCCGCGCGCGGCGTGACAGGCCCCAGGAGGTCGATCAGGCGTTCCCGCAGCGGTTCGACGAACGGGGAGTGTGACGCGTAGTCGACCGGGATCATCCGGGTACGGTGACCGGTGCGCTCCAGGTCCGCGTGCAGCAGCCGCAGAGCCTCGGTCGTGCCCGAGACGACCGCCGAGCGTGGGCCGTTGACCGCCGCGAGGTGGAGCTCACCGCCGGCGGCGTCGATCCTCGCGGCCAGCTCCTCGGCGGACAGCTCGACCGCCATCATCGAGCCCGACCCGCGGATGCCGGCGAGCTCGCGGCTGCGCAGTGCCACGATGCGCGCCGCGTCCGACAGCGACAGCCCACCCGCGACGGTCGCCGCGGCGATCTCCCCCTGGGAGTGCCCCACGACCGCGGCGGGCACCACGCCCATCGAGCGCCACACCTCGGCCAGTGACACCATCACGGCCCACAGCGCTGGCTGGACGACGTCGTCGCGCTCGTGGTCGTCCCGCTCGCCGCCGCCCTCGGACCCGCGGGCGCGCAGGGCGTCCATGAGCGAGAAGTCGGTGTGGGGCGCCAGGGCGTCGTGGCAGTCGGACAGTGCGCGGCGGAACGGCGCCGACGAGACGAGCAGGTCGGCCGCCATGTCGTCCCACTGGGCGCCCTGCCCCGGGAAGACCAGCACCGGCGCCTCCTCGCGGGGCGCCGTGCCTTCGATGAGGTGCTCGGTGGCCCGCCCGGCGGCCAGGGCGGCGAGGCCGGCGCGGTGCCCGGCGCGGTCGGCGGCCAGCACCACCGCGCGCCGGTCGAACACCGACCGCGTGGTGAGCAACGACCGTCCGACGGCGACGGCGTCCAGCTCCGGCCGCTCGTCCAGCAGGGCGGCGAGCCGGTCGGCCTGCGCGCGCAGAGCCGCCGTCGAACGCGCCGACAGGATCCACGGCACGGCCGGGGCGTCGGGCACGGACCGCTCGGGCGTCGGAGTGGCGGTGCCAGCCGCGGGTTCGGACGGCTCGGTGGACAGTGCGCCGTCGCCCGGGTCGCCACCGGCGGGTGCCGGCTCGCCTGGCGCCTCGGTCAGCACGACATGGCTGTTCGTCCCGCCGACGCCGAACGAGCTGACCCCGGCGACCAACGGCTCGCCGGGCCGCGGCCACGGGCTCAGCGAGGTGTTGACGCGCAGGCCGAGCCGGTCCAGCGGGATCCGTGGGTTGGCCCGGACGAAGTGCAGGCTCGCCGGGAGCTGGCGGTGAACCAGGGCGAGCGCCACCTTGATAAGGCCGGCGATCCCCCCGGCGGCCTCCAGGTGACCGATGTTGGTCTTGACCGAGCCGACGGGTAGCCGCGCCCGCGCCGGACGTCCCGCCCCGACCACGGCGCCGAGCGCCGCCGCCTCGACGGGATCGCCGACCGGGGTGCCGGTCCCGTGCAGCTCTATGTACTGCGCGGCGGACGGCTGGACGCCGGCGGCCTCGTACGCCCGGCGCAGCACGTCCTCCTGCGCGTCGGCGCTGGGTACGGCGAGGCTCGCGCCGCCGGTTACCGCGAAGCCACCACCGCCGTCGCTGCCGACCGCGCTGCCCTGGATGACGCAGTACACGCGGTCGCCATCGGCCAGCGCCGCCGACAGCAGCTTGAGGACGATCAGGCCGCCGCCCTCACCGCGGACGAAGCCGTTCGCGCGCTCGTCGAACGTGAAGCAGCGCCCGTCGGGCGACAGCGCTCCGAAACGCTGGGCGGCGAGGGCGCTCTCCGCGGCGAGGTTCAGCTGCACGCCGCCGGCCAGGGCGAGCTCCGACTCGCCGGAGCGCAGGCTCGCGCAGGCCAGATGAACCGCCACCAGCGACGACGACTGGACGGTGTCGATGACCAGGCTCGGACCGCGAAGACCCAGGACGTGCGAGACCCGGTTGGCGATGACGCCTCGGGCGAGCCCGGTCATCGTGAAACGGTCGGTCAGGCTCCTGTCGCGACGTGCGGCGAGAATCGCGTAGTCGTCGCCGGTGGCGCCGACGAAGACCCCTGTCCGGGTGCCCTGCACCGAGACGGGTGGGGTCCGCGCATCCTCGAGGGCCTCCCAGGCCAGCTCCAACGCGAGCCGTTGCCGGGGATCCATCGAGTCGGCTTCCCGGGGCGAGACGCCGAAGAACTCAGGGTCGAAATGGTCGACCTGGTCGAGGAAGCCGGCGGGCGAGCCGACGGTTCCCGGGCCGTCGACCCGCCCGACCGGGGCTTTGCCGACCGCGTCGACTCCCTCGCGCAGCAACCGCCAGTACTCGGCCAGGTTAGCGGCTCCGGGCAGTCGGCAGGCGATTCCGATCACGGCCACGGGCTCGACCCGCACCGGTCCACCCGGCGCACTACGCACTATCAGGTTCGCGGATTGCGTCGTCATCTGGACAGCCACCTCCGATCGATCAGGTGTGTCAGTACGGAGTCGGAATCAGGGGTGGACACGGCGGTACTCGTCACCCGGCCGGCAGGATTCGGCGGGTCTGCCGGCCGACGGCGAGCAACGTGCCGGATGGGCTCCACAGGCTGCTCGAGTCGACGCTCCAGGAGTCGCTCGCCTGTTCGGTACGTACCTCGATCAGCGACCAGCCGTCCCGCTCGCCGAGCCGGTCGAGACCGTCGGTGAAATGCACCGAGAACTCCGCCGTCGGAACCGGGACCGGCTCGGTCGTGAGCGCGTAGATCGCCGGCGGCATCGAGTCCAGCATCACGACGGCGGCCTCGGCGGGGTCGAATCCCGGCTCCTCGAGCCGCATCCAGGCGACCAGGCTGGGATCCGTCCCGCCGCTCAGCGGCCGCGCGTCGCCGGCCATGCGCACCCGCAGGTGCTGGACGAAGGGGACCACCTCGGTGGTGAACCCGGCATCCGGGCAGTCCCGCGGCGGCGGCACGGCGGGCGGCCGGGTCGGCAGGTGGGTCGGAGCCGCCCGCGCGGCCAGCAGCGTCGTCGCCAGCACGGCCGGCGCGCCGCCCTCCATCAGGGCCGCGCGCGTGACGACGCTCGCGGCGCCTCGCCGCACGACCTCGGTCGACAGGCGCAGCCCGCCGTCCTGGACGGGCCGAAGCAGGGACGCGTGCACCGTGCGGGCGTCGAGCCCGCCGGCGTGGGCGCGTGCGTGGCGCAGCAGCAACGCGACCGTCAGGCCGCCGTGGACGCCGCTCCACGACCACCAGCTCCGGTCGATCGGAGGGATGTCGAGGTCACCGCCGTTCGATGCCGCACCGCCGCGCACGCCGACGGGTGGGCCGCCGGCATCGCGGGCGTCGGTCGCGCGGCTCGCGCCCGCGACGCCGGACTCGGGGACGCCTGCCATCGTTCTTTCGCCTCCTGCCCGCGATGCCTGCCGGGTCACGCGTCCGCCGCGTGCCCCGCCGGCTCGGAGACGTCGACGAGCGACGGCCCGGCGTGCACCAGCCTGCTGATCTCGTCGACGTTGAGGAACTCGACCTCGCGCAGGTTCTCGAGGACCGTGTCGACGGCGAGGTCGTCCTGAGCCAGCACCGCCCGGGCGATCGCCGGCGGCGCGATGAACTCCGGCACGCTGATCAGCCGCGACCCGAAGAGGTAGGCGTGGCGGGCGGTCGCCTCGTCCCGTGCCGACGCGGAGAACATCAGCCGCTCCAACGCGTTGAGCGGACGGGCCGTCGCGAAGCTCTCGAATATCCGCTGGTAGCCGCCGACCTCGACCTGATGGCGGCCGGCGTACGCCGCCAGTCCTCCATCCAGGTCGCCCTCGCCGAGCACCGCGGGACCGAGCGCGTCGACGAGCCACGCCGCCGACTGCATCCCCCAGGCACAGCCGATGCCCCACATCGGGTCGGTCGACAGCGCCGCGTCGCCGATCAGCGCGAGCCCGGGCGCGAACGCCCCGCGCGACCGCAGCGGCATGTCGTTCATCCCGATGTACTTGGACACCAGCGGGACATCGTCGATCGGCGGAGCGTCCGGCAGCTCGCGGACGTACTGGTGGAAGGCGCCCGGTACGTCCTCGCGGAACGCCGCCAGGTGCTTGGGTGTCTTCTCCGGCGCGACGATGAGGACGCTGATGCCGTTGTCGTTCGGCATGCAGTAGGCGCCGTCCGGGTTCAGGAACCAGATCTGGGTGGGGGGATGGTCGCCCGGCTGCAGGTCCTGGAAGTAGGCGAAGTAGGCGAACCGGTTGTTCGGGGCCTCCCGCACGGGGACGCCGCTGAGCTGGGCGACCGTCGAGTCCCGGCCGTCGGCGCCGACGACCAGTCGGGCTCGCAGCGACGCCTCCTGACCACCGGTCGTCCGGGTCCGAACGCCGACGATCCGGTCGTCCTCGGAGATCAGGCCGGTCACCGACTGCCCGAGCCACAGTTCGACGCCGGGCGTCTGAGCGGCGAGCTCGCGCAGCATCGGGTCGAGGATCTTGCGCCGGAGGTTGAACCCGTGCGGCAACGTGCCGCCCGGCGCCGCCTTGGGCGAGATCCAGCCCCATTGCGTCCAGTAGTTGGACACGTGCGGCACCGCGCCGGCCGCCTCGAGCCGAGGCCGCAGCCCGAGGCGGTCGATCACGGGCACCGCGCAGGGCTGCAGGGTGTGCGTACAGAGCACCTTGTACGTCTCGATGTTGGAATGCTTTTCCAGGAGCAGTACACGAGCTCCCGCGCGGGCAAAGAGCGCGGCCGCGGTGCAGCCGGCAACGCTCGCACCCACCACGATCACGTCAGGATCGTTGGTCATGCGGTCACCTTCCCACGAGGACATGCCGCGGCCGGAGCCACAGCCGTTTGTTTCTCCGAACGGAGGCCGAATTCCTGGACAGGGCCCGACAAGGCGATGCCGACCACATCGGCGGCTGTCGCGGGCAGGCCAAAATAGAGGCGGCCAGGTATGTCCGGTTGACCAGAACCGTTTGCCCAGGAGCGGGGCGTCCTGAGGCATCGTCCCAGCTGCCGATCGGCGGCAACTGACTGAATCGACCGCGCTCGAGCGGATCACCCGGGCGGATCACCCGGCCGCAGGTAAATCAGGAACCCGTTCCAGATCCTTACCGGGACCCGGGTCCGACTATGTCTACTGGGATGTCACCGGCTCGGCGGCCGGCGCATTGAAGTGATCGAGAGTGCTATGATCGGGGCTGTTGGCCAGGTCACGATCTCGCCGTCATCCTTCGATCTGTCCTACGAGGAGTCAATGTTCGTCGAACAGCCGCGCCGATAGCATACGCGACCCAGGAGAATCGCAGCTTAATAGAACGGGTGAACCAGGTAGCTGCCTGTTGGCGGGGTCAGGTCAGAATAGAGTCTGCCGGATCTTCACCGGGCACGGTTGAGGGGTTTTCCGGCGCGCGGACATCGAAGACGGCGCCCGGCTCCGCCGTGAGCACCCGGCCGCCGTACACGGACTGCGCGGCTTCCCGCTGGGCGTCGACCCAGGAGGGCGCCGCCGAGACCAGATGGGTGAGAATCAGCGTGTCGGCACCGGCTTCGGCGGCCGCCCGCCCGGCCTCCGTCGCGCTCAGGTGCCCGTGCGCACCGTTGTCGGTGGTCGCCCGTGTCGCCTCGGCCAGGAACACGTTCACGTCGCGGGCCAGCGGCAGTAACCCGTCGGTCATTCCGGTGTCCCCGGTGTAGGCGAGGGTTCCGGCCTCGCTCTCGACCCGGATTCCACAGTTGGGAATGGCGTGTCGCAACGGATGAAGGCTCACCTCGCAGTCGCCGACCACGAAGGAGTCGTTCGGCCTGTACTCCCGAGTATCGAAGGCCACCTCGAACGCCCTTTCCAGGATCGGCAGCGTCGGGATCGGGAAGACGCGGATGAGCTGGTCGAGCAGGGCACGGCCGCCTTCGGGTACGTACAGCGGAATCGGCGGGTCCGCCTCCGCGCCAGCGCCGTCGACCACCTCTTTCGGAACCCCGTGGTCGCCGCGCATCCGGAGGGCCATGAGCAGCCTGCCGATCGGCAGCAGGTCATAACAGTGGTCGAGATGAAGATGACTGATCACGACCGCGCCGAGCTGCCGGGGCCGGAGTACCGCGCCCAACGCGGTCGCCGCGCCAGGGCCACAGTCCAGCAGGATATGCGCCCCTGGCGTCGTGGTGAGATAGCTCGAGCTGGGATGGCCTTCGGAGGGCACCCCACCACGACAACCAAGCACAGTCAGGCGCATCATGACATCCAATCGCTGGTCCACTGACGTCATTTCCGGTAATGCGACCACCGCCACATGTGGGCGGTGACGAAGGTTTGCCTCGCCGAGGCGGGACGCGGCGTCGGCAGATGTGCCGTCGACCGATGTGCCGCGCAGGTGTGCAGGTATGTCGCGCAGGTGTGTCGCCGACGGCGACGAGGGCCGACACCGTCGGACCTACTGGGCCGGCAGCTTCCCGCGCCGGAGGATGCGGAACACCATGCCCGGCCGCAGCAGGGCCGACCGGGGGTCCACCATGTGCATCTGCCGCATGAACGTCCGCGCGACGACCGGGTCCACGTGCGAGGCGATCAGCATCCGCTTCACATAGGCGTTCATCAGCCGGCCGCGGGTGGTACGCCGGCCCTCGACGGCGGGATGCGCGAGGTCGGCGCCCGTCGAGGTCTGCCAGGCAGTGTCGACCACGCGGCCGGCCTCGCGGTAGAAACGACCCGGCAGCCCCGGCCGGCTGGATGCCAGGCAGCGCTGGAGCACCCTGGCCTCCTGCGCCGCGGTCGTCATGCCCTGGGCGTACACGGGATTCAGGCCACACAGCGCGTCGCCGATGGCGATGAAACCCTCGGGCGGCGTCGGCGTCCGCTCGTAGTAACGACGCCGCGAGCCACGAATGCGGTACGGCACCGGATCGGTGAGCGGCTCGGCAATCATGAGAAGATCGTGGATGTCCTGGGACGGCAGCGTCCGGGCATAGGCGAGGAACCCCGCTTCGTCGTGCGGAGGGTGATCCCCGAGAGTGCCGCCGAGCGTCACCAGCCAGCGGTCGTCCTCGATCGCGACCGCCGCCGCGCCCCGCAGACCGGGCGTGACCGTCATGTTGACCGCGACGTCGCCGTCCAGATGCTCGGGCTTTCGCCGATATATCCGGGTCGTGTAGCAGGCGTCAATGTCGACCCTCTCCTCGGCCGGGCGCGGCTCGCCCAGCGCGGCCAGCCAGTCGGGCGCCCGGGAACCGCGACCGGTGGCGTCCACGACCAGGTCCGCGTTGATCACATCACCGCTCTCCGGGGCTTGCTGGCCGTCATCCGTGCCGCCGCGGGTCACCCGCACGCCCACGATCCGACGGGGGTGCCCGGGCGCCTCGACGAGACCGACAGCCGCCGTTCGCGGACACAGCTGAACCGTCGGCAGGGCCGCGAGCCTCGCCCGCAGGATGGTCTCGAGGAATGGCCGGCTCGCCAGGATCGTGTTCAGGCCGGCCGACGTCGACTGGGCTCGGAGCCCGGCGAGGTACCAGCGGGTGTTGACCAGCACGTCGCCCAGCGTCGCTCCGCGCTCGATCAGCTCCTCCGTCACCCCGGGGAAAAGCTCCTCCATGATCTGGCGCCCGGAGTCCATCAGCCCGTGCAGGTGCCGGCCCTGCGGCACGCCCCGTCTGGGAACCATGTCCACCAGGTCGTCCCGGTCAATGACCGTCACTGCGCGGAAGGTGTCGGTGAGGACCCTCGCGGCCAGAATGCCGGCGATGCCGGCACCGAGGACGACCGCGTGGTCGCGCCCATCCCCCCGCGACGGCCCGGTTCTGGCGGCCGCGTCGGAGTCTGTCATCGTCCGTCACACCTCCCAGCCATCGGCCGATTCCCTGCCGATATAGATGGAGCGGTCCCGAGGCACGCTGGTCGCGTCCCGGTGCGGCCTCTTGGCGCCGCGGTCATCGTGGCGATCGTGGCCATCGCCGATCGAGCAGGTCAAGGCGGGTGAACAGGCGCAAATAGGGCCAGAGCCGCTGGCTATCACCCACCGCCATTGACCTGGGCCTTCTGCCGGCAATCCCACGGAGTTGGCCGCCCGTTCACTCCCTGGCCAACAGGATCTGCATGCGCGGCATCCGCGCTCCGCGGCGCGACGCCGGCGACGACCCGGCACGACCCCACATGCCGCATGACCAGCGAAGCACGGCCTCGCCTGCCCAATACAGAGCCGCCGGACACTGGTTTTGGAACTCGACCGTGATCGACCTCACCAATTGCGCACTGCACTTGTAGCTTATAATTCGCCGTCGGATGCAATCACATCACGAGCACAGGATCGTGACCGCCCAGTGTCCCGCGCCCGTGCGCGCGCCGTGACCGGGGCGCGCCGGGTGCGATGACCAGAACCTCGGAACCGCTACTTCGCGGCGCCGCGCCGATCCTCGCCGCACCAAAACTCGCGATCATCGAGATACGCAAGACCTCGGCAGTTCCGCCTCCCAACACACGGCCGTAACCGCTCGTTAGTCGAGCCACCTAGACTCCGAGCAAGAGGGAGCTGCGAGCAAGAGGGAGCTGCGAGAGGAAGAATAATGGAGTTCAGACACCTCCTGTCCTTTCTAGCAGTCGCCGACGAACTACACTTCGGGCGGGCCGCGGCGAAGGTCCACCTGACTCAGCCAGCGCTGAGCCAGCATCTGCGCCGTCTGGAGCGGGATCTCGGCGTCCAGCTGATGGAACGAACCTCGCACGACGTCCGACTGACGCCCGCGGGCCGAGTGTTCCAGGTGGAGGCCAAGCGTCTCATCGACCAAGCGAAACGGGCGGAAGCCGCCGTACAGGACGTCGCGGCGGGCCGGACCGGATGGATAAGGATCGGATTCAATCTGCCGGCCGCCGAGCGTGTTCTGCAGCCCGCGCTGGTCAAGCTGAGCACGACCAACCCGGGCGTGGCAACGCACCTGTGGGAGCAGGGCAGCGCGCAGCAGTTGGAGCGCCTTCTCCAGGGACAGCTCGACGTCGGCTTCCTCTACGGACCGCAGCCAACCGGCGATCTACGCTCGCGAGAGATAGTCCGGATACGACTGGTCGCCATCGTCGGCGACCACCATGAATGGGCGGGACGAGAAAAAATCTCATTCCGTGAACTGGCTGAGCAGCCGTGCATGCTGTGTCGGCGCGAAACCTCTCCCGCCATGTACGACGCAATCCTAGCCGTCGCCCAACGGGCAAAGACGACCCTGCGAGTCATCGCGGAGACCGACGACACGGGCGAAGCAAGGCTCCGACTCGTGACTCGCTCCGTAACCGCGATCGCCTCCATGGAGCGGGCCCGAACCCTGAAGGGCACGGTGGCGGTGCCGATCGTCGACCCCGTGCCGGCCCTCCCCCTGCGGATCGTGTGGCGGCCCGCGGCGAGCAGGGCCGTCACGGCCCTGTTGGACAGCGTCGACGCGGTCCTCGCCGAACGCGCGGCGGTGCCCTCTCCCCGCCACGGTTGACCGGGTCCGTCGTCCCAGACGCCCGACCGCGGCGCGGGGGCGGCGAGGCGCGATAGGGCCCCGCGAACCAGGCGGCCGCGGTTCGATCCCACCGACGCCGCGACCCGAGTGGCAGGCAGGTCGACAACAGACGCAGCTCGTGTCCGGACCTCCGACTGCCTCGGCTCTGCGCAACGGCGACTGTCCGCGTCGACCCTCGGACACGGTCGCCAGCCGACTCGGCCCCGAACCGGGCAGCCGCCCGCGTGCCGGCGGCGCCGAGGTCCACGCCGACGCCCGCACGCGCGCTCCGGCCTCTCGACGCTCCCGGGTTCGCCTGCCCCCGGTCGCGGCGGCCAAGGCCCGCCCGGGACCCGGCGCCCGCGCGCCGATGGCGATTAATTTTCGTTATGACGCCTTCAGAATGTCGGTGTTGCCTGCGGACAGAACGGCGAGCACTATCGCAGCGGCGGTCCTGCCCGCAATCGCCACGGGCCCCGGATCGGGTGCCTTCAACACCGGAGCGCTGGGTTGGCCAGCATGTTCCGGCGCATTCCGCGCCGCCGATACGGCTGGTCGAACGCGCGGATGACGGACGAGAGGCGAATGTTCGAACGCCGGTAGACCCAGGCTTCACCGACTGGACGTTTTGACGCCCGAACTTCCCGAAATACTTTTCCCGAGGGGGCCATGAAATGATAGGCCGGATCCACTGCGGACGGCTGTGGCGGCTGGTGCCCGCCGCGCTCGCCGTCACCGGCGTGCTCGCCGCGGCCGCGTGCGGCGGCGGTTCGACGTCTTCGTCGACGGACGCACCGACCAGCGCGGCAGCGGCGGCGATCCCGACGCTGGACAGCTCGACCAAGGTGACGATCAGTTTCCTGTCCTACAACTACGGCACGCCGGGCCTGGGCGGGACGGGCACGCAGGCGCTGCTCGACGCCTTCCACAAGGCGTACCCGAACATCACGGTCAAGCCGCAGGGCGTGCCCGTGGCGGACGTCCTGACCAAGCTGCGCACGGACACCGCGGCCGGCACTCCCCCGGACGTCGCCCAGATCGGCTGGAGCAAGATGTCGGAGGCGCTGCAGGCCTTGCCGGTCACCCCGGTGCAGCAGATCCCGTCGGCCTCGGAGTGGCAGGCGCACACCGCCGGCATGTCCGCCAACATCCTCTCGGCGGTCTCCAGCGGCGGCGTGGTGAAGGCGATGCCCTACACCATGTCCATCCCGATCCTCTACATCAACGCCGACCTGTTCCGGAAGGCCGGCCTCGACCCGGACAAGCCCCCGACGACGATGGACCAGGTCAAGAAGGACGCCTTGGCCATCAAGGCGACCGGCGCCGAGGGCATCTACATCGGCGTCGCGGACGACAGCAAGTCCGACTTCCTGACGCAGTCCGTGGTGAACAGCAACGGCGGCAGCCTGGTCGGCAAGGACGGTGAGGAGACTGTCGACTCGCCGGCGGCGGTGGGTGCGCTGACGGCGATGGGGGACCTGACCAAGTCCGGGGCACAGCCGGCGGTGAGCTCGGCCAGCGCGGTGTCGGCGTTCACGAGCGGAAAGCTGGGCATGCTGCTGACCAGCACGGCGCTGATGACCAGCGCCCAGAAGGCCGCCACCGGCAAGTTCGAGCTGCGCACGTCCGGTTTCCCGACGTTCGGCAGCAAGCCGGCCAAGCCGACATACTCCGGCGCGGGCCTCGCCATCCTCGCCAAGGACGACGTGCACAAGCGGGCGGCCTGGGAGTTCGTCAAGTTCGTCACCAGCGAGGCCGGCTTCGAGATCATCACGTCGCAGATCGGGTATCTGCCGCTGCGGCCGGCGGTGGCGACCAAGCTCGCGGGCACCCCGATCCTGAAGCTCCTGCAGCCGTCGCTCAGCCAGCTCGACACGGTCACGCCGTACACCTCCTTCAAGGGGACGCAGGCGAACCAGGCCGTGGTCGCGCTCCAGGACGAGGCGGTGGCGCCGATCGTGCTGCGCGGGGCCGACCCCGCGCCGACACTGGCCTCGGTAGCGGACAAGATCCGGAAGCTCACCACCTGACCCACGACGATGACCATCATTGAGGCACCCGCCTCACCGACCCTCCGGGGGCGCGCCGCCAGGCGTGCCCCCGGCACCGGTATCCGGACCCGGCTGGCACCCTGGGCCTACCAGGCGCCCGTCGTGCTCTCGCTCATCGTCTGGGTCTACGGGCCGCTCGTCTTCACGGCCGCGCTGAGTCTGCTCGACTGGAACCTGACCTCACCGTCGGGGTCCTTCGTCGGCCTGCGCAACTATCGCCGGTTGGTGGAGGAGCCGGAGTTCCCGGCGGCGCTTTCCCGCACGGCCCTTTACGTGCTCACGATGTTGCCCTTCGCCACCGTCGTGCCGATGGCCCTGGCGATCATGTTGTGGAAACGGCCGGGCCGAACCAGCGACGTCTACCGGTCGCTGCTGTTCCTGCCCGTCGTGCTCGCGCCGGTGGCTACGGCGCTGACCTGGCGGTTCATCCTCGACCCGCTCAGCGGAATCGTGAACACGGTCTTCGGCGAGATCGGCCTTCCGCAGCGTGACTGGCTCGGCGACCCGTCGACCGCGTTGTGGACGATCTCCCTGATCACGGCCGCCAGGTTCGTCGCGTTGAACATGCTGCTGTACGGGGCGGCACTGGCGGCACTGGACCGCCGCGCGTTCGACGCGGCGAGGGTCGACGGCGCGACCGAATGGGAGATCACCCGGCATCTCGTCGTCCCGCAGCTCGGCGGCACGACCGTCCTGCTCGGCTTCCTGTGCCTGGTGTTCGCGGGCCAGTGGACGTTCACCAACATCGCGGTACTGACACAGGGTGGCCCGGTGGGAGCCACCGACAACGTCTACTACCGGCTCTACACCTACGCGTTCACCTTCTTCGACGCCGGAACCGCCGCCGCCGCCGCGGTCACCATCGTCGTCCTGCTCACCGCCCTGTTCGGGGCATCGTCACTGTTGCGGAGGCGCCGTGCGCAGTCGTGACCCCGGGCTCGCCGCGCTGGCGGGGCCGGCAGGGCCGCCGGCCCCGCCGGCCGGTCGAGACTCCCCGCCCGACCCGCCCGACCGGACTGGCCTGCCTGGCCGGGGAGCGCGGAGCGGCTGGGCCGGTGGCGCGCGGGGCGCGGGGCGCCACGCGGTGCTCGCGCTGACCGCCGTCGGAGTGCTGTTCCCACTGCTGTGGGGGTTGTCCGGGTCGTTCAAGCCGGGCACCGACGTGTTCGACGCCAACCCGCTGCCGATCCCGGCGACGCTGGCGAACTACCGCTTCGCGCTCGAGGACTTCCCGATCGCCCGGCTGCTGCTGAACACCTTCATCACGGCGGCCGGGGTGACCCTGCTCCAGCTCGGCGCCGGGGTGCTGGCCGCCTGGTCGTTCGTCCGCTTCTCGCACCGTGGCCAGCGGGTGGTTCTCGCCATGGTCACCGTCGCGCTGGTGGTCCCACCGCAGGCGCTGATCATTCCACAGTTCCTGATGATCTCGCACCTGCACCTGCGGGACACCTTCGTCGGACTGGTCGTCCCCCAGCTGTCCACCTGCGCGCTCGCCGTGCTGCTGCTGCGCGAGCACATCCGCTCGATCCCGCCGACCCTGCTCGGCGCCGCCACCCTCGACGGCGCGACGCACGGCGAGACGTTGCGGCTCGTGGTGCTCCCGCTGCTGCGCCCGGCGCTCAGCGCGGTCGCGATCATCGTGTTCATCACCACCTGGAACGAGTACCTGTGGCCCGCGCTGGCCGCCCCCAGCCCTGAGCACACCACCATCCAGATGGGCCTGCGGCTGTTCAGCAACCAGGAGGGCCCCGACTACGGCCCCCTGCTGGCCGCGGCGATGCTCGCCACCCTCCCCGTCGTCGCCGTCTACCTGCTCGCCTCGCGGCGCATCACCGACGCCTTCTTGCAGTCCGGACTGCGCTGACATCCCGCCCGCGCTCACGGCAGGTTAAGGAATCCAATGACACCTGGGATGTTCCCGACCCGGCAGGCCGATCTGGCCCTGACCCCGCCGAGGGCCCTCGGCGACGGGCCGCGCGACGCGCCCTCGCCGGGCGCGGCGCCCCCGGACGCCGGGCCGGCGGACACGGAGGCGGAGACGGACGCCGTGGCGGAGACGGAGACGGACGCCGTGGCGGAGGCGTCGGCGTCGGCCGGCCTGGAGGCGTCTGGCGCCGCGGTCGACGACGCCGACGCCGACGTCGGGGGTGTGCTGTTGGACGGGGTCGTGAAGCGGTACGGGACGCAGACCGTGCTCGACGTTCCCCGGCTGCACATCCCGCACCGGTCGTTCACCGTGCTCGTCGGCCCGTCCGGCTGTGGGAAGTCCACCGGCCTTCGGGTCGTCTCGGGCCTGGAGACGCCGGACTCCGGCACCGTGATGATCAATGGACGGGACGTCACCACGACCCCACCCGGCGGCCGCGGCGTCTCGATGGTCTTCCAGGACTTCGCCCTCTACCCGCATCTCACGGTCGAGCAGAACATCGCCTTCAGCCTGCGGCTCGAGGCGAAGCACGACCGGCGCGGCGGCCCCAGCCGCGCCGAGATCGCCCGGCGGGTCACCGATGCCTGCGAGATGCTCGGCCTGCAGCCGCTGCGCCGCCGCCGCCCCGGGCAGCTCTCCGGCGGCGAACGCCAACGCGTCGGCGTCGCCCGCGCCATCGTCCGGCGCCCGGGCGTGCTCCTGCTCGACGAGCCGCTGTCCGCGCTCGACGCCCAGCTGCGCCAGCATGCCCGCGCCGAGCTCATCCGGCTGCACCGCGAACTCGGCAACACCGTCATCCTGGTCACCCACGACCAGCTCGAAGCTCTGTCCATGGGCACCCACCTGGTGGTCATGAAGGCCGGCCGGATCGTCCAGGCCGGCTCCCCAAGCGACGTCTACCGCCGCCCCGCGCACACCTTCGTCGCCACGTTCGTCGGCAGCCCGGCGATGAACCTGCACCATGTCGACGTCGTCTCCGATGCCCAGGGCAGCCGGCTGACCGCGGCCGGCATGTGGGCCACCGTGCCCACGGCTATCCCGCTGCCCCGGGTGAGGGTCGGATGGCGACCGGCCGACGGAACGCTCGAGCCCTTCGCGGCCGGCCGGCCGAGCGAGCCGGGTCTGAGCGTGGAGGGCACGGTGGACGTCATCGAGTTCACCGGCGACACGGCCGTCGTCCATGGCATCTCCCAGGGGGCCGCCGCCGGCCGGAGCGCTCACGATCTGCCTTGGACCGTCGTCATCCCGGCCCGGCAACCGGCTCCGGCTGTGGGAGAACGGGTCACGGTCCGCGTTCCCCACACCCACCTCCACCTGTTCGACCCCGACGACGGCCACCGGCTGGCCGAGGGGGCCGTGGGTTGAGCCCACGGCACCCTCCCGCCGGGCGACCAGCTGGTCGCCCGGCGGGAACCTCCATTGCCGCGTGCTCGCCGCCGTCGGCCACCGGCGCGCCGGAGCCTGTTCGTCCTCGTCACGCCGCCGCGGCCGCCGGCTGATCGTCTCCTCGCCGTGATAGGCCGATTTGTATCGGCTCCGCAAGCTTGACGGCGATCCAGGCCACGACCGAAGCTCGATTCAGGTTCACCGGTAGCAGTCAGCCTCGGACAGCATCGCCTCGCGGCAGTCGATCCCCGCGCGGATATTCGTGGCGCCGGCTCTTTATGCCGCGCGTCACGCCAGGAGCGATTCGCTCCCTCCTCCATCCGACCGACTATTCATCGCGTCGGCGGTATGAACAGCCCTCGAGCAATCCGCTCGCGCGATGAATCGCGAGCACCCCCGCCGAATACCCACCGACATTCGCCCACCGCGCGCCCGCCCTCGTGAGACAGGAGCGAAGAAGATGCTCGCCGGTAGTGTCGGTAACCTCACCGACGCCCTGGCGGCGGTCGTCGCCGCCGATCCCGAGTGCCCGCTGTCGTTTCCCTCCGAGGGCCGGGACATCTCGGTCCGTGAGCTGGCCACGGCGTCCGGTGCCGCGACCGTCGCGCTTGCCGGCCTCGGGGTCGAGGGCGGCGACCGGATCGGGGTGCTCAGCCGCAACAGCCCGGACTTCCTGATCGCGCTGTTCGCCGCCGTGGGGGTGGGCGCGGCCGCCTGTCCCCTGCCGCTGCCGACCTCGGCCCGCGACCTGTCCGGCTACGCCAGCCGGCTGACCGGAATCATCGCGGCGGCTGGCATCAGCCGGATCCTCGTGGACGACAGGCTCGGCGGGATGGCCAGCCGGCTGGCCGAGGTGCTCGCCCCGGTGGAGCTGATCCCGGTGGGCAGCCTCACCGCCGCCGTCGGCGCCGGCGGGCCGCCGCGGCCGCACCACGCCGAACCGGGCGAGCTCGCGGTCGTCCAGTTCACCTCGGGCAGCACCGCGGCGCCGAAAGGGGTGCGGCTGACGCATCGCAACATCCTCGCCGGGACGGCCGCGATCGCCGAGGGCCTCGACATCCGTCCAGGTGAGGACCACGGCGGCCTGTGGTTGCCGATGTTCCACGACATGGGCCTGTTCGGCACCCTGGCCGGCATGTTCGCCGGGATTCCGATGACGGCGTGGTCCCCCGGGGCCTTCGTGCGGGACCCGGCGCGCTGGCTGCGGGGGTTCGCCGCTCTCGGTGGAACGATGTCTCCGGCTCCGAGCTTCGGGTACGAGGCCCTCGTCGAGTCCGTCCCCAGCGAAGAGGTGAGCCAGCTCGACCTGAGCCGCTGGCGGGTCGCCCTCAACGGGGCCGAGCCGATCCGGATGGCGGGCATCGAGGGCTTCCTCGAGCACTTCGCGCCGGCGGGATTCACGCCGGCGGCGATGCTGCCGGTCTACGGGATGGCCGAGGCGACGCTCGCGGTCACCTTCCCGCCTCTCGGCCGGGCTCCGACGGCGCTCTGGGTCGACCGCGACCGGCTGGCCGCGGACGGCGTCGCGGTCGAGGTGCCGAGGGACGACCGACGGGCGCGCGGGCTGCCGGCGCTCGGCCAGCCGGTCCGCGGAGTGCGGATCCGGGTGGTCGACGAGCATGGGAACGAGGTCGCCGACCGCGCGATCGGTGACATCGAGATCGCCGGCGATCCGGTCACCTCGGGCTACCTCACCGCCCCGAGTGCGTCTCCGGCACCCGCACCCGACGTGGACGGCTGGCTCAGCACCGGCGACCTCGGCTTCCAGCACGCGGGAGAGCTGTACGTCACCGGCCGTCGCAAGGAAATGATCATTGTCCGCGGGGTGAACGTCTACCCGGAGGACGCCGAGAGCGTGATCCGCGATGCTCCCGGCCTGCACCGCGGACGCTGCGTCGCGTTCGCCGACGTAGCGGCCGATGGCGCCGAGTGCATCACCGTCGTGGGCGAGAGTGCGCTGGAGGACCCGGCCGACCGGGCACGGCTCGCCGCCGATCTGCGTGCCGCCGTCTCGGGCGCGCTCAGCCTGCCGGACGTCGCCGTCCGCCTCGTCGGTCCCGACGACCTGCCCCGCACCTCGAGTGGGAAGTTCCAGCGACTCGCCGCCCGGGAGCTCACACGGGAGGCCGCCCACCTGGATGCCTGACCACATCACCCGATCGCCGCCCCAAGGCAGCCACCGGAACCCGCTGCCTGGATCCGCCGAGTGAACCGTCACCTGACCGCCGCCCGACTCGTCGCGCCTCCGGCCCCGAGGCCCACGGGCGCGCCCTCCCGCCGCAGGTCCGATCGACAGGAGACATCCCGGATGCACGGCTTCGGCATCAGCTTCGGCGTCAGCTTCCACGCCACCTTCCGCCAGCGGCTCGCGGACGTACCCGCATGACGGTCGAGGACCCCATCGAGCTGCCCTGGCACGTCCTCGCGGACTACCGGTGCTTCGGTTGCTCGCCGCACAACCCGCACGGGATCCAGCTGCGGTTCACCCACCGGGGCGACGGCCTGCGGACGGTCTTCCGCCTGGGGCGGGCGTACGAGTCCTACCCCGGCGTGGTCCACGGGGGGCTGCTCGGGGTGATCGCCGACGAGATCATGGGCAACCTGATCGTCCTGCGGACCGGTCAGATCCCGTTCACGACGGGGATGCGGATGCGCTACGTCCTGCCCGTGACGGTCGGGGGCCGCTACGAGTGCGTCGCGCGGGTCCGGGACGGCGATGGCCAGCTCATCCACACCGAGGCCGAGATCCGCGAGGAGGACGGCCCCCTGGTCGCCACCGCCACCGCCAGCTACCGGACCGTCTCGCTCGACGCGGCCCGCGCGCGCATCTCACTGGACGCACCGGAGATCGCCCGACTGCGCCAGGCGCTGTCCGCCACCGGTCCCGCCGCCGAAACACCCACCAGAAGCGCTCTTCCGGAGGAGTCCCATGTCCGTGTCGACTGACGAACTCATCGACGAGATCACCGGGATCGTGGCACAGGAGCTCGGCCTCTCCCCGGAGGCGGTGTCGCCGGACGCCGACCTGCGCACGGTCGAGGGCGCCGACTCGGTGAAGGTGCTGCGGGTGATCGCCCGCGTCGAGCGCGCCCGCGACGTCGAGCTCGAGGACGAGGACGTCTTCGGCGCCTCGACGATCCGCGAGGTCGCCGAGGTCGTCCAGCGTGCTCTGACCGAGACGGCCGCGGCATGAGCGCCGTGACCAGCGCCATCCCCGAGACCGCGCAGACCAACCAGCACTATGACCTCGACCCGAGGATCTTCGGGCTGTTCCTGGACCCGATGCGCAAGTACTCCTCGGGTTACTACCGCGAGCCTGGCCTCACACTGGCCGAGGCCCAGGTCGCGAAGCTGCGTTTCGTGGCCGACCGCCTCGGCCTTCGCGAGGGCGACCGCCTGCTCGACGTGGGCTGCGGCTGGGGCGCGCTCATCCTGTTCATGGCCCAGGAGTACTCCGCGCGGGTCGTCGGGATCAGCCCGGCCGGCAACCAGCACGCCTACATCGCGAAGCGGGCCGGGGACCTCGGCGTGGCCAACCTGGTCAGCACCGTCCAGGGCCACTTCGAGCACGCCGCGCTGCCGGATGGCCCGTTCGACGCGGTGACGATGCTCGGTTCGATCGTGCACATGCCCGACCTCGTGCACGTGATGCGGCGCGCCCGGTCCCTGCTGCGCCGGGGCGGCCGGTACTACGTCTCGGAGAGCTGCTTTCGCAACGCGGCGGCCAGGGACGAGTTCGACCGCCGTGCTGGCACCGAGTTCGTCCGCGAGTCGATCTTCGGCTGGGGCGACATGCGCCCGCTGTCCGACCTCGTCCGCGCGGCCGAGGACGCCGGGTTCTCCGTCGTGAGCGTGGACGACCTGACCGACGACTACCGCCGCACGATCGACGGCTGGCTGCACAACGTCGACGCCAATGCCGCGGCCATCGAGCAGGTCTCACCGGGAATGGCCGCGACGCTGCGCCGCTACCTCGAGGTCGCCAACGCCGGCTGGGGCTACACGACCAAGCACTACGCCCTCGTCTGCCAGCGGTCCCGGTGAGACCTCCGCCGAACCTTCCCCGCTGATCCAGCGTCGACGGCTGCAGGAGAGTACCCATGGACACGATCGGAACGATCGACGAGCTACATACAGTGGCCGCCACTCTCACCGGACTTTCCGACTTCGGCCCCTCGGATTATCTGGAGGGACTCGAGGTGGTCCTGGCCTCCTACGAGAAGGAGGCCAGCCTGACTCCGGATGGCGTTCGGGCGATCCGGGACGAGCTGTGCGGAATCCTGGTCGCCCGCCTTCTCAGTGAGGCCGGCTGGCACAGGCACCCCGAACACGCCCAGGTCCCGATCGAGCGTCCGGTGTTCATCGTCGGCATGCCGCGCACCGGTACGACCACCCTGCACCGCCTGCTCACCGCCGACCCGGCGAATCAGGGCCTCGAACTGTGGCTGACCTACGCTCCCCAGCCCCGGCCGCCGCGCTCGACCTGGCCCGACAACCCGATCTTCGAACAGGTCCGGCAGGGCGTCGGCGCGTTCATGGAACAACATCCCGGCTACCTGGGCATTCACAACCGCACAGCTGACGGGGTCGAGGAGTGCTGGCTGTTGACCCGCCAGTCGATGCTCTCGGCGTACTTCGAGTTCACCGGCTACGTGCCCACGTATTCCGCATGGCTGGCGGGTCAGGACTGGACCGGGGCCTACCAGCGGCATCGGCGCAACCTCCAGCTGATCGGGCTGAACGACCAGGGGCGGCGCTGGGTGCTCAAGTCCTCCAGCCATATGCCCTGCCTGGACGCCCTGCTGGCGACCTACCCCGACGCCCTGGTGATCCAGACGCACCGCCGGCCGGCCAGCGCGGTGCTCGGATCGGCGTGCAGCATGGTAAGCCACCTCGCGGCAGGCAAGTCCTCCACCTTCCACGGCCAGGCGATCGGCCCCGTCCTGTTCGACATGGCCACGCGCGCCCTCGAGCGGTTCGCCGCGGACCGGGCCAAGCACGATCCCGCCACGTTCTACGACGTCGAGTTCGACGCGTTCATCGCCGACCCACTGGCGGTCGTCGCCGACATCTACCGTCACCTCGGTTGGGAGCTGGCCGACGAGGTCGGCCCCGCCATGTTGGCGGTGCTGGCCGAGGACGCCCGTCTGCGTTCTCATCGCTACGAGCTGGCCGACTTCGGCGTCAACGCCGCGGAGGTCGACTCCCGACTCGGCGCCCTGCTCTGACCGACGCGACACGGCACACCATCGCTTCCGAGCCGCACTCCTGGAAACGAGGAAATCGTGACCACCACGTCCACGAACCTGGCGCTGGACAACTGGGGCTTCTCCGAATGGATCGGCGCCACACGACGAAGCGGTGACTTCGTGGCGCCACCCGAGCTGGACGGCGTCAACGACGCGGTTGTCAGCATGAACGGCCGAAAAATGATCAACTTTGCCGGCATCGGCATCCTGGGATGGCAGCACGACCCGCAGGTGCGCCGGGTCTTCGCCGAGACGGCGGCGGCGTACGGGCTGGTCGTCGGCGGCTCCCGGATGGTTCAGGGCGTGTCCCGGCCGCATCTGGAGCTGGAGGCGCTGGTAGCCGAGATCACCGGCAAGGAGAAGGCACTCACATTCGCCACCGGGCTGCTGGCCAACGTCGGCTTCGTCAATGCGATGAGTACCGCGTTCTCGTTCGACGACCGGCCCGGCGTCGACAACTCGGACGCGGTCCTCGTGCTCGACCGGCGCAGCCATTGGAGCATCTGGAAGGGCGCCGATCGATTCGAGCGGGGCCGCAACCTGTTCGCGTTCCGGCACAACGACACCGCCCATCTCCGGGAGGTGCTGGAGCAGCTCCGCGGCCGGCGGATCATCGTCGGTTTCGAGACCGTGTACTCCGCGGACGGCTCGATCGCCCCGATCGGCGAGATCCTGGACCTGTGCGACGAGTTCGGCGCGGTCAGCTTCGCCGACGACGCCAACGGCTTCATGGTCTACGGCAACGGTGGCCCCCGGTTCGCCGCCGAGTACGAGGCGCTCCGGCGGGTGACCTTCCTGATGGTGTCGTTCGGCAAGTCCGTCGGGCTGGGCGGGGGCGCCCTCGCCGGACCGGCCGACGCCCTCGACGCGTTCCACTACATGTCGGGCACGTCGCTGTTCACCACCAACATCCAGCCGCCGACGGCCGGCGCCATCGTCCATGTGCTGCGCCGGATGAGGCAGGACCCGTCGGTGATGGAACGCTACCTCGACCGGGTCGACCAGCTCCGCGCGCGACTGCTCGGGATCGGCTGTCTCATCAACCCGACACCGACCTATGTCACCTCGATCCTGGTGGGCGTCAGAGACCTCGCGCTTCGCGTCCGAGCGGACTTCCTCGACCGCGGGTACCTGGTGCCGATGTTCGGCTACCCGGCGGTGAAGAAGGACGGGGCCGTGATCCGGCTGATGATGAACGATCGGCTGTCCGACGAGGACGTGGACGGATTTGTCGACACCCTCGCCGAGCTCAAGCGGAAGCACGGATTCTGAGCCAGCTCCGCTCCGGTCGTTCCCCGACGTCCTGAACGACAGACGGATGGGGTCAGCCCGTCCGCGCGGTCACGATTCACGGAGGTGGCGATGGCGACGGACTCACAGTCCGGGTCCGGGAGCCGGGTTCTCGACGAGCGGTCGAAACACCGGGCCGCCGAGCTCTACGCGACGGACCAGCAGATTCGGGACGCCAGACCGCTCGAGGCGGTCACCGCCGCGATACGGGAGCCGGGGATGTCACTCGGGCGGATCGTGGCGACCGTCATGGAGGGCTACGCCGACCGACCCGCGCTGGGGGAACGCGCGACGGAGCTGGTTACCGACTCCGCGACCGGCCGAACCACGCTTCGCCTGCTGCCGAGGTTCGACACGATCAGCTACCGCGAGCTGTGGTCGCGGGCGGGCGCGCTCGCCGCTGAATGGCACCACCATCCGCGGGTCCCGCTGCACGCGGGCGAACTCGTCTGCGTGCTCGGTTTCACCGGTACCGACTACGCCACGATCGAAATGGCCTGTGTCCGGTTCGGCGCCGTGTCGGTGCCCCTGCAGTCCAGCACGCCCGTCGGCCTCCTGAAGTCGATCCTCATGGAGACCGAGCCGCGCATTCTCACGACCAGCGTGGAACTGCTGCCGACCGCCGTCGAATGCGCCCTGGCCAGCAGGTCGCTGCGCCGCCTGGTGGTCTTCGGCTACCAGAGCGAGGTGGACGAGCATCGTCGGCGGTTCGAGGCCGCGCACCGGCGCCTGGCCGAGTCCGGCAGCCCGGTCGTGCTGGACTCGCTGACCGACCTGCTCCTGCACGGAACGGCCCTGCCGTCGGCGCCCTCCTTCGAGGACGGCCCGGATGACACCCGGCTGGCCTCGCTCCTCTACACGTCCGGCAGCACCGGGACGCCCAAGGGGGCCATGTACACCGACCGCCTGGTCGCGATGGCGTGGCGCGGCGGATTCTGGCCCCGGTCGGAAGACCTGCCGATCATCTCCTTCAACTGCATGCCCATGAGCCATGTGTCGGCGCGCGGCACACTGGTCGGCACGCTCGCCGCCGGCGGGATCAGCCAGTTCGCGGCGACGAGCGACCTTTCCACGCTGTTCGAGGACATGGCCCTGGTCCGGCCCACGGCGTTACGACTGGTGCCACGCATCTGCGACATGCTGTTTCAGCGATACCACGCCGAACTGGACCGGCGGGCAGCCGGCCCGGGCGACCGGGCCTCGATCGAAGCGGACGTGAGGAACGAGCTGCGCGAGCAGTGCCTCGGCGGGCGCCTGGTCTGGATCGGTACCGGGTCCGCTCCGCTGTCCGCCGGGATGGCCACATTCATCGAGTCGTGCGTGGATCTTCCGGTGCACGACGGCTACGGCTCGACGGAAACCGGCCGACTGCTGGTGGACGGGAAGGTGTCCCGGCCGCCGGTGATCGACTACAAGCTCGTCGACGTACCCGAACTGGGCTACCTCCGCACTGACTCGCCGCATCCACGCGGCGAGCTGCTGGTCAAGACGGGCGCCATCATCCCTGGGTACTACAGGCGTCCCGAGATCACCACGGAGATCTTCGACGACGGCTACTACAAGACCGGCGACATCATGGCCGAGATCGGGCCGGACGAGCTGGTCTACATCGACCGCCGCGCCAACGTGCTGAAGCTGTCCCAGGGCGAGTTCGTGGCCGTCTCCCGGCTGGAGGCCCTGTTCGTCAGCAGCCCTCTGGTTCAGCAGATCTTCGTCTACGGCAGCAGCGAGCGCGCCTACCTGCTCGCGGTGGTGGTGCCCACCCGCGAGGCCATCGAACGTGCCTGGGGGTCCACCGCGGACCTCAACGCGGCGGTCGGCGAATCACTGCGGCAGACCGCGAAGAACACGGGCCTGAGCCGTCACGAGATCCCCCGTGACGTGCTGATCGAGACCGAGCCGTTCAGCACCGAGAACGGCCTGCTCTCCGACGCTCGCAAGCTTCTGCGCCCGAATCTCGAGGGCCGGTACCGCGAGCGTCTGGAGCAGCGGTACGCGGAACTCGCCGCCTGGGAGGTCGACGAGCTGAGCGCACTGCGCCACGCCGGCCGCGGCCAGCCCGTGCTCGACGCGGTCCGGCGGGCCGCCGCGGCGCTGCTGGGTCGCGCGGGCGGTGAGGTGCACCCGGAGGCGCACTTCACCGATCTCGGCGGCGACTCCCTGTCCGCGCTGTCGTTCTCCAACCTGCTCGCGGAGATCTTCGGGATAGACGTTCCGGTGGGTGTCATCACCAGTCCCGCGAATGGCCTGCGGCGGGTGGCGGACCACCTGGAGAAGGCGCTGGTGTCCGGACCGACACGACCGACCTTCGCGACCGTGCACGGCACCGGCCGGACGCGGGCCAGGGCCACCGATCTCGCGCTGGACAGGTTCATCGACGCCGCGACGCTCGCCGAGGTCGGGGCACTGCCGCGACCGGCCGGAGAGGCCCGCGTCGTACTGCTGACGGGCGCGAACGGCTACCTCGGCCGCTTCCTGTGCCTGGAATGGCTGGAACGGCTGGCCCTGACGGGTGGCACGCTGATCTGCCTCGTCCGGGGCGCCACCGCCGACGCGGCGCGCAAGCGGCTCGCCGCTGTGTTCGACGCCGGCGACCCCGGCCTGCTCCGGCGCTTCCAGCGCCTGGCCGTGCCGCACCTCCAGGTCGTCGCGGGCGACGTCAGCGAACCCGGCCTGGGGCTGGACGAGCCGACCTGGCGCCACCTGGCCGAAACCGTCGACCTGGTCGTCCACTCCGCCGCGCTGGTCAACCACCTGCTGCCGTACGAGCAGTTGTTCGGTCCCAACGTCGTCGGCACGGCGGAGCTGATCCGGATGGCGCTCACCACACGAATCAAACGGTTCTCCTACGTGTCGACCGTGGGCGTGATCGCCGCCCAGTCGTCGGCCTCCGACGAGGAGACGGACATTCGTCTCTCCAGCCCGGTTCGCCAGCTCGACAGGAGCTACGCCGGCGGTTACGGGACGAGCAAATGGGCCGGCGAGATCCTGCTGCGGGAAGCGCACGACCTGTCCGGTCTGCCGGTGGCCGTCTTCAGGCCGGATCTCATCCTCGCGCACAGCCGGTACGCCGGCCAGGTGAACGTGCCCGACGTCTTCACCCGCCTGCTGATCAGCCTCGTCGCCACCGGCATCGCGCCGCGTTCCTTCTACCCCGGCACCGATGGCGGCCGGGCGCGCGCGCACTTCGGCGGGCTGCCGGTCGACTTCACCGCGGCAGCCGTCACCGCGCTCGGCGAGCGATCCGTGGCCGGGTACCAGACCTTCAACGTCCTCAGTCCGAACGACGGCTTCTCCCTCGACGTGCTCGCCGGCTGGCTGGTCGAGACCGGTTGCCCCGTGACGCGGATAGACGATTACGACGAGTGGTTCACACGCTTCGAGACCGCCCTTCGCGCGATACCGGAGAAGCAAAGGAGGCAGTCACTGCTCCCCCTTCTGTCCGCCTTCAGCCAGTCCGCCCGGGCCGTCAGCCGCGCCGGATTCCCCGCCGACCGGTTCCGCGCCGCCGTACATGCGGCCGAGATCGGCTCCGGAAGGGGTATTCCCGACATCTCGGCGTCATTGATCCGCAAGTACGTCACCGACCTGCGCGGGCTGGATCTGATCTGAGCCGCGGCCGAGCACCGACGTGCGGACGTGCGGACGTGGTTTCGCCTCAGCGCCCATGCCGAGTTGCCTGTCCGCGCCGAGAGACACCGAGGCGACTACGGCCGCGCGCGGTCCCGACGACGGCCCTGGCGCGGCGTGGCCAGCGCCTCCGGCCGGCGAAATAGTGGTCGCGCACGGCTGTGACGACGTCCGGAAAAGGAAACCAGACGACGTTGACCCGTGGACCGGATTTCGAGAACCTCACGTGGGAATAATTCTTTCCGACCGGATCTCCGGTGGTGCCGACGGTGCCGACGGCAGGTTCGATATCAGCCTCTTATCGCACGATGAAAGAGCACGACAATCCCTTGCCCCGCCCCGGCGGCGACCAGACGATAACGCCGCCGGACGGCGGTGCTTCTCGCAATGCGCACCCGAGGTAACAGCCCGGGTCGGCACCACGAAGGAGCGGGACCCATGACCTCAGCCCAGATCGAGAACGTCGTCCCCGACGCGGTCGACCTGTTCACCACCGCCCACCGCCTCGACCCCTACCCGGGCTACCGCCGGCTGCGCGAGGCCCCCAGCCTGACCGACATCCGCCTCGGCGACACCGAGGTGACGGTGCTGTCCAGGTTCGCCGACTGCGCCGCCGTGCTGCAGAGCGCCACCTGGGGGCACGGCAACGCCGACCGGCTCAGCCCGTTCTGGGACCAGGAAGCGAGCCTGCCGGGCTCGTTCATCCGGATGGACCCCCCGGACCACCGACGCCTGCGCGGCCTGGTCAACAAGGCCTTCAGCGCCCGGATGGTCGCCGACCTCACCCCCATGATCACCCGGCTGGTCGACACCCTCGTGGACCGGGCCGTCGAGGCCGGCGGGCTCGACGTGGTCCGGGACCTCTCCGCGCCGCTCGCACTCGCGATGGTGGGCCAGCGGCTGCTCGGCGTACCCGAACAGGACGCCGACCAGCTGCGAGCCTGGGAGCTGGCAATCGCCCGCGGCACCGACCCGGAACCGCTGCTGACCACCGAGGAGATCACCCGCCGCGACCAGGCCGGAGCAGGCGTCGTCGCATACCTGATGGACCTCATGGAGCGCCGCCGCGCCCACCCCGAGAACGACCTGCTCAGCCGGCTCGTCGCCGTCGAAGAAGCCGGGGAC
>NZ_MBLO01000055.1 GCF_001854805.1 Pseudofrankia coriaricola
CTCGTCGCCGGCGCCGTGGCCCAGGGTGTCGTTGACCGCCTTGAAGTCGTCGAGGTCGCAGAACAGCACCACCAGCGGCCGGCCGTCGGCCTGGTGCGCGGCGACGGCCTGGTCGAYCTCGGACGTGAACAGGACGCGGTTGGCCAGGCCGGTCAGTGGGTCGTGCAGTGCCTGGTASCGCAGTCCGCGCTGGGTCGCCCGCAGGCTCGCCATCAGCCGGGTGTTCTGTGCCACCGTGATCAGCTGGCGGATCGCGACGAGCGTGGCGAGGGCGATCGAGAGCTGCAGAGTAAGGCCCTGTAGGGCCTCCCCCCGTGCGGCGGGCACGACGACGAGCAGGGAGGCGACGCCCAGCGGCAGGTACGGCAGGTAGGCATGGGCCCACAGGGACAGGTCCTCCCTGCCGACCCGGCCGGACCCGGTCTGTCGCGCGCTGGCGGGTCCCGGCAGGATCACCATCGCCAGTGCGAGCACCGGCGGGCCGATGACGGTGCCGACCCAGTACAACGCCGTGTCCTCCACGTGGAACGGCCCTCGTGCCGTCAGATAGACCAGCGCCGACTCCGAGATGGAGAAGAACAGCAGGCCTGCGGTGATCATCCACATCGCCCGGTCGTTGCGGGGCCGGCGAAACGTCAGCAGCAGGAGGGCGACCACGAGCAGCGCCACCTCGCTGAGCGGGTAGGCGAGGGCCACCGCGAACGGCCAGCCGCGCAGGCCGCTTTCGGTGATGTGTTTCAGCACCGCGACCCAGGCGATCAGGAACATCGACCCCACGATCATCAGGCCGTCCAGCGCGACGACCACCGCCGCGACTCGGCGCCCGTCGTCGTCGAACGGGGGCGCGCGCTGTCCGGCCGACCTGTGGGCGGGCCCGGTCGGGATGCTCAGCAGTCCCACCAGGGCCATCAGCGGGGCCACGAGGTAGACCGCGTCCTCGGCGCGCAGCCGGAGCGAGGTGCGGCTGGCGACCGCCCAGGTGATGCTCCAGTACAACGCCCCGAGCAGGGTGGAGAGCAGACCAGTGCTCAGCAGCAGCCGCCAACGGCGCTCGACGCCGCGGCTGCGCACGATGGAGATGGCGGCCAGGGTGATCGCGAACGTGCTGGCGGCCACCAGGGTCACGCCCTGGAAGACCACCAGCCGCCGGCCGGTCAGGAAGTCCAGCGGCACGAGCGCCGCCAGGAGCAGCAGCGCGGTTCCGCCAGCCAGCCGCCGGTACGTCCGCTCGCTCACCGTCCCGGCCGTGGGCGCCGCCGGCCCGCTCCCAGTCCGGGCCTCGGCCGGACCTGGGGCCGGGTCGGCGGGGCGGCGGTGACCGGACGCGGCGGGCGGGCGGCGGTCCGCCGTGAGATCACCGTCGTGCGACACCTCATCCCTCCTTCACTCCAGGGTCGCCGCCCGCGCGAGCCCGCGCACGTCCGAACCTTTCGCTCCGTGACCGGGGCCGTGACCGCCGAGCGCCCGGGTGGCCGGCGAGCGCTCGGCGGCGGCGGGTCAGCGCCGGGACAGACCGCCCAGGAGAAGGTCGAACAGGCGCCGGGCCAGATCCTGAGCCCGTGGCTGGCGGTCGAGGACGAGCGCGAACCCGCCGAGCGCGAGCAGGACGTCGCCCGGGTCGAGGTCGTCGCGTAGCTGCCCGGAGCGCTGTCCGGCTTCGATTGACCCCCGCCACGTCCCGCGGTCCGCTGCGCGCCCGGGAAGTGGCGGACCGGTGGACCGGACGGCGTTCGACGACCTCCTCGCCGCGATACATGTATACGGATTAGGAGATGGATGAGGCGGAGCGGCCGCGGGACGGTCGCCGGTCGGTGGAGGTGTCATGCGTGCGGCTGTAGTCGCTACGGGCGGACGGTACGAGATCATCGAGGTGGCGGACCCGTCGCCCGGCCCCGGGGAGTTACTCCTGCGGGTCACGGCCTGCGGGTTCTGTGGTTCGGACGTCAAGGCGCGGGCGGCCATGCCCGAGGGGACGGTGATGGGGCACGAGTTCGGCGGCGAGGTCGTCGGGCTCGGGCCGGGGGTGGCGGGCTGGCGGGAGGGCACGCACGCGGCGGTGCTGCCGGCGCTGTCGTGTGGGCAGTGCGAGTGGTGCGCCTCCGGTTATGTGATCCATTGCCCGAAGGTGCGGCTCGTCGGGCTCGGCGGGGTCGGTGGCGGCTTCGCCGAGCTGGCCGTGGTGACGGCGGCGGCCGCGTTCCCGCTGACCTCGGAGATCGACCCGTTGCACGGCGCGCTCGTGGAGCCGTTCGCGGTGGGTCTGCACACCGCCCGCGCCGGCCAGTTCGGCGACGGTGACGACGTGCTCGTGGTAGGCGCCGGGACCGTCGGTCTGACCACCATCGCCTGGGCGCGGGCGCGTGGCGCCCGCCGGATCACCGCCGTGGACCCGGCCGCGCCGCGCCGGGCGGCCGCCGAGTCGTTCGGGGCCACCGACGTCCTCGCCTCCGTCGAGGAGGCGCCGGCCGGCTCCTATGACGTCGTCGCCGAGTGCGCGGGGAAGGCCGCGCTGCTCGACGCCTGCGTCACCGCGGCCCGGCCGCGGGGCCGGATCGTCGTGGCCGGGGTGACGATCGAGCCGACTCCGTTCCAGTCGTGGGCGGCGGTGATGAAGGAGGTCACGCTCAGCTTCGCCGTCTACTACACGCCGGAGGAGTTCCGCACCGTCATCGCCGCGTTCACCAGCGGCCTGATCGACCCGGCGCCGCTGCTGGCCAGGCAGGTCGAGCTCACCCAGGTGAACGAGGCGTTCGCCGACCTCGCCCAGGTCGTCGCCAACGGGAAGATCCTCGTCCGGCCCTGACACCGCCACCGCCGCTGCTACCGCGGCTGTCGCAGCATGCTCGGCCGGGACGCGGCCACCGCGACCCTGCGCGAACGGGCCGAGCGATTCGGCGCCGGCCAAAACCCGACCGCGTCCGGGCACAACCTGCCGCCGGTCTGACAGGTACGAGATCGGGGTGGCGGCCAGGCGCACCATCCGTCCGGCCGCCCCCGCCCCAAACGTGCGTACCGCTCATGATCGGGTGGCATTTTCGGCGCCATACCCGGAAAATGCCACCCGATCATGAAGCGCCGCGCCGCCGGCATCGACCGGTCGCGTCCCTGGCGCGCGGGGGTACTCCGCTGGCGCCTGGCCCATCCCGGTCTCTGGCCTGTAACCGAGAGTGGTGGAATGTAGCGCGGGAAGGCTCAGTGCAGGTGCCGGTCGGAGGTGGCTGCTCGGCCGAACTCATCGGCGTACTCGGGACCGGGTTCAGCCGTTGACCCGGGTGACCGGCGGCGGCGCCCAATGCCGACCCGTCGCCGCGGCGGTCGGCAGGTAGACCCGCAGGAGGAGATTGAACCCACCGGTCGCCGACGCGGGCAGCCAGTTCGCGGTCGGGCCGGCGGGCTGGGTCGCGGAGACGTAGATGTCGAGCGAACCGTCGGCGCCGACGGCGAGCCCTTCGGTGCGGTCGCCGACTGCGTATACCCGGGCCCGGTTGTCGACGAGGAAGTTGTCCTCGCCGTACATCGTGAGGGACCAGAATCCGCCGGGGCCGGCCGGCGGCAGGTGGTCGGCGGGGAAGTGAAGTTGGTAGCTCGCGGCGCCGGACAGCGGCTTCCCCGTCGAATCGGAGCGAGTGCCGTAGTAGATCGCTTCTTCCTGGACATTGGCGGCCAGCAGCCCGGCGGCGACGGCTGCGCGGGTCAGGTAGTCCGTGCCGTACTTGCCGAACCCATACGACGCGGTCCACGTGCCGGCCGGTTCGCCGATGTCGTCGACCGCGCGTGTCACGGTGGCCTCGGCGTCCTGCGCCGCCCTGGCCAGCATTGCGACCACGGTACGGTCCGGGTTCCTGCTCGGCGTCGAACCGGGTGTCACGCCGATGGTGACAAGCGCGTTGACGACCGGCCGGTCGGCGGCCGGCGGCGGGTCGCTGAGCAGCAGCGCGGCGAGTTCGTCGAAGAACGCGGCGCCGCCGTCCGTCGGCTCCTGCGGATCGGACGGGTGGTCGCAGTCCGGTGCGGGCAGTGGCGGCGGCACCGTCGCCGGGGTGACGGTGCCCCCGCCCGTGGTTGCGCCCGCCGGCTGGGCGGGCGCGAGCTGGAAGCTGCGTTGCGCGATCTTCGCCGCGGCGAGGTCGCTGGGCCCGCGGACCAGGGTGCGCCCCACCAGCCAGACGTCCCAGGTCGGCGCGTCGATGACTGTCACCTCGCCGGTCGCCTGACCGGCCAGCTCGCCGGTCCATCCGGGCGGCACCACGGCCCACCGTCCGGACCGGCCGCCCGTCGCCCTCGTCCCGATGTTGGCGAAGGTGTTGCTGTAGACGTCGAGGAACTGGTAGCTGAAGTAACGGTCGGTGATCTCTGGCACGGTCAGGACGAACGGCCCCGCCCGCAGATCGAGCCAGGCGGACGAGTACAAGGTGTCGACGTTGGGCGCGACGACCCGCCGAGCCGTCGGCGTGGCCAGTTCGAGCTGGTGGACCAGGTTGTTCGCGCCGACCAGGCAGACCAACGAGGCGCGCGTGCGGGTCATCGTCACACCGGCGTACCCGTAGACAGCCCCGTCGAGGGCGACCTGCGCGGCCGAACGCGGTTGGGCCCGCTCGCTCGGCGTCGGTGCCGCGTCGGTGCCGCCAGAGCCGCCAGAGCATCCCGACGCCGTGGCACCGAGGGCCGAGGCGCCGGCGAGCAGCCCGAGCACGCCAAAATGTCGGCGATCCAGCGACCTCGGCGGCAGACTCATCGGCACTCCTGGGGCGCGGCAAAGAATGGCCGGATGGGCCGGACAAGTGGGTACAGGAGGCAACGATGACATGCCGTCCGCGTGCGCCCGGCGCTGGCCGTCGTAGATCGTCCGCCTGCGCCGGTTCGACTACGGAAGGTCGCCCATCACCGGCCCCATCCACGACATCGTGGACCGCGGCAGCCAACACGCAGTGACGCGACACATACGGCCGGCGAGAGACGACCCGCGCTGGCTGCCCGACACATGGCGGGCTCCGCCTGCGTCGGTGTGCGGAAGCCGAACAGCCTGAGGGCCGAACATGCTGCGCACCATCACCTCGAGATCGGCAGGCGGGATGGCGCGGCGCGGGGTTGAATCGGCGTATGACTGGCACCGGTGGCTACGAGCCGAGCCCCTCGGACTGGGTGCGCGAGCAGGTCGAGGAGTACGAAAGTTCCGGCGGCACCCGTGGCACGACGCTGAACGGCCGGCCGGTCGTCATCCTCACCACGGTCGGCGCGAGGTCGGGCAAGATTCGCAAGAGCCCGCTGATGCGGGTCGAGCACGACGGGCTCTACGCCGTCGTGGCCTCGCTCGGCGGCGCTCCGAATCATCCCGTCTGGTACTACAACGTGCGCGCGCACCCCGAGGTGGAACTCCAGGACGGGCCCACCCGGCAGAGCATGGTGGCCCGAGAGGTGACCGGCGACGAGAAGGCGGTCTGGTGGGACCGGGCTGTCGCCGCGTACCCGGACTACGCGGAGTACCAGAAGAAGACCAGCCGGCAGATCCCCGTCTTCGTCCTGAAGCCGGAAACCCGATAGTCGGGATCGTCGCCGGGACAGAGCTCGAGGAATCTGCTCGGTGTGCGTGAGGGCTGGGACCAGAACTCGCCCTCACGCGCGGAGGAAGCCGATGAGCTGGGTGCTCACCTCGTCGGGTAGGTCGTGCTGGATCCAATGGCCCGCGTCGGAGTAATGGATCGTCCGTGCGTTGGGGGCGAGGTCGGGCGGCGGTTCGGCGAGGTCGCTGCGCAGGTGGGGGTCCCGGTCGCCGAAGAGAACCAGGGCCGGGATTTCTGTCCGGCGGATGTGGTTGCGCCGCAGGTCTTTCCGGTCGCGGATGAAGGCGCGGTAGTAGTTGATCGTCGCGGTCAGGGTGCTGTCGTCCTTGTAGGCGAACCGGTACCGGTCGATCTCCTCGGGCGGGAAGGGGGCGCTGGGCTCCGTCTCGTAGACGGTCAGCAGGCCCTTCCGGCCCCGGGCTCCGAGCAGTTTCTCGGGGAGGACCGGCAGGCAGAAGAAGAACATGTACCAGCTCTTCTTCAGCTGGCCCCAGGTGCGGAACCCGGCGAACAGGCTCTCCGGGTGCAGGATGTTCAGCACGGCAAGCCGGTGGAGCCGTTCCGGATGGCGCATGGCGAAGAACCAGGCGACGAGCCCGCCCCAGTCGTGCCCGACCAGATGGACGCGGTCCTCGCCGAGATGCTCGATCAGCCCGTCGATGTCGTCGCAGAGCACCCTGGCCTGGTAGTTCCAGACGCCGACGGGCTTGGTCGACAGGTTGAACCCGCGCATGTCCGGCGCCACCACGCGGAAACCGGCGGCGATCAGCGCGGGGATCTGCGCCTTCCACGTGTACCAGAAGTCCGGAAATCCATGCAGCAGGAGCAGTGTCGGGCCTTCACCGCCGATGACATAGTGCAGCGTGACGCCGTTGACCGTCGCATATCTGTGCTCTATCGACCCGTCGAGGTCGTTCGTCATCTGCGTCTCCTCGCCGCGCTCCGCGCCGCCCGCCCGGCCGTTCGCCACGGATCCCACCCAAGGCTCCGGCGCGTCAGGGACGCGACCCCATGCCACTCGGTCGGGGCCGTTTCCGATCTTCGCGCCAGTTGCCTACCCGCGGCGATGCTGGACGATCTTGGCTTAGCTTGGCGGCCTTGGGATGTGACCGGTCGATGCTGCCGGGGCCGCACGTCATGATCTAGTGGGATTGGGAGCTATCGCTCCGAGGATTCCATCAGATCATGAAGGGCTCGCACGCTGGGGGCCAAGGCGCGCGGCGCGGCGCCGACGTCCGGCCGGTCGGTCGCCCCGGACCAGAGCCACCTAACGCCCCGGTCTTCGACGCCGACGGCACGGTCGTCGTCGTCCTGTGCCTCGTCTGCGCGACCGGCGATGGCGGCATGTCCGTGCGCGCCGGCTTCGAGATCCTCCAGCTCGGCGACAGGGTGCGGGCCGCCGCCGACTCCCTGGCCGCGGCGACCCACGGCCGGCCGCCGGCCTCGCGCGGCGCCTGAGCGTCGCGCCTGCCACCCGGTGCCCCACCGGCCGCCCCCGGTGCGCGGCCGTCTCCGCCGCGGGCCGCGGGTGAGCCGTGGTGACGTGCGCGGCGGTGCGTCGAGCGTTCCGCCCAGTTGACAGGCCCACCCGATTTCGGGATGTTCCATCCCGAAATCGTGCCGTACCCGGTCGCGGGGCGGACTCGGACGGTCTGGGACACGCGACTGCCGGGCCCGAGCTCTCGGCACGTCCCGCCCGGCACAGGAGGTTCGGCGATGTTCATGATGCGGTTCGACATGCGAGCGCCGGCGACGGGGGCACCCGCGCGGGACCTGTACGCCGCCGCGATCGAGATGGCCGCGTGGGCCGAGACGCGCGGCTGCGTGACGGTGGTGCTCTGCGAGCACCACATGTCGGCGGACGGCTACCTGCCCGCGCCGCTGGTCCTCGCCGCGGCGATGGCCGCCCGGACCTCCGCCGTCCCGCTCTCCGTCGCCGCCCTGCCGCTGCCGCTGTACGACCCGATCCGCCTGGCCGAGGAGATGGCGGTGCTCGACATCGTCAGCAGCGGGCGGCTCTTCTACGTCGCCGCCATCGGCTACCTGCCTGCCGAGTACGAGATGTACGGCGTGGACTTCCGCCGTCGCGGCCGGCTCGCCGACGAGCTGCTGCCACTGCTGCTGCGTGCCAAGACCGGCGAGGCCTTCGAGCACGAGGGCCGCCGCATCCAGGTCACCCCGACACCGCTGACACCGGGTGGGCCGACGGTCTTCTGGGGCGGCGGCAGCCGCGCGGCCGCCCGGCGCGCCGGGCGGCACGGCATCGGCTTCCTGGCGCAGAGCGACAACAAGGAACTGCAGGCCGCCTACGAGGAGGCAGCCCGCGCGGCCGGCCACGAGGCCGGGATGTGCATGCTGAACTCGCCGGACAAACCCACCACCGCGTTCGTGGCGGAGGACGTCGACCAGGCGTGGGACGAGCTCGGGCCCTACCTGATGCATGACGTGCGCAGCTACGCTGCGTGGAACGAGGGCAACACCGACACCGCGAGCCTGTCGTTCGCGCGGACCGCCGAGGAGCTGCGCGCGGAGCGACGCAGCCATCAGGTCTTCACGGTCGACGAGGCCGTCGAGCTCGTGCGGGCGGGCGAGATGCTTCAGTTGCACCCCCTGGTCGGCGGCCTGCCGCCCGAGATCGGCTGGCGCTACCTCACGACGGTGGTCGAGAAGGTGCTCCCCGCGGCCCAGAAGCCCGCGTAGCGGCCGGCCCGCGGACGTGTGGGCGCGGCACGGGGAGGTCGTCCGCTCCGCCAGCCGGCTGGCAAAAACAGGATCGAGGCTCCCGTAATAGCTGGTCGCCGTACGATCGGCTCATGACCCCGGACCAGCCGCACGGACGGCGGGGTCGTCCCCGTGACGTGAGCATCGACATCCGGGTCCTCGACGCCGCCCGGCAGCTGCTCGTGGAGCAGGGGTTCGAGGCGACCACGGTGCAGGCGATCGCGGAGCGGTCCGCGGTCCACGCGTCGGCGATCTACCGCCGGTGGCCGTCGCGGGTCGAGATCATCGAGCAGGCCGTGTTCCCGGGGCTGTCGCCGGTCACCGTGCGCCCGACGGGTGACCTGCGCCGGGACCTGCGCCGGTTCGTCCGCGCCTACGCGTCGACGATGGCGGGCCCGGCCGCGCGGGCCGCGGTGCCGGGGCTGCTGGCCGTCTACCAGGTGGCCGGCCGCGCGAACGCCGCCGAGACGTGGTTCGCCGTGTCGGCCCGGCCCCAGTTCCTCGACGTCCTGCGGGCCGCGCCGCCCGGCAGCGTGGACCCGGCGGCCGACCCCGACGACGTCTTCGACACGCTGCTCGGCTGCGTCCTGGCGAGGACGCTCATCCCCACCGTCGCCCAGCGCGACCGCCCGCTGGAACGCCTCGTCGACATCTGCCTGCGCCTGCTGCAACCGATGACCACGCAACCGGCGGCCGCGCGGCCGGCGACCGTGGTCGCCCGCCCCTGACCGCATGGAGTGGAGATGACAGGGGGTGGCGTGCCATCCTGGCTCCCGCTCCTGGGGAGGGGCGAGGTGCCGTCGCCCGTCGAGAGAAGGGGCGACGGGTGGCTACCGCCGGCCGGGCCGCCGTGACGGTCCCCGACGCGCGCCGCGCGTGGCGTCGCCGCGCGACATGACTCCCCTCGCCTTCAGCGGATATGGGAGGGAGCCTCCCATAAGTGTTGGACGGGGTCGAACGGTGCCCATGGCGGCCTCGGCTTCTCCTGGTGGGCCGTGGAGAATCATCGCCGGTTACCGATATTCGGAGGCGGGTGACGATGCCCGGCAACGGCGAGCGGGCGCTCGGTCAGCCGACCTCCGGCCGCCCATATCGGGTGAGACTATCCTGTATCTGCAGGCGGTGGCTCGTCAGGCCGCAAGGAGCCGGACCGGCATCGCGGTGACGCCGTTGACGAAGTTGGAGCGCAGCCGGCTGGGCGGCCCGAGGAGCTCGACGCGGCGCACCCGGGCGGCGAGCGTCCGGTACATCAGCTCGATCTCGAGCATGGCGAGGTGCCGGCCGAGGCAGAAGTGCGGCCCGCCGCCGCCGAAGCCGAGCTGGGGGTTGGGGCTGCGGCCGATGTCGAAGGTGTACGGGTCGTCGAAGACCGACTCGTCGAAGTTCGCCGAGGCGTAGAACATGACGACCTTGTCGTTCTCGCGGATGAGCTGGCCGCCGAGCTCGACGTCGCGGGTGGCGGTGCGGCGGAACCCGTTGACCGGGCTGACCCAGCGGACGATCTCGTCGGCGGCAAGCGGGGCCAGGCCGGGGTCCGCGCGCAGCCGCTCCCACTGGTCGGGATGGTCGATCATTGCCTGCATCCCGCCGGCGATCGCATTGCGGGTCGTCTCGTTGCCGGCGAACATCAGCAGCAGGAAGAACAGGTCGAACTCCAGCTCGGAGAGCTCCTGGCCCTGCTCGTCCCGGGCGACCAGGCGGCTGACGATGTCGTCGGCCGGGCAGGCGCGCTTGGCCGCGCCGAGGTCGTTGGCATACCCGTAGGCCTCCATGACGGCGACCGCCGCGTCACCGTCGTTCTCCATCCGCCCGTCGGTCGCGGCGGCGAGCCTGTTCGACCAGTCGAACAGCTTGCTCCGGTCCTCGACCGGCACGCCCATCAGCTCGGCGATCACGATCAGCGGGAGGTCGGCGGCGCAGAGCTCGATGAAGTCGCCAGAGCCGGCCGCCAGCGCCGCGTCGACGATCCGCTCGCACGTGTCCCGCAGGTGCTCGGTCATCCGGCTGACCATCTTCGGGGTGAACCCGCGGTTGACCAGGCCGCGCAGCCGGTTGTGCTCCGGCGGGTCCATGTTCAGCATCATCAGCCGCTGCTGGGCGAGCTGCTCGTCGGTGATCTCGCCCAGGTTCGCGGTGCACCGGTTCGACGAGAACAGGTCCGGGCTGCGGGACACCCGCGTGACGTCGGCGTGCCGGGTGACCGCCCAGAGGCCGCCGGGCCGCTCGTGGTCGGGATGGTGGAAGACGGGGGCCTGCGCGCGCAGCACCCGGAAGTCCTCGTGCGGGATGCCACTCTCGTAGCGGGCGGGGTCGTAGACGTTGACGGTGTCCAGCGACGGCATGCGGTCCTCCGAACGGCGCGACGGGGCAACGCGGGGCTCCGGGCCTCCCGCCCGCCGAGATCGGTCCGGCGGCCGGCCGGTCGGGCGGACCGGCGCGCCGAGGATGCCCGCGGCGCAGAAGAGGTCCCGGGACTTTACGGAACTGTCGACAATGACAAATGTGCTGCTCGGCGGTGCTGGCCGGTGTGGCGGGCGGATCGGTCGGCGGCCGTTGTGCGCCGTCCGGCGAAAGGATACTTTATGCAACATCTGATCGTACGACCCGCCGCTCGCGGCGGTCGCCTACTCCGGGCCACGCCGAGGTGTTCTGGAGCCGGCGCGGTGAGCCGCGCGGAACCGCCCGTCAGTGATCCTGGGGACAACGGCCGCCGGGTGCGCGAAGGAAGATCATTTTCGCACACCCTTTGGCCCTCTAGCGGAGCGGGTGGTCTGGCAGCTGGAGGACGCTCAGTACCCTCTTGATCCAGGCGGGTGAACCGGAAATCGGCGAGTGTTCCGGTGGGGTCACCGCGGGGTGATCTTGAATGCTCGAGCTCCACCAAGCGATGCCCGATGCGGGTCGTTCTCGCGCGGCCGCTCGTGAAGTTCGGGTGTTCCACGCCTGCCCTACTGCTCATCACTGTGAACGGTGACGGCCGCGACGTCGGGAAGTCGCCGGTCGGTGGCCGAGGTCGGCACCAGCCGCGTCACGGAATCCGGCATCGGCCCGACGGTGAAGACGTGCACCTGGGAACCGACAGTGACTGTCGCGAAGGAGGCTTCGGACGGAACAGTGTCTGGGAGGGCGATGTCGTGGGATCCGGCGGCGAGGTCGCCGTCGAATACCTGCATGGAGGTGCTGGTGGGCTCAGGGGGTGTGAACGAGGTGGCCCACAGAGCCTCGACGGTGACGTGGGCGGCTTCGGAGAGCGACACACGGTGGGTTCGCTCAGCGGCGTCGTATGTGATCTCGGCGGCGTCCGAGGGGTCCTCACAGGTGACGACCTCGACCTGGGCGGCGATGACTCCGGC
Source organism: Pseudofrankia coriaricola (assembly GCF_001854805.1). Lineage (GTDB taxonomy): Bacteria > Actinomycetota > Actinomycetes > Frankiales > Frankiaceae > Pseudofrankia. Next base: position 11,636 of record NZ_MBLO01000055.1, read on the forward strand.
GATGCCGGCGAGTCCCTGGACGAAGGTGACCCCGGAGTTGCGCCTGGAGATTTCGTCGCGGAGGTACTGCTTGGTGTCGGCGGGAACCATGCCACCGAATACCAGCACGTCGAGATCGCTGACGTCGTAGTCGTCGAGTACCTGGCCGAACTGGTTGGTCGCGTCCGCGAGATAGCCCTTGGCGCGCAGCATGTCGACTGCCGCCATGAGAACGCCGGGACTGCGCCCGACGATGAGGACGCGAGCAGCTCCGTGGGTCGGCATGGCATTCATCGTGAGATCTCCGTGGTGGGTTGTGGACCAGCCATGAGCTGTGGCTGGTCGGCTTCCGCTTCGACCGGATGGTGGGCCGGGTCTTCGTCGTGAGTGTTCTTCGTAGCCAGGGCGAGGACCGCGGCGGCCGCCGCGAAGGCCGCCCCGGCGGCCAGGCGTGCCGCAGGCCTCCCATGTTGGCATGACCAATGTTGGCTCGGCCAACATATAGTGTGTTGGCCGGGCCAACAACTGGTAACCTGAGGCCATGCCCGCGCATCACGACGAGGCCGGTCGCACGCTGGACCGGGTCAAGGAGCGCCCGACCTGGCTGATCAGCCGTGCCTTCTCGCGCTCCTCGGCGCTGCTGGCGGCCGGCTTCGAAGCCCACGGTGACGGACTGCGCGGATATCACTACAGACTGCTGGCCGCGCTCGAGCAATGGGGGTCTGCGAGCCAGGCCGATCTGGGCCGGGACACAGGTATTGACCGAAGTGATGTCACCGCCGCTCTCACCGAGCTCGAGTCGCGGAATCTCGTCGAGAGGAGGACTGACCCCGACCACAAGCGTCGGAAGATCGTCACGCTCACTCCTCAGGGCGCCGACGCTCTCCTTAGGCTCGACGCCGTTCTTGACGGGATCCAGGAGGAGGTGCTTGCTCCCCTGACCGCGGCGCAGCAGCGCCAGTTCGTCGATCTCGTGTCTCGGCTCGGGTAGCGAGGAGGGACCGAGACGTAGCACCTTCCGCTGGGCCGACTGGCACAACCACCGCCGCCTCCACCGGGCCCGCGGCGACGCTCCCCCCGCCGAACTCGAAACCGCCCACCACCGCCAACAGACCGTCCTCGTCGAGGCCGGCCGCTCAACACCCTGAGTCTCCGGCCACGCCCGGGGCGGTCGACGAGGCCCCGGCCCGGCTGACCTGCCCGCCGCGCCGGGGCCTCGAATCGCAGGCGGCGTTTCGGTGCTGCCGCCGGAGGCCAGCCTCTATCCGTCGATCGCTGCCCTCGGTGTGGCCACCGCGGACGGGGTCGCCGCCGGAGCCGCCGGCACCGGCGGGCGGGAGTTGGTGGCGCGCAGCGCGATGGCGGCGGCGGCCAGGAGGAACATCGCGGCCACCAGCAGCGCGTTCTGGAATCCCTCGGTGAGGGCTGCCGCTTCAGGAGCGCCGGTCGCGGCCACGTCCTGGGTGCGTGACGTCGCGACCGCGCTGAGGATGGCGACGCCGAGTGCCCCGCCCAGCCAGGTGGAGGCGTTGATCAGTGCCGCCGCGAGCCCCGCGGTCTCCTCGGGCACGCCCGTCTGCGCCGCGGTTGTCACGCCGACGAAGACCAGACCGAGTCCGGCCGCCAGCACCAGCAGCGGGCCGAGGAGGTCGGCGAGGAAGGTGCCGTCCGCGGGGATGCGGGAGAGCCAGAACAATCCGGCCGCCCCCAGCAGCGAGCCGGTCACGATCACGGGCCGGGTGCCCAGCCGGGTGATGAGCTGGGCGCCGACGCCGGCGGCGATGGCCACGCCGAAGGTCGTGGGGAGGTACGCGGCCCCCGCCTCGATCTCGGAGAACCGGAGGACGTTCTGCATGTACAGGGTGATGAAGAAGAACATCGCGTAGAAGCCCGCCATCGCGAGAACCTGGGTGACGTCCGCCGGGACGAGGCCCTTGACCCGGAAGATCGAGAACGGGACGAGGGGGTTGCGGTGGCGCAGCTCGTATCCGGCGAACACGAGGACCAGGAGGCCGGAGCCGACGAGCCCGGCGACCGTGCCCGTCGCGTCCCAGCCGCGCCCGGGTGCCTCGACGATCGTGTAGACGAGCAGCAGCATGCTGGCGGTGACGAGCAGGGCGCCGAGGACGTCGAAGTTCGCCAGGTCCCCGCGGTCCCGGTCACGGTCGCGCGGGATGAGGCGCAGCGTCGCGCCCAGCACGGCCAGGCACACGGGCAGGTTGACGAAGAAGACCCACCGCCAGCCCGGCCCGGCGGAGATGAGCCCGCCGAGGAAGACGCCGACGGCGGAGGCGAGGCCGGCCAGGGCTCCCCACATCCCGAGCGCCTTGGCCCGGTCCTTGGGTGAGGTGAACGTGGTGGTCAGGAGCGACAGCGCGGCCGGGAGCATCGCTGCCGCGCCTACCCCCTGGATCAGCCGGAACGCCACGAGCGCGACGTCGTCCTGCGCCAGGCCCGCGCCGGCCGAGGACAGGAGGAACACCGCCGTGCCCGCGAGCAGGAGCCTTCGGCGCCCAATCAGGTCGGCCGCGCGCCCGCCGAGCAGCATCAGCCCGCCGTAGGTGAGGAGGTAGCCGCCGAGCACCCATTGAAGGTTCTGGATCGTGAAACCGAGGTCGGCGCGGATCGAGGGGAGGGCCACGTTGACGATCGATGCATCGACGAAGTCGAGGAATCCGACCGCGCAGAGCAACGCCAGGGTCTGCTTGCCGCGCCGCGTCGCGAGTACCGACTCGGTCGGTACGGGAGCCGGCTGGGCGGGAGCCGCCATGGATGATCTCCAGGGATAGGAGTTAGTAAGTTAACTAACTCATACCACGTGGACGGAGTGGCGCGGGCGTGGGTACAGTCGTGAGTGAGATGACTGACTCAGAACCGGTGGCGCGGCCGCCGGGGCCGCGGTCGCCGACGGCCAGGCGCGGAAAGCGCGAACGACTGATCGGCAGCGCGACCGAGATCGCGCACAGCCATGGCGTCCAGGGGACGACGCTGGCGTTGGTGGCCAAGGCCGCTGACGTGCCGATCGGCAACGTGTACTACTACTTCAAGACACGAGACGATCTTCTCCGCGCCGTCGTCGACGAGCATGCTCGGCGTGTCAGCGACCTACTCGCCGCCCTCGACCGGCGGTCGACCCCCAGGGCCCGTCTTCAGGGGCTGGCGCACAACTGGGCTGAGGCCGCCGATCTGGTGGCCGCGCGCGGCTGCCCGATCGGCGGCCTCTCGGGTGATCTCGGCAAGCTCGATGGTGACCTGCACGACTGTGCCTCGCGGCTGCTGCGCATCCTCATCGACTGGGCCACCCGCCAACTGACGGAGCTCGGCGTTCCGGACGCGCCCGCGGAGGCGGTGTCGCTGCTGGCCAGGGTGCAGGGCGCAGCCTTGTTCGCCAACGCCTTCGACGACCCGAAGCTCCTCACCGAGGAGGTGGCCCGGATCGAGCGCGCGATCGATGACCTGGCCGACGCCGCGGAAGCGGCGCGCTAACCGGACCGGGGCGGGTGCATCGGCCTAGATCGTGATCTGTGTCCGCACGACCCTGGGGTGTATGGTTCGCCGTTTGGCTGTGTCGATTGATCGATCCAATGCACCAGTCACCTACTGTCGTGGCAGTCAACAATCGCCTTTCCAATGACCGCGCATAGGGATTGGTTGTCGGCTCGATTTGCCAATGTCGGCGTCGCGCCGCCCCGCCGGCCGGCTGCGCGAGTGGCCCGGCTGCGCCGGCCCGCTAGACGATCTCGATGATCATGGCGGCGGCCATGCCTCCGCCGGCGCACATGGAGACGCAGCCGAGCGTCGCGCCCCGGCGGCGAAGTTCCCCGACCATGGTGACGACCATCCGGGCGCCGGTGGCGGATATGGGGTGGCCGAGGCTGGCGCCGCTGCCGTTGACGTTGACGATCTCGGGGTTGATGCCGAGCTTGCGGACGGCGGCGACGGGGACGGAGCAGAACGCCTCGTTGATCTCGAAGAGGTCGATGTCGGCGAGGGCCAGTCCGGCGCGGTCGAGTGCCTTCGGGATGGCGAGGGTGGGCGCGAGGCCGGTCAGTGCCGGTTCGATGCCGGCGGTGGCCCAGGCGCGGATGCGGGCGAGCGGGGTGAGCCCGTGCGCCGCGGCGTAGGTGTCGCTGGTGAGGGTGACGGCGGCGGCGGCGTCGTTGAGGCCGGCGGCGTTGGCAGCGGTGACCGTGGCGTCGGGCAGCTCGGGATGTAGTACGGGCAGGGTGGCGAGCCGTTCGAGGGTGGTGCCGCGGCGTGGGTGCTCGTCGGTGTCGAACCGGACGGTGGTGCCGTCGGGGCGGGTGACGTCGAGCGGGATGATCTCGTCGACGAACGCCCCGGAGTCGATCGACGCGATCGCCCGTTCCTGGGTGTAGACGGTCCACTCGTCGACGTCGCGGCGGGTCAGGCCCATCTCGCGGGCGGTGTTCTCACCGACCGTGATGGACATGTCGAAGGCCGGTGCTTCGGGGGTGTCGGGGTTGGGCGGCGACATCCAGATCTTCTGGTTGCCCTCCGCGTCGCGCTTGGAGCCGAGGACCTGGTTGCTCAGGCTCTCCGTGCCGCCGGCGATGACCACTCGGTCCATACCGGCGCGGATGCTGCCGGCGCCGATGGCGACGGCGGTCAGGCCGCCGGCGCAGTGCCGGTTGGTCGCGGCGCCGGAGACGCCGGTGAGGCCGAGGCGGACGGCGGTGTGCCGGGCGATGACGCCGCCGCCCTGGTAGGACTCGGCGAGGATCAGGTCGTCGAGGTCGGCCGCCGGGATCCCGCTGCGCTCCAGCGCGGCCGGGACGACGGCCTCGGCGAGGGCGAAGGCGTCGAGGCCGACGAGGGTGCCCTTGCGGGCCCGCCCGATCGCCGTGCGGGCCGTCGAGACGATGACTGCTTCGGTCACGGTGAGCTCCAGGAGAGTCGAAGGTGCCCGGAGGGCTTGTGCCGGCCCGGCCGTTGGTCCGCGCGGGCTGACGGCCCCGCGGAGGAGGGCCCGGCCGCCAATCTGCCGACGCATAATTTATACAACCAATGGCGCGTCGAAGGCCGTGGTGGCCGGCCCGGGGGGAGGGCCCCCGGATCAGCGGCGCGGACCGGTCACCTGCGGCCGGTCACCCGGTGCCGGCGGGCTCGGGACGCTGCTGACCGCGGGGGCCCACGCCGCCGCCAACCGCGACCGGGGCAGGGGCGCCGTTCGCCTAGGGAGCCGCCAACGCCTCGGTCGGGGAGAGCCGGGCGGCGCGGACCGCCGGATAGAGACCGGCCAGCCCGCCGATGACGACGGTCGTGCCGAGGCCACCGAGCACCGCCCAGGCCGGTCCAACACCGGGCCAGCCGTGGCCTCCTACGAGGTCCCGTCACTGTTCGAGCCGTTCAATCGGATGGCGACCGAACGACTGATCACCGCGAAGGGAGCCGGGCTCGGGCTGTCGATCGTCCGGTCCGTGGCCGAGGCGCACGGCGGTGCGGCCAGGGCCCGGGCTCGTGGCGGCGGCGGCCTGGTGGTGACCGTGACCCTGCCCGCCGCGCCCGACCGCGACCCGTGGGACGGGCCCTGATCGCCGCGGTGGGCGTCATCAGCGTCCGGCAAAGGTGTCGCGGTGATCGTCAGCCCTTGCGGGCGATCAGGCCGTAGGCGCTGACGTCGGCGTCGGAGTAGAGGTCGGGATCGGAGTCCGGGCGCCAGCGGTGCAGCAACGTGATCCCCGGCTCGATGATCTCCAGGCCGGCGGGCACCAGCGCGGCCAGCTCGGCGCGGCCGCGGGTCTGGAAGGGGATGCCGCGCTGGTTGTAGACGTCGACGACGCGCTGGGTCTCCGCCGGCGCGATGTCGCTGGTCCCGTGGCTGAGCACCAGGTAGCTGCCGGCGGGCAGGGCCGCCACCAGCCGCCAGTGGAGCGCCGAGGGGTGGTAACGATCTGCTCGATGGGCATTTCCAGATAAGGACGTGACCGACGTCGCGAGGCGACGCGAGGAGAGGAACACCATGACCGCCATTCGCAGCCCGCTGCCCGACGATGCGCGCACGGTAACCGGCGAGGCCCTCCAGGGCATGGTCGTCGACCTGATCGACCTCTCGCTGTTCGCGAAGCAGCTGCACTGGAACGTGACCGGCCGGACGTTCCGCTCGATCCACCGCCAGCTCGACCAGGCCGTCGACGTCGCCCGTCGCCACACCGACCTGGCCGCCGAGCGCGCCGTGGCCATCGGGGTGAACCCGGACGGCCAGGTGGGCACCATCGCCCACCGCGGCCAGATCCACGGGGTGGAGTGCGGCTATGTCCAGGACGAGAAGGTCGTCCGGCTGATGACCGACGTCCTGGCCGACGTCATCACCCGGACGCGCGGCCGGATGGACGCCACCGCGGAGCCGGACCCGGTCACCCAGGATTTGATCATCGACTCGCTCAAGGAGCTGGAGATGCAGCACTGGATGTTCCAGGCGATGATCTGACCCAGCCCTGGCCCCGGCCTCGGCGGCGGCCCCGGAGCCTGGGGGATGCTCGGCGCCCGCCAGGTACCAGGCTGGGATGAACGGTCCGACCTTCGCGAAGACCAGCCTGGCCACGGCCGGCGCCGCCGCCCTCGGCGCGGCCGCCACGAGCCCCGGCTCCGCCTGGTACCGGGCGCTCGACAAACCCGCGTGGCAGCCGCCCCCGGCGGCGTTCTCCGCCGTGTGGACGCCGCTGTACGCGTCGATCGCGTTCGCCGCCGCCCGCGGCCTTGACGCCGGCTCCGACGACCGGCGACGGAGGCGGCCGCGGCGCGTGTTCGCGGTCGACCTCGCCCTGGACGCTGGCTGGACGCCGCTGTTCTTCCGTGCCAGGCGCCCGCGCTGGGCGCTGGCCGAGATCGCCGCGCTGAACGCGGCCAACGCGGCGCTGCTGTCGCACGCCCGGCGGGCCGACCGACTGGCCGGGGCGGCGCTGCTGCCGTACCTGGCCTGGACCGGTTTCGCCACCGCGCTCAACGCCGCGATCGCCGCCCGCAACCCCGGACGCTGACGCCGCCCCGCCCGGGGCCGGGCCTCGGCCTGGGCCGGCGACACCCCTGCCCTGCCTGGACTGGCGCGCTACCTATCATCCCAGTTGGCGCGAAAGCGCTGCTGATGGGGCATGTCGCAGCAGAGGCCGCGAGACGAGGCAGGGCGGGCATCAGGATGGGTCGGACACATGATCGGAGACGGCGAGTCCGGGCCGTGAGGCGGCCATGACGGCCAGGGCCGGATGCGGCCTGTCGCGGTGACCATCGACTCGTCAGCACCCGAAACGGTCGACCGTCAGTCGGGTATCCCCGCTCAGCCAGGACCGGCCGACACCCCAGGACCGCCTACCGACCCGGCCCCGAGCGTCCCGGCGCGTCCCCGCGGGCTCCGGCGGGTCCGGATCAGCGCACCGGCCGGAGCGGTCCTGCTGCTGGCGCTCTGCTCCTTCGTCGGCAGCCTCCTCCTGCAGGCGTTCCTCTACCCGCGGGGCTCCGGGGACGCTGACGAGGCCGCCTACGTCCTGCAGGCGCGGATGCTGCTGGACGGGCGCCTCACCCTGGACGCGCGGGTGGTGGAGCCGTTCTTCCAGCCATGGCTGACCGGCATCCACGGCAACCACGTCTTCACCAAGTACCTGCCGGGCTGGCCCGCGCTGCTCGCCCTCTCCCAGGCGTTGTTCGGCACGATGACCGTCGCTCCCGCGGCGGCCGCCGCCTGCTGGGTCGTCGGTGCGTACCTGCTCGCCCGCGAGCTGTTCGACGACGTCTGGACGGCCCTGGCGGCCGCCGTGCTGCTGGCGCTCTCCCCGCTCGTCCTGCTGCACACCGCGCTTCCGCTCGCCTACGCCTGCTGCGCGGCGGTGCTCACGCTGGCCAGCGCCCTCCTGCTGCGCGGGGCCCACACCGGATCGCGGCCGGCGCTGATCGGTGGCGGCGCGCTCGTCGGGTTCGCCCTGCTCAACCGGCCGTACGACGTGGTCCTCGTCGCGTTGCCCCTCGTACTCTTCGTCGCGGCGCGGCAGCGGCGGACGCCCCGGGCTCTGCTGACCCGCTCGGTCTGGGCCGCCCTCGGCGCGGCCCCGCTGGTCGCCGTCCTGCTGGCCTACTGCTGGTACGTGACGGGGTCGCCGCTGCGCCTGCCGCTGTCGGCCTCGGACCCGCTGGACACGTTCGGCTTCGGCCCGCGGCGCATCCTGCCCACCGAGTCGAGCTTCCCGTTCACCCGCCACCTGGCCGAAGACGCGCTCTGGGACACCCTGGGCGCGGCACCGAGCTGGTACTTCGGCGGGCTGGGCCTGATCGCCCTCGCCGCCGTCGGCCTCCTCGCTCCGCGGCGCCGCGCGGAGCGCCTGCTGCTCCTCGCGACGACCGGGGTGGTGCTGGCTGGCTACTTCTTCTGGTGGGGGTCGGCGTTCGCCGTGCCCGGCCTGCGCAACGGGCTCGGCCCGCACTACCACCTGGCCGGGTTCACGCCGGTGGTCATCCTCGCGGCCGCCGGCGCCCGGTGGCTGTGGACACTGCTTCCGGCGCGGCCACGCGTGCGGCGGGCGGCACACTCGGCCCGGCCGGTCCGCTGCGCGCGGGTCGCCCGGCTTGGCGGTCTCGCCCGGCCCACCGCGGTGGCGCTCTCCGTGGCCGGGCTCGCGGCGCTCACGGTGCCGACCCTCCAGCCCAGGATCGACGTGCAGCACAGCGTCGACGCCGGCAACGACTTCCTGGACGCGCTCGTCCCGGACGACCTGCCCGGCCCCGCGCTGGTCGTCGTCACGCCAGGGGTGACCAGCCGGTACACCCAGGTCCCGTACCACACGCTGCGCAACAGCCCCGGGCTCGACGGCCCCATCGTCTACGCGGCGGACATCGGGCCCGGCATCGCCGCGCTGCCCGACCGGATGCCCGGGCGCGCGCTCTACCGGCTGCGACCGGACGAGCTCGTCGACGCGGACATCCCGGGCAGCTACCGGGGCTCGTTCGTCCCGCTGCGCCGGGTCACCGGAACCCGGGTCGAGATCCGGGTGACCATTCGGCCCCCCGCGGGCGCCGCGGGTGGGAGCGCCACCGCGCCGGCCGGCGGCGGGTCACGGATGTATGTCCGGCTGGGCGGTGAGGTCCGTTCCCTGGACCTCGCCGCGGTGCCCTTGGGCGGGAGCGCCGGCACGGTCACCCACACCTTCGTCCTGACCACCGGCGCGGCCGGCGGGCCGGACGAGATCGCCGCCGGCGCGTCGTCGCCCGCCGAGCTCGTCGTCGGGTTCGCCGCCGGCGGCGAACCGGGCTCCGGCGGGTGGGAAGAGCGGTTCCCCCTGGTTCGGCGCGCGGCCGGAGACCTCTCCCTGCTCGCGCCGGGCCTCGGCTGGCGGCGGCTGCCAGGCGGCACGGGCGGCACGGGCGGCGGTAAACCCGACGACTGGCTCGCCGCGCGGATACAGCCAGTCCTCGACGTCGCGCTGGCCGGCTCGGGAGGCCGCTGACGGCGAGGCGGTGTGAAACAGGGCAAATGCTGGCAGGGATGCCCAGCGGCGCGCGAGAAGCGAAAGACCCTCAAAATCCGGGTTCCGGCGCGGCCTTCTCGCCGACGCTGGACTGGTGGACGGCAACCCAGACGTCATCAGCGCGCCACCGGCTCAGCGGGGCATTCCCAACTCCGAGCGGGACGAGGAAACCAGCGGCCCCCCACCAGCGGGCCCGTCGGCGAGCGGCGCCGCGCTTCACGATCCTGTCCTGACGTACGGAAAAGAGGACGAGGACTCCACCGGGGCGTGGACGAAGCACAAGAAGACGATGGAGCGCACCGGTGTGCGCACCATGGCCAGGCGGCTGCCGGGACTGCTCGGCCTGTCGTGGTCGCTCGCCTGGGAGGCGGACCGCGCCGGGCTGCTGGCCCTGGTCACCGTCCGGGTGGTGTCCGGGCTCGCGGAGGCGGCCGGCCTGCTGGCCGTGGCCGGCGCGCTCACCGAGCTGCTGCGTGAGGGCCCGACGCCGGACCGGATCCGCGAGGCGCTGCCGGCGCTGGCGCTGGTGGCCGCCGCCGGGGTCGTCCGCGTCGGGCTGGCGCTGCTCGAACGCCTGCTGCGCAGCCGGTTCGGCCCGCGGATCGACCGGGTCTGCATGGTCCGGCTGCTCGACGTCGCGACCCGTACCTCCGTGATGGCCTTCGACGACCCGCGGTTCGTCGACGACCTGGACGCCGCCGAGCGGGGCGCCGCCGGCGGGCGCCAGCTCGTCGACAACACCGCGGACGTGTTCACCTCCGCGGTGCGAATGGCGGCCGCGGGCGGCGTGCTGAGCGTGCTGCACCCGCTGCTGCTGCCGCTGCTGGTCCTGTCGATCCTGCCGGACGGCTGGGCGACGGCGCGCTCGGCCCGCCTGGCGTACGCCTCCTGGCTCGGCACCATCCGCCAAGTCCGGCGGCAGTACATGCTGCGGTACCGCATGATCGACCGGGACTGCGCCGCCGAGATCCGCTCGTTCGGGCTCGGGGGGTTCCTGCTCGAGGAGTACACGCTGCTCGCCCGCGGGTACGAGGCCGAGCAGCTGCGGGTCGGCCGCGGCCAGGTCCGGTACCGGCTGATCGGCGAGACCGTGGCCGGGCTCGCCCTCGGTGCCGTGTACGGGACGCTGGTCCTGCTCCTCAACGCCGGCGTCATGCCGCTCGCCGCGGCGGGCACCGCCGTCCTCGCGATCCGCAACGGGAGGAGCGCCTTGGGGACCGCGCTGACCAGCCTCAACGACGCCTACGAGAACTTCCTCTACTTCGGCGAGTACCGGGCCTGGATCGAGGAGGCGGCCCGCCGGATCCCCACCCAGCGGGCGGCGGCGGCGCCGGCGAGCCCGGCCGTCATCCGCGTCGACGACGCCACCTACAGCTATCCGCACACGGGCACCGCGGCGCTGCGCGGCGTCTCCGTCGAGCTGCGCAGGGGGCAGGTGGTCGCGTTCGTCGGCGCGAACGGCAGCGGCAAGTCCACGCTGGCGAAGATCCTCGCCGGGCTGTACCTGCCGGACTCCGGCACCGTGCGCTGGGACGACGTCGACCTCGCCGGCGTCGACCCGGACAGCGTGCGGGAGCGGGTCGGCCTGATCCCGCAGTCCTACACCCACTGGCCCATGTCGGCCCGGCTGAACATCGCCGTCGGCCGCGTCGGCCGGCTGGTGACCGACGGCCCGGACAGCGTCATCCCCGCCGCCCGGACCACCGGCGCCGACGAGGTCATCGACAAGCTGCCGCACGGCTACGACACGTCGCTGGCCCGCCAGTACAACTCCGGTCATGATCTGTCGGGCGGCCAGTGGCAGCGGATCGCCTGTGCGCGCGCCGTCTACCGGGACGCGCCGTTCCTCATCGCCGACGAGCCCTCCGCGGCCCTCGACGCCCGCGCCGAGCAGACCCTGTTCAGCCTCATCCAGCAGCTCGGGCGGGACCGGATCGTCCTGCTGATCACCCACCGGCTCGCCAGCGTCCGGACCGCCGACCGCATCTACGTGCTCGACGAAGGGCTCGTCGTCGACGAGGGCACCCACGCCGAGCTGATGAGCCGCCCCGGCATCTACCGCGACCTGTTCACCCTCCAGGCCCGCCAGTTCGTCGACACCCCCGACCCGGCACCATCACCGGCGGCCGGAGCACCGGCCTGATCAGAGGGCGCGCGATCAGGCGGCCGGTCGGGGTCTGGACCAACGCCTCGACGTGGATGCCCCACCCGGTCGTGTCGCCGTCCCAGTAGGCCTCGACCGCGACCAGCGGCAGATCAAGCCCACTGGCCGCCTCGACCAGCTACTCCACTGTCTCCAAGCGATCCCCGATCACCCGGCCACGCCATGCCCCTGTAGCGAGGGCCGGGCTAGGGAAGCCAGGGCTCGCCGACGGCGATCACACGCCCCACCGTGTCGAGCTGAAGCATCATCAGGTGGTTCGGAGCGGATGCGACACGTTCCCGCAGATCCGCGAGGTCGCCGGTTTCGTACTCCTCAGGTCCCACCGAGAACGTGAACCTGACCGTCGTCGCCAGCTGGTACTCGCGAATTTCCGCCTCGACGTCATCGATCCGATAACCGTCCAGGCACGTCCCCGTGTCGTCGCCGGGCTCGGGGGTGCAGAGGACGTAGGCCTTCCGGTCGAGCCGGAGCGCGGTGCCGTCAACGCCTACCACCGTGCCGAGGTCATGAACCTCGCCGAAGCCGGAAAGCGGTGGGTGTGCGTCCCGCGGCAACGGCGAGCGGGACACCGACACTGGGGACACCGACACCGACGGAGATGCGGCCGGCGATGATGCCGGCGACCGAGACGGCGCGGGCGACGGCGACGAAGACGGAGACGGAGACGGCGGGCTGGGCTCGTCCGTCTCGCTGGAGCAGCCTGCGACCACGGCTCCGGCGACGAGTATCCCGCCGAGCGACCTGGACAACCCGCTGATTCCCGCACCAAACATGACGAAATACTAGTCGCGGCCGGTCGGTCGCGCCCTCCCGCTCAAGCTGTTGACGCGTCTTCGCGACCTCGACGGGTTGCCCGCAGCGCCATGATCCAGCTGATTGGCTCAGCGGGGGCGCGCAAGCAGTTCCGCGATGTGCGCCTCGTTGACATGAGGGCTGGTGCCAGCGGTACCGACGGCGCAGCCCGCGACGAGTACGGCGCGTTCCATCGCGTCGTCCGGGTCGCCGCCCGCGAGCCAGTAGTGCAGGAAGCCCGCGAACAGGGCGTCGCCAGCGCCCGTGGTGTCGGCCACCCCGTGCGGAGCGACAGCGCGGACCTGGCGGGCGGGACGTCCCCGGACGGCAAGCAGCGCACCGTCCGCCCCCAGCCCGACGACGACGATCCGTGCGCGAAAGCGTTCCAGTGCTGTCCGGGCGAAGACGGCCGGATCCGTGTCGAGCCGCTCGGCGGAGCAGAACAGGACGTCGGCGGCCTCGAGCCACGGCGCGCTGTAGGCGTCGTCGACTCCGGTGACGGTCTGGACGTCGACGGCGACCGGCACGCCTGCGGCCTTGGCGACCGTCAGGAGCGGACGGGCGAAACCAACGGTGGAGACGACGGCGAGCTGGGCACCGGCCACGAGCTCGGCGAACAATGCGGGCGGGTAGGTGGCGTCGGGGAGGTCCTTGAGGTCGGTGTGGACCTGCCGTGCGCCGCGCGGATCGACCAGCACGACGGAGGCCGGGGTACCCGCCACCGCCACGACCCCGGCCCCACCCAGGCCGGCACGCTTCAGCTCGGCGCGGACGAGGACACCAGCCGGGTCGGCGCCGACCAGCGTTGCCAGTACGACCGGGGATCCCAGCGTGCGCAACACGCGGGCGACGTTGAGCCCGACGCCCCCCGCCTCCAGTCGCAGTTGGTGTGGCAGATAGCGCACCGGCACATAGCGAAGCGGAAAGTCGTCCACCGGCACCGTCTGCTGCACGTTGGCAACCCCGGCAACCACCACCGGACCCGTCATAGCCGTCACGTCTACCACGCGCGTCGCACCGCTCGAACCACCTGGCACGCTTTGGGCACGCTGTACCCCGCAGCACACGTCGATGATCGTTCTAGCGTCGCGGTCAGTCGCGGACGACCACCATCTTGCCGCCGGCCTCGCCCTGGCGAAGCGGAGCGGCGCGCGGCGCGCGAAGCGGCGAACGGCGGCGGTCGTTACTGGCCCGGCCGCGTAGGGAAGGACAGGCCTATGACCGGGCAGGACCGGTGGGCCGGGGGCCCGCGCTACCTGCCGATCGCCGACCACGGGCTGATCGGCGACCTGCGCACCGTCGCCCTGGTGGGCACCGACGGGACCATCGACTGGTACTGCTGCCCGTCCTTCGACGCGCCCAGCGTCTTCGGCTCGATCCTCGACGCGGACCGGGGAGGGCGCTTCGAGCTGACGGCCGACGCGCCGGCGAGGTCAAAGCAGTTCTACTTCCCCGACACCAACGTCCTGATCACCCGGTTCTTCACCGAGGACGGCGTGGGCGAGGTCCAGGACTTCATGCCGATCATCGGCGACGCGAGCGCGGTCGGCCGGCACCGGCTGATCCGCCGCGTGGTGTGCGTGCGCGGGTCCATCCCGATGCGTGCGCGGGTGGCCCCGCGGTTCGACTACGCCCGGCTGCCGCACACCGTCAGGACCGAGGGCGGCGCGACGCTGTTCGAGTCGGCGTCGCTCTCCCTCGCGCTGACCGCCACGGTGCCGCTCGACGGGGACGGCCGGGACGTGTGGACGATCTTCAAGCTGCTGGAGGGGGAGTCCGCGGTCTTCGCCCTCGACCGGGTGGGCGGTGACATCGCGCCGCGCGGGTGTCCCCATGCCGAGGCCGAGCAGGAGTTCACCGCCACGGTGGCGTTCTGGCGCCGGTGGCTGGCCGCGTCCCGCTACCGGGGGCGGTGGCGGGAGATGGTGCACCGCTCCGCGCTGACCCTCAAGCTGCTCACCTACGCGCCGACCGGGGCGATCGTGGCGGCCCCGACGACCAGCCTGCCCGAGCAGATCGGCGGGGAGCGCAACTGGGACTACCGGTACGTGTGGGTCAGGGACGCGGGGTTCTGCGTCTACGCGCTGCTGCGGCTTGGGTTCACCGACGAGGCGCGGGCGTTCATGGACTTCCTGTCCGAGCGCGTCGCGCTGCGCGACAACTGCCCCCGCGGCCCGCTCCAGATCATGTACGGCATCGACGGCCGCGGTGAGCTGCCAGAAGATGAGCTGGGCCATCTCAGCGGGTACCGGGACTCCGCCCCGGTCCGGGTCGGCAACGCCGCCGCCGACCAGCTCCAGCTGGACATCCACGGGGCGCTCCTCGACTCCGTCTACCTCTACGACAAGTGGGGGGAGCCCATCTCCAGCGGCCTGTGGGACGAGGTCTGCGTCCTGGTGGACTGGGTCTGCGACCACTGGGACCAGCCCGATGAGGGCATCTGGGAGACCCGCGGCGGCCGCAAGAACTTCCTGTACTCGCGGCTGATGTGCTGGGTGGCGGTCGAGCGGGCGATCCGGATGGCGGCGCACCGCGGGCTGCCCGCCGACATCGTGCGCTGGCGGGGCTGCCGCGACGCGATCTACCGGCAGATCATGCGCCGCGGCTGGTCCGCCAACCGGCGGGCGTTCGTCCAGCACCTCGACGACGACGTCCTGGACGCCTCCGTGCTGATGATGCCGCTGGCGAAGTTCGTCTCGCCTACCGACCCGAAGTGGCTGTCCACGCTGGACGCGCTCGGCGAGGAGCTTGTGTCCGACTCGCTGGTCTACCGCTACGACCCCGAGGCGAGCCCGGACGGCGTGCGCGGCGAGGAGGGCACCTTCTCGATCTGCTCGTTCTGGTACGTCGAGGCGCTGACCCGGGCCGGGCGGCTCGACGAGGCGCGGCTCGCCTTCGAGAAGATGCTCACCTACGCCAACCACGTGGGCCTCTACGCGGAGCAGATCAGCCGCGCCGGCGAGCAGCAGGGCAACTTCCCGCAGGCCTTCACCCATCTGTCGCTGATCAGCGCCGCGTTCAACCTGGACCGTGCCCTCGGCTGACGGGTCGTGCTCAGCCCGGTGTTCCACCTCTCGGCTCGACCGGCCGGACGAGGCTCCCTTCGAGGCCTCGCCTTCGTCCGCCGCGTCGGGGGTCAGGGCAGCTGGGTGGCCAGGGCAGCTCTGGGGTCAGGGCAGCTCGGGGGTCAGGGCAGCAGGGTGTCCAGGAAGGCGTTGCTGAACACGCGGTGCGGGTCCAGGGCGGAGAGGATCGCCCGGGCCGCGTTCCAGTCGGCCCCGGCCGGGGCGCCGGCGGAGTAGCTCGCCGGGATCGCCGCGGCGAGCACCGCCGGGTCGGTCCACGGGCCGGCGTCGGTGTGCGCGAAGCGCTTCGACCATTCCGGCCGGACGGCGGCGTACGCCCCGGCGTAGTTACTACGCAGCCAGGTCTCCAGCTCCCGGTAGAACTGGTTCTGGTACGGGGTGCCGGGAACGCTCACCACGTCGACCCACACCACCGCGTCCCACTCCGGGTGGTCCGGCCGCGCCCGCAGCGGTGACAGCAGCGCCGGCCGCGCGCCGGGCACCTGCGAGTCGGCGGGATTGTCGAGGCCGGTGACGCGGAACTCCACCGGGGCGTTCATCGGGTACTGGCCGCGCGCCTGGTACTCGGCCAGCTTGCTCTTGTAGAAGGCATAGAACTCGGAGGCCACCCGCTGGATGTCCGCGCGCCGGGTGTGGATCGCGTGGCAGGTGGTCGTGATCCGCAGCGTGCTCGATTTGACGTAGGACAGCAGGTTCTTCGACCAGCCCCAGATGTCCCAGCTCGCCGTCGAGATCAGGCCGGCGCCGACCAGGCTGATCTGGGTCTGCATCAGCGTCGGGGTCTGCGAGACGTCGCCGGTGATGATCTGTGCCAGGAGATCCGAGACCTCCTTCGGGATGATGTCGTTGAACGGGAAGTTGTACGGGCTGGTGACCTGCCGGGACAGCAGCGGCTTGTTCGGGCTCACCGTCCAGACCCGCAGCCAGGGGTTGGCCGTGAACGGGAACCAGATGCACACCACCCGGCCACTGGAGTTCACGTAGCTCGCGAAGGACTGGGCGCCGGCCGAGGCCGGGGGAGCGAACAGCGTGTCGGCGCTGACGTTGAACCAGCTCTGGCAGCGCAGCCGCCGGTTCGGCCCCACCCGCAGCGTCGCCTCGGTGATGAACGCCCGGCCCAGGTGGACGAGCAGCGCGCCGGCCTCGGCGTCGCCGCGCTGGAAGGTGCGCAGCACGTAGCGGTTCTGGCCGGCGTCCCAGACCACGGCGGTCAGCGAGACCGCCAGGTTGCTCAGCGACCCGAAGGTATGGCCGGCGGGGAGGGTCTCGCCCTGGGCGGCTATCCCGGTCCCGCGGCCGCCGACCGCCAGCACGCCGCCGATCGTGTTCTCGCCGATCGCGGGCGTCGCCGTCAGCCCGTAGCCGGCCGGTTCGAGCGCCGCCAGCACGGCGTCCACCGTGGCGCCGGGCTGGACGGTCACCGACGCCGGGCTGCCGGCGTGGACGGTGATCGCGGTGAGGTGCGCGGTGGTGTCGACGAGCACGACGCCCGATGCGCCCGCCGGTACCACCAGTGGTGACCAGTTCAGCCGCGCGCCCCGCGGCCGTAATCGCCAGCCGTTGGCATGCGCCCAGTTCGCCATGGTCACCACGTCGGCGGGCGTGGCGGGCGCGGCGGTCCACAGGTTGTCGACCTTGATCTCACCGGACCAGTTCTGGAAGGCCTGCTGGTAGAGGGGAATCGACGACGGGAAGCCCGGGGGAGCGGGGGTGGCCGCCTCCGCGGGCGTCAGCCGGAAGGCGGGCGTCCACTGCAGCAGGCCGAACGCGGTCAGGCCCGCTCCCGCGATGACGGCCCGACGCGAGGCGTGAGCCCGATCAGGGTCCTCGTCCGGATGGTGCCGTGGTGCGGGGTCGTGATGACGAGTCATGGTGTCCCTTCCGGGCTTGTCGGCGCCGTCTCACGGACCAGGCCCGCCGCCCACATCCGGCTGGGCACGGCGGCAGGCGCGAGCGGACGGGCGCCGGGACGCGGCGGGGCCACGTCCGAGCAGGGCCGTCGAACGGCTGGGAGGGCTGGGAGGGCTGGAGACGATCTGAGCGGTGACGGCTGGTGCCTCCGAGGGCTGCGATCGTCTCTCTTGGTTTGACTGGTTCAAATCTGATGGTTCGTCAGAAACGCTCGCCGCGAGGGAGATGATCTCGGACGTCCCTCGGGCCGTCAAGAGGATCCTTCGCGGATCGCGGATCATCGCTCATGTCCGAGTCTCGGAGTCCTCGGCCGGGCGTGGGCCGTCCTGCCGTGGAGGCGGGGATTCCGCTGACGCGTCCCGTGATCGGATGGCGGGTCGCTCTTGGCCTGCGATCATGCGTTACATGACGGTGACGCCGCGTCCTGGTCGAAGTCCCTGCGTCCAGACCCGAGACGCAAAAACCAGCTTGGTCTCTCGGCCTCAGGTGTCGTATGCCATCCGGGCTGCCCGGGTCCGGGCCCGGGTCGCTATCGGCTAGTTCCTGCGGCCCGGCGGCGGCTGCCACGACGATGAGCGCGAGGACGGTGACCGCCGCGGCGTCGCGGCGGCGGATCCGGGCGGCCAGGACGACCCGGGCGCCGAGGACGGTGACGGCGAGGGAACCGGCAAGGATGGCTTGGACCTGGTAGACGGCCAGAGTCCGCAGCGCTGCGACGGACGCGAGCCAGGCCAGCAGGTCGCAGCCGAGGCCTGCCAGATACAGCGGATGGCGCAGCGCCCGTAGCGTGTCGGGCGCGCGGCGGGCGCCTTCGGCTTGGGCGATCGAACCGGCGCCATAGCTCACGGCGGCGGCCACGGCGAACGCGAGCGCCACGGCGTGTCCCGTGGTCATTGCGGACTGTCGGTCGTGCTGGCGGATCGGTGGCCTGGGGCCGGGTCACGTGCGTCGTCGTTCTCATCGGCGGTATTCGCGCCGTCGCCGACGTCCACGCCCAGTGCGTCCACTGTCACGCCCCCACCTCTGCCCTTGCCTCGCGTCAGCGGATTGCCGGGAACAGGATTCCGGCGGCGTGCTCTGGCCTCGGCTAGGAGCGTCGGCGCGCAACGGTATCGCCTTGCGTTCCGGTTGGAAGCGACGGCGGTCGTCAGGTCGATATGGCCGGCCTGGCCGGCCGGGCGCCGTTTTAGGCATGCGGGTCAAGCCGGTATCCGGCGCCCCGGACAGTGAGAATGGTGGACCGGCCGAACGGCCGGTCGATCTTGTCGCGCAGATAGCGGACGTACACGTCCACCACGTTGGAGACACCGTCGTAGGAGAAGTCCCAGACGTGGTTGATGATGTACGTCCGGCTCAGCGTCTGTCCGGGCCGGCGCATCAGTTCGTACAGCAACGCGAACTCCTTCGCCGACAGCGCGACATTCGACTGTCCGCGGTGGACGTTGCGGGTCGCCGGGTCGAGGACCAGATCACCGACGCGCAGTTCGGTCGGGCGCTCCATCGGGCCACGGCGGGTCAGCGCACGGACCCGGGCGAGGAGTTCCTGCAGGTCGAACGGTTTGGTGAGGTAGTCGTCGGCGCCGGCGTCCAGACCGTGGATCTTGTCCTGGACGCCGTCGCGGGCGGTGAGCATGAGGACCGGTACCCAGCGTCCCTGCTCGCGGATCCGCCGGCAGACGTCGAACCCGTCCGGCGGCGGGATCATCGCGTCCAGCACCACCACGTCGTAGTCGGTCTCGGTGATGCTCCACACCGCGTCGGTGCCTGTAGCGACCGTGTCGACCGCATAGCCGGCTCGTTGTAGACCGCGGGTCAACATCGCGGCCATCGCGGTGTCGTCCTCGACGACGAGCAGCCTCATGTGCCGAGAATAGGTTTGATTGTTCGGTTGGTCGCATCCGTGCGTGGCACCTGCCGGGGCCGGCGTCGTCGACCGTGAGGCGGGAACTGTTGGCGTCGTCATGGCTACACCGTCAATCCGTGGTGCGTGTGTCCCCGGCATGGGTGAACAGTGACGCTGCCCGCCACCGCGTACAGAGCGCGCCGAGGCACGCGGCGGGTATGGCGCTCGGTGCGTGCGATCTGCTCAGGCATGACTGTCAGGATGGGCCGGAACGCATGAGAGGAACGTGAACGTGGGGGTGGTGCGGTGCGGCTGATGCGGCGGTCGGTGCGCACGCGGCTGCTGATGGCGTTCATCGCTGGCACCGTGATCGTGCTGGTCCTGGGTCTGTCGTTGCTCTACGTCGTCCTGGACCGGCAGCTGCGCGGCGCTCTCGACGCCGACTTGGCCGACCGCGCCGGTGACCTCGCGGTCAGTGTCCGGACCGGGGATCGCACCGTCGTGTCCGGTGATCCGATGGCGCAGGTGTACGCCGCCGATGGCACGGTGGTGACCGGGTCGGCGGAGCTGGGCGGCCGGCGGCTGCTGGACGCCGAGCAGGTCCGCGCCGTCCACGACGCCGTCCTGGTGGGCCGGGACCTGCCACTGGGCTACCGTGGCGCGCCGCTGCGGGTCCGGCTGCGGTCCCAGCCGGTCGGCGCATCCGGGTTGGTGCTGACCGTCGGCGTCGCCGCGACCTCCGTGGAACGGGCCAGCGACCGGCAGTTCATGGTCCTGCTGCTGGCCGCCCCGCTGCTGATCGCGGCGCTCGCCGCGCTGGGCTGGATCCTGATCCGGGCCGCGCTGCGCCCGGTGGACGCGCTGACCCGCCAGGCGGCGGCGATCTCCAGTCTGGACAGCACCCAACGGCTGCCGCCCGTTCACGGCGACGACGAGATCGCGCGCCTCGCGGCCACCCTGGACAGCATGCTCGCGCGGCTCGCGGTCGCGTTCACCCGCGAACGCGCGTTCGTCGACGACGCCAGCCACGAGCTGCGGACCCCGATCGCGGTGCTGCGCGGCGAGATCGACCTGGCGCTGACCGCGCTCGACGACCGTGGCGAGGTCGAACAGTCCCTGCTCGCTGCCCGTGGCCAGGTCGACCGGCTCACCCGGCTCACCGAGGACCTGCTGCTGCTGGCCCGCGAACGGGCCGGCTCCCTGGTCGTGCACCGCCAACCGGTCGACCTGACCGACCTGGCGCTCGCCGAGGCGGCCGCGCTCGGCCGGGTCACCGGCCTACGCATCGAGGTGCACAGCGAGCCCGTGGTCGTTGAGGCGGACCCCGACCGGCTGCGCCAGGTGCTCACCAACCTCGCCGCCAACAGCGCCGCCGCCGGCGCGACCACGGCCGACGTTCGGATCACCGCCGACCGGGACACCACTGCCGTCGCCTGGGCCGACGACGGGCCAGGCTTTCCACCCGACCTGGTGGACTCGGCCTTCGAACGGTTCGTCCGCGGCGACGCCGCCCGCACGACCACCGGCGCGGGGCTCGGCCTGTCCATCGTCCGGGCGATCGTGGTCGCGCACGGCGGCAGCGTCCAGGTGCGCAACGGCGCCCCGCTCGGCGGCGCCGTCGTGACCGTCGGGCTCCCGCTGACCTAGCTCCGTCCGAGGCCGCGATCCACGCCGTCCGCGCCCGCCGGCAGGTCAACGCAGTTGATCCCTCGGTCTGGACCCGGGACGATGCGGGCGATCTCGGCCGTTCGCCCGTCCCGGGGAAGGTTCGGCTCGGACATCAGGGTTCGAGGCTGGTCGTGTACCAGGAGAGCGCCGCGGCGAAAGCGGGACGCCACACAGCGAACGTGTGGCCGCCCGGCCGCAGGCGCAGCGAGACGGGGAAGCCGCTGGCCGCCAGTTCCGCCCGCATCCGCACCAGGCCGTGCGCGACCACCTGGTCGCCCGTCCCGGCGTCGAGCCAGATGATCGGGCGGGGGCCGGTCCGCAGCGTCGGCACGTACGCGTCCGGGCTGTTGGCCCAGGCCGCGGCGCGCGCGGCGGGCCCCGTCCCGAGCAGCGGGGCGAGCCCGTCGGTATGCGTCGGCTCGGTCAGAGGAGACCCGCATGGCGCCACGTGACCCCATATAAGCATCCGAACACCGAAAGAACGATGTGTACCATCAGCCCCCGCCGGAAAGCGCGTCGTCCCTGGTCAGCCCGGCGGGTCGATGCTCCGGCCGGTCACATCCGTCCCGGCAGCGGGTGCCTTCAACGGCGGCCACCTCGGGCCCGAGCGCGAGGGACGCGACCGGATCGGTCCCGTCCACCGCGTCCACCCGCTCGGTGTCCGCATGGCGGCCACCACCCGCCACCCGTCCGCGATCACCCGATACCAAAGATGATCTACGATGGCCGATGGGCCCGCGCCTGGGCGCGGAGCCATCCCGGCCGGGGCAGACCGGCCAGAATTCTCATCGTCCTCTCGTGTTCGACCACGACACTGACACTCGTCAACGTCGACATGGAGGTCCGATGACACTCACGGGGTGGCCATTCATGCTCCTACTGAGCGTGGTCGGCCTGGCGAGCGCCGCGGGCACATACCAGTCGTGGATGCGGTGGCCCGGTCGGTGGGCACTGCCCGGGCGCGCGGTCAGCCTTCTGATGATCATGATGCTTGGTGGAATCATTGCGCTCGCGCAGGTCAACCGCTCTTACGGCTTCTACACATCAGTCTCGGATCTGCTCGGCGGCCCGGCCAGCGCCCACAGCCTCGCGGTGCAGGGCCATCCGGGGAACGGCTACCGGATGGCCGTGCTGACCCCGAACTGGGCCGTGCTCGGTCACCGGGATGCGCTGCACGGCCACGGGATCATGCTCAACGTCCTGTACCCCGGGAAGCACAGCGGGTTGACCCACCACGGGCTGCTCTACCTGCCGGCGGCCTACTTCACGGGCAACACCCAGCGCCGGTTCGCCGCGGTGGAGGTTTTCCACGGCTACCCTGGCTCACCCGAAACTTTCCCCCAGCTGATGGACATCCAGACCCGGTTGGAAACCGAGATCACCGCCGGCCGGGTCCCGCCCGTGGTCCTGGTGATCCCGCAGGTCTACGCGGGCGGCCAGAGCTCCGAATGCGTCAACGCCGTCGACGGGGCGCAGTGGGAGACCTACCTCACCGTCGACGTCCTCGACGACGTCACCCGGACCTTCCGCGTGGACACGTCCCGTTCCTGGGCCTCGCTGGGCATCTCCACCGGCGGATTCTGCGCGGTGAACCTGGCGCTGCACCACCCCGAGCGTTTCGCCGCGGCGGCCAGCCTGTCGGGCTACTTCACCGCCGGCGAGGACCCGGGGACGGCAAACCTCTACCAGGGAGCGAGGTTCGCCAGCCGCGAGAATTCGCCCATCTGGTGGGTCCGCTACCACAGCCCGGTCGCGCCCGCGCTCTACCTGTCCGCGTCAGGCGGCGACCCGGGCGCCATGCACGAGGCGCGTGCGATGACCGCGACTCTGCGGCGCTACGCGCGGTCGCTCCCGACGACGACGGCGTTGGCCCCGTCCGGCGGGCACAACTGGGGCGTATGGTCCGCGGCCTTCGGGCCGGCGATCGACTGGATCGCCCAGTACCTGCCCGAACCGCTTGTGGCGCCACCCCCGGACCTGAGCTGAGCCGGCCGTGAGGGGCGGGTCCAGACGGGCCACCCGAGACGCCGACGATCCCGTGGAGACCTGTATGTCGTCTCCGATCACCAGGTCGTGCGATCCAGGTCACACTTACCGGGACCGGGGCTCCGCCCCTGTGGGCGCGGCCCCGGACGGCCACGGCCTGTCGTCGGCGGGCAGCGCGCCGGGACGACGAAGCGTCGCGGGCGCGTAGATCGTGGCAGCGGACGAGGGCAGCTCAGCCGTACGACAGGAGGGACGCAGAGCCATGTCAACCGCCATCGGTGCCGGTCCGATTGGGGCGGTCGACGACGTCGACCTTTCCGACCTCGCCTTCTGGGTCCGGCCGCGTGCCGAGATCGCCGCCGCGTTCGCTCTGCTGCGCGCGCGGCCCGGCCTGCCGTCCTACCTGGAGCCGCCCTTTGCCAACGATCTGATCCCGTCCGGGGCTGGCTACTTCGCGGTCACCCGCCACGCGGACATCGTCCGGATCAGCTCGGAGCCGGGGACCTTCTCCTCGGCCCGCGGGGCGACTTCGATCCAGGACCTGCCGCCCGACTTCCTCGAGTTCTTCGGCGGGATGATCAACCTCGACGCGCCGCGGCACCACCGGCTGCGGCGCATCGTCTCCCGGGCGTTCACCCCGCGCATCATCGCCCAGACCGAGCAGGACATCGCCGCGATCGCCCGCACGATCGTGGACGACCTGGTCGCCGAGGGGCCGGGCGACTTCGTCTCGCGGGTCGCCGCCCGGCTGCCCCTGGAGGTCATCTGCCGGATGATGGGCCTGCCGCAGGAGCGGTACGGCGACGTCTTCCGCTGCACGAACGTCATCCTCGGCTCCGGCGACCCGGACTACGTCCCGGAGGGCGCCGACATCGTGGCCGCCCTGCTCGGCGCCGGCGCGGAGCTCGCCGACCTCCTGCAGGAGACGGCGACGCGCCGGCGGGCCGAGCCGACCGACGACCTCACGACCGCGCTCGCCCTCGCCGAGGTCGACGGTGAACGCCTCGACGACAGCGAGATCGCCTCGTTCTTCATCCTGCTGCTGGTCGCCGGTAACGAGACGACCCGCACCGCGATCAGCCATGCGCTCCTCGCGTTGACGGCGTTCCCGGAGCAGCGGGCCGCCTGGCGGGACGACGTGGCGGGGGTGAGCCGGACCGCCGTCGAGGAGATCGTGCGCTGGTCGAGCCCGGTGCGCTGGATGCGCCGCACGGTCACCCAGGACGTCGAGGTCTCGGGGCAGCGGCTGCGCGCCGGCGACAAGGTGCTGTTGTTCTACTCGTCGGCGAACCGTGACGAGGCCGTGTTCGCCGACGCCGACCGGTTCGACGTCCACCGCGACCCCAACCCCCACCTGGGCTTCGGCGGCGCCGGCCCGCACTTCTGCCTCGGCGCCCACCTGGCCCGCCGCGAGATCTCGGTGATGTGGCGCGAGCTGTTCGCCCAGGCCCCCGACATCCGGGCGGTCGGCGAGCCCGAGTGGCTGGCCAGCAGCTTCATCAACGGCGTCAAGCGGCTGACCTGCGACTTCACCCCCCGCTAGCGACCCGGCGCCAGCCCGCGGCCCGCGGTGGGGGCGCCTGGTTCACCGTTGCGGAAGGAGCCGGCGGGTACGACCCGGTGCGCTGGGTGGAAGATCGCCGGCGATGTCGGCGAGTGACACGGAGCTCAGGCTGTCGCGCCAGGCCTGGTGCGCCCGGGCCATGGTGGTGGCGAGGACGCACGGGGCGGCGCAGTCCTCGCTGGGCAGGGCGCCGCGGCCGCGCTGCCGGATCTCGCGGCACCGGTAGGGGGTGGCGGTGCCGTCGACCGCCTCGACGACCTCCAGGACCGTGATGTCCGCCGGGTCCCGGGCCAGCCGGAACCCGCCGCGCGGGCCGGTCGTCGCCGTGAGCACGCCGGCACGCACGAGTGCCTGGAGCTGCTTGGCCAGGGAGGGCAGGGGCAGGTCGTAGTAGTCGGCGAGCTGGCCGGCGGAGGCGGCCTGCCCGGGTTCCAGCAGGGAGAGCGTGACGGCGCAGTGCAGCAGCCACTCGGTGCTCTCCGGCAGCCTCACGCCGCCACCGTATCGGAGGTGGCGGGATCTAGGATATTGCGGATATATTTCCTCCGAAATAGCCGGACGTGCGGGAGGTAGCGATGCGGGTGGCGGTAGTGGGAGCGACGGGCCGGATCGGGCGGCTCACCAGCGAGGTCCTCCGGGACGGCGGGCACGATGTGGCTCCCGTCGCCCGGTCACTCGGCGTCGACGTCCTGACCGGGGACGGGCTGGACAAGGCGCTGGACGGCGTGGCGGCCGTGATCGACTGCGCGAACACCCCGTCCCAGGACGTCACGATGGTCGTCGACTTCTTCACGACCACCACCGCGAACCTGCTGGCCGCGGAACAACGCGCCGGCGTGGGGCATCACGTACCGCTGTCCATCGTCGGCATGGCGGAGCCGCCGGCGAACCCGCACTACGCGGGGAAGCTGGCGCAGGAGGCCACCGTGGAGCGGGGACCGGTGCCGTGGACGATCGTGCGCGCCACCCAGTTCCACGACTTCGCCGCCATGGTCGCCTCCTGGACCGAGCGGGACGGCACCGCGGTCATCGCGCCGCTGCTCGTGCAGCCGATCGCCCCGGCCGACGTCGCCGCGGTCCTCGCCGAGACCGCCGTCGGCGAGCCCCGGCGCGAGCGGCTCGACATCGCCGGCCCGGAGACCCAGGACCTGGTGGACATGGCGCGGCGCACCTACGCGGCGCGCGGCCAGGAGATCCGGCTCGTGCCGACCTGGGAAGGGCCGCACGGCGTCAGCATGGCCGGCAACGCCCTGCTGCCCGGCCCGGGCGCCCGCATCATGCCCACCACCTTCGACGCCTGGCTGGCCGCCGGGGCGCAGTGAGCCCGCGAGGGTTAGCGTGCTGTTCTGGGAGTCGGGTGGTCTGGAGGCTGCGGTGGCGGATACCTGGGACCCGGACCGTTACCTGACCTATGCCGACGAGCGCGGCCGGCCGTTCGCGGACCTGATGGCCCGGGTCTCGGCCGAGCCGGCCACGGTCGTCGACCTGGGCTGCGGCCCCGGCAACCTGACCGCCCTGCTCGCCGACCGGTGGCCGGCGGCCCGCGTAGTCGGCGTCGACCGCAGCCCCGCGATGATCGCGAAGGCCGTGGACGAGCGGATCACCTGGCAGGTCGCCGACCTGCGCGACTGGGCGAGCACCGCGGCGGCCGGAAGCGTCGACGTGCTGGTCTCGAACGCCACCTTCCACTGGGTCGCGGATCACCTCGACCTCCTGGCGGTCCTCGGGCGCGCGGTGAGTCCGGGTGGTTGGTTCGCGTTCCAGGTGCCCGGCAACTTCGCCGCGCCGAGTCACACGCTGGGCGCGGAGCTCGCCGCCGAGCCGCCGTATGCCGCCCACACGGCCGACGTCGAGGTGGGGGCGGCGTACGACCCGGCGGCGTACTGGCGTGCCCTGGCCGCCGAGGGATTCGCCACCGACGCCTGGGAGACCACCTACCTGCACGTCCTGACCGGGCCCGACCCGGTGTTCACCTGGATCTCCGGCACGAGCCTGCGCCCCACGCTCGCCGCGTTGCCGGACGACCTGCGCCCCGCCTTCGAGCAGGAACTGAAGCGGCGCCTGGCGCAGGCATTCCCCGTCGACGGCGCTGGCCGGGTGCTGCTGCCGTTCCGTCGCGTCTTCGCCGTCGGGCACAAACGCTGAGGACTCGGTCCCGGCCTGGCGGGGCGGGGTGGTGACGCACCAGCATGTCGGGAACCCGATGCGCAGGTAGGCGAGTTCGGCGAGGCCATCGCCCGGCGATGCCTGCTCGAAGTCGAACAAAACCCGCCGGCCGATGGCTCGTGTCTGTGGTGGTGGATGGGCCGGGCGGTGGGGTCGTGCGTTCTAGGGTTCTAGAAGGGACAACGGTTGTCGGTATCCGGCCGATTGTTCGGCGGGTTCCGTGTCCTGGTCTGGGTGTCGGGTGTGGTGGCGGCGGGGTTGGTGGTCCAGGTGTGTGGGTCTTCTTCGGGAAGGAAACCTTCTTCGTCGTTGGTGGTGGTGTTGACGTGGTGGGTTCGGCCGGTGGGGGTGATCCAGATGAAGGTGCCTGGTTCGGGTTGGTGGAGTTGCCATCCTGG
>NZ_MBLO01000056.1 GCF_001854805.1 Pseudofrankia coriaricola
GGCCAAAGGGTGTGCGAAAATGATCTTCCTTCGCACACCCGGCGGCCGTTGTCCCCAGGATCACTGATGAGCCACCGACGCCGGCCGGCGACCTGTTCGATGTTGCCGAAGGAGTCACACCGGCTCTCCCGGTTGGCCATGCCGGCCAGATGGAGCGCCGGCCGTCGACGAGTTTGGGCCGACTTTGTCGGTTTCGTGCGGTCGCCGCGGATGTCCGGAGAGTGAAGACCAGCCGGTCGGCCGCATGCCGGGCACGATGAATCGTGGCCTGATCGATTCGTTGTCGGACGAGGCGGAAGGCCGGCCGTTCCCCAGAGAGGACCGGCCGGCCTTCTGCCAGGCGGGGGCGGTCAGACCGGGCGGTGCCTGCGCATCCAGTCCTCGATGTCGGGCACCGCGCGCGGAAGGGCCGTGGACAGGTTGCGGAAGCCGTCGGTGGTCACGAGGATGTCGTCCTCGATCCGCACCCCGATGCCGCGCAGTTCTGGCGGGACCGTCAGGTCGTCGGGCTGGAAGTAGAGGCCCGGCTCGACGGTGAGGACCATGCCCGCGGCCAGCTGCGCGTCACGATAGGTCTCGTCCCTGGCCTGTGCGCAGTCGTGAACGTCGAGCCCCAGCATGTGTGAGGTGGAGTGCAGCGTGTAGCGGCGGTGGACGCCGGCGCCCGGCGCCTTTGGATCCTCCGACAGAGACTCGTCGACGCTGGCCGGTAGCAGGCCCCAGTCGTGCAGCGCGGTGGCAATGACCCGCATGGCGGCGCGGTGCGGGTCCAGGAAGACGGCGCCTGGCCGGACCGCTTCTATGCCGGCCTGCTGCGCGGCCAGCACGACCTCGTACACCTTCCGTTGCACCTCGGTGAACTCGCCGCTGATCGGCAGCGTACGGGTCACATCCGCGGTGTAGAGCGAGCTGCTTTCCACCCCCATGTCCAGCAGCGCGAGCTCACCCGGGCGTACGGGACCGTCGTCGCGCACCCAGTGCAGGGTGGTCGCGTGGTGCCCGCACGCCACGATCGAGCCATATCCGACGTCATTGCCGTCGACCCTCGCCCGCCGCCAGAAGGTGCCCTCCAGCCAGCGCTCCCCGTTCGGCAGCGCGACCGCCGCCGGCAGCTCCATCACGCATTCCGTGAAGCCGCGCGCGGTGGCGGCGACCGCCTCCTCCAGCCGGGTGATCTCGAAGTCGTCCTTGACCAGCCGAAGTTCGGACAGTGCCTGGGCAAGTTCGACATCCCGGTTCGGCTCGGACGACCTGGCTGCCCGGCCGCGCGGATAGCCCAGGACCGCGTCGTCGACTTCCGGGTCCACCCCGCGCAGGACCCGCGTATTCCCCGGGGCGAGCCGTGACAGCGCGCCCGGAAGCTCGGTGAGCGGCCGGCATTCGATCTCGAACGCGGCGGACGTCTCCTTTACTCCTGGCCGTGGGCCGACCCACAGCTCTCCGTAACGACGGTCGGTGTAGAAGGCCGACGACGACCGGTCGGACCGGTCGGCCAGGTACAGCACGGCGTCGTGTTCGCCCGCGGCATTGGGCAGCAGGAGCAGCACCGCGTCTGGCTCGTGGCAGCCAGTGAGCCAGAAGAAGTCACTGCCCGGCCGGAATGGGTAGTCGGTGTCGTTTGCCCGGACGCGCGGACCACCCGTGGGTATCACGAGGGCCTCGTTCGGGAATCGAGTCCCGAGCAGGGCGCGCCGTTTGGCGCCGTAGGGCGCCACGTCGTCGCGAGGGGGCGCGATGTCGGCGGGCGGCGCCCACCCGCCCGCCATAAACCGGCGGAAGGCCGCGTGCGGTTGCTCGTCGTGGCTCGCCAGTCTCTCCTCGCGCCCACCGGCGCTCTCCGGAACCTCCGCGGCGGCCGCGGCGGGGGCGGTCTCGCGCGGCGGCATTTCGGCGCCCTCAGGTGTTTCGGCGGTCGCGGCCGGCTCCTCGTCCGGCGCGGCGGCCGATCCCGCGGCCTCGCCCGCGAGCGCGCCGGCCGTACGCGGCGAAGGTGAGCTTTCGACGGGCTGAGCACTCATGCCGTTAACGGTAGGCCGCGCGACCGCCGCCCGCGTCGAGAACTTCCGGCTGGTCATGGAGCGTCGCGCAGTGGTCTCCTTCCGACACCGCCGTCCGACTGGTCCGTGCGCGGACGCCGCCATTTGTCGCCTATGGACGGCGAGGCATGACGTAGTCGGCTGGCCGACGCCCCGGGGTGACCCGATCCGACCCGAATCGTGGTAGGCAGGGAATGGGGAGCGGGTCCGCCGCCGGGGCGGCTGGACCGGCGGGCCCGAATACGGCGCGGACCGGGCGGCCGGAACGGTTGATCGAAATCTTGACTCGCCGTGGGATCCATGTGTCCCATGGGCGCGGAACTCACCTGGTCGGGATACTTCTGGTGGCGGCGGGGAGGCAGGCACGATGACGTGGCCACGTGAGCCTCGGCCGCCTGGCCGACGGGGACCGTCCCCGCGGCCGGACGGTCGCGACCCGCGGCGGAACAGCCCGGATCGGCCCGCCGCCGGTCCTGGCGGCCCCCGCCCACGGGCGGCCGCCGGTGGCGACGCGGGCGCGGGCCCGGCTGGCGGGTCGAGGCGGCCGGGGGACCCGCCGGCGTGGGCACCTCCGCCCGCCGACGCCGGCGACCGTCCGCCCGGTGGCGACCGCTATCGCGACTACGGCGTCGGCGGCGGGTACGGCGGTGGCGGCCAGCGCGGTGGGTACCCGTACGGCGAACCCGCCGAGGACTATCCGATCGGCGAGCCGGCCCGGCGGCCAGCCGACGGCGCGCGCCGAGCCGTGACAGTCGTCGCGGCCCTCTGCTCGCTCGTGGTCCTGGTGCTCGCCTGCACCGGCTGGGGCGTGATCCGGCACTACGACGGCAAGGTAGCTCACGTCGACCTGCGGCTGGACGCCGCCGACCGGCCGTCCGCCGCTGGGCGCGGCACCCAGAACATCCTGCTGGTCGGCTCGGACTCACGGGCTGGCACGGGCGGCGAGTTCGGCGAGGTCGACGGCCAGCGCTCGGACACCACGATCCTCGCCCACGTCGACCGAAACGGTTCGACGACGTTGGTCTCCTTCCCCCGCGACCTGTGGGTGACGATCCCCGCATACACCGGCTCCAACGGGACCGCTTACAAGGCCCAGCAGTCCAAGCTCAACGCGGCCTTCTCGCTCGGCGGTCCCGCGCTGTTGGTCCGCACCCTCGAGGGGCTCACCGGCATCCGGATCGATCACTATGTGCAGGTCGACTTCTCCGGTTTCCAGGCGATCACCGACGCGCTCGGCGGCGTCACGGTCTGCGTCAGGGAGCTGCCAGCTTCGCTGCGCGCTCGCGGGTTCGACAATCTGCACGACAAGATGTCGGGCTGGTCGGGTCAGGTCGGCGAGAACCGGCTCGACGGGGTCAGCGCCCTCGCCTTCGTCCGCCAGCGCTACGGCCTGCCTGAGGGCGACCTCGACCGGATCCGCCGCCAGCAGCAGTTCCTCGGCGCCGTGTTCCACCGGCTCACCGCCGCTTCGACACTCGCCAACCCGGTCCGCATCCGCGGCGTGCTGAACGCGGCCACCTCGGCGTTGACGCTGGACACCACGACCAGCCTGGTTGACCTCGAGCCGCTGGCGCTGCGGATGCAGGGCATCGCGGGTGGCGGCGGGCTCACGTTCGCCACGGTGCCCGCCGCGTCCGCCACCCGCGCGGGCCAGTCGGTCCTGCTGGTCGACCCGGCCAAGCTCGAGGCCTTCCTCGCCCCGTTGAAGTCCGGCGGCGCCGTCGCCGGCGGGGCTCCCGCGGCCGCCCCGCCGGCCGCGCGGCGGCCGGTGGTCGATGCGCCCCCGGTGCGCCGCGCCTGGCTGGCGGCTGGCTCGGCACAGCCGACGGCGCAGCCACCCGCCACCGCGTCCTGCACCTACTGACACTCACCGGCTGTTGGAGAGCCTGGGCGTCCTGACCCCGGAGAGCCTAGGAGCCCGACCTGTCCGACCCGTCCGGCGAACCGGCAGGGGGCGCCGACTGGGCCTCCGGAGGGGAGCCCGTCGCCGTCGGAGGCCTCTTCGCGTCCCCTGTCTCTGTGCCGGTGCCGGCACCATCGGCTGGCCTGTCGGCGTCGGCGGGGGAGTCCGCGCCGCGCTTGTCCAGTGCCGCGTTCAGCTCGGCGCCGAGGAGCACCGCGAGCGCGGTGATGTAGAAGAACAGCAACGCGGCGACCGGCGCGGCCAGCGAGCCGTAGACGAGCTCGTTACCGAAGACCAGCTCCAGGTAGAGCCGAAGCAGGTAGCTGCCGAGCAGCCAGCCGAGGAGGGCGAACACCGCGCCAGGCAGGGCGCTCAGCCACGGCCGGCGTTGTGGCAGCGACTGGTGGTAGAGCGAGGTCAGCATCGCCAGCGCCAGCAGCCCCACGGCCGGCCAGAACACCTGCTCCAGCAGCATCTTGACGACCGGGTGCCGGTTGGCCCGAAACAGGTTCGCGAGCAGGCCCGGCCCGAGCACGAGCGCGGGCAGGATGATCACCCCGGTGAGGACCTGGGCGATGTACAGCCTCAGCGCCACCAGCCGGCTGCGCACCGCGGAGCGCAGGTCCCGCTGCCCGTAGGCGATCGTGATCGTGTTGACGTACGTCGCCATCGCTGTGGACCCCGTCCACAGCGACAGCACGAACCCGATGGAGATCACGTCGGGCCGGCCGCGCGAGAGGATCTGGTCGACGGTCGGGCCCACCACGTTGTCGACCACCTCAGGCGTCAGGAGGTCGGAGGCGCCCTTCAGCAGGCTGGCGCGGATGCTGTTGACCGCGTCGGAACCGACGGCGTCGGCGATGTAACCGATCGTTCCCAGCAACGCCAGCAGCAGCGGCGGCAGCGAGAGCAGCTGCCAGAAGCCGGCTTCGGCGGCGAGCCCCAGCACCCGGTCCCGCCAGGCGTTGGACGCCGCTCGTCCCGCCACCCGCAGCGCCGCCCGCGCGCCGGCCGCCAACCGCCGTACTGGAGCCTTCCTGGCCGCGGGCTTGTCGGCCGAGCGGCGGGCACGTTTGGACGGGCCGCCCCCGGCGCCCTCCCCGTCGATCTCCCGTCGCGCCATCCCCGCGTTGCCATCGGCCCCATCGGCCGTATCGGCCGGGTCACCGGTCGCCGGGCGGGTCTTCGCCGTCTCCCTGCGACCACCGGCCCCACCAGCCTGGTCGCCCGCGGATGCGCGGCCGTTCGCGTCCTTCGCGCGGTCGGTGGAATCCGCCCGCACGGGCGCCGCCACGGCGGACGCGCGCTCGTTGGCCGTGGTCACGGCCCAACCGTACGGGGTTGGCGGCTACCCGTTGTGGACGATGCGCCCATCGGGGCGGTGCCTCCACATCTGGAGTACTAGGTGTCCACGGTGTGGGTGCATGAAGTTCCGGAGTTGTTGCCCGCGAGTGCCCACGCCCATATGCATGCCCATGTCCGCAGCCGTCACGCGACGACGGCACGGGAAGCGCTCGGGCGTCTGGGGGTTCTGGGGGTGCTCCGGGGGTTCCGGGGTGAGGAGCGCCCGCGGGCCGCTTATGCGGCCGTGACGGCGGCCCGGACGGTGCTCGCGGCGTCGGGGGGCGGGGGCGCGAAGCTGGCGAGATCGGCCCCGCGCGGAATGGCCTGTGGTAGGCCGCCGGCCTGGACGGGCCGCCTGGAAAACGACGAAGGGCACGCCCGCCGCACCGCGGGACGTGCCCTTCGAGGCATTGCCTCGCTGTTCAGTTGTCGAGCTGGTCCGTGCGGGTCAGCCGCCGACCGTGAGCTTGTCGGTCTCGTCGTGGTACTCGACGGCCATCTCGCGGAGCTTCGAGTCGTGAGACTTGGCGTGGTGCCGGCAGAACAGCAGGTCGCTACCCCCTGGAAGGACGACACGTACGTACGCCTGGGCGCCGCACCTGTCGCACCTGTCGAGGTTGGTCAGCGTCGGCTTGGTGGTAGTACCAGTCACACCCTCTCCAACTGTGTCCGGCGGCCAGACGTTCCAGCCTGGCCGTGTGATCGGTCCCTCACGTGTTGCTAGGACCGCCGGCCATGCGAAGAGGTGCATGCTCGCATGGCCTCCGGTCGTGCCGGCTGGAGTGGCGCCGTTGCGTCCAGAGCGGCCTTACCGCGTCCGTTGGGTTTCCCCGCGGGACCACCGGACCTCGCGCCCACCCTCGTGGGTCCGAGGCTGGCAGCCCACCTGGGCTCCCGTTCTCGGGCCTACGGGCGACGGGCTCCGAAGACGATGTCATCCCATGCTGGCACCGACTTGCGCCCGCGTCGACCGCCTCCGGAACGTTCCCCCGTCCGAGGGGCATTGCGTGGTCGGTTCGAGGGCTGGGCCGTGGCGCCTTCCTCACCGTCCGTCGCGGCCGATCCGGGTGCACTGTCCTGGTTCTTCCCGGTGGACTTTTCCGTCTTGTCCGGCTTTTCGGTGGATTTCGGGGTACCACGGGCCGCCGTCGCCCGGCCGCTCGCCGTGGTGGGAGTCTTCTTCGTCACGTCGGCCTTCGCCGGGGCCGGCTCGGGCGCCTCAGTGCCCTCCACCGCCGCGGCCGTGACGGCGGCCATGCCGCCTTGGGCCTCGCCCGCCGGCTCGTCGGCGGGCGGAGCGGCCGTGACGGCGGCCTGCGCGGCCGCGGCCGGCGGCTCCGGCCTCGACAGACCGGCCATCGTCGGGCCGGTGGTCGCCGTGGCCACGGCCGGCCTGGGGGCGGGTGGGGCCGGCTGTGGCGTGCGTCTGGACTCCCCGGCCCTGGTGACCTCGGCGACGGGCGTGAGGGCCTCAGCGGCCGTCTCGGCGGGCACAGCGGTGCCCTGGGCCGGTACGGCGGCGGGCGCCACCGGGGCGGCCTCGCGCGGTGCCCGGCCGACCGGTGGCTGGGCCCCCGTCGAGACCCTGGCGTCCCGGGCGGGCGCGACGGCGGGGCGCATGCGCGGCCCC
>NZ_MBLO01000057.1 GCF_001854805.1 Pseudofrankia coriaricola
CTGTGGGGCAGCGGTCTCCCGTGGGCTCTCGCCGGGCCGTCCGAGCGCGGGCCCGGCGTCCCGCGCGTCGGCACGCGGGGCATACTGCGCGGCCGGCTCGGTGGGCGGGGCGAAGGCGGCGGCGGAGGCCGGCACGCTCGGGGCCGGCCTTGCCGGGCCCTGGGGTGTCCCGCGGGTCTCCGGGCGCGGCGGGACCGTGGACCGGGGTGGCATCGCCCGGGGAGGTGCGCTGGCTCCGCGCGGCGGCGCGGTCGCGGGCCGCGGCAACGGCCGTGAGGCAGCCGGGGTCGGCGGATCCAGCTGGTCAGCCGGCTCGTCGAACAGGTCCGCGTCCAGGCCCATGCCGAGGTCGGGATCATCGTGCCCCGGCCAGCGGCGCGGCTCCAGTGGCCCGGTCGGCCGCGACTCAAGGGCCGGTGGCCTCGCCGGGCGGTGCGCCGGCGCGGGCCGTGCCGGCCGGCCGGCCGGCCGGTCGAAGGGCCGGCCGAGGTCGAGGTCGTCGGTCGTCGGCTGGCCGCCACGCCCGGCGAGGCGGTCCGGGAAGTGGTGTGCCGCGGCGGCGGGCGGCGCCCCCGCGGGACCGGCCGGCTCGGCCCGCCCCGTGTCGAAGGGGTCGTTGAACGCCTCGTCGAACGACGGCGGCCCTCCAAGGTCGTCCGCGTACGGCGAGCCGGGGGACGACACGTCCGGTCGCGCCGCCGGCAGGTCGCCACCGCGCGGCGACGCCGTGGGGTAGTGGGCCGGGGCGAACGTGTCGGGCGGGTAGGGGTCCGTCGAGTACCTGGTCGGCGGGTACTGCTCCGGCGGCGGCTGGGGGGGCTGGTAGGCGGGCGGAGCCTGGTAGCGGTCGGCGGGCCGGCCGGCGGCGTGGTCGAAGTCGTCGGCGCGCTGACGCGCGGCGGGCGGCTGGTGCTCGGCCGGGTGCTGGGCGGCGGGATAGCGGGCCGCCGGGTGGTGCGCCGCCGGGTAGCGCGGCTCCTGGTGCGCTGGCGCGGCCGGGAACGGCGCCGCCGGCTGACCGGGGCCGGGGAAAGGGCCGGCCGGGTCGTGGGAGTCCGGGTATCCCGGCTCGGGATAGGACGCCGGCTGGGCGTAGCGCGGCCGCTGCTCTGGCTGCGGGGCCGCCGGGTGCGCCGGTAGCGGGCGCGCGCCGGCCGGCGGCTGCGCGGGGTCCTGGACGAGCGTCAGCGCGGGTGGGCTCTGGCGGGTGGGCGGTGCGGCCGCGGCCCCCGGCGCCGTCGAGGCCGCGGGGGCGGTGTCGACCGGTTCCGGCGCGACCAGCGCGCGGGCGGCGTCGTCATGGGGACGGACCCGGCGGACGACCGGATCCCAGGTCCACCGGGCGCACCGGCTCTCGGACGTGAGCTGGACCAGCCAGATCCCGTCGACCCGCCGCCAGGCGTCCCACTGGGCGGCCTCCGGGTCGTCCTGGCCGGCCATCAGCCGCGTGTCGACCACCTCGCCGAGCGGCCGGCCGGACGCGCCGCCCGGGTCCTTCGGCAGCAGCGCCGCCCTGGCCTCCTGCACCACCCGGGCACGTTCGGCGAGCACCGGTCCCTCGTAGCGCTCGACCCGCTCGACCGGGATGCCCGCGGCGCGCGCGACGTCGGCCGCGGTCTCGCCGGCCCGCAGCCTGGCCTGGATCTCACGCGGGGTCAACGCGCTCTCGGTGCGGACCTCACTGCGCCGCGCACCGCGCAGGGCCGCGCGCAGCCGGTCGTCGACGGGCACTCGAAACTGCTCGGCGTCGGCGCGGCCGTTCGCGTCGGCGAGCACGAGATAGCCACCGTCCTCGCTGAGCGCTACCGCCCGCAGCTCACGCATGGCGCCATCTCCTCCCGTCACCGCCGTGCCGCCCGCCCCGGGCCGACGCCTCGCCTGTCACTCGCCGCCGGCCAGGTCCCCGCCGAGCAGCGGACAGGGACCSCCGCTCATCGTCCCGCGCCGCGGCCGCGCCGACTCCCGAACCCCGGACTTCCAGGCTCCGGATCCCCCGCCAGGCAGGTGGAATCCGTCGACAGGACAGAGACCCGATTCCGGTCCGTCAGATCGTTATCGCCGATCCGGCGAGAAGTCCGGGGAAGAGCGCGGTAAGCCTGGAGCCTCCGGGTACGGAAGGCACGACCGAAAAGCATGGTCGCACCTCCTTTGGCCGGCTGGCCCGCACCGGGCACCGACACGCATAGTCTGCCGTCCTGACCGGGTCGCGGCGATGTTCACCCGGCCGTCCGGGCGTGTCGCGTGGGCTCTGGGGGGCGGGTTCGCTTCGCGTCCGCGTCCCCCAGAGCCCACGCGTGACGGACGCTCCGCGCCCGCCGGGCCTGGTTTGGGGTCGGTGTATGTGGTTGTGGTCGTTCTGGTCCGGGATCGGTGTGACGGCTGGGTTGCGGTGTGCGTGGCTTTCGCTTCGCGTCCGCGTCCCCCAGAGCCCACGCGTGACGGACGCTCCGCGCCCGCCGGGCCTGGTTTGGGGTCGGTGTATGTGGTTGTGGTCGTTCTGGTTCGGGGTCGGTGTGGTGGCTGGGTTGCGGTGTGCGTGGCTGCGGTCGTTCTGGGCTGGAGCCGGTGGGGTGGGTGAGCTGGTCGAGCAGTGCGGCCGGGTGGCGAACGGTCGGGGGCGAGGCCACCCGCGGGGCGGCAGTGGTCTGTGTGTCGACGTGGCCGAGGTCAGGGACGGCGGCCGCCGGGTGGGCGGGTGGCCGGCGGGCGGCGGCGGACAGTGCGGGACGGGACCCGGGGGCGTGTCTGGTCGATCCCGGCGGCCAGCGCCGCGCCGACGATCCCGGCGTCGTTGCGCAGCTGCGCGGGCACGACCGTCGTACGCACGGTGAGCAGGTCCAGGAACTTGTCGGCCTTGCGGCTCACCCCACCGCCGATGATGATCAGATCGGGCCACAGCAGGTTCTCGAGAGCGGTCAGATACCGGCTGACCCGCTTTGCCCAGTGCTCCCAGCTGAGGTCCTCGCGCTCGCGAGCCGCGTCGGATGCCTTCGTCTCCGCGTCGTGGCCGCCGAGTTCCAGGTGCCCGAGCTCGGTGTTCGGGATCAGCTGCCCGTGCAGGAACAGGGCGGTGCCGATGCCGGTCCCGAAGGTGGTCATCACGACCAGGCCGGGGACGTCACGGCCCGCGCCGAAGGCCATCTCGGCCACGCCGGCCGCGTCGGCATCGTTGATGACGACGACCTCCCGGCCACCGAGCGGCGCGGCGAGGGTCGCGGCCACGTCGGTGCCGACCCAGCCCTGGTCGACGTTGGCGGCCGTCTGCGCGATCCCACCGCGGATGACGGCGGGGAACGTCACGCCGATGGGACCCTGCCAGCCGAACTGCCCGACCACCTCCGCCACCACGGCGCCGACGGCGGCGGGCTCGGCCGGGCTCGGGGTCTGCAGCCGAACCCGCGGCGCGACCAGGGCGCCGTCATCGATCTCCACCGGGGCACCCTTGATACCGGATCCACCGATGTCGACCCCGAAGACCTGCATCCCGTTCCCTTCTGTACCTACGAGGTCCGTTGCTGTGGATGAGGCCGGCTCCTTGGCCTATACCCACGGGTACCCACGGGCTTCCGGCCGCGCGACCGGAAGCATGATCCATCTTGCCACCCAACAGCCAGTCCGGACTTGCTGACGGGAACCCGGGCTCCCTGGTCCGGCCCGAACCCCAGCCCTCGCCGACCCGCGGGGGCCGCGGGGCCCCTCGGCAGGAGCGGCGCGCACGAGACGCATGCGCGGTCGGCGACCAGGCCGTCGTCCAGCCGGGACCGTTCCCGGGACTGGCCCCGGCACGGCCGTGGCGCGCATCCACCCGACTGGATCCGTCGGGACGGTGCGCGGCTCCAGGTGCCGGAAGGCCGCTCGTCCCCGTCCCAACGTCCCCCGTGGCCGCCGGCCAGCGGATCCCGCCACGCGGCCGTGTCGCCATAGTCTTCCAGGCCGGATGACGACGTCGTCACCGCGTGCCGCCGCGCAGCCATACCCTGGCAGGTGTGCAACTCATTGACACGTTCGGGCGGATTGCCACCGACCTGCGGGTGTCGTTAACCGACCGTTGCACGCTGCGATGTACCTACTGCATGCCGGCCGAAGGGGTGCCGTGGCTGCCTGGTGCCGACGTGCTCACGGACGACGAGGTGGTCCGGCTGGTCCGGATCGCCGTTGAGGGCCTTGGCGTCACCGAGGTCCGGCTCACCGGCGGCGAGCCGACGCTTCGGCCGCGCCTCGCGGAGCTGGTCGGCCGGCTGGCGGCGCTGCGGCCCCGCCCCGAGCTGTCCCTGACGACCAACGGCCTCAGCCTCGCCCGCACCGCCGGCGCCCTGCGCGCGGCCGGGCTCGATCGGGTGAACGTCTCGCTGGACACGACCAGCCCCGAGCGGTTCGTCGCGATCACCCGGCGGGACCGCTGGCACGATGTGGTCGCGGGGCTCGCCGCCGCCGAGGCCGCCGGGCTTGCACCGGTCAAGGTCAACGCGGTCCTGACCCGCGGGGTCAACGATGACGAGGCCCCTGAGCTGCTGAGCTGGTGCCTCGAGCGGGGCTACGAGCTCCGTTTCATCGAGCAGATGCCGCTCGACGCCCAACATGGCTGGCAGCGCTCGACGATGGTCACCGCGAGAGAGGTGCTCGCCGCGCTGCGCGCGGAGTTCGAGCTCACCCCGGTCGGCGATCGCGGCTCCGCGCCAGCCGAGCTGTTCACCGTCGACGGCGGCCCCGCGGTGGTAGGCGTGATCGGTTCGGTGACGGCGCCGTTCTGCGCGGCATGCGACCGGGTGCGGCTCACCGCCGATGGGCACGTGCGCAACTGCCTGTTCGCGCGGGAGGAGAGCGACCTGCGCACCCCGCTGCGCTCGGGCGCGGGTGACGACGAGATCGCGCGGCGGTGGCGCGCCGCCGTCTGGGGCAAGCGCCCGGGGCACGGCATCGGCGAGCCGTCCTTCCGGCAGCCGGACCGGCCGATGTCCGCGATCGGCGGCTAGTGCTTCCGAAGCTGGGGCCAATGGAGGTGCGAAAGAAGATCATTTTCGCACCTCCATTGGCCGTCTGTCCGAAGCTGGGGCCGCCGGAAGTGCGAAAGAAGATCATTTTCGCACTTCCTTTGGCCGTGTGTCGGGTGCCGGCATGACGTCCTGGGACGCGGTCGTGCTCGCCGGCGGCCGGGGGAGCCGTCTCGGCGGGGCGGACAAGGCCGCGGTGACGATCGGCGGGCGCAGCCTGCTGGACCGCGTGCTCTCCGTGCTGGCCACGGTCGAGCCGGCCGTCGGCCGGGTGGTGGTGGTCGGGCCGGACCGGCCGGGGCTTGCCCGCGCGGGTGTCGTACTGGCCCGGGAGGATCCGCCCGGTGGCGGCCCGGTCGCGGGGATCGCGGCCGGCCTCGTCCACGTCCGCGCGCCGCTGGTCGCGGTGTTGGCCGTCGACATGCCGTTTCTCGGCACGGCCTCGCTGGCCGAGCTGCGCGCGGCGGTGACGGCACCGCCCCGGGCGGGGGCATCCGGGCCGGGGGCACCCGGCGCGGTGGACGTCGCGCTGCTTGTCGACCCGACCGGGCGGGACCAGACGCTTGCGTCCGTCTGGCGCTCGGCGGCGCTGCGGTCGGCGGTCCCACCGCGGCCCACCGGGGCGGCGGTGCGGGCGCTGCTCACCGGCCGGACGGTGGCGCGTGTCCCGGCGGACGCGCTTAGCTGTCTGGACTGCGATGCCGAACCGGACGTGCTCGCGGCGCGCGCCGCGGCCGACAGGATGGGTCTGTGACGTGCGGGGACGTCTGAGGTTGTGGCCAGGAGGGCGAGGATACCGATGAGCGAGCTCGACAAGTGGGTGGCCAGGGCTGGCGACGCGCTCGGACTGGATCCGGCGGCGATCGACGTCCCCGAGCTCCTCGACCTGACGCGCGACGTCGCGCACGGGGTCGCCCGCCCGGCGGCGCCGCTGACCGCCTTCCTGGTCGGCCTCGCGTCCGGCCGCGCCGGCGGCGGCCCGGCCGACGTCACCGCCGCCGTAGCCACCATCCGTGCCCTGCTCGCCGAGCCCGACAACGGGTAGCCGACAGCGCCCGACGGCTGGCGCCGCGTCAGCCTTAGGGCATCCGGAAGCTGCCGGTGTCGTCCAGGTAGCCCCGCATGTCGATCGACATGGTGTGCATCATGTCCTCGTCCGGCTCCGGCTCCGGCGTGTCGTCCCAGCCCTCATCGTCCCAGACCTGATGCCGCCAGCCGCGCCGGCGCCGGTCGCCCGCGGCGCCGGCCGGCCCGCGGCCGGGCTCCCGCCCGTAGCCAGGCTCGTCCTCGGCGCGACCATGGTCCGAGTACTCGTCGTAGCCGTCGGGGCCGTGGCCATCCTGGTAGCCCTCGGCGTGGTCGTCGCCGTGCGCGCGGCGCCACTCGGCCTGGCCTCGGCCGTCGACACGCGGCGGCTGGTCAGGGTAGCGGGCGCCGGGCGCCTCATCCCGCCCCCCGGGCGCCGCGCCGTAGCGCTCCTCGGCCTCGCGGCGGCGGTCGTCCGTGTGGTGGTCGTCCGTGCCCCGGCCTGGCGCGGCCTGGCCGGCGTACCGCCCGGCGTCGTCGGCGCGGTCATAGCCGGCTGACGAGCCGCCGTGACGCTGGCCGGCTTCGCGCTGGCCGCGCGGGGGCGGAGCGAACGCGCCCCCGTCCGCCACGCCCGCGCGCCCGGGGGCGGATGGGTCGAAGCCGGCATCCGGGTCGTCGGGGTAGGCCCGTGCGTCCGGGCGGCGCCTGTCGTCGTGCCGGGCCACGGCGGCCGGGGGAGCGGGCTGGCGGTGCCTCGACTGCCGCGGCTCGCCGATGCGGTACTGCTCCGTCGCCTCGTCGGGCTCATACGGGCCGGCCTGCTGATACCGGTCCGCCGGCATCGGCGGCGTGGACGGCGCGGGCCGCCGTGTCCGGGCGGGGGGCACCCGCCGGTCGGACTCCTGGTCGTAGGGCGGGCGGTCGTCGCGCCGGGCGGGACGTGGCCGCGCGTCGCGCGCTGGCACGTCGCGCTCCGGCCGGACCGGGGCGTTCCTGGGCTGGCGCTGGCGCGGCCCGGTGGCCGCCCTGGCGGGAGCGGGCACTGGCACGGCCGCGCGGACGACCAGCGCGAGAACGACGATGACCGGAAGCGCGACGAGCACGGCGAGCGGGCGCCACAGGGTGACCCCGACGAGGGCGAAGACCGCGACCACCGAGAAGACGCCGAAGGCGTGCCGTGAACGTCCGTCGTCCGACGACCGTGGGCCGCCTCGCGTGCCACCGGCCGGCGCCCTGGGCACGGCTCGTGACGCCGGGGCGTCACGGTACGCGCCGTTGTCCTCGGCTGCCCGTGTACGCGCCATGTCGACCAGTGTGCCCTACCAGCCGTCGGCGCGGCCGCTGTGCCCTGGGCGGGTGATGTCCCGGCGGCGTCCGCTGCGTGGGCTGGCACCTCCGGGCGTCGCGCGGAGACCGGCCGTCCACGCGCCGACGGGGCGCGACCTGGCTATTTCGTCCGAAATGCCCGGTCGCGCCGGCTGGATTTTCAGGCCCGTGAAGAGACGTCAACAAGGACGACAAGTTCGTGGCCGAGAGTGCGGGCAGGTGCCGGTGCCTCGGGGTGGCCTCTCCACACGTCCGGTGGCGGCGTCGTACGCGCCGTCGCATGGTGGTGACATCGCCGTGACTATGAGTGAGTAGGAGTGTCGCGGAGGTGGGTGGAAATCGCGTTTCGCAGGCGGGTGCGCACCGATGTCGGTAGTTTTAATGTTGTGTGAAGACACTGATTGACCATGGCTCGGTGCCGCACCATGGATTTGGCCTCATCGATTGGGTGGAGGTTTGCCGTGGTCGCGCCAGGAGCGGGTCGGCGTCGTGAGACGTGGTCCGTCGTCAGGGTTGCCGTCGCCGGTCTCGTGGCCGGGGCGCTCCTGCTCATGTCCGCCTGTGGATCCGCGAGCGACAAGTACGTGACGAACAAGGCGGCTGGCGTCTA
Source organism: Pseudofrankia coriaricola (assembly GCF_001854805.1). Lineage (GTDB taxonomy): Bacteria > Actinomycetota > Actinomycetes > Frankiales > Frankiaceae > Pseudofrankia. The sequence goes on from NZ_MBLO01000057.1 coordinate 7,957, forward strand.
CGTCAGGCTCCCCGACGGATGGAGCCAGGCGCGGGTCCAGGAGCCGTTGCTGATAGGCCTCGACGCGCGCCAGCTGAGCCCAGAGATGTACAGCCTGCTGCGCCAGATCGACTGGCTGACCGGCATCGACGCCTCGGGCAACGAGAAGCCGAACGTGTTCAATCCGGCCGCCGAGCAGCCAAACGGGTTCGTACAGGTCCGCCAGCTGCTGCCGGAGGAGGCCAAGAGCATCTCCACGAACGACCTGCGCGACCTGGTGGTGCCTATTGACCAGTCCCAGGCGGCCCAGGAGGAGCTGGTCCGCAAGGACCCGGTCTCCGCGCGGTTGCAGCCGGCCTTCCTGCTGATCCTCGAGGAGTCGGTGAAGAAGGGCAACGGCGTGCACGGGGTGCACCTCGTCTACCAGCTTTCCACCTCCACCGGGCTGGTGACGTTCGACCAGACGAGCCTGCTCGACAGTCAGCAGACCGTCCTTTACCAGCTCGTCATGACCTGCACCGCGCTGTGCTACGCGCAGTACGGGTCATCGGTGACCTCGGTGCAGCACTCCTTCACGGTCAACCCGACAACCTGACGAGCGCGGCACGCGCCGGAGCGAGCCAGGCGACGAGCGGGTGTGGCGACGAACTGCCCGGTGACGGACCTGACCCCCGTGACAGACCCACGAGAACTCACGAGACCGACGGACCCGCCAAACCGACGAGCCAAACCGACGAACTGACGAAGCGACGCGGACCTCCCAGCAGACCTCCCAGATTGGCTTCGCCAATCCGGCAGGAACCCCGGGCTTCGTCGATCTGGACAGGAATCCCGGAGGGCGACAGCCATGGACCTATCCGACCTCCCGGGCGGCCTAGCTGGCACGGCCGCCGAGGGCGCGGCCGAAGCGGCCGCGGCCGCCAACGGGCTGCCGCCCGCCGACCCGCCGCCGGTACGCAAGCCGGCGGCGATCTGGGACCGGATCAAGTTCCTGCTCCTGTTCGGCGCGCTGTTCCTGTTCGTCGTCGCCGCGCAGGTCTCCGGCAACCCGCTGATGACCTGGGGTGACGCGTTCAGCATCGAGGCGCGGAGCAGCTGGTGGCTGCTCGCGCTGATCGGTGTCGAGATGGCTCGCCAGGTGCACATGTTCATCGGTGAGCGTTCGTCGCCGTACTACGTGTTCTGGACCGACCGGGTGTTCGGTCGGGCCGAGAAGCGGATGCTGCGGCTGGACGACTGGAACCGCTTCCGGGCGAGCCGGGCCGCGAAGTGGATCATCACGCTGCTGGTCGCGCTTTTCATCTACGCGCGCGTCGTCCACCTGTCGATGTTCGACGCCGTGGTCCAGGTGCCCAGCGACCTGTGGAGCGCCATCCCGCTGCTGCTCCAGGTCGTCCTGCTGTTGGTCATCGTGGTCGGCCAGTTCGTCGCGATCTTCTGGTTCATGTCCAAGGGTGGCGTTGAGGTCTACTACCCGGACGACGTCAAGACCAGGTTCACCGACGTCTGGGGCCAGGACCACGTGGTCTCCCGGGTGAAGGAGAACGTCTTCTACCTGGAGCACCCGGAGGAGATCGAGGGCAAGGGCGGCTACGTCCCCGGCGGCATCCTGCTGTGGGGCCCACCCGGAACGGGCAAGACGCTGCTCGCCGAGGCCGTCGCCGGTGAGACCGGCAAGCCCTATGTGTTCATCGATCCAGGTGCGTTCCAGGCGATGTTCATGGGCGTTGGCATCCTGAAGGTCAAGTCGCTGTTCCGGAAGCTGCGCAAGCTCGCGCTGCGCTACGGCGGCGTCATCGCCTTCTTCGACGAGGCGGACAGCCTCGGCAACCGCGGCCAGCTCTCGCAGGGCTTCAACCGCGGGTCCGAGCGGGCGGCGTCCTCCCACCGGACCGCGCACCTTGCCAGCCACCTGGGCGCGCACGGCTGGCGAGCGCCGTCATACGCGGATGGACTCGCCGACCTGACGGGCTGCAACGGCCTGCATTACCTGACCGACCAGGCCAAGGCCGAGGTGGTCGGGCATCGCGCCTCGACGGCCGGCGGGCTGGGCTTCGGCCCTGACGGGCCGGGGCGGCCCAGCGGGCGGACCGTCAACCGGGTTGTGGCCGGCATGGGCGGCATGGGCGGCGGCGACATGGGCACCCTGCAGGCGCTGCTCGCCGAGATGTCCGGCCTGAAGAAGCCGCGCGGCTTCCTCAACCGGGTCGTGCGGCGCGCGCTCGGGATGAAGCCCAAGCCGCCGCCCAAGTACCGAATCCTGATCATGATGGCCACCAACATGCCGAACTCGCTGGACGAGGCGTTGTTGCGGCCGGGCCGCATCGACCGGCAGTACGAGGTCGGCTACCCAAGCAAGGAAGGCCGGATCAAGACCTATGAGGGCTACCTCGCCAAGGTGAAGCACGAGCTCACGGACGACCAGGTCGAGCGGCTGGCCACGATGAGCACCGAGGCGACCGGCGCCACGATCAAGGACACCGTCAACGAGGCGCTCACCCAGGCGATCAAGGACGGCCGCGAGGTGATCACCTGGGCGGACATCCTGCGCGCCCGGGTGATCAAGGAGCACGGCCTGCCCGACGACCACGAGCACATCGAGCGGGAGCGGCACAGCATCGCGCTGCACGAGGCCTGCCACGCGGTCGTCGCCTACCGGCTGCAGCGCGGCCGGGTCATCGACATGGCGACGATCGAGCGGCGCGGTGGTGTCGGCGGCTTCGTCGCGTCGGTCAACGTCGAGGACAGCATGTTCCAGTGGAAGTCCGAGGTCGAGATCCAGGTGATGGTGTCGCTCGCCTCCCTGGTCGGCGAGCGGATGTTCTTCGACGGCGACAACACCGTCGGTGTCGGCGGAGACCTGCGCAGCGCGACCTACCTGGTCTCCCGGAGCATCTCGATGGCGGCCATGGGCGACACGATCTCGTCCTGGCTGACCCTGGCCAACGACCTCCCGATCAACCCGATCGCGGTCGATGCCGACCGCCCGTTCGGCGAGCAGGTCGAGGCGAAGCTGCAGGCGCTCTACCGGCGCACCGAGGACGTGCTGGCCGCCAACCGGCACGAGGTGCTCGCCCTGACCCACGCGCTGGAGACGCACAAGACCATCACCGGCGAGGACGTCGAGGCGATCATGGAGGGCCGGGAGGGCCCGACCGTCGACGGGCGGCGTTACCACGAGCCCGAGTTCCTCGACATCGCCGAGGAGTACCACCACAGCGCGCTGCGGGCGCACCGCGGCGCGAACGGGAGCGAGCTGCACCTGCCAGAGCTCGACCGGGTCGCCGCGACCGCCACCGACCAGACGGCGTCCTCGTCCTCCTCGGCAGTGGCCGAGACCGACTAGGCCGGGCAGCGCGACGAGCCTCGCGCCTCGACGCCGGTCTGTGCTCGCCGAGCGGAGACCGGCGTCGGTGTGTTGGGCTGGCCGCGGGGCCGGCGGGCGGCGGCGACAGGTGAGGCCCGGCCGGGCCAGCCGAGACTTGCCGCGGACCAGGGCGGGCACCGCCCTGGGGCTCGCCGGCCTCGCTCAGGTGGACGGCACGGGACGCGCCGACGGCTGCCCGGCCGGGGCCGGCTCGACCGCGCGGACCGCCGAGCCGGAACCGGCGGCCGCGCCGGCCGTGGCCGCCGCGCCGGCTCGCTCCGCGCGGGCCCGCTTCACGGCGACCGGGGCCACAGCCGGGCGCGCCTCGATGCGGCGCAGCGACGCGAGGCCGATCAGGGCCGCCGCCACGGCGGCGACGCCGGCGAGCACGAGGCCGGCTCGGGCGCCGAAGACCTCGGCGATGGCGCCGGCGATCGGGCCCCCGAGCGGGGTGGTGCCGATGAAGGCCATCGACCACAGCGCCATCACCCGGCCACGCATCTGCGGCTCGGCCGACAGCTGGACGGTCGCGTTGCCGGTGGCGATGAAGGCGACGCTGGCCGCGCCGGTGACGACGAGTGCCACGACCAGGACGACCAACGACGGCGCCGCGGCGGACAGGAGCAGCAGGGCGCCGAAGACGCCCGCGACGGCGACGAGCGAGCGCACTCCGGTGAGCCGGCGGCGGGCCACGAGCAGGCCGCCGGCCACCGCGCCGGCGCCCATCGCGCCGGTCAGCAGACTGTAGGTCGCCGCCGTGCCATGGAAGGACTCCCGGGCGATCAGGGGCAGCGTCACCTGGAACTCGTAGGCGAGGGTGCCCGTCAGGACCATCATCGTCAGCGGGATCCGGATACCGGCCGTGCGCACCGCGTAGTGGAAGCCCTCGCGGATCTGGCCCGGTGCCCTGGGCACGGGCGGGTTGGGGCGCAGCGCCGAGCGGTCGAGCCGGGCGAGCGCGACCAGCACCGCGGCGAACGACAGCGCGTTGAGGATGAAACACATCCCGGTGCCGACCAGGGCGATCGTGGCTCCGGCGATCGCGGGGCCGACCACCCGAGCGGCGTTCATCGTCACCGAGTTGAGGGTGACCGCGTTGGGTAGCGTCTCCGGGCCGACCATCTCCTGTACGAAGCTCTGCCTGGCGGGATTGTCGACCGCCTGTGTGAGCCCGAGGCAGACGGCGAAGGCGACCACCATCCACAGCGTGATCACGTCGGTGATCACGAGGACCCCGAGAACGGCGGCGAGCAGGGCCTGGAGGGTGGCGGTGCAGCTCAGCAGCCGGCGGTTGTCGGTCCGGTCGGCGACTAGGCCGCCGTAGGCGCCGAAGACGAGCACTGGCAGGAACTGCGCGGCGGTGACGACGCCGAGCACCGTGCCGCTCGCGCCAAGGGAGAGCACCAGCCAGCCCAGCGCGATCGTCTGCATCCAGGTGCCGCACATGGAGATGATCTGGCCGGTGATGAAGCGGCGGTAGTTCGGCACCCGCAACGCGGCGAACGTCCCGCCGGAACGCGGCGAGGGCCGGTCGCCGGTCGTCGTGCCCGTCGCCCGTGTCTCGACGGCGCGGGGGGCAGGCAACCGCCGGGAGCCGCCGGAGGATCCGCTCTCGGTGGACGGGCGATCTGGCGAGCAGCCGCTCACCTGCTGCGTACTCGTCGCCATTTCGCGTTCCAGTCCCCGCGACAGCATCAACGCACCTCCGTCCTCCAGAACGCGGCTCGGCAAGTAGTTATTTCGCAACAGGTAAATATTTTGCCTCGGAGCGGGTCGTTCGTCGCGGGGGATGGTGATTGACCTTTGGATCACCTACAATACGAACATACGTTCGAATCCCGATCATGCCTCCAGCCAACCGGATCACCCTCGGAGCGGCATGCGGCCAGCGGCTTCCCGCGTGGGCGGCCAACCAGCCGTGCCCGAGTGGCAGGGCCCTCGGATGGCGGCATCAGGGCAAAGGCAGACGCGACCGCGCCAACCGCGGCTTCCGCGCGCCGCCAGTCGATGGAGGGGGTGCATGGTGACCGGAGTCCCCGACGACCACGCAGGGGCATCAGAGCCCGAGGTCCCGGACAAGGCCGGCGTCCCCGCCGGGCCAGCACGTCCGGAGGCGGGCGATCCAGCGCCGCCGCGGGCCGCCGACGGCGGCGGTGCCGAAGCCGGTGCCCCCGGCTCGGCGGCGGGCGGGCGGCCGGTCGACCCCGCGAGACTGTCGGACGTGGATCTCGCCACGGCGGTGATCGAGGGCCGGGCGACCGTCGACGCGACGACCGCGCGGTGGGTGCTGCTGGTCGGCGAGTTCGACCGCCGCTCGTTGTGGCTCGCCGACGGCGCGGTCTCGGCGGCCGCCTGGCTACGCAGGGAGTGCCGGATCAACGCGCCGACCTCGACGCATCTGCTGACCGTCGCCCGCGCGCTTCGCGATCTGCCGGCCACTAGGGACGCCTTCACCACCGGCACGATCAGCTTCGAGCACGTCCGGGCGATCGCGCCGTCCCTCGGCGGCGGGCGGGTCGATCTCGCTCGCCGCGCGGACCCGATCTTCGCCCGCGCCGCCGCCTGGATGACGCCCCGCCAGGTCGCCCGCGTCGTGAGCACCTGGACCGACATAGCCGACGCTTGATTTCTTGGTTCGCTGTGTTGCTGGTTCGCTCCGTGCGGGCACGGCGCTCCGGCCCCTTACTCGCTTCGCTCCCAAGGGACCTCCCCGCCGTGTCCTCCTGCGCTCACGTGCGCTCCGGCGACCTCCGCTGCGGCCCGCCTACGTCGCTTCGCTCGTAGGCAGGCCTCCGCGGAGGCGCGCCTCCGCGCCCAGCGCGGTTGCGTTCCGCTTTGGCGTCACCAGGCCGAAGCCGCAGCACTCGCGGGGCCACTTCGCTTCGCTCGTGGCAGGCCTCCGCGGAGGTGCGCCTCCGCGCCAGCTCGGTTGCGTGCCGCTCGGACGGTGCGAGATCACGGCACCCCGGTGGGGGTACATCGCTGCGGTCGGGGGACGGTCTTCGCGCCTGATCGGGACTGATCGCTTGGCCGAGCCGAGTCCGGACGTGTACGAGCGAATCTAAGTGCCCCTACGGAGGAGCCTGTCCGGATTGGTGACGTTCAGCGTCGGGCGACCGCGCTGGGCGAGGAGGCGTGGCTACACGGAGGCACCCCTACGAGCGCAGCAAGGTGCCCTGCACACGCGCCTGCTTCGGATTGGTGACGTTTCAGCGGTGGGCGACCGCGCGGCGCAGAGGCCCGGCCACGAGCGAAGCGACGCGCCAGCTATGCGAGTGCCGCGGCTTCGGGTTGGTGACGTTGCAGCGGCGGGTTACCGGGCTGGGCGCGGAGGCGCGCCTCCGCGGAGGCCCGGCCACGAGCGAAGCGATGTGGTGGCATGCGCGTGCTGCGGCTTTGGGTTGGTGACGTCACGGCGACGAGCAACCGAGCTGGCGCGGAGGCGCGCCTCCGCGGAGGCCCCCCTACGAGCGAAGCGATGTAGGGGGGCCGCAGCGGAGGTCGCCGTAGCGCACGTTCGCGGAGGAGGACGGCGCGCGGAGGTCCCTTCCGCAGCGAAGCAAGGAAGGGGCCGGAGCGCGCCGCCCGCACGGAGCGAACCAATGTTAGAGCGGGATGTTGCCGTGGATGTTCTTGTCGGGGCGGCCGGCGGCGATCGCGTCGGCGATCGCGGCGGCGACGACGCCGCGGGTCTCGGTCGGTGAGACGACCGCGTCGATCACGCCGAGCTCGACCGCCTTCTGGACGCCGCCGACGGCGACCGCGTGCTCCTCGGCCAGCTCCTTGATGACCTCGGGCTGGCGCTGTGCCGGCACGGCGGCGATCGTGCGCCGGTGAATGATCTTCACCGCCGCCTCGTGGCCCATCACGGCGACCTCGGCCGTCGGCCACGCGTAGACGGCCGTCGCGCCCAGGCAGGAGGCGTTCATCGCGATGTACGCGCCACCGTAGGCCTTGCGGGTCACGACGGTCACCCTGGGCACCGTGCACTCGGCGAAGGCGTAGAGCAGCTTGGCGCCGCGGCGAACGACACCCTCCCACTCCTGGCCGACGCCGGGCAGGTAGCCGGGGACGTCGACGAGGACAATTAGCGGCACCCCGAACGAGTCGCACATCCGCACGAAGCGGGAGGCCTTCTCCGCCGACAGCGAGTCGAGGCAGCCGCCGCGGCGCAGCGGGTTGTTCGCCACCACGCCGACCGTGCGGCCGCCGAGCCGGCCGAGTGCGGTGACGATGTTGCGGGCCCACTTCGGGTGCAGCTCGATGAAGCCGTCGTCGAGCACGCCGCCGACGAGGGGCCGGACGTCGTAGGCACGGCGCGGCGACTCCGGCAGGAGCGCGCCGAGGTCGCGGGGCTCGACCTGCCCGATGTCGCGCTGGTCGGCGAGCAGCGACACGAGCTCTCGGGTCGTCTCGACCGCCTGGTCGTCGGAGTCGCAGCTCAGGTGGACGACGCCGCTCTTCTTGGAGTGCGTGTCCGGGCCGCCGAGGCTGTCGGCGGTGCAGTCCTCGCCGGTCACCGAGCGGACGACGTCCGGTCCGGTGACGAAGACCTTGGCGTCCGGTCCCATGATCACCAGATCGGTCAGCGCCGGGCCGTAGGCGGCGCCGCCGGCGGCCGCGCCGAGCACCAGGGAGATCTGCGGGATCCGTCCGGAGGCACGCACGATCGCGGCGAAGACCCGGCCCACCCCGTCCAGCGAGGCGACACCTTCCTGCAGCCGGGCGCCGCCGGAGTGCCAGATGCCGACCACCGGCACGCTCATCCGGGCGGCCGACTCGATGGCGTGCACGATGCGCGCGCAACCGTCGCGGCCCATCGCCCCGCCTTGCACCGTCACGTCGGTAGCGAAGGCGACCACCTCGTTGCCGTTGACGAGTCCCTGCCCGGCGACGACGCCCGAGGTGTCGGGCGCGGCGAACAGGGTGACGGTGTCGTCGTCAAAGAAGTGGTTCAGCCGGGCGACGGGGGTACGCGGGTCGACGAGTTCCATCGTGGACAGACTCACCGGGAATCTCCTTGTTGCCTGGGCGGCGAACGGGCTGCTCCTGCGACCGGCCGCTGGCGCGGCGGGCCTGCTTGCACATCTGTCCGGTACACGGGTCATGGCGTACCGACGTGGCGCGCCTCGCGGCGCGCCGGGCGGCAGCGTGCGGGCAGCGCGGGATCACCGTTCTGACCGCCGAGGCATCGGCGCCATCGGCGCCGCCGCGGCCACGGGGTGGCCACCGGGCACCCGGTCAGGAACCGGGCACCCGGCGGCCAGCCGCCGTGTTTGTCCTTCCGGGAGCCGTCCTCTGGTTGCCGTCTCCCGTGTTGCTGGCCGCTGGTACCGGGGCGAGCCATGGCCCGCCCCGTCCCAACGTCATCCAGGCGTGAACGCCAGGCAGACGTCATGTCCGCCGAACCCGAACGAGTTCGACAGCGCCGCGCCCGACTTGATGTTCCGGTTGTCGATCCGCACCACGTCCAGCTCGATCTCGTCGTCGAGAGCGTCGAGGTTGCGGGTCGCCGGGACGATGCGCTCGCGCATCGCCAGCACAGTGGCCACGGCCTCGACGGCGCCAGCCGCGCCGAGCAGGTGCCCGGTCATCGACTTGGTCGCCGTCACCACGGCCGAGCCGGCCGCCGAGCCGAGCGCCAGGTATAGCGCCTTCGACTCGGCGAGGTCGCCGACGGGGGTCGACGTCGCGTGCGCGTTCACGTGCGCGACGTCGGCCGGGGCCAGGTCGCCGGTCTCCAGCGCCTCCTGGACCGCCCGGGCCGCTCCGGCCCCGTTCGGCTCGGGCGCGGCCACATGATATGCGTCCGAGCTGATCCCGGCCCCGGCCAGGTAGCCGAGAATCCGGGCCCCGCGGGCCTTCGCGTACTCCTCCGCCTCCAGCACCAGGATCCCGGCACCCTCGCCGAGCACGAACCCGTCCCGCGCCTTGTCGAACGGCCGCGAGGCCAGCGTCGGGTCGTCCTGGCGCTTCGACAGCGCCTGCATCTGCGCGAACCCGGCGATCGGCAGCGGCGCGATGGCCGCTTCCGTCCCGCCGGCGATGATGACGTCCGCGCGGCCGAACTTGATCAGCTCGTACGCGAGCGCGATCGCCTCCGTCCCCGACGCGCAGGCGCTGACCGGGGCCCGCACGCCGCCCCTCGCGCCGAACTCCAGCCCCACGGTGGCGGCCGGGCCGTTCGGCATCAGCATCGGGACGACGTGTGGGGTCACCTTACGGGCGCCCTGCTCTCGCAGCACGTCGTGCTGCGAGAGCAGGGTCAGCACGCCGCCGATGCCGGAGCCGACGCAGACCATCAGCCGCAGCGGGTCGACGTCCGGTGTTCCGGCGTCGGCCCACGCCTCACGCGAGGCGACCAGGGCCATCTGCTGGGTCCGGTCGAGCTTGCGGGCCTCGACGCGGCCGAGCGGGGGCTCGACCGCGAGCGGGGCGGCGATGTGGACCGGCACCGTTTCGATCCAGTCCTCCGTGAGACGGCGTACGCCGGACCGGCCGGCGAGCAGCCCTTCCCACGTGGACGCCACATCGCCCCCGAGCGGAGTGGTCGCCCCGAGGCCGGTGACGACAACCCGCCTAGGGGTCCTGATCACGCCGCGACACCTGCCCGCTGGATGTAGGAGACCGCGTCACCGACGGTCTTGAGGGTCTTCACGTCGTCGTCCGGGATCTTGACGCCGAACTTCTCCTCGGCCGCGACGACTACTTCGACCATGGACAGCGAGTCGACGTCGAGGTCGTCGATGAAGGTCTTCTCGGGGGTGACGTCGGCCGGGTCCACACCGGCGACCTCCTCGAGGATCTCGGCGAGACCGGCGAGGACATCAGTCTGGGACATCGGGGACCTTTCTTGATCGGGCAGCTGTACAGGTTCTGGTGGTGATCGTCACCCACGGATCTGGGCGGCGCGCGGGCACTGGCCCGGCGACACCGTCCGATGGGTGGCGAGCAGGGTACGGCTCGCCACCCGTCAGGGGGTCAGGGGGGCAGCGGACCCTCGGGATTCCCGCCGCATCGGTGACAGGTTTCCTGCCGGATTGGCGAAGCCCGGGGTTCCTGCCGGATCGGCGAAGCCGATCCGGGAGGTCTGCTGGGAGGTCTGCTGGCAGGCCAGCGATCCAGCGGGTCCGGATCCGTGTCAGCGGATCCACGGGGAAGCCGTCCGCCTGGGCGGACACCCTGGCGAGGGTCCTGGCGAAGCCGCCGGCGGGAGGGGAGCAGGGTTCGCGCGCCCCGGCCGGCACCGCCTTCAGGGGCATCGGATGACCTGGCCACAGTAGGTCAAGCCGGCACCGAAACCGAACAGGAGGACCGGGTCGCCGCGCCGCAGTTCGCCGGCGTCGAGCAGCCGCGACAGACCCAGCGGGATGCTCGCGGCCGAGGTGTTCCCGGAGTCGACGACGTCGCGGGCGACGACCGCGTTCCGCGCGCCCAGGCCGCCCACCAGCGCCTCGATGATGCGCAGGTTGGCCTGGTGCGGCACGATCCCGGCGAGCTCCTCCGGCGCGACGCCGGCGCGTTCGCAGATCCTGCGCAGCGTCGGAACCAGGGTCAGGGCCCAGCGGAAGACCGCCTGCCCCTCCATCCGGAACAGGTTGTCGCCGTGGCCGGGGACCCTGATCACGTCCGGGCGGGAGCCGTCGTGGCCCCAGACCACCGGGCCGATCTCGTCGCTCTCGCCGGACCCGACGACCGCGGCGCCCGCGCCGTCGGCGAGCAGGATGCACGTCGTGCGGTCGTCCCAGTCGGTGTAGTCGGACAGCCTCTCGGTGGCGACCACGAGCACGTGGCGGGCCGTGCCCGAGCGGACCGTGTCCGCGGCCTGGGCGAGCGAGTAGCAGAAGCCGGCGCAGCCCGCGTTGATGTCGAACGCGCCGGCGGAGTGCACCCCGATGCGGTGCGCGATCTGCGGCGCCGCCCCCGGGATCTGCGACGGGCTCGTGCAGGTCGCGGTGATGACGAGGTCGATGTCGCCCGCGGCGACGCCGGCGGCGGCCAGTGCCTTCTCGGCGGCCGCGGCGCCCATCATGACCGTCGTCTCGTCGGCGTCGGCGATCCGGCGGGTGGCGATGCCCGTCCGGCTGCGGATCCACTCGTCGGAGGTCTCGACGCGCTGGGCGAGGTCGTCGTTGGTGACGACGCGCACCGGGCGGTACGTGCCCAGGCCAAGGACTCGAGCGGCGGCGGTCATCAGGCCTCCCCACCACGGGCGCCGGCCGGGACGGGCTCGCCGGCGGGCGCGGGAATCGTAACCGTCGCCGCTGGCGGCTGCCCGACGCCGACGAGCTCCGCCAGCAGTTCGCGCGCCGCCGGCAGGTCGTCGGGGCTTTTCACTGGCAGGATCTTCACTCCGGGCAGCTCCCGGCGGGCGATGCCGGCCAGCGTGCCGGCGGGAGGCAGCTCGATGACGGCCTTCACGCCCAGCTCGCGCAGCGTCGCCATGCACAGGTCCCAGCGCACCGGGGCGGCGACCTGGCCGACGAGCCGGGCCACCATCTCTCGCCCGTCGGTTACCACGGCGCCGTCCGCGTTCGAGACCTGGCCGAGGCCCGGCGTGCCGGGGCGGATGCCCGGGGCGACCTCGGCGAGCGCGTCGCGCCCGGAGGCCATGTAGTGGGTGTGGAACGCGCCCGCGACGGCGAGCGGGCGAACCCGGACACCGGGCGGCGGCTCGGCGGCGAGCTTCGCCAGCGCATCGAGGTCGCCCGCGGCGACGATCTGGCCGGCGCCGTTGCGATTGGCCGGCGTCAGGCCCAGGCCCTCCAGATGCGCGGCGACCTCCTCCGGGTCGCCGCCGAGCAGCGCCGACATGCCGGTCGGGGTACGAGCCGAGGCCGCCGCCATGGCCCGGCCGCGCAGCGCCACCAGCGCCAGTGCGGTCTCAGGCGAGATCGTGCCGGCGAGCGCGGCGGCGGTGATCTCGCCGACGCTGTGGCCGGCGACCAGCAGCGTCCCGGCGGCCACACCGCCCGGGACGGGCAGCCCCAGCTGCTCGGCCGCGATCAGGCCGGCGGTGACGATCAGTGGCTGCGCGACCGCCGTGTCCCTGATGGTCTCCGCCGGAGCCTCGGTGCCGAGCTCGACCAGGTCGATGCCCGCGGCTGCGGCGAACCAGCGCAGGCGCGCCGCGGCGCCCGGCAGTTCGAGCCACGGTTGGAGCATTCCTGGGGCTTGGGCGCCCTGGCCTGGCGCGAGGATGGCGAGCACGTCACTACCTAACCCTTCGCGGGCGCCCGCTGTCGCTGGCGGCCACTCACCGATGTGCCGACGGCTCGTTGTAGCAGTCCTACAAAACGCAGCGCCCGGACGGGTACGTTAGTCACCTCGCGGCACCTGGGCCGACAATCGTGTGACAGGGCCGTTAAGTCGGGCGATGTGACCGTTGTCGCACCGGCGAGGAGCCGGTGGAAGGCCATGTTCGCACCATCACGCCTGTAGGTCGTCCACGACACGACGAGTGTTCGCCGCGGGGTTCCGGCGGCCCCGATGGTCCGCCTGGCCTGGCTGCACGGCTCGGCTCGGCCGACCGGGGAGGCCCGCCGGGGGGCGTCCCCGATCCACGCCTGACTGACGGCGGAGACGCTTTCCCGGCTCGTCGGGAGCTATCCCTCGAGGCGGCCGAGGAGGAGCGCTATGTGCAGTGTGAACCGCTGGCGGTGGTCGGCCGTGTCGAGGCCGCACACCTCCGACGCCTTTCTCAGGCGGTAACGCACGGTGTTGGGGTGGAGATAGAGGGCCCTGGCGGTGGCCTCCAGGGAGGCGCCGAAGTCGAGGTAGGTGCCCGCCGTCTCCAGCAGCGGCGCGCCCGCGTCGCGCAGCGGCAGGTAGATCTCGTCGATGAGCACCCGGCGGGCCCGCTCGTCGCCGGCGAGGGCTCGCTCCGGCAGCAGCGCCCGCGCGGTCACCGGCCGCGGCGCCGCCGGCCAGGCGGCGACGACGTCGGCCGCGGCGATCGCGGCTCGCGCGGACTCGGCGGCGCCGGCGAGATCCGCGGCGACGGGGCCGACCACCACCGGACCAGGCCCGCACGCCGGCATCAGTACCCGAGCGGCCTCCACGACCGAGTCGATGCCGCTCGTGGCGGCGCGGTTGCGACGAGGGCGGCCGGGCCGGTTCGGGTCACCGGTCGCCGCCGCGACGGCGCGGGCCGCGGCCTCGCGGGGCACCGCGCTCTCCTCGGCCCGTGCCGCCCTGGACGCGCCGGCCGCGGGCACGCCGGCGGGGGAGGCGGGCGGCTCCGCGACGATGCCGGCCGTCCCGCCTGGCACCGCGTCGGTACCGGTCTCGTCGAGCCGGAAGCGGCCGCCGACGATCATGACGAGCCGCTGGTTGTGCACACCGGTCAACACCTCCAGGCCCGCCGAGCGGGCCAGCCGGTGCACCTCGTCGACGACCGCCTCCGGCGCCTGCGGCGGCGCCGCGCCTACGACGACGGTCACCGCGGGCGGGTTGCGCCAGCCGACCGCCGCCGCCCGCGACGACAGCGCCCTGTCCTGGTCGCCGCGCACGACGTGGTCGACGACGAGCGCCTCCAGCCGGGCGTCCCAGGCGCCGCGCTCCTCGGCGACACGGGCGTAGACGACCGCGCCGGCGAACGCGATGTCGCGGGAGTAGCGCAGCACGTCGGTCAGCACCCGCTGCTCGTGCTCCGGCTCGACGATGTTCGGGACCTCGGCCTCGATCGTCTCGACGGCCACCCGGACCAGGTCGACGAGCCGGCGGAAGGTGACCGCCCGGACCAGCTCGCGCGGCGCCACCCGGAACACGTCGCTGGACAGGTCGCGGGCATGCTCGGGGCGCCGGCACCATTCGACGAACGAGGCGATGCCCGCCTGCACCACGAGTTGGATGTCGGCGCGGTGCCGGGCCGACATCCCCGGATACCAGGGCAGCAGCTCGGACATCCTGGCGACGGCCTTGTTCGCCAGCAGCCCGCTGGCCCGTTCGATGCGCCGGATGACCGCGTCGTTCGTCCCGGCGTCGGCCTCGGCGCGCCCGCCGCCGGCCCGGTCCGGGCCCGTATCGCCGGTCCGGGCGGCCGGTGCCAGGGGTGGCGCGAGTAGGGCGGGCGGCGCGGGCGGATCGGCGGAGCCCGGGGTTCCCGCCGGATCGGCGGAGCCCGGGGTCCCTGCCGGATTGGCGAAGCCCGAGGTACCTGCCGGATTGGCGAAGCCAATCTGGGAGGTCTGCTGGGAGGTTCGGCCGTGCGCGGATGCGGGTTCGGCCGATGGCGGGGTCACGGCGACCAGCATGCATCACGGGGGCTCGCCGACGTTCGCGTGCCGGTCACGGCGCCGCGTGCGACCCGCGGGCGCGTCCCGGCGCGGTGCCGGAACGCGCCGACGGCCATGGCCGCGAAGCCGCCCGGAGACCGGCTGGGCGACCGGCTGAGGGGAGATGCCGGACGCGCCGGCGGGCGCACGGCGACAATGAGCCGATGCCCCGACCCAGACCGCCCCGTGCCACGGTTTTCGTGGCGGGCCTTGTCGGCGCGCTCACCGGCCTGCTCGGCGGGTGCTCACAGGTGCTGCCGATGAAGACCGAAGGCCTGATCCCGGCCGACCTGGTGCCTGTCTTCCGGGACGCCGCCGCCACCTACGGCCTGCTGTCGGCCGCCCAGCTCGCCGCGCAGGCCCGGGTGGAGAGCCGGTTCGACTCATCGGCGATCTCCCGCGCCGGCGCGGTCGGCATGATGCAGTTCCTGCCGCGGACATGGGCCGAGTTCGGCCTCGACGGCGACGGTGACGGCGTCGCCGACCCGCTCAACCCGCTTGACGCGATCCCGTCCGCCGCGCACTACGAACAGCATCTCTCGGAGCTCGTCGGCGACCTGCCGGGCGACCAGATCTCCTTGGTCCTCGCCGCGTACAACGCGGGTCCCACCGCCGTGCGGACGGCCGGCGGCGTTCCCGACTTCGCCGAGACCAGGTCCTACATTGCGAAGATCAATTCCTGGGCGGAGACCTACGCCTCCGAGATCTGACGGTCGGCGTCGTAGGAGGGTGTGGTGAAGGGGCCGCCCACGAAGGCGTGGTCCGCCCCGGCGAGATCGGGCTTGCCGAACGGTGGCCGTCGCGGCGGTGGCCTGGGACGCTACGGGAGAGGGTCCCCGCGGCGGAAGGACTCGCGATGGCCAGCGGCGCTGATGTGCTCGTGGACGCCTTCGGGCGCGTCCGGGAAGTCGTTCACGGCGCGGTGGACGGGCTGTCCGCCGAGCAGCTCAACCACCGGCTCGACGGTAGGGCGAACTCCATCGCCTGGCTGGTGTGGCACCTGGCCCGAGTACAGGATGACCACGTCGCCGACGTCGCCGGTACGGAGCAGGTATGGACGTCGGCGGGCTGGTACGGCCGGTTCGGCCTGCCGCTCCCGCCGGAGTCCCATGGCTACGGGCACACCTCGGCCCAGGTCGACAGCGTCCGGGTCGGCGACCCGGACCTGCTCACGGGCTACTACGACGCGGTCCACGACGCGACCCTGCGTTTCGTCGCCCCGCTCACCGACCCCGACCTGGAGCGGGTCGTCGACACCAGCTGGGACCCGCCGGTGACGCTCGTCGTCCGCCTGGTCAGCGTCATCGCCGATGATCTTCAGCATGCCGGCCAGGCCGCCTTCGTCCGCGGTCTCCTCCCTGCCGGTTGACGCCGCCGCCTCACCCGCCCGCGAGCCCCGAGCGTCCTCAGTCCCCGGTGATGCCGTCGATGCGTTCGCGCAGGAGGTCGGCGTGGCCGTTGTGGCGGGCGTACTCCTCGATCATGTGGAAGTAGACCCAACGCAGGGTCAAGGTGTTGCCGCGGTGGACGAACGCGTCATCCAGCGACCGGCCGGCCGCGGCCGAGCGGGCCCCCGCGACCTCCTTCTCGAAGGCGTCGAAGGCCTCCTGGGGATCGGCGGTGTCGACGTCGTCGAAGTCCGCGTCCTGGTTGTTCTGCCTGACCCAGTAGGGCGCCAGGTCCTCACCCGCGAACCTGGTGCGGAACCAGCCCCGTTCCACCTCGGCCATATGCCGCACCAGACCCAACAACGACAGCGCCGACGGCGGGACGGCACGCTCCCGCAGCCGGTCGACGGTCAGGCCGGAGCACTTGAGCAGGAGCGTCTGGCGGTGGTAGTCGAGCCAGGCCTCGAGCTGCTCGCGCTCGCCACCGGCGGTCGGTTCGTCCATCCGGATGATGTTCGGCGCGGTCCACGTCATGCCCACATCATCGCGTCCGCCTGCGACAGGTTCGACGCCTCGCGTACCCGTGCCCGGGAGGCGGTGAGCAGGCGCCCGCCCGGAGCGAGGGCCCGGTGGTGCCGGGCGGTGCCGGCAGGCCACGGGTGGCGGTTTGCCGGGTTCGGCGGGGTGGGGCTAGGTTGCGGCCATGACCGAGAACTCGGGCAGTGCCCGGCTCACCGTCGGCGACCCGGCTCCCGACTTCACGCTCTCCGACGCCGACGGCAACCAGGTGTCGCTGGCGTCCTTCCGCGGCCGGCGGGTGATCGTCTACTTCTACCCGGCCGCGAGCACTCCCGGCTGCAC
This sequence comes from Pseudofrankia coriaricola, assembly GCF_001854805.1. Taxonomy (GTDB): domain Bacteria; phylum Actinomycetota; class Actinomycetes; order Frankiales; family Frankiaceae; genus Pseudofrankia. The sequence goes on from NZ_MBLO01000057.1 coordinate 24,828, forward strand.
CAAGCAGGCCTGCGACTTCAGGGACAGCCTGGCCCAGCTGAACGACGCGGGCCTCGACGTGCTCGGGATCTCCCCGGACAAGCCGGCGAAGCTGGTCAGGTTCCGCGACAACGAGGGCCTGACGTTCCCGCTGCTGTCCGACCCGGATCGGGCCGTGCTCGGCGCGTACGGCGCGTACGGCGAGAAGACGCTGTACGGGAAGAAGACCGTCGGCGTGATCCGTTCGACGTTCGTAGTCGACGCCGATGGAAAGATCGAGAAGGCGCTGTACAACGTCAAGGCGACCGGCCACGTCGCCAAGCTGATCCGCGACCTCGGCCTCGCCACGGCCTGAGGGGGGCGCCCCCGCGCGCCCCCCGCCACGCCCTCAGGCGGCTGGTGCCTTGAGGGTGGAGTCGAACAGCTCCGCGGTGCGCTCCCAGTGCCGCTCGGCCGCGGCCTCGTCGTACACGGGGAGGTCCTTGACCGCGAAGCCGTGCATCGCGCCGGTATAGACCTCCATCCGGTAGTCGACCTTGGCCGCGTCGAGCGCCGCGGCGAGGCGGGCCTGGTCCTCGGGGGTGCAGGAACCGTCGTTGTCGGCGACGCCGAAGTACAGCCGGGCACGCACCTCGCCGGCGTGCCTGTGCGGGCTTTCCGGGTCGTCCTCGATGGCGAGCCGACCGCCGTGGAAGGACGCGGCGGCGGTGACCCGGTCCGGGTGCGCGCCGGCCGCGGCGAACGCGAGCCGGCCGCCCATGCAGTAGCCGGTGGTGCCGACCTTGTCGCTCCTGGCGGCCGGCACGTCATCCAGGGCCGTCAGCAGCGCGCCGGTGTCACCCATCACCGCGGTGGTGGTCGCCTTCTGCATGACGCCGAACAGGCGAGCCCGGATCTCCGGGTCGGAGAAGGCCGTCGCCCCGTCGAACGGGCCGGCGTCCGGGGTGCGGTAGAAGACGTTCGGCAGCGCGACGGCGTAGCCGAGGGCGGCGAGCCGGTCGGCCATGTCCTGCGTCACCGGCCGCACGCCGAAGGCGTCCGGATACATGATCACGGTCGGCAGCGGCTCGCCGCCCTCGGCCTGGTAGGCCGGCGGGAGGTGCAGGTAGACGTCCATGACACCGTCCTCGGTGCGCACGTCGAGCTTGGACACGGTCATGCGTGACTCCCTGGAGTCTTCTTGGTGGCCGACGCGGGCACACGGAGCGGACATCCGCGCTCGCGGCGGCTGGGCCGGAAGGACCTGCCTGGTCGCGGCCGGCGGCCGGGCGACGGGCGGCTACCCCCGACCAGCGCGGTCCTGGCTCGGGCTCGGCCAGCGGGAGCCATCTCCAGCTGGTACTCCTCCGGGCCCTGGCTCGTCGGGGCACGGCATCGCCGGCGGCTGGCACTGCCGCAAAACATTATCTCGCACCCGCCCATCTCCGCTCCGGCACCCGTTCCGGAGCAGAGATGGGCGCGCCTCTGCCGGCCGCCGACCCGGCCCCGGATCTAACCGGCGGCGCTGACGGCTGCCTTGAAGGCATCGGGGACGAGCTGCTCATTGCTGAGCGTCTTGCCGTTGATCTTGACGGTGGGCGTGCCCGTCACGCCGCGCTTGGACGCGTTGTCCTCGACCTTGGCGACATAGCCGTCATACGTGCCGGAGCGCACCGCGCCCGTGAACTCCGACGACGTTAGCCCGGCCTGCGAGCCGAGCTCGATCAGCTTGTCGTTCGTGAAGGCGCCGGAGTTCTCCGTCGTGCCCTGGTTGGCGTAAAGCAGGTCGTGGTACTGCTTGAACTTGCCGGCCTGGGCCGCCGCGGCGCCCGCGTTCGCGGCGCGTACCGAGTCGGGCCCGATGAACGACATCATGTGGTACACAGCCTTGATCTTGCCGTCGTCGATGAGCGACTGGACGGTCGGCCCGGTCGTGGTCTCGAACTGCTTGCACACCGGGCACTGGAAGTCCTCGTAGAACTCGACCGTGACCGGGGCGTTCGCCTTGCCGACGACGATCCCGTTGTCCGGCCCGGTCGCGTTCGCCGGGATCACGACGGGCTTGGAGTCCTGGCGAGAGTTCTGGACGAGGATCCCGACGACGGCGGCGACGATGATGACGCCGACCACCGAGGCGAGCACGATCATCCGGCGGCGCCGCCGCTCCCGTGCCTCGACCGCCTCGCGAGCCGCGGCGGCCCGCTGCTGGCGCGCCGCGGCGCGCGGGTCCCGCCCTGGCCGGCCGTCGCCCCGCCGGGCCGCGCCGCCGGCGGCGCGCGGCGGCTGGCCGCCGTTGGCAGCACCCTGTCCTGCCCGGTCGCCAGGCCTGCTTCCCGTGCCCTTGTTCATCGGTCGCGCCCCATCCGTCGTCCCGCCCCATCTCCGCGTCGGGTCTCTCGCGGCCCGGCGGACCCGGCCCGGCCGTCCGCCGGGTGCCGGTCGGGGCCGTCCCAGCCCTCGGTGTCACCGCCGTCGCCCACCCGGCCGCGCCAGTCGCCCCCGGCCGCGTCGCCGTCATCCCAGGCTTCGTCGTGCTCGTCCCAGGTCTCGTCGTCGTACTCGCCGTCGTACTCGTACTCGTCCTCGGCCGCGCCCGGGCGCCGGCGGCCGGCGGCCGGCGCGTCCAGCAGACGGTCCAGGGCGAGATAACCGCCTGGCCAGCGAGCGAGCAGCCCGCTGGCGACCAGAAGCAGGCTGTCGCGGACAAGCTCCGACGTGTAATGGGTGGGCGCGTCCTTGGCGAGGTCACCGCCCGAGGAGAAACAGCCGCACTCGATGCGCAGGCCACGAGCCGCGGCGGACGCGATCGCCGCGATATACGCGGCGAGCATCAGCGAGGACAGCAGCGCGCAGGCGCGCACGGCGAGGCCCAGCAAGAGAAGCACGCCGAGCGCGATCTCGACGAACGGCACGGCGTAGGCGACCGGGTGGACGAGGCTCTCCGGCAGGATCCGGAACGCGCGCACCGTGCGGACCATCCCGGCCGCGTCGCCGACCTTGAGCGCTCCCGCCACCAGCCACAGCACCGCGAGCGCCAGCCGCAGCGCCGTCGAAACCGCGCGGACCCAGGCGCGCGCCCCGAAGGACCGGCCACCTGTCCGGTCTCCGGCGTCCGCGAGCGGGGGAGTGCGGGTCACCGCGTCGCCCTCTGCGCGGCCAGGACCGGAAGATCATGGATGTAGTCGGTGATCTGGGTGCCCGGCGGGTAGCGCAGGGCGAGTCGGCCGTCGCGGCCGAACGCCAGCACCTCGGCGTCCTGGTTCTGCTCGATCACGCCGTCTGCCCCCGTACGAGGTTGTTCCACGTTGACATCCAGCGCCCGAGCCGCGGCCCGCACCTCGGTGAACGGGCCGGTCAGGCCGTAGAAGCCGAATCCTGGGTCGAAGTGATGCAGCCAGGCGGCCAGCACGGCCGGTGTGTCGCGCGCCGGGTCGGTGCTGACGAACACGACGCGGATCCGCGCTCGCACCGCCGGGTCGAGCTCGCCCATCGCCTGCGCGAGGTCGGCCGTCGTCGCTGGGCACACGTCAGGGCAGTGGGTGTAACCGAAGTACAGCAGCGTCACCAGGCCGTCGGTCCTGGCGCGCAGGTCGAAGGGGAGCTCGTCGGTCCCGGTCAGGTTCAGCGCCGGCTTCGGCGCGGGTGTCGCGGGGCTGATCCCGTGCAGGCCGTCCGAGCGCCGCTCGCCGACCACCGCGGCGCGCATTCCGGGGGTGCGGTCCGCGCAGGCCGTCGCGCCCGCGAGCAGTGCCGCCAGCGTCAGGAGGGCGACCGGCGTCCCGGCCGCGGGCCCGCGCGCGTGGACCCGGCGCGGCTCTTCCCGGCCGGATGCGGAGGTGGCCTCGCTTTGTGCGCGGCGCGCCTGGGCGCGGCGGATGTCGTCGGCGAGTGCCGGCGAGGTGACGACCATGATCCTCCACGCTGAGAGCATGAGCAGGCGTGGGCGGCGTCGTCGGTGCCGATACGCGTCGGCGCGCGCTGCTACCTGCGGTAGGTCTCGGTTCATGCCGGCGCGGCGCCGTGATGGGCGTGGCCAGCCGTAACCGTAAACGAAGGATGGCGGCACAGCGTTTCCGGAGAACAGGGCGGGTCGCCGGTGTACATATATGGACGTACTGCCGTAGATACCTGATACCTCGCCGTGCCTCGTTCCGCCGGCCGGCCCGAACTCCCATCGGCGGTCCCGCTAGCGGCCCGCGTCCTCCTCGGCTCCGATGGCCCTGATTGGTTCTAGAGGGCCAAAGGGTGTGCGAAAATGATCTTCCTTCGCACACCCGGCGGCCGTTGTCCCCAGGATCACTAGAGGGCCAAAGGGTGTGCGAAAA
>NZ_MBLO01000058.1 GCF_001854805.1 Pseudofrankia coriaricola
ACACAGCGGTGCCAGCCGCCGCCGGTACGCCCGGCCGGGCAGGGGGCGCCGCCACCACAGACGTGCCCGGCGCCAGCGCCATCCACGACGCGGTGGGCAGCGCGGAAGGCGGTGTGACGGGTGTGGCGCGGGGCGCGCGCTGGCCGGTCTGCTCATCCAGGACACACCAGGGGCAGTACGGCAGGCCTGCCCGGAAGTGGTGCGTGGGGACGCGCGGGCAGCCGCGCAGGCCCGCGGCGAGAGCGACGAGCGCGTCGTGCCACTGCGTCGCGGTGGGCCTGGGATTCTGGCTGCCCGCGCCGGGGCCGAACGCCTGGCCGAACATCGCCCGGGGCCCGGGCGGGAGGATGTCCGCCGGCGGCAGGTCCAGCGGCGGGCCAAGGTCGCGGTGCCCGCCGAGGGCGTACAGGCCCCGACGGGCAAGCTCCACCTGCCCCGGCGGCACGCCGCCGCCGCGCCAGCGGCCCGTGTAGGGCCGGTGCCCGCCCATGAGCAGCGCGAACAGGTGGACGGCGAGCGCGTAGTCGTCGGCGGCGGGCCTCAGCGGCCGGCCGCGCTCCGCGAGCAGCTCCGCGGGCGTGAAGTCGGGCCGGCCGACCGGGGACAGGTGCACCCCCGCGTCCACGGTCACCTGCGCCGCGTCGCAGTCGACGAAGATGACCCGGCCGGTGGGGGTCACCTGGACGGCACCGTCGTGGAAGTCGCCGACGACATATCCGTGCTCGTGCAGCACGGCTGTCGCCGCGGCCAGGCGCGTGGCCGCCTCGAGGCGCACCCCCCAGTCGTCGAACCAGCCGGGGCGGGGCGACGCGTCCGGGTGGACGAGCGTGAGCAGCGGGACACCGTCGGCGGGGGTTGCCACGGTGTAGCCCGCGAGACCGCCGCTCCCGTCGACGACGAGCTCGCTCGGCCAGGCGAACGCGTCGAGCCCGCCGGCCGGGTGTTCGGCTGCCCCGGGATCGGCTGCCCCGAGCTCGGCGGCGAGAGGCTCGGCGGCGGGGCGCTTGACGGCGGGCGGATCTCCGGCCGGGGGCTCGGCCGCCCGGGGCCCGGCAGCAGGCGCCCCAGCGGCGGGCGGATGGGCGATCATCCAAGTCAGCTTGGCCCGCTGTTCGGTGGCCGAGCGGAACAGGTGGGCCGGGTTGAACAGCTTGACGGCCGTGCCGGGGACGCCGTAGCGCTGGTAGAGCCGGCCCTGACCGGCGGCGCCGAGCGGGCGGCCGATGTGCATGCGCGACCCATCGAGGCCGAACAGATCGGCCAGATCCACCGAGTCCTGCTCGTCGCCCATGGATTCCTCTCAAGCGCGCTTCGTCAGGATCCCACAAACCGGTCCGAGGTGGGGGCGCATGGGAGGAACCGGCCCAGTCCCGGTAGGCGTGGCCTGCGTGGCCCGCCGGAAAGACCTGGTAGCCGGCGTCCCGGGCGATCGCGCGCCTTCTCCGGCGTGTCACCGAGGTGGCATGCGGTGGATCAGGTGGCGTGGTGCCCACGTCCTCGAAAAGGCGATCTTTCTGGACGACGGACACCGAGCGGCCCGGGGCGGAGGTGGCCGCGCCGCGCAACGCGGACCGGTGGAACGACGTCTCACCAGGCAGGCCACGACGTGGTGGCCTCCGTCGCGGTTGGGGTCGTGGTTGCGGCCAGGCCCCAGCCAGCGCGCGACCCATCATGATCGTGAATCGACCCCCGCTGACTTCAGCATGAATGGCGATGTCTGGCGGGGATCTGGAGCAGAACCGGGACGGGACGTGGAACCTCGCAGGCTGGAGCACTTCCTGGCAGTCGCCGAGGAGGGCGGCTTCACCAGGGCCGCCACGCGGCTGCACATGGTGCAGTCCGGCGTGTCGGCGTCGATCCGGTCGCTGGAGCGCGAGCTGGGCGTCGACCTGTTCGAGCGCACGACGCAGCACGTCGAGCTCACCGAGGCGGGCCGGGCGCTGGTCCCTGAGGCACGCCGGGTGCTTGGCGCGGTCCGCCAGGCTAGGCAGGTGGTCACCGAGGTGCGCGAGGGCGCGCGCGGCGCGTTCTCGCTCGGGATCCTCCACAGCCTCACCCCGCGTTCGGTGCTCGCGGCGCTCGCGGCCTTCCGTGCGGAGCACCCGCACGTCCAGGTACAGCTCGCCGCTCCCGACCCCGCGGCCGCCACGTCACACGCCGCGAGGGTCCGCGACGGCGAGCTGGACCTGGCGGTGCTGGTCATCACCGGCCCGACGCGGGACCTGCGCCTGCACGCGCTGCACACCGAGACGGTCGCGCTCGCCTGCGCCCTCGACCACCCGCTCGCCGCGTCCGGGCGCGCCGCCGTCACCCTCGAGGAGGCCGCCGGGCTCGACCTCATCGAGTTCCCCGCCGGCTGGGGCGTGCGCGCCGCCGTGGACCGGGCGTTCGCCGCCGCCGGCCTCGCCGAGCGGGCCACCTGTGTGGAGCTGGGTGACCTCTCGACGGTCATCGACCTCGTCCGCTATCGGACCGGCTGCGCCTTCGTCCCCGCGTCGCTGGCCGAACGCACCCGGGACCTCCGCTTCCTCGCCATCGAGCCGCACCCGCCCCGCTACCAGGTGGTGATCGCCACCCGCCCCGGCGGTCCCCCGTCCGCGACCGCCGCGCAGTTCCTCGACCGCTGCCTGCGCCTCGGCCGCGCGGCATAGCCGGCCGGGACACGGCCCCGTGCGCGAGACGCCGCGCCAGGCGGGCCGGCACTGAGCCGTTCCCGTGCCACGCCGTCCCCTGCCACCCAGGGGTATGGGAAGCCGGCGCCGGCGTCCCCATACCACCTGCCCCCGCGGTCCCCCGTATTCCCCCGTGCTGCCCATGATTCCAGCTCGGGCCTCCTCGTCGAGGGCCTGCCGGTATCTGTCCGGGAGCTGTCCGTCACGCCGTCCTGAACCACCGCAGCGGACAGTTCCTGGCCATCGCGTCCTTGGCAGTCCAGGACCACCGTCTGCAGCTTCCCTATCATGATCCTCCCGTCGAGCGGCCGGTGGGCGCGGGGCGCAGGTCAGGGACGCGGCGGGCGGCCGTGGCGGCGGCCAGCAGCTCGCCGACCTTCTCGGTGAGCACCGCCGGCGAGCACGGCTTCTCCACGTAGGCGACGCCGTGCGCCGCGACCGATGTCGGGTTGATCATGCCTCGGTGGTAGGCGGACACGTACAGCACCGGCAGGCCGGGGCGGGACGCGCGCAGCCGGTCGGCGAGCTGGCGGCCGTTCATCCTCGGCATCATCACGTCGGTGACCAGGATGTCGAGGGCGGCCGCGGCCCCGGCGAGCTTGATCGCGTCCGGGCCGTCGGCGGCGGTCAGCACGTCGTACCCCGCCATGAGCAGGATCCGCTCGGACAGCCGTCGGACCTCACCGTCGTCCTCGACCAGCAGGACCGTCCCGCGCCCGCCGGAGATCGGGGCGGTGTCGCGCCGGGGGGTGGCCGCGCCCGGTGCCGACGACGTGGCCGGCAGGTAGACGCGCACGTCGGTGCCGATGCCGCGCGCCGAGTCGACGAGCACCTGCCCGCCGGCCTGGCGGACGATGCCGTAGACGGTCGAGAGGCCCAGCCCCGTGCCCTGGCCGGGTTCCTTCGTCGTGAAGAACGGCTCGAAGATGAGGCCGCGGGCCTCTTCCGGGATGCCGACCCCGGTGTCGGAGACGGTGAGCAGCACATGCTGGACCAGACCGCCGGCGGCTCCGTTGACCCCGATGCCGACGCCGGCCGTCGCGGGAGTGGCCGGCGCGAGCAGGACGCGCGCCGTGCTGATCGTGAGCTGCCCGCCATCGGGCATGGCGTCCCGGCTGTTGACCGCCAGGTTGATGAGCACCTGCTCCAGCTGGCCGCGGTCGGCCCAGACGATCGCGTTCTGGGCCTCGGCCCGCACGACGATCTGGACGTCCTCGCGGATCAGCCGGCGCAGCATGTCCTCGATGCCGTTGACGAGCTCGTTGACGTCGACCGCCTGCGGCTGGATCGGCTGGGTGCGGGAGAACGCGAGCAGCTGGCGGGTGAGCGCCGAGGCGCGCGCGGCCGCGTCCCTGATCGCGATGACGTCGCGGCGGACCGGTCCCTCGACCTCGCCGAGCAGGAGGGCGGCGTAGCCGTCGATGACGGTGAGCAGGTTGTTGAAGTCGTGGGCGACGCCGCCGGCGAGCTGGCCGACGGCGTCCAGCCGCTGGGACTGACGCAGCTTCGCTTCCACGTTGCGCCGCTCGGTCACGTCGGCGACCATCGCCAGCGCCCCGCCGAAGCTGTCCGCGGGGATCCCGACGGGCAGCCCGTCCGCCGGGCTCGCCGGGCCCTTCGCGCTCAGAGGTGGCGCGGCCGCGCGCGGAGGTGGCGCGGCCGCGCGCGGTGTCCCCACCGGCGCGGTGTCGGTGTCGGCGCGAGCGGTGAGCGCGATCTGCGCGTGCACCGTGTTGCCGTGGCCGTCGTTGCCGTGGCCGTCGCCGCGCGGGCGGCCGGCGGGAGCGAGCTCGACCTCGATCCGCTGGGTGTCCCGGTCGCGGACCATCGCGAGCGCCGCGAGGAGCGGCTCCCGATACTGGGGCAGCACCAGGTCGGTGAACGTCATGCCGTGCACCTCGCGCGGGGTGTGACCGACGAGAGCGGCGAACTGGGCGTTGGCATAGTCGATAGCGCCGGTGGCGTCGATGAGAACGACGCCCTCGCTGGTCGTCTCGACAATTCCGCGGTATCGCTGCTCGGAGAGCCGCAGCTTGCGTTCCGCGGTCTGGCGCAGCCGCAGGTCCTCGAACACGGCCGCGCCGCGGACAAGGGCCGGGAAACGGCCGCGCAGCGACCAGTACCAGATGCCGACGAAGGCCGTGCCCACGTCCCAGACGGCGCTGGCGAGCCCGAGGCCGTTCAGCTCGCCGTGCGGCGCGTGGAACGGCTGGGCGGCCGACGGATTCGCGGCGGAGCTGAAGTACAGTACGGCGTGCAGGCCGTGCCCGAGCGCGCAGGTGAAGAAGATCGCCGCCGTGGCGGTGCCCAGCTTGTTGTTGAGCCACTGCCGTGATTTCCAGAGGCCACGCGCGATCGTCAGTGAGATCGCGAAGTAGGTCGAGAAGATGACGGTGTTCGCGAACGCCGCGACCTGGTCGGTCATAGCGAATACTCCGTCGGCATGGCGACTATCCCGCTCCTAGTGACGCCCTTCCGGGAAGAACACGGTATTCGAAGGCTGTCGCTATTATCCGGGAACACCGGCTCCGACACGCCGACGCCGCGGGCGGACAACTGGCGTCAGGCCTGGCCGGGGATGGGCGGCGGCGGGGCGCAGGGCGCCGTCCACACGACGCGGGTCCCGACGCCGTCCGGGCCGGGGCCGATCTCGAAGGTGCCGCGCAGCTCCTCGGCGCGGCTTTGCATGTTCGCGAGCCCACTGCGCCGGCCAGGCCCGCCGGTCCCGAGTCCGATGCCATCGTCGACGATCTCAGCGCTGACCCGGCCGTCCGCGACGGTCACCGTGACCGACGCGCCCCGGCACCGGGCATGCCGGGCCGCGTTCGACAGGCTCTCCCGCACCACGGCGAACAGGTGGTCGGCGACGGCCGGGGCGACCGCGCTGTCCAGCGGGCCGTCCACGAGCAGGTGCGGCTCGAAGCCGAAGGCTCTGGTCGTCTCGTCGACGATGCCGCGCAGCGCCATCCGCAGGCCGGCACCGCCGGCCGCCGACCGGCCGCGCAGCTCGAACACCGACTGGCGGATCTCGCGGATCGTCGAGTCGAGGTCGTCGACATAGGTCGCCAGCCGCTTCGCCCGGTTCGGGTGGTCCTCCGCCTCGGACAGCCCCTGCAGACCGAGCGCGACCGCGAACAGCCGCTGCATGACGTGGTCGTGCAGGTCACGGGCGATGCGGTCGCGGTCCTCGAGCACCGTCAGCCGGTTCTGCGCCGCACGCGACTCGGCGAGCTGCAGGGCGATCGCGACATGCCCGGCGAACGCGGCCGCCATCTCCAGGTCCGCGTCGGTGAACGGCTCCGCGCCGCGGCGCCGCCCGAGGATGACCGCGCCCGCGCTGGTCCGCGAGGTGATCAGCGGTACGACCATCACCGGGCCGAGGTCGGGCTCGCCGGCGAGCAGCTCGGCGATCTCGGCCGGCGCCTCGCCGGCGAACAGCGGCGCGTGCTCACGGATCGCCCGCCCCGCCAGCGACTCGTCGACGGCGAGCACCCCGCCCGCCAGCCGCTCCGCCCCGTCGCCGGCGGTGATGTCCAGGTGCAGGTGCTCCGCGTCGTGCGCGCCGAGCGCGAGCGCGGCCGTGTCCGCGCGCGCGACCTCGCGGGCGCGCCGCACGATCAGCTCCAGCGGCCGGTCACCGTCGCCGAGCAGGTGACGGGTGATGTCGGCGGACGCCTGCAGCCACTGCTCGCGGTGCCTCGCCTGGCCGAACAGGCGGGCGTTGTCGATCGCGACCGCGGCGCTGGCGGCGAGCGCCAGCACCAGCTCCTCGTCCTCCGCGGTGAACACCCGGCCGCCGCGCTTCTCGGTCAGGTAGAGGTTGCCGAACACCTCGCCGCGCACCCGGATCGGCACGCCGAGGAAGGTGCGCATCGTCGGGTGGCCGGGCGGGAAACCGACCGCGCCGGGATGCCCCGCGATGTCCTCCAGGCGCACCGGCCGCGGGTCGTGGATGAGGGCACCGAGCACGCCCTCGCCACGCGGCAGGTGCCCGATCTCGGCGACCAGCCGAGGGTCGATGCCGACGTGGATGAACTGCTCCAGCGCCTCGGCGCCCCCGGCGGTCACCCCGAGGGCCCCGTACCGGGCGTCGACCAGCTCGCAGGCGGCCTCGACGATCCGGCGCAGCACCACGTCGAGGCTGAGGTCCGAGGCGACGGTCCTGGTCGCGCGCAGCAGCCCGCGCAGCCGGCCCTGTGTGGCCATGACGTCCTGCGCCCGGTCGACGAGCTGCAGGAGCAGCTCGTCGAGCTCGAGCCGGGCGACGCCCGGGAACTCCAGCTCCTCGCCCGGCGGCTCGTCGTGCCGAGACCCCGCACGCGGCGCCGGCGCCGCGCCGTCAGGCGCCGGCGGCGTGGGCCGGGCGGTCGGTTCGGGTCCCATGTCCTCGACACCGTAGCCGATGCCCTCCCCTGGAGGTGGGGGTCAGTCAGCTCTGCGCGCATCACTTTCCCGGTGGCTGTCCGGGCAGGTCAGGCCACACGGGGGAACAAGGGAAGGGAGGGGCGGGGCTAGCGCAGGCGGCGGCGGGCCGCGGCGGCGGACTCGGCGACCGGGGCGGCCGTGTGGATGACCGTCGCCGCCGGCCACGGGTCGGCCCGGGCCGCCATCGCCGTGTGCACCGCCGCCGTCGCGTCGGAGGCGTCCCGTCCCCCAGTCGCCCGGCGGGCGATACGGGCGGCCGCCACCTCGGGCGCGGTCACACAGCACAGCTCGACGAGGTCCGCCGCGGCGGTGCCGGCGAGCCGCGCCGCGGCGGCCCTGGCCGTGGCCGCCGACCAGGAGGCGTCCAGCAGCACGTTCTCCCCGTGCACGAGCGCGTGCCCGGCGCGGCGCAGCAGCTCGGCGTAGACGGCCTCGGTCGCCGCCGGTGCGTAGAGCCCGGCGTCCAGGCCGGGGTTGAGCGCGGCCGGCGCCGGCGCGTCGGCTGGCAGGCCCGCGAGCTCCTTTCGCACCACGTCCGAGCGCAGCAGCACCCAGCCGTCGTCGGCCTCGGCGAGCTGGCCGGCGAGCGTCGACTTGCCGGTGCCCGGCAGGCCCCCGACCAGTACCAGGCGCACCCGGCCGCGGCGCAGGTGATCGAGCGCGAGCGCGGCCAGCCGGCGGGCGAGGTCGGCGGCGTCCGGGTCCCCCTGCCCGGACCGCAGGCAGCTCACCTTGGCCCGCACGAACGCCCGGTAGGCGATGTAGAGATGCGCCAGCGACGGCGGGTGCACCTCGCCGGCGAACTCCCGGTACCAGCCGAGGAACCGCTCGGCCTCCTCGCGCGCGCCGAGCCGCTCCAGGTCCATCGCGAGGAACGCGACGTCGCCGAGCACGTCGCCGACCCGCAGCCGCTGGTCGAACTCGATGCAGTCGAGGATGCGCGGGCCGTCCGGCAGGCAGAAGATGTCGTCGGCCAGCAGGTCGCCGTGCCCGTCGCGGATCCGGCCGGCGCTCATCCGCTCCGCCAGCAGCGGGCCGCGCCCGGCGAGGTACCGGGCCGAGAGCCGGTCTATCTCGGCGACGACCTGGCCGTCGAGGATGGCGTCGCGGAAGGGAGCGACCCCCTCGACGCCCTCGCGCCACAGGCCCGCGAGCGTGTCGGGGCTCCCGGCCGCCTCGATCCGCGGCGACGTCTCGCAGGCCGCGTGGAAGGCGGCGAGCGCGCGGGCGACGGCCCGCAGGACCTCGTCCACCCGCTGGGCGCGGCGGACCAGCGTGGACAGCCGGAGCCGCTCGGGCAGCCGGCGCATCACCACCGCGTGGTCGACGAGCCGGCCCTCGGCGTCGCGCAGGTCGGCGACGCCGAGGTAGACGTCGGGCGCGAGGCGCCGGTTGAGAGCCACCTCGTCCTCGCAGGCGGCGAGCCGGGCCTCGCGGGTTCGGAAGTCGAGGAAGCCCAGGTCGAGGGGCTTTTTGACCTTGTAGACGAGGTCCCCGACGAAGGTCAACGTCGCGCTGTGCGTCTCGACCGTCTCGCCTCGCGGTACGGCGTCCACGTCCCACCGGCCGCTGCGGGACCCCATGGCCAGCTCGGGCCCCCCAGGTCGCCCGGCTCCCCGGGTCCCCTTGCCATGCGCGGCCTGGGGCACGTTGCCATGGGCGGCCTGGGGCGCGGTGACGGCGTCAGGCCCGGGCATCCTGCCTCCTCGGCGCGGTCTGGTTGCCGGCCCGGCCGGCATCGCGGCCGCCCGGGGTGCTGTCGGGACGCCGGACCTGGCCCAGCGGCGGGGACATTCGAACCGCCGTCTCGGCTGGCGGAGTTCGGCGTGCCAGGCTCGGGACGGTTGGACACACCGGAGACTCCTGCCCGCACGCGCACCACCGCGAAACGGGCAGTCCGGCGTCGCCTCGGCCGGTTCACCCGGGCCGTGAGCGAGGGGGCGCGAGGGCGGCCGCCCCGTCGCCCCGGGGGCTGGCGTCGAGCCGCGCGGCGAAGACGGCGGCCTGGGTGCGGCTGGTCAGCCCCAGCTTCAGCAGGATCGAGGAGACGTAGTTCTTGACGGTCTTCTCCGACAGGTGGATCCGGCCCGCGATCTGCCGGTTCGTGAGGCCTTCGGCGACGAGCTTCAGGATCTCGCGCTCACGGACGCCCAGGGCGGCCAGCCTCGGGTCCTGCGCCGGCCCCTCGCGCAGGCGGGTCAGCACCCGCCGGGTGACCGCCGGGTCTAGCAGCGACCGGCCCGCGGCGATCGCGCGGATCCCGCCGACCAGGTCGGTCCCCTTGATCTGCTTGAGCAGATAACCGGACGCACCGCCCATGATCGCGGAGAACAGGGCGTCGTCGTCGTCATACGACGTGAGGATCAGGCAGCCGATCTCCGGATGCGCCGACCGGATCTCCCGGCAGACGTCGATACCGCTGCCATCCTCGAGACGGGCGTCGAGGACCGCGACGTTCGGCGACACCGCGGGGATCCGGCGTAACGCCTCGGCCGCGGTGGCCGCCTCGCCGACCACCTGGATATCACCGGTGTCCTCGAGCATCTCCCGGATGCCGCGCCGGACGATCTCATGATCATCCAGGAGGAACACCCGCACATCGCTCATGATCAAAACAATACGCGCGGACGAGGGTGTGCAGGTGGCGCGAGTGGTCTGCCGGCTCTGGTAGGTACGGACCACCGGGCCAGGACTTTGGTCCTAGCCGGCAGTCACTCGCTGGGACCGGCCGGGCGTCCGTCCGGCCGGGCAGGCGGGCGGCGAAAGGGCTGCCGCCCCGGTTGGTTGACGCGGGGAGGCCTCAGGGGGTGATGGGCGGGGCTGGCCAGCTGGCGGTCTCGGAGCTGGTCATCCAGGCGATGTCGTCGGCCCGGACGCCGAGCCGGCTGGCGATCTCGGTCGCGTCCTTGCCCTCGCTCAGCGCCGCGCGCAGAGCGTCCGCCCGCAGCTGGCGCAGCTGCGAGGGCCGTGGGTGGTTGCGCCAGATCAGGTCGTTCGCGTGGGCCGCCCGGTCCACGGAATCCTCGATCGAAGCAATCTCTTCACAGGTCGGCACATGGCCATGGTGGACGTAATGGGCCCGGAGGACAACAGCGAGATGGCTGGATCCGGGCCACATTGCCAACACACGTCAAACGACAACGGACCATCTGAATGCCGGTCGGTTACCCGCGATCGCCGATGGCGAGCAAGAGGGGCCGGCTCTGAGCCGGTGCGTGTCCGGCCGGCCGCGCTGACGAGCACGGGGCCGGGCCGGCCGCGCGCCGCTGTGACCAGGGCCACGCAATCGCGAGGCGAGGCCGCGACCTGCGCGGGACCGCCCGTGGTGCCGACGTCATCACGGTGGCGTGCGCCGACGCGCCGCGGTCGCCGCCCGCGGACCAGAGGCCAGCCCGCGCGCGGCCGCGAGGGAGCGAGTGGACACGCCGGCGACGGCGGGCCCGCCCTGGGCACGCCCGCCTAGGACCCGACCACTTTGGTGCCAGCGGAGCCCGAGGCACCCGGGACATTCGGGGCTGGGCCGGCGAGGCCGTGGCGCAGGAGGCTCGCGAGCTCCGCGTAGGCGTCGGCGTCGGACAGGCCCGTGGCGGCGGTGATGTCGCCGCGCTGGATGGCCGACATCACCGCCGTCGCCGCCTGGCCGACGAAGGCCGCGTCGACCCCGCGGAACACCCCCGCATCGACGCCCGCGGCGACCAGCTCGCGGATCCGGCGGGCGGCGATGCGGGTGTTGCGCTCGTACTCGGCGCGGGTCGCCGGGTTCGCGGCCAGGTCACGGCGGAACGCCGGCGAGGCGGGCCGCAGCTCGCGGGCGACGCCGCCCAGGTAGGCGCCGACCGTCTCGGCGGGGCTCGCCGCGGCCACCGCCGCGACGTCGCGCTCGATCCGTTCGGCGGCGACCCGGAAGAAGTGCCGGGCGACGGCGACCGCGAGCTGTTCCTTGCTGTGCGCGAGCGCGTAGAGCGTGCTCTTCGAGCAGCGCAGCCGGGCGGCCAGGTCCGCCAGCGTGAACTGGGCGAACCCCTCCGCCAGGAAGATCCCCAGCAGCGCGTCGAACAGGTCCGCCTGCCGCGACGTCCGCGCCGGGCGCATCTCCGGCGCGGGCACCGGTGCCGGGACGGCGGCCAGGTCGTCCACGTCGGGAGCCGGCCGCGCGCTCATGATCGAAAGACCGTCGGCGGCGGCGCTGTCCCGGCCGACGCCAGGTCGCCGGCGCGCCGCGCCAAGGCGTCACGAGCCTCCGGAGCTTTCCCGCGTGGCCACATCCTGTCCACGTTACGGGGATCCCGGTCCCGCGCCCGCCCGACAGGCCGCGAGCCCGGCGGCGCCCGGCCCCGCCGCTCGGCCGCCCCTCACCTCCGGGCGCGACCGGTCAGGGGCCGGCGAGCTGGGGGGCGATCGCGAGGAGCTCGGCGGCGAGGGCGTCGTCGCCGAAGATCTCGGTGTGCGGCTCAGTGGGCTGGCCACGGTCCGCGACCAGCAGGCAGAACTCGACGGTGTCGAGGGTGAGCTCGGCTTCGGGCAGGCCGACAGCCGCCGCCGCGGCGGCGGCGCCGGCGCCGCCGATCTGGACCAGCCAGGAGCCGCCGCCCGGGCCGGTGAGCGTCAGGCGCACGGCGCCGGCGGGCGCGGTGGCCGCGCGCGGCGGCAGGGTGCTCAGCAGCCGCGCCGCGAGGTCCGCCATCGCGCCGAGACTGTCGGCGGGCGGCGGGGGCACCCGCAGGCCCGCCGCGGCACCGATGTCGCGTGCATGGGTCCAGGTCTCGAAGGCCCGGATCTTCAGCTGGTCCGCGACGGTCGTCCGGACGCCGTCGACCTCGACGCGCAGCGAGGCGAGCTCCGGCTGGGTGCTCAGCCTCGCCGCGATCGCTTCGACGCCGCGGCGCCACAGCGCCTGGACGCGCTCGCGCGGCCAGCCGGCAACCCAGCTGAGCAGCCGCTCGGTATGGCTGACCAGGCCGGCGACCGGGCCCGGCGCGGGCTCGACCGCGACACCGATCGCCGTCGCGAGCAGGGCGTTGCCCGCGGCGAGGTGGGGTACCAGGTCGCCCACGCGCCAGGTCAGCACCGGGCTGGGCGTGCGCAGCGCGTCATCGCTCACCTCGGCCAGCACCGACTCGAGGATGCCGGCCGCGGCGGCGAAGGGAGCGGCGAACGCGGGCACCCGCGGTGCCGGGCGCCGGCGCGCGCGGGCCGCCGCCCGCAGCTGGGCCGGCGAGGGGGCATCGGGGAGCTCGTCGACGTCGCCGAGCGCGAGCAACAGGTCGTCGACCTCTCGCCGCTCAGCCTCGGCGTACGCGCAGGTCGGACACGAACGCGTGTGTTCGGCGATCAGCCGAGCCTCATCGGCGTCACACAGGTCCGTCGTCAGATGGGCGAGAAACGCACGTCGATGTCCCTCGGACTCATCACCCATGGTCATTCGCCGATGCCTTCCTCGGCGAGAGTTCGGGCGATACGCGCGAGGGCATTCCGCATCCGTGATTTCGCGGTGCCTTCCGGTATTCCGAGCTCGGCCGCCACCTCGCGGTAGGTCATTTCCCGATAAAACGCCAGCTCAACCGCGGTCCGTAAGGCGTCGGGCAGGTCTCGCACGATCAGGCGGACCCGGCAGGAGGTGTCTGCCGCCTCGACGGTCTCGTCCACGCCGGGCAGCTCGAACGGGCCGTGAAGCTCCGGCGCGGTCCGGCGGCGACGTCGCTCCTCGCCGCGCACCCAGTCGACCGCCCGCCGGTGCGCCAGCATCCCCAGCCACGTTCGCAGCCCGGCGCGATTGGGGTCATACGCCAGCGGATGTTCCCAGAAGTAGCCGAAAACGTCCTGGACTATGTCACTCGCGGCTTCTCGGTCTCGGGTCACCCGATGCGCGAGTGCGCGCACCAGGGTTCCGAACAACGCGTAAGCCTCGTCGAGTGCGCGCTCGTCACCAGCGACCAGCCGACCGTGCAGCTCCGCGTCTCGTACCGCGAGCGCGACCGCCGGTTGCGCGTTGTTCCCCGTCACAGCACGTCCACCTCCACGCTGGCGGGAGGTCATCGTAGCGCATGGTCCAAAGCTGTCCGGTCCGCTCCACGCGGTGAAGGGCCGTGCCGGAATGGAACCGACACGGCCCTTCACCGGCGCCGAGACGGAGACCGTCACCGGGCAAATGCCTCGTGGCAACCCCTGATGGTGTCACTGTTGTTCATGCGCGGCCTCCGCTCACGGTCCCCGCCTCGCGACGCGCGCGCGAGTCACGGCACATTCGCGCGCCCGCCGCGGGCAGATCACGGATCGGGGTATGACGTGGATCACGTCATGGTGTTTGCGAGTGGCGGCGCAGCTCCCAGTGGTTGCCAGCCGGGTCGGCGCAGAACACCACCGCCAGGTCGCCCCGGCCGCCGGACCGGTAGGCGATGCCGGCGGCGTCCAGCCGGCGTTCGACGTCCTCGTCGACCTCGATCGCCGTGTGGGCCCGCGCCGCGGGCCGGTGGTCGGGATCGATGCTCAGGTGGATCTGGCTGCCGTCGTCCGCCTCATACCACCGGGCGATACCGGCGAGGTCGGGCGGCACGTCCATCTTCCGGTAGCCGAGGACGTCGACGAGAAACGCGCCTTCGGCGTCGTCGAGGCCCGGCGGAACACCGAGGTTGGCGTGATGGAACCGTGGCATGGGTAGCGACCTCGCGATCTCAGAAGACGCCGATACCGGCTGCCTCGTTGCGCCTGCGCCATTCGTGCCGGGACATCCGGGTCACGTCGACGTCCTTGGCCAGCTCGCGCAGCGCGCCGACGTTCGCCTGCTCCTTGGGGGTGTGGGCGAACGGGTCCCAGCCGAAGAACCGGCAGGCGTTCCGCCAGGTGATCTTGTCGATCTCGGGGTCGGTGCAGCCCGCGTCCTGGAACTCCTTCCAGGCGAACTCGGGCGACGTGGGCCAGGTCGTGTCGGTGTGCGGGTAGTCGCACTCCCAGGCGATGGTGTCAATGCCGATGCGATCGCGCAGCGCGAGCCCGGAGGGGTCGGTGATGTAGCAGGCCAGGATGTGCTCGCGGAACACCTCCGACGGAAGCCTGCCGCCGAAGTCGCTGTGCAGCCACGCCTGGTTCTGGACGTGCCGGTCGGCCCGGTCGAAGTAGAACGGGATCCAGCCGATCCCGCCCTCGGACAGCGCGACCTTGAGGTCCGGGAAACGCCGCAGCGTGGGGCCGAACAACAGGTCCTGCGCGATGATCGCGGAGATCTGGCAGGTCAGGATGATGAGGTGGTCGATCGGCGCCTCATCCGGCTTCTGGATCAGGCTGAAGCCCGCGCCGATGTGCAGCGACAGCACCATGTTCTCGTCGCACAGGGCCTGCAGCATCGGGTCCCAGTGGCCGGACAGGAAGCTCGGGAAGCCCTGGGCGTGCGGCGCCTCGAGGAAGCTGATGGACCGGCAGCCCTTGCGCCCGATGCGGTGGATCTCCTTCACCGCCAGGTCGACGTCCCACATCGGCACGATGCCCAGCGGGATGAACCGGCCGGGGTAGGTGCCGCACCACTCGTCGATGACCCAGTCGTTGTAGGCCTGGAGCATCACGAGCGCGACGTCCTTGTCACGCGCCTCGTGGAAGGTCCTGGCGTTCCAGCCCGCCATGGTCGGGAAGCACATGGACGCGAGCACGCCGTTCGCGTTCATGTCCCGGACCCGCTCGTGCACATCGAAACAGCCCGGGCGCAGCTCCGAATAGGTGCCCGGGTTGAAACCCCATTCCTCGCTCGGCCAGCCCACCGTGGCGGCCATGCCGAAGTTCGTCGAGGTCCCCTCACCCTGGAAGACCCACTGGTCCAGGCCCTGCTCGTTCCGCACGACCTTCGGAGCCTCGTCCCGCCACTTGGCCGGGACGTGCTTCTCATACATGTCCGGCGGCTCGATCATATGGTCGTCGATGCTCACCAGAATCATGTCGTCCATGCGCATGGGACCGCTCCTCTCACTGTGGTTGGCGTCCGGAGGGGTATGGAGGGTATGGAGGGTATGGAGGCGTTCACGGATCAGGCAGCCGGCAGGTCGACCAGGACCTTGATCCGCCGGCCGGCCCGCAGGTCCAGCAGCGCGGCGCGAAGATCGTTCAGCTCGACGTGCTCGACCCACCCCGCCGTCGGGTACGCACCGCCCGCGATGAGGTCGATCACCCGCCGGAACACTCCCGGGGCGTACCCCAGCGATCCGGTGAGCTCGATCTCGCCACGTGACAGCACCCAGGGCGGGAAGCTCACCTCCCGGTCGGAGAAGGCGATCCCGACGTAGCGTCCCCTCGCGCGCAGCACGGCCGGGGCGAGCGAGAACGTGGCGGGCGCGCCGGCGCAGTCGACGACCGCGTCGACGCCGCGCCCCTTCGTCCGCCGGCGCACCTCGTCGGCGACGTCGACGAGGCCCGGATCGAGGACCTGCGCGACGCCGAGCGCCGCCACGGCCGCGCGGCGAGCCGCCACCGGCTCGACCACCAGGATGTCGTCCACTCCGACGGCGCGCAGGCCGAGAACGGCGCCGACCCCGATCGGTCCGGCGCCGAGCACGAGGGCGGACTGGCCCGGCTGGGCCTCGGAGCGCAGCACACCGTTGAACGCGACCGAGATCGGTTCCACCAGCGCGGCGTCGGCCAGGGACATCGAGTCGGGAATCGGGTGCGTCATCGCCCGGGGAACGACGGTGAACTGGGCCAGGCCGCCCCCGTGCGAACACAGCCCGTGTGTCATCACCAGGCGGCACAGCTGCGGCAGCCCGGCCTGGCAGCGGTCACAGTCACCGCAGGAGTAAAGCGGTTCCACGCACACCCGGTCGCCGGCCGCGACGTCCATGACGCCCTCACCGACGGCGGTGACCGTTCCGGCGAACTCATGACCCGGGATCTGGGGCAGCACCCCGCCGGTGAGCGGGTGCGGCGTGGTCGTGCAGGCCCGCGGGCCGGAGAAGTACTCGTGCAGGTCCGTGCCACACAGCCCGTTGTGGGCCACCGCGATCTTCACCTCGCCGGCGGTCGGCTCGGGCTCCGGGATCTCCTCGATCCGCACGTCCTCGTGGGCGTGTAATCGTGCCGCGATCATCCGGACACCTGGTCAATCAGAGCCTGTGCCCGGCCTTTGGCCAGCAGGGCTGCCTCGGTCGGGGCCATCGCCTCCGTGACGGGCGAGATGACCTCCGGACCCACCGAGCCGAGCGCCCCGATCCGCTGAAGCGTCCCGAACAGGCGGACGAGGTCGAAACAGCCGTCGCCGGGCAGCAGTCGATGGAAGGTGTCCTGGGCGAGAGTTCCCTGGAGGTCGGCTCCCCCGTCGGAGACCTGCACCGTGAAGATCCGGTCGCCGGGCAGGGCCTCCAGGGCCGCGTAGTCGGGATTGCCGCGGAAGAAGTGCCAGGTGTCGAGGACCAGGCCGCCGTTCGCGCGGTCGGCGTCCGCCACGACGGCCGCGGCGCCTGGCAGGTCGCTGATCGCCATCATCGCGAGGAACTCCAGCTGGACGCGGGTGCCGACGTCGGCCGCGCGGTCACACAGCCGGCCGAACGACGCGGCGACCTGCGCCGGCGGCAGGTCGCAGGTCGGCCGGGAGAACACCGTCAGCGACTCGGCCGGGAGCGCCTCGCACATGCGCAGCACCTCGTCGGCGGTGAACGCGACGGAGCGCGCGCCCGGTATCGGTGCGCCCTCGTACCAGTTCATGAACCCGTCGAGCACGATGCCGAGGCCGGCGTCGCGCAGCCGTCCGCCCAGGTCCTCGGGCTTGGTGCCCGCCTCCTCGGCCAGCGCCACGTCGAGCGGGCTGATCGACAGCTGGTGGAACCCGCAGGCCGCGGCCGCGTCGATCCGCCGTTCGAGTGGACTGTTCAGGCCGAGCGTTCCCGACCACAGCACCCAGTCGATGCCGTCCGGCGCCTCGCGCATCCCGTGTTCCTCTACGTCGTGTTTCCCGTACGTCGAGTGTCGAGCCAGGCCGTCGACAAGCTGGCTGGCCGACCGGCCGGCCCCACTACCTGCGTCGCGTACCTGCGTCGCGTACCTGCGTCGCGTCGTCCGACCGCGCGCGTCCGCCCCACAGCGCATCGGCACTCTACGCCCGACACGGCACCGAGTGCCACTCTTGATGTCGGGCCGCGATCGTAGCACCGGGTATGCTGCGCGCCGCCCATCCCAGCGCCTTCTGATTGTCCCTCGCCGGTCTTCCGGCCGCCCGGGAATGCGGCTCGGTCATACTCGTACGGGTGAGATTCCGGGCGACCGTCGACCTGCACGGCACCACGGCGACGGGCATCGAGGTGCCCGCGGACGTCGTCGCGGAGCTGAACAGCGGCAAGCGGCCCAAGGTCACCGTGACGATCGGGCCGCACACCTACCGGACCACGGTCGCCCCCATGGGCGGCCGGTACCTCATCCCCCTTTCCGCCGAGAACCGCGGCGCGGCCGGGGTGTCCGCCGGCGACGAGGTCGACGTGGAACTGGCCCTCGACGCCGCCCCCCGGATCGTCGAGGTACCCGACGACCTCGCGGCGGCGATCGCGGGGGCGCCCGTGGCGCAGGCGACGTTCGACCAGCTCGCCTTCTCGCACCGCAAGGAATGGGTCCGGTGGGTGACCGAGGCGAAGAAGCCCGAGACCCGCCAGACCCGCATCACCAAGACCGTCGAGGCCCTGAGCGCCGGCCGCCGCAACCGCTAAACGCCGCGCCAGGGCAGCCCGCCGGGTCAATGGAGCTGTGCGGGCCGCCACGCGAGATGTTCACGCCGACGTTCGCCGCCGCGCGGGCCGTCGGCTGGAGCGCGAACATCCTCGAACAGGCGATGGACGGCAAGATAATCCGCCCCGCGGCGCGCTACGTGGGGCCGCCACCACCGCGGCCCGTGCCCGCCGGCTGACGCTTGTGGGCCGGTGCTGAGGTGGAAGCCGGCGTGGACGCCGATGGTCGCCGGGTTCTCGTGCCCGGGTCGCCCACGTCGGCGGGCGGCATGGCGCCAGGTATCTGGTCCATGGGGCAGGGTGAGCCGTAGAGGGAGCCGCTGCCGAGCTGGCAGCCGGCGGCGGCCAGTTCACGTGCCTGGGCCGGGTTGTCGAGGCTGGTGGCGATCACGGTGAGGTCGAGCCGGGCCGCGGCGGCGAGGACGGCGTCGCGGACCAGGTCGGCCCGCTCGTGACCGACCCGCTCACGGCCAGACGCGTCGCCGACGCGGGTGAGACAGCGGTCGAGCCTGATGATCTGGACGGGCAGGACGTGCCAGGCGGCGAGCGTGCTCGTGTCACCGCCGACTCCGTCGAGAGCCAGCCGGACGCCGCGGGCGGCGAGGTGCCGCAGGACGGGGGCCGCGCCGGCCGGGTCCGGGAAGCCGCAGGTGCCGGTGAGCGTCAGGATGATCGCCCGCGGGGGCAGGTCGAGGTCGACGAGAAGGTCCGCGATGCCGGCGACGGATGTCTGTTCCAGGTCGCGGTTCATCGGGATGGTGACGAAGGTCGGCGCCCAGTAACGTCGCGGTCCCCGCGCCGCCAGGTCCTGGCAGGCCTGTCGCAGGACGAGGTCGAGCAGGGGCATGGTCAGCCCGGCCTCGTCCGCGAGCCGGTGCACCTGCTCGGACACGAGCTCCCCCGTCCGCGGGCGGCTCCAGCACGGCGTGGCCTCGAGGGCGGCCGTCCGCCAGGTACGGAGATCGACCACCGGCCGGTAGCGGACATCGAGGACGCTGTCGGGATCGTCGCCGCGCAGCGCCTGGTCCAGGTGGGCGCGGATCTGCGGGGCCGATTCGGGCGTGGACAGGTCCGGGTGGTAGACGACCAGACCACCCTTGCCCTGGCGCTTCGCCGCGTACATGGCCAGGTCCGCGTCCCGAAGCAGGGAGTCGGCCACCGGATGACGAGCCGGGTCGGCCAGGACGAGGCCGAGGCTGGCACCGACCGGCCGGGAACGGCCCGCCAGCAGGCAGGGAGCCCGGATCGTCGCGGCCAGCCGGCGGCACACCGTCTCCGGGTCGTCGTGGCCGCCCTCGAGGAGCAGGGCGAACTCGTCACCGCCAAGTCGGGCGACCGTGTCGCCGGACCGGACAGTGTCGCGAAGCCGTCCAGCGGTGATCCGGAGCAGTTCGTCGCCGACGGCGTGGCCGAGTGTGTCGTTGACCCGTTTGAAGTCGTCCAGATCGCAGAACACGAGCGCGAACGGCCGGCCGTCCCGGAACGCGAGCGCGTGCGCCAGCTGGTCGGCGAACAGCGCCCGGTTGGCCAGCCCGGTGAGAGGATCGTGGAAAGCCTGGTGGTGCAGCTCCTGCCGGCTCGCCCGAACCGACACCAGCAGCCGGGTGTTCTCGCCCAGCATCATCATCTGCCGGACCAGGACCACCAACAACAGGCCGAGCAGGCCAAATGTCTCGACATGGCCGACGGCGCCGCCGGCGATCAGCTGGCTGACCGAGAGCCCGCCGACCACGCCGAGCGCCAGATAGGGCAACGCGGCCTGCACCCACAGGGTCCGCGGACCCCGGCGCCGGGTGGGCGCCGCGGAACTCGGCATCGGGACCAGGCAGGCCAGGAGGATCGACAACCAGCCCGCGACAGCGAGGACCTCCAGGATCGGCGAGATGCCGCGGACACGCTCGACGATCGCGATCAGATAGACCGCCGTATACGACAGCATCGCGCTCAGACCGGCACCCAGCAGCGCGAGCGCGAGCCCCGACCGAGGCCGCCGGAACGTCGCCAGGAGCAGGATGCCAGCCACCAGGATCAAGAAACTCGCGGCCGACCCGACGGCGGACAGCAACCAAACGGTATCGACGTGTCGCGCCCGGACCATTGGCTCCAACAAGATCGACCACACGAGCAGGACGACGGAGCCGACGACCACCACGCAGTCCAGCGTGGTGATCGCATACCAGCGATGTCCGGCTCGGCCGGCGCCGACGCGACGATCCGCGGCGTCGAGCGGGTCGGTGGGAAAGGTCAGCACACCCGCCAAGGCCAGCGCGACGATCAGCAGGAAAGCCTGAGCCGACCCGGACATGCGCGTCGCGAGCGCCGATCCGTGCCCAAAGGCCCAGCCGACGTGCCAGACCAGCGCGACGGCCAACGGGACCATCGCCAGTTCGATGAGCAGCCGCCAGCGCCGGTCAGGCCCGCGGGCACGCCGCGCGGTCCACGCCAGGCAGACCACCGTCGCCAGGCTTACGGCGGCGGTCGCACAGCTGCCGACCGCCGCTCCTGGACGCGACGGAAGAACTATCGTGCATACAGCCACGACAACCAGGTAGGCCAAACCCACCGACGCCACGTAGCGTGGCGCCGAGCGACTGCCGGTCGTCATGGCGTGCTTCGCCTGCACATGTAGCACCCCCCAGCCGACCGCGTCAGAGTGCTCACGTTCCGATACAGCCGGCTCACGCGGAGTCTGCCCATGCGGAGTCCGCTGAAATCGGCTCAACCGCGTGACCAGCGCGGACGCCCAGCCGGCGGGGTTCCGGCCGGCCGCCCGGCCGGCGCGCCGTCAGTCCCCTCGGCGGCGCGCGATGTCCACCGGCTCCTTCCCGGCGACCAGCCACCCGCCGACCGCGGCCGCCAAAGGCACCCCGATCAGGAACAGCAGCGGGTAGATCGTCGGTATGCGGCCGAACACCGCGAGGTCGTGCCGGTACACCGCCAGCAGGCCGAGCCCGGCGCCGGCCGTTCCCAGCAGCACCCCGAGCAGGGCGAGGCCGCCGGCCGTCGCCGCCGTCAGGGTGCGCCGGATCCCGGCGGTCGCGCCGGTGGCCGTCAGGGTCCGCAGGTCGGCGGCGCCCTCGCCCCGGATGAGGCCGACAGCCATCGCCAGCACGGTGAGCGCGACGAGCAGCCCGCCGGCCGTGGAACCGGCCCGGACCGTCCCGACAGCCCCCTGCCCGTCCCGGGCCTCGATGGTCAGCCCGGCCTCGGCGGCGATGCGACGGGCCGCGGCGAGCTGGTCCGCTGCGAAAGGCTGGGCGGACTCGACCAGCCAGCCGGCGCGCACGGGCGTGAGTCCCCACCGGCGCACCGCGCCGGCGGTGAGCAGCGTGTCCGGGAGCGAGGTGTAGCCGCTGCCACGGATCCGCGTGATGGACGGATCTGTCTGGGTGCGGTCGGCCGCCTTGAACAGGACCAGGTGGCCGGCGCGGCTGGTGACCACCTCGGTGGACGCCGGGATCCTTGCCGGGTCGGCGCCGAGCAGCCGCAGCAGCTCCGGCGTGGCGACATAGACCACCACTGCCTCGGAGACGTTCTCGCTCCTCGGGATGCCGAACTCCTGGGCGTGCCGGACGGGCTCGCCGCTCGCCACCCCGGCCTCGGCCGGCGCGGCGGGGTCGTACGCCATGTCCAGCGGGAGGACGGTCGGGCCTGGCAGCCCGGTCGTCATCCGGCCGACCGCCGTCGACAGGTCCCGCAGTTGTTGCTCGGTCCGGATGGGGATGAGCGAGGGCGGGTCACCGGGCCGGGCGATACGGACGATCAGCTGACGGTCACTCAGGTTGCCGGTCGTCGGGGTCGCCTGGATGTCCGTCGCCACGATGACGATGGCCACGGGGACGCCGAGCGCCAGGCTGATCGCGGCCAGGGCCGCCCCGGCGCGCGCCTGGTGGCGTGCCAGGTCGCGCAGGGCCAGCCGGACCGCGATAGGGGCGCGGGCGCCGAGCCACCCGAGCAGCCTGATCGCGAACGGCGCCGCGAACGGAATCGCCAGCGCCGTGGCCAGCGTGCCCCCGACCGTCAGCGCCGGGCTGTCCTTCTCCCCCGCGGCGAGGCAGCCGAGCCCCACGGCGAGGAGGACCGCGGCGAGCGCCGCCGGTCGCCGGGTGGACCGCGGCGCGGGCGGGCGGCCCGCGAGCGCGAGCGTGACCGGGAGCCGGGACACCGTCCGGGCCGGCCACCACGCCGCCGCGGCCGACATCGCCACCGCCAGCACCGCGACGGCACCGACCAGGAACCACGGGATGTTGAGCCGGTCCACCCGGTGTCCCGTGGCCGACGTCAGCCAGCCCGTCGCCAGCGGCCAGAGAGCGAGCCCGGCGACGGTGCCGGCGACCGCTCCGACCAGGCCGACCAGCAGACCGGTGGCGATCATCACCAGTCGGATGTGCCGGGCCGTCGCGCCGACGGCGGCGAGCATGCCGAGCTGGCGCAGCCGGCGGTGGGCAAGGGCGCCGAACCCGGCGGCGGCAACGAACGCGACCAGGAGCAGCAGGATCGTCGCCCCGGCGAGGATCAGCGTGACGATCACGAGACGCTGGTTGTCGGGCCCCTGGCCGAGGCGCTGCGTCGACGTCGAGAGGCGCTGGTCGTCGGTGTGGCGCACATCGGCCCCGACGAACACCGACGCCGTGCTCGGCGGCGGGCCGGTCGAGGGTGCCACCAGAACGAAGGCGTCCTTCAGGTCGCTGGGGTTCTCGACGATGCCGACGATCGTCCGCGGGTGCCCGTCCAGCCCGACGCTGCCACCGAGCCGCAGGTCGAGCAGTTCGGCCATCCCCGCGGTGATGGCCGCCTCGCCGGGCCCGGACGGGTAGCGGCCACGGACGAGGCCGAGGAGCTGAGCGGTATACGTGCCGCGCGGCACCTGCGCGCGGTAGTCGACCGGGAGCGCGAGTCCCGGAGCGGTCCGTGCGGTGTGACCGACGACGTCGACCACCCCGAACCGGGCACGCAGGGTGGCGATGTCCGCGGCGACCGCCTGGGGATTGTTCCGCGCGCTCAGGACGTACACGCTGTCGGCCGTGCCCAGGACCGGGTCGGACGACGGCGGGGCGTTGTAGAGGGCGGTGCCTCCGAACACGGCGACGGACACCGTGAGCAGGAGCAGGAGCGTCACCAGCACCTGGGAGCGCCACTCGCGGCGCAGCATCCGCCACGCCCACCGCACCATCGCCCGCCGGGCCGGGAACCCTCCTCCGGCCGGGCCACGCCTGGCCGGGCCGTCCGGTGCTGGACCGGGGCCGGGAGCAGGGGCCGGGGCGGGCGGGCGCGGTGGCGCCTGCACGCTCATCGGGGTGCGTCCGCGGTGAGCAGCGACTCCGGGCCGGCCGCCGGCCCGGACTCGTCCACCATCACGCCGTCGCGGACGAACACGACCCGGTCGGCCCACGCGGCGAGCTGGGCGTCGTGGGTGGCCAGCACCGCGGCCACCCCCGCCTTGCACGCCCTGCGCAGCAGCCGCATGACGGCCTCGCCGGTCTGGGTGTCCAGCGCGCCGCTGGGCTCGTCCGCCAGCAGCAGCCGGCGCTCGCCGACGAGCGCGCGGGCGATCGCGACCCGCTGGCGCTGCCCGCCCGACAGCTCGTCGGGGAAGCTGCCGGCCCGGTCGGCGAGATCCAGGTCGGTCAGGACCCGCCGCGCGGCCGCGGACGCCTTCCTGGCCCGCACCCCGTCCAGCTCCAGCGGCAGCGCGATGTTCTCCGTGGCGGTGAGCCCGGGGAGCAGGTTGTAGTCCTGGAAGACGTAGCCGATGTGGCGGCGTCGCATCCGGGCCCGGTCGCCCGCCGGCATGCCGGCAATCGAGGTGCCCTCGACCAGGACCTCGCCGCTGGTCGGCTGCTCCAGGCTTCCCGCGATGGTGAGCAGGGTGGACTTGCCGGAACCGCTCGGCCCCATCACGGCGACCATCTCGCCGGCCCGGACGGTCAGGTCGATGTCGGTCAGCGCGTGCACCTCGGTCGCGCCCGAGCCGTACACCTTCGTCACGCCGCGCAGCTCGAGGATGGTGGTCGTCATCGGGCCGCCCTCGCGCCCGTGCCGCGCCGCGCCGGCGCGGCCGACGCGGCGGTGTGGTTCGCGGCCGTCGAAGGGACGGCCGGGGGAACGGCCACCGGTGTGTGGTGGCGCAGGCGCGCGTCCGCGGAGTCCAGCCACCGGACGAAGGCCTCCAGCCGGAAGATCTCGGCGTCCGCGACGAGGAGCAGGCCGAGGTCGTCCTCGGCGGCGTCCTGCTTCAACCGGGTGAACCGGCTCATCGTCTCGACCAGGTGGCGCCGGTGCGCCTGGATGATCTGGGCGACGTCGACGCCGGGCAGCCGCGCCGCCACTAGGATCTTGATGACCAGCTCGTCGCGGGGCGGAGCCTCGGCGGCGGGCGGTGTCCGCAGCCAGGCGGCCAGCTCCTCGCCGCCCTCCGGCGTGATCCGGTAGGCCTTCTGCGGCCCCGGCTCCTCGCCGTCGTCGGACGCGACCAGGCCGTCCCGATCGAGGCGTGCCACGGTCGTATAGACCTGGCCGACGTTGAGCGGCCAGATCTCACCGGTGCGCGCCTCGAACTCCTGGCGCAGCTGGAGCCCGTACTTCGGCCCCTCGCTCAGCAGGGCCAGCAGGGCATGTCGCACGCTCATGGGCACCATCCCTTCGGGGTATACCCGGTATCATACCCGGTATATGGCGACCGTCCGCAACCCCCGACCAGTGCCGTGACCGATGAGCGCGGGGCGGCGGCCAGGCATCGAGATCGCCGCACCCGCCCGCGCACCAGCCCGCGCACCAGCCCGCGCACCAGCCAGCCAGCTGGCATCGGATGGCCGACACCGAGGGCGTGGCCCGGTCGGCGTCCGGCGCGTCGCGGAACTGCCCACGAAACTGGGGCCGACAAGGCTGGCCGCGGAAAACGAGGGCGGAACGCGAGGGCCGAAAAATGCTGGTAAGTAATGCCCAGGTATTGAGTTACGATGATATTCGGCCATATAAGTACGACACGAAGAACAAGGGATTCCCCGTATATCGGGGTCTGGAACGGCGCCTGGCCGGGCTCACGTGCGACGACCAGCCGGACGACGTGGTCCGCCATGTTCTGGCGGTCTGTTCCGGGTACGCGTACGGGGAGGTCGAGTCCACCCAGCGCGACCCCGACGAGCTGCGGGGCATCAACGCGCTGTCCGCCATGCTGGTGCGGATGGGCCTGCCCCGCAACAGGTGCCGCATCATCACCGAGCGAAACGACGCCATGCTCATCCGCTCGACGGTCTTCGTCGTGCAGAGCGAGAAAAGGGACGTCGTCATCCTCGTGTACCGCGGCACCGACCCGTCGAGCCTGATGAACTGGCTCACCGACATGGAGATCCACTCGCGCGAGCCCAGCCTGGTCGATCTCGGTGGTCACCGCGCCTACCCCGTGCACGGCGGCTTCTACCGGAACCTGCGGTCGACCAGGTCCGAGGTCCTGCGGACACTTCAGTTCGCGATGGCGAGGCGGCCCCTGGAAGACGCAGGCAAGGCTTCACCCCGGCCGGCGCGGCTCCCCGCCCGCGAAAGGCCGGCGCTCTACGTCACGGGCCACAGCCTCGGCGGGGCCATGGCCGCGATCATGGGCCTGATGCTCATGACCGACCCCGCGTACCAGGACGAGCTCGGCACGGCGCTGCGGGCCGTCTACACCTTCGGCCAGCCCATGATCGGCCCGGCCGGGATCGACGAGGGCTACGAAGCCGTGCCGCCCCAGTACCGGGCGCCGGTGCTCCGCTACATCTACCGGCAGGATCCGGTACCCCGGGTGCCGGCCGCCGATCTCGGCCCCTTCGCCCATTTCGGCGCCGAGTACCGCTACAACGGCAAGTGGACGGAAAGCGCCCGGCCAATCCGCCCGATGGCCAGCATTCTTGGCCTCGGCGGGGCCTTCCTCGCGTTCCCCATGGAACAGATCCCCATTTTCAACGGGCTGCTGCCCTATACGATCTCCGATCACTTCCCGCAGAACTACATCGAAGCCTGCGCCAACCATCGCAGCGAGTATGGCGACGACCGGATGGAAAACATCTCCGATCTTTCTCGAGGACACCTTCCGACAGTTGTCCCGCTGCCGTCGATGAGGCACCTGCCGCTGTCGAGGGCCTGGCCGCTCGCCGCCCGTCTCCCGATCCCCGTCCTCGGTTCCCTGCGGCTCCTGCGGGACCTCACCCGACGATGACGAGCCCGCAAGCCCCATCCGTCACGCCGAGGCCGAGGCCGGGGCGGCAGCTGCCGACGCGTCTGCCGCCCCGGCCGCGGCCGGATGCTCATCCGCCGACGAGGGGGGTCAGGGGCCGGCGATGTCGAACAGGTTGCCCTCCGGGTCGGCCAGGGTCGTCCAGCCGTCGTGGTCGGCGACCCGCTTCGCGCCGAGGCCGACCGCCCGGTCGACCTCGACGGCCGGGTCGGTGGCCGCCAGGTCGACGTGCAGCACGTTCTTACCGGGGTTCTTGTCCGGGACGAGCGCGAAGGATAGCGGGGGCGTGCTCGTGACGGTCGCCCAGTCGGCGGTGGCGCCGTCGGCGATCGGCGCGCCGAGCAGGTCGGACCAGAACCGCGCGAGCGCGAGCGTGTCGGTGCTGTCGACGACCACGCTGGCCATGGCGAGAGACATCGGAGGTTCCTTTCGGTTGGGTCGGTCAGATCGGTGGGTCGGTCAGGCGGGCGCCTCGGCCTTGTTCCAGAGGGGCGCGACCAGGCGAAGCCGTTCTCAGGCGGTGGCCCGGACGGGCCAGTAGACGTCGGTACGAGCGACGGAAGGGTCGTCGCCGTCCGGCCCGACGCGGTAGACCTCGCGGATCGCGTCCGGGAGGCCGGCCGCGTGGCGGACGACATGGCTGCCGAGCGCGCCGTACGTGCGGTCGAAGTCGTCGAACCCGCCGAGGTGCTCGGCGACAGCGAACCGTCCGCCGGCCAGTTCGATGCTCTCGACGCCCGCGGCGACATCCCGCGCGCGAGGCGCCGCACCGCGCGGGACCGGCACGAACGCGACGACCTCGCCGCGCTCGTCCTCGAAGTACTCGTGGGCCCAGGTCGCCCCATGTGGCCCGGCCGCGCGCGCGTCGACGTGGGCGAGCGCGGAGTCCAGCAGCAGCCGCGCGTCCGCGTACCAGCCACCAGCGTCGAGGGCCGCCACGGTCGCACGCACGGCGAAGACCGGCTGGACCGGCACGTCCAGGAACGTCACAGCCAGCGGCGCGGACGGCGCGGACGAGAGCAGCTCGCGCAGCGAGGCGACGACGCCCCGTGTTCTGGCGAGCTCCGCCTCCATCCGCTCCAGGTGGGACCGGATGGTCGCGTCGCGCGCAACGTCGTCGGGCGCCCGCAGAACCGCGCGCACCTCCGGCACCGGCATGTCCAGATCCCGCAGCCGGCGGATCAGATGCGCCCGCGGGACCTGGTCCAGCGAGTAGCGCCGGTAGCCGGTCGACGGGTCGATCGCGGCTGGCTCCAGCAGGCCGACGTCGTGATAATGCCGCAGCGTCTTGACGCTCAGGTAGGTGAGCCGGGAGAACTCACCGATCGACACGACGGGGTCCGGTTCGAACATGGGTCGAGCTTCGACCCTCCGGCAACGGGAGAGTCAACACCACCCGGGCGGACGGCAGGGAACGCCGGTGTTCGCCGACCTCTCCGGGCTGCCGCCCCTGCTGGTGCAGGTGGGGGCACATGAGATCCTGCTCGACGACGCGGTGCGCCTCGCCGGTCAGGCCGGCGCCCACGACGTCGACGTCACGCTGGAGATCTGGCCGGGCGTACCGCACGTGTTCCAGAACTTCGCGGGGGCGCTGGAGGAGGCCGACGAGGCACTCGACCGGGCCGGCCAGTTCCTGTCACGGTGCCTCGCGGCATCACCAGCGTCCTGACGATCACCAGCGTCCCGACGCCGCGGCCCGGCTGCCGCCGAGGGCATCGCCCGGCATCGAGGACAGCCGCGGCTACGGCTTGCGGCCGATTCCGCCAGCCATGAGACGCTGCCCCACTGTCAGCGGGGGGCTCACCGGCTCGTCCGGCCGCCATTCGGGCAGGTAGACGACGCCTGGATCCAGCAGTTCCAGCCCGCTGAAGTACCCAGCTATTTCATCCAGGGTGCGGAACCGCCCGGTGCCGAGATCCCGGAGCATGGCGTCCTCAAGCGCCACGGCGTCCGGGCTCGACGCGCAGAAATGGGTCAGGAAGAGATAGCTGCCCGACGGAATGGCGTCCAGGTAGGCGGCCACGATCCCGTTGGGGTCCTCGTCGTCGCCAAGATGGTGGATGACGCCGATGAGGAGCACACCCACCGGCTGGGACAGGTCGATGTGCTTGGAAATCTCGGGGCGGGCGAGAACGTCGGCCGGATCGCGCAGGTCGGCGGTGACCACGCTCGTGTTGTCGTTCTCGGCCAGCAGAGCACGCCCGTGCGCGAGCACGATCGGGTCGTTGTCGACGTACACGACCTGGGCGCCCGGTGTCTGGCGCTGGGCCACCTGATGCGTGTTCTCGACGGTCGGCAGGCCCGAGCCGAGGTCGATGAACTGGCGGATCCCGGCTTCCCTGGTCAGGAAGGTGACGCCCCGGCGGAGGACCGCCCGGTTGTACCGGCCGACGTCACCGATCTCCGGCACGATCCGCAGCGCCTCGTCGGCGATGGCCCGGTCGACCTCGAAGTTGTCCTTGCCGCCGAGGACGGCGTCATACACCCGGGCGATGCTCGGCCTGGTCACGTCGATCTCGGCTGGCTCCGCCTGCGTAGCGGCGGCCCCGGGCTCCTGCTGCTGGTTGGACATCCACGTCCCTCCTCGTCGAGTCCCGGCCGCCGAGCGACCCACAGTGTGATCAAGCACCCATGGTCAATGGATCAGCACAATTCCTACACCATCGGCATTTCGCCCTGACACGGACCCACCCCGTTGAGCGACCATCGGAGCCAGGGACGCCCTCGCATCCCGGGTATGCCGCCGGGTCATGGTTACTACCAGTAATCGAGCGCCCGAGGCCCTCAGCCTCCCGCCGCAAGGCCTCCGATCGGTGCTGGACACCACCCGAACCCGCGACGGCGGCAGGTCTCGCGGCACCCGCTTCCGTAGCGGCGAGGTGCTCTGTCGACATCAGTGTTTCCGGCAACATGGAAACGCGCGGGCACCGGATCCGTGGACAGAATCGGGCTGATGGCGGTGTTGAGCGTCGCGGGCACAACGAGTGCCGATATTCATGGGTCCGCCCGGATGAGTAGGCGGCACGAGCATGGGTAACGCCGCGAATCCGGTCCTGCTCACCGCGACGCGGTCGGGGACCGTCGAGTCCT
This sequence comes from Pseudofrankia coriaricola, assembly GCF_001854805.1. GTDB lineage: Bacteria > Actinomycetota > Actinomycetes > Frankiales > Frankiaceae > Pseudofrankia. Next base: position 29,088 of record NZ_MBLO01000058.1, read on the forward strand.
GGCATCGGGGCTCGCTGGTCCTCCTCGACGCCGGCGGCGCGGTCGAGGTCTCCTTCGGCATGCCAGACCGCCCCATCTTCGCCCGCTCGTGTCTCAAGCCTCTGCAGGCGGCCGCCATGGTCGACGTCGGATTTCCGGGACGGCGCGAACAGTTGGCCCTCGCCGCCGCCAGCCATGACGGCGAGCCCGTGCACCGTCAGACGGTCCGAGCGATCCTGGCGTCCGCGGGCCTCGACGAGGAGGCGCTGCGCTGCCCGCCGGCATGGCCCGGCAGTGAGGAGGCACGCCTCCAGTGGATCAGGGAGCGCGGCGAGCCGGCGCGGATCTGCCACAACTGCTCGGGCAAGCACGCGGCGATGCTCGCGACGTGTCGCGCGGCCGGATGGGACACGAGCACCTACCGGCTGCCGACGCATCCCCTGCAGGTTCTCATCCGAGAGGCGGTCGCGCGGTACGCCGGTCAGCCGGTCGCCGCGACCGCGGTCGACGGATGTGGCGCGCCCGCGCACGCGATCAGTCTCATCGGGCTGGCAAGCTCCTTCGCTGGCCTGAGTCGGGCCGTGGACGGATCCGCCGCGCTCGTGTCCTCGGCGATGAAGGAACACCCCACACACATCGGGGGAACTCGCCGGCCCATCACGCACCTCGTCGCCGACGTGCCGGGTCTGCTCGCCAAGGACGGTGCTGAGGCAGTAATCGCCGCTTCGCTGCCTGACGGTCGGTCGTTCGCCGCCAAGCTCGACGACGGCGCGGCACGCGGGCTGGGGCCACTGCTCAGCGCCGCGCTGAGTTACTGGCGTAGCCAAGGCCAGGCCGTCGCGCGATGGCGCGCGGTCCCGGTCACCGGCGGCGGCGAACAGGTCGGCGAGCTCGGCTGGTCGGCGGACCTCCGCGCCGCGGTCGATGCACCCATCTCCCGTCGGTAGACCACAGACCGTTGGTGAACAGGGTTGGCCTCGGCCGGCCCCGCGAGACGACAGAAGAACGCGCGCCACGGGACGGGTTGGTGTCAGCGCGTGATCTGGTGGAGTTGTGGACGACAGAACCCCGGACATCCCACCAGATCATGGGGAGACCCGTGACCTGGCGGAATCTTCGGCGCCTACGCGACGGTCATCGGGTTCGCCCTCGAGGTTTTTCATTTGGCCAGCAGCAAGAAACGCCAGCAGTGCATCCACTGTCGTTGGACCGGCCCAGTCAGGCGCCGGCGACGTTGTTCACGAGGCGGTCGAGCTGCCGCTCGAGGTCGACGATCTCCTGGTCGGCGAAGCCGTCGCGGAGACGGCGGTCGAAGTCGACGACGATCTTGCGTAGCCGCAGAAATGCCTCCTCCCCCGCCGCGGTGAGCTCGACATTCTGAATCCGCCGATTCGCCGGGTCGCGCCGCCGGACGATCAGGCCCTGACCCTCGATGGCATTGAGGTGGTGGGTGAGCGTCGCCTCCCGGATGCCCACGGCCCGGGCCAGCTCGCGCTGGTTGGCCAGGGCGCCGCCCGTCTTGAGGTTGAGCAGCACCAGCCAGACTGGCATGGACCCGCCGCCAGCCGCCAGCGCCTCGTCGAACGCGCGGCTGACCACCCGTGCCGTCCGTGCCAGGTGGAGGCCGATCGGAGAGCGGGTGGGAGGCACGCGGACAGCATACTCATACTTCGATGCCTAATGCTTTGACATCGAAACATTCGATGTCTACGGTTGTCGTCATGAGCACACACCCCGCCGACACGTCCCGCCGCTACCTGAAGCCGCCGTGGTTCGCCCGCGTCGTGGGCAACCGGATGGCGGCCCGTTTCCGCCCCGACGTCGTCTGGCAGCTTTCGGTGGTCGGCCGGCAGAGCGGCCGCACGCGACGGGTCCCCGTCGCCGTCCTGCACCACGACGGCGAGCGCTACCTCATCGCCGCCCGCGGTCAGACCGACTGGTCGCTGAACCTGGCTGCCACTGGTCACGGCCGGCTCGACCACGAGGGCCGAACCGAGGACATCGAGGTCACCGACGTCCCCGTGTCGGCCCGGCCGCCACTGATCGACGCCTACCTCGCGAGCTACGGCCGGATGCCCACCGTTGGCGCTTCGTTCCGTGCCCTGCCCGATCCGGCGGACCACCCGACCTTCCGTATCACCCGCTCCACACCCCGAGCCTGACCGCGGGGAAGCCAAGGCCGGTCCAGCCGCACCACCGCGTCACCGCGCTACGAGCTTGACCGGCGGATCTGTACCCATGTCACACATGGTGCAGTCTTCCGGTCGGTCCAGGTCGGGCCGTAGGTTTGATCCCATGGCGCACCGCCGGTCACGGTATGTCGCCTACCTGCGTCGGTCGATCGACCAGACCGGGGAGGCCCTAGGCGTCGAGGCCCAGCGGGAACTGATCTTACTGTGGGCGGCGACCCACGGCGTGACGATCGCGGAGTGGTATTGCGACAACGGGATCACGGCGAGCCGTGACGATGTGGTCCGCCCGGACTATGAGCGGATGATCGCCGACATCCGCGACAGCGCGGACGTGCCGATGGTGCTGGTGGTGGAAGCGTCCCGGTTGAACCGGGAGGAGACCGCCGTGGCCGCGTTCTCGAAGTTGATGCGGCAGGCGGGCGGGTCGGTGGTGGCGATCGACGTGTCGGGCGGGTCCACCGCCTACGACCTGTCGACCACGGCGGGGCGGGTGGCCTACCGCGACAAGGCCACCGACGCCGTCAACGAGTCCGAGCAGATCAGTGACCGGATGTACCGGTGGCACGCCCGCAAGCGCGGCGCGCACGAGTGGTCGGGCGGGGGGCCGCCGTATGGGTGGCGCCGGACGGTGGACCTGTCCCCGAACGGCCGCAAGATCGTGGTCACGTGGGTGGTCGACGACGACCGGGCCAGGATCGTGCGCGAGATCGCGCGCCGCCTGGCCGCTGGCGAGGCCACCGGGAAGATCTGCGCCGATCTCAACAGCCGTGGGATTCCCGGCCCCGGTAAGACGCATCACGACCATGCGCCGTCGCTGTGGTCGATGACGTCGGTTCGGATGATGTTGCGGAATCCGCGGCTGGCTGGCTGGTACGCCGCGCAGGGCCCGGATGGGGCGAGGGACCTTCGGTGCTCACCGTCTCGGCGGCCACCTGCCCCGCCAGGTCCGCGCCGCCGGCCGCGTCGTCGTGGTCGTCGAAGGGCAGCGCGATCTCCCCGGTCAACGGCCCCGACCCGCGCCGCCGCGTCACGGCCCCGCCCCCGACGAGTCCGCCACCGCAGCCGGATCACGACCCCGACCGACATAGCGCCACTGCCCGACGACCACCGTGTCCGGGTCCCCGTCCGGACGGCCGAACTCATCGAGCACGACCGGGCCGCCGTCGCCGTCCAGGCCCAGGGGGCGGCCGGACAGGGCCGCCGCCAGCAGCCGGGACCAGCGCCGCCGCACCCCGCGCAACTCCCGAAACGTCGTGCTGTACCGGCGCGATTTCGTCAGCCAGTGGCCTGCAAAGCCATAGGCGTGGGACCAGCGGATAAGCCCGACCGTCCGCCCCGGGACACGGCCCGCCGCCACATCGAGCGCTTCCGCGAAGGCTCGGTCGTTGCCGAGGCGCCAGCAGGTCTGCTCCATCGCCGTCATGCGCTCCGCCGTCGTTATCTTGAGCTTTCTTTGGGCCCGTCAGCCCGCCACGCCACGGGGGCCCCGCCTCGCTTCGCTCGGCACCCCCGGACGTGTCGGGCTGCCACCCGCCCGCGCGCGTCGGAGCGGCGGCCCGTCGCCAAGGCGAAATGAGCCGCCACGCTGGCCGTACGGCGTTGCGTGCTTCGGCGGGGCGCGCGGTCGGGTTCTCTGGCCGGCAGCGGCGAGAGCTCGTCGCCGAGTTCCTCTTCGAACGGCTCGCCGAGCAAGCCGCCTGTTCGCGCTGCTCTGCCTGCGCGAACCAGTGGCCCGCCTGGGTACTGGGCGCTGTCGGCTCGGTCTCGCCGGCGCGCGCCGGGTCGGCTTAGCTGCGGCTCGGGTAGCCCTTGCCCTCGACACTGATCGTGGCCCGCCGTCCCCGGACGTGGACGAACGCCGGGCCGCCTCCGAAGCGGAGACGAGCAGCCTCGGATGGGATGCTGCCATCGACCTCGTCACAACGCTGGACCGGTCTTGTCTCGATCTGTAAGATAATCTCCCTCTTAGTATCTGGGAGTTGCTTCGGATGTATCAGCTGATGACGACTGTCAGCATCCTGATCGACGACATTCACGCTGGCGTCGAGACATTGCGCCGCGCGATCGGCATCCCCGAGCCGCGCCCGAGGTCGTATCGCAGCGGCCCTGGCATCGACGCTGTGTTCTGCCGCGTCCACCCGAAGTACGCCGTTGCCCCGACCTTCCTGGAATTGGTAGCGCCCGGCACCATTGAGGGTCTTCCGGGCGGCGCCCCCGTCTTTCCCGCCCGCGAGGTCTCAGAACACCAAGGCGACCGGGCAATCAAGTGGCACGCCACCGAACTCGCCATGACCGACGAGCAGATGGCCGAACTCGCCGACCATCTTGAGGGCATCGGCGTCGCCGTCGGGTACCACCCACCCGACGCCCGCGACCGGTTCTACCTTGGCGGCCACCCCGCCTCGCGGACCTACGATCCAACCGCGGACGCCGGCCTGTTCATAGAGGCAACCAAGAGCGGCCACCTCGGCCTCCCCGACGACACCTTCCAGGCGCCGGCCGACATCCCACCGGGCGTCCAGCCCGAAACCATGGTGCGGATGGTGGCTCGGGAGTACCTGGTGAAGAACCTGGACACGACCCTCGCCGCGCTCGATCGCAACCTACGCTGGACACCCAGCTCAGTCGCCAATGAGGACGGTCACCGTCGCGCCGTAATGCCGTTCAGTACTCCGCGCAGCACCCGCCTCGAACTCGTCGAACCGACCGGACCGGGCCGGGTCGGCGACGCCTACGAGCAGCTCGGCCCCGGTGCCTGGACCATCCGCATCGCTGTGGTCGACGTCGACGCGAAGGCCAAGGACCTCAACGAACGCGGCACGCCCCACACCCTCGACCACGGGGTCCTGCGCCCCGACCCGGCATCCACCTTGCAGGTGCCCTTCGAGTTCATCACCGCCTGACACGCCTCGCCGAAACGGAAGGAGTGTCCGACCGCCCCATTCGGCGCGTTCCACTACGGCCGACCCGTCGATGGCCTCTACGAATGGAGCAACGTACTCGTCGCGTTGCCGCTCGCCATCGCCGCTGCAGCTACTCCAGCGGGCGAGGCTCCGCTGATATTCAGCGACACTCCGGTGAGTACTACTACGGCGGGCACGACACGGGCGGGGGCGTCCATCCCTCCGCCCCCGCCCAAACTTCCGCCCCCGGCGACGCGGCTCACCCGGCACACGGACCCTGACGTCACGGGTTGACGGCCTGGCCCCCGTCGTCCGAGACCGCACCGCGGACTCCGTCAGCACCAACGCGACCGGCCACGGCCAGCGGGAGTGCCGTCGCGTCGCGCGGCGGGTGGCAGTGGGTTGCCCATTCCCCGGCTGTGCCGATGATCTAACGGCCTGGTGACGGCATCAAGGGCGGGCTACGCCCGTCGGCTTCGCCGACCACCCTTCGGGCGACCCTTGACACCGCCACCATGCCGCTACGTGCGGCACCTGCGGGGGATGGGGGAGGAAAAATGGGAGGGCCGAAGACAACGCCCCCAGACATTTACACGGGCGACGCCGGAAATACGCGGGCCGCTATTAGCGCGTGAAGAAAGAAACACCACGCGGCCAGGTAACCCTATGTCGCACGGCACGGAAAGCGTCGCCAGAGAACGGGGGAAATGTTTCATGTGAAACCAGGAGAGCGCATGCATGCCGATATTCGCCCGGCCGGTAAATGCTCGCTTCTTGGCCGCTCGAATTCGCCGAATTGGCCGCGCCGCGCGGTCTGGTGAAGTATTATGAGAGGTGAAAGATAAATCAATAAAGCGGCCCGGGAAGGTGCTGGTAACACCAATCCCGGGCCTTGATCCCAATCCTTTCACAGAAGGAGCGGAACCCAATGGCGAGTATGTCAGATGGGGTACGGGCAGTGTGCTTCGCCCGTCGCGGCGTCGGAGCGGCTTCGCTGACGGACCAGCGGCAGGCGTTCGAGAACGAGTGCGCGGCGCGCGGCTGGACAGCGGGCCCAGTGGTCTGCCAGCTCGGCCGAGGCGGTGGCGACGGCCGGGCATGGGCCGCAGTGCGCCGGCTGGTCAGGGCACGCCGGGCGGACGTGGTCGTCGTCGACACGTTGGAGACGATCGGCGCGACCGAGCGGGACATCGCCCGGGAACTGGTGTTGCTGCGGCATGCCGGCGTACGGCTGCTGATCACCGAGTTCGGCCGGGACACCGCCGACGTCGCGTCGTTCGGCCCCCTGGTCGCCGAATTCGGCACAAGCGTCGCCCTGGCCGGGACGGGGGTCGCGGCATGAGTGGCTGGCCGCTGGCCCGCGTCGTGGCCCTGCCAGGCAACGGCTACGGCCTGGAGATCCTCGCGGGAGCGACCCCAGCCGAGATCGCCACCGTAGTAGCGGGACTACCCCCGGCGGCGTTCGTCGATCACACGTCCCTGGACGGCGGGACAACGCTACTGTTCCGCCGATTTCCGCGCGGCGTGCCAGACCCCTCCGCACCGGACACCGGGCACGACGGCGACCCGGACGCGGCGACCGTGGCCGACGGCTGGATACCCGACGTGACCGGCATGCCCGACCGGGGCCTGACCCCGTTCCAGGTCGCGGTAGGAACACTGCTGACCGCCACCGACGACCCGGCAACCGGCGCCCGGATCTTCGGCCTGATACAACGCGAAGACCCCGCCGCCGTCGTCGCGCTAGCCAGCGTCGTGCGCCCCCGAGGCTGCAACTGCCAACCCCAGTAGACCGATCATCACACCAGGTCAGTTGTCCTACATGAAAGATGGGTACTCGAATCCGAACCGGCAGGGGCTCGGAGTTCGGATCCGGATACAGTCCCGGCGACCTTCGATATCCGGACCGGGCGGACGTTGCCGCGGACGGCATGTGGACCGCGTCGGTCCCGGTCCCGGTCCGGGACTGATGGTGGGCCGTCGCGTAGGGTCGCAGCGCGGCACCGGCGCTCGACACCGCGGGGCATGACATCGCGCGGCAGGGCAGGGCCGGCCGGGCACGGTCAGCACGCGCGGTCAGGTCGACCGTCGACAAAGGAGTCTGATGATCTTCATCACCGTCAAGTTCCGCGTCCGACCCGAGGACGCGGAACAGTGGCCGGCCATTGTCGAGGAATTCACCCGGGCGACCCGGAATGAACCAGGCTGCCTGTGGTTCGACTGGTCGCGCAGCATCGAGGACCCCGCGGAATACGTTCTCGTCGAGGCATTCCGGGACGACGACGCGGGCGCCGCGCACGTCCAGTCCGCGCACTTCCGGGCCGCGCAGCAGACACTGCCCCAGCACCTTGCCGAAACCCCGCGCATCCTCAACGTGACCGTTCCACAGGATAACTGGTCCCTGCTCGGCGAGATGGCCGTTCCCGCGCGGGACTGACCGCCCGACGCGTGCCCGGACCTGGCGGACCGCCCACGCCACCCTCCACCTTGGCAAAAGCCAGGAGCTGGCGCCGTCCACGGCAACGTTCGCCCAGTCCGCGGCTCGAAGCTCGTGGCGGGGCGGCGGGGCCAACTGTGGCCGAGGCGGCGCTAGGAGCCCGCCACCCCACTGAACGCGTTTGGGTCGCGTTGTCGATCTCCCACCCAGCTTGTTGGGTTCAGGCGAATACAGTGCCTGCCTGCCCACTTCCTGGGCAGTTTGTGCGATGGGGGATCGCTCATGGCAAATCGTCCTGTTCCGCCACCATGGCCACCTTTCGGCCCAAATCCACCTCAACCACCTCGCCCGCGGGATCGGGTCGGACAGTTAGCCGGCTGGGCGCGTCGGCACCGCGTTCTCGCGGGTCTCTCCGCAGCGGGGCTCTTCCTCTTCTTTCTTGTCGTGGCGAGTTGCACCGCGGGTCTCGCCACCGGCGCCGGTTCGTCGACATCGGGCGTGTCCGCCGACAGCCCGTCGCCGAGCATCGCGCCAGCGCTCGCGGCCGTCTCAAGCTCGTCGCCGACGACGGCCACAGCCTCGGCGACCTCGATCGCCTCGATCCCGGCGACCAGCCAGGCCCCGCCACCGAGCGGCCAGCCGACCATGATTCGGCAGACACCGCAACCGGCCGCGCCGGTGCCGGCAGCGGCGACGACGACGCAGGCGCCCAGGCCGGCCGCACCCGCGCCGGCACCGGCGACGACCAGGGCCGCCGCCCCGCCAGCGCCCGCCCCTCCGGCGACCACCCAGCAACCGGCACAGAGCGATTTCGTCCACCCCGGCGCGTTCTGCGCCCCAGCGGGCGCCACCGGCATCACCGACAAGGGCACGCCGATGGTGTGCGGCACCACGGCCAACAGCCCGGACCGCGCCCGCTGGCACGCCGCCTGACGACCGCGGAGCGTCCCTGACGACCGCGGAGCGTCCCTGACGACCGCGGAGCGTCCCTGACGACCGCGGAAACGTCGCCCAGCCACGTCCGCCCGTCCGGGAAATGGCGCGGGGGCATGGCCAGAGCGAACCGGCACTAGGTCGATGACCCGCCGGCTCGGTACTAGTCAGGCACCCCGCGCCGCGCGGCTGCGGAACAGCCGTGGCGGTCAACCCATGCAGGGACGGGCTGACCGCCGCCGCCGGAGCCGGCATCGGAGCAGACAGCCTCCGACGAGCGGCCGTCACGAGATGTGCGCCATCCGGCACGGTTCCCGCGTCGTATCCGGTAAAGAATCGGTAGCGTTTGACGTCGGGCACAGCGTTTGTTCAGGTACGGCTAAGGTACGGCCCGCACTGTCGCGGTATGGCGCGTTGGTCCGGCCCTCGGGCGGTATTGGGGCCGCGCAGCACCCTCGGCGTGCTGGCCGCCTGCGGTGTCCTCGTCGTCGCGCTGGTCGTCGCCGTCGTGGCGCTCGCGCTGCGGCCCGGCGACCGCTCGGAGGCGCTCCCCAGCCCGGCCGTATCGGCGAGCCCCACCGCGGGCGAGACTCCCAGCGTCGCGGACATCTACCAGCGGATCGGGCCGTCGGTAGTCGTCGTGCGGATGGCCGACGGGTCGCTCGGCTCGGGCGTGATCGCCGCCGATGACGGCATGGTCCTCACCGCGAACCACGTCATCGCCGACGGCGGCGCCATCAGCCTTGTCTTCGCCGATGGCACCACCTCCGCCGCTACGGTGGCGTCGGCGGACCCGAAGACCGACATCGCGACGCTCACCCCGGCGACCCTGCCGCAGACCGTGGTGCCGGCGACGCTCGGCGGCCGAGTCGAGGTCGGCGGGGAGGTCGTCGCGGTCGGCAACCCGTTGGGGCTGACCTACAGCGTCTCGTCCGGCGTCATCTCGGGTGTGGGCCGCACCGCCCCGACGGACAGCGGCACGTTCACCGGCCTCATCCAGTTCGACGCCTCGGTGAATCCGGGCAGCTCCGGCGGCCCGCTCCTCGACGCGAACGGCCTGGTCGTCGGAATCGTCGTCTCCATCGCCGACCCGGGCCATGACGACGCGTTCGCCGGCATCGGCTTCGCCGTGCCCATCGGCAGCGCGCTCGGCGGCGGCAACGGGCCTGGCGATGGCCGCGGACCCCAGATCTGACATCACGGAAGGTATCGAAAAGATAACGATGTCGAACCAAGGCGAGGCCGAGCGACGATACCTGACCCTGATGGGGCCCAAGGGCGGCGGCGCCCAGCAGCCGGCCAGCGGGAACGCCACGACCGCGGCGAGCGCCACGGCGGCGAGCGGCACAAGCGCCACAGCGAGCAGCGCGACCGCCGCGCCTCCCGCCGCCAGCCCGCTCGAGCAGGTGCTGTTCGAGGTCAAACGCACGATCGTCGGGCAGGACGTGCTACTGGAGCGGATGGCTGTCGGCCTGCTCTCCGGCGGCCACCTGCTCGTCGAGGGCGTGCCCGGGCTGGCCAAGACGCTGGCCGTGAAGTCCCTGGCCGGGGCGATCGGCGGGCAGTTCCAACGCATCCAGTTCACGCCGGACCTCCTGCCCGCCGACCTGGTGGGCACCCGGGTCTACCGGCAGCACACCGGCGAGTTCGAGACCTCGCTCGGCCCGGTCTTCACCAACCTGCTGCTGGCCGACGAGATCAACCGGGCCCCGGCGAAGGTGCAGAGCGCGCTGCTGGAGGTGATGCAGGAGCGTCAGGTGACCATCGGGCGCGAGACCTTCCACGTCCCCGACCCGTTCCTGGTCATGGCGACCCAGAACCCGATCGAGTCCGAGGGCACCTATCCGCTGCCGGAGGCCCAGGTCGACCGTTTCATGATGAAGGTCGTCGTGCGCTACCCGACGGCGGTGGAGGAGAACGCCATCGTCGACCGGGCCCTGCGGCCGCCCGAGGCGCCCCAGGCGATCCTCTCCCCCGAGGACCTGGTACGGATGCGGGCGCGCGTGCAGGACGTGTACGTCGACCCGGCCATCGTCGACTACGCGGTGCGGCTGGTCACGGCCACCCGCTCGCCGGGGACGGTGGGGCTCGGCCAGCTGGAGCGCTACGTCACCTACGGCGCCAGCCCGCGCGCGTCGATCGCGCTGGTGCTGGGCGCCAGGGCGCTGGCATACCTGCGGGGCAGGGACTACGTGGTGCCGCACGACCTGCGCGAGCTCGCCCCCGACGTGCTGCGCCACCGCGTCGTGCTGTCGTACGAGGCGCTGGCCGACGACGTCGATCCCGACACGGTCATCGCCGGCGTGCTGAAGGCCGTGCCGATGCCCGAGGTCCCGCTGCGGGACCGGTGAGCCGTGAGCCGCATCCCCCTGGCACCCGATGTCCTCGTGGCGCCCGATGTCCTCGTGGCACCCGATGTCCTCGTGGCGCCCGATGTCCCCCGCTCACCCCGCATCCCTCCCGAGCCCTGCCGGCAAGGCCCCGCCGGGCCCGCGCCCGCCGCGGAGACGGCGCCATGACGAGCGCGCCCGACCGGCTGCTGCTGCGCCTGGAGTGGCGGGTGATCCGCCGCCTCGACGGGCGGGTGCTGGGCTCCTACCGGACGGCGTACCGCGGCGCGGGCCTCGACTTCGCCGGCCTGCGCGGCTACGTCGAGGAGGACGACGCCCGCCGCATCGACTGGAACGCGACCGCCCGGCTCGACGAGCCGCAGGTACGCCAGTTCACCGAGGACCGCGAGCTCACCCTGTGGCTCGTCCTCGACCGGTCGGCGTCGATGACGGTGGGCACCCCAGGTCGCGGGAAGCACGACGTGCTGGCCGACCTCGCGCTGACCCTGGCCAGGCTGTTCGGCCGGGGCGGCAACCGGGTCGGCGCGCTGCTGCACGACGGCGTCGCCACACGGGTCGTGCCGCCGGGCACCGGGCGCGCCCACGTGCTGCGCATCGGCCACGAGCTGGACCGCACGGCCACCGCGCCTCCCACCGCGGGCCCCACCGACTTCGCCGCGATGCTGGCGACCGCCGCGTCGCTGGCCCGGCGCCGGTCGCTGATCATCGTCGTCTCCGACTTCATCGGCACCGGCGAGTGGGAGCGGCCGCTGCTGCGCCTCGCGCACCGGCACGACGTCGTGGCGCTGCGCGTCGTCGACGCGGCCGACGACGACCTGCCGGAGGCAGGGCTCGTCCTCGTCGAGGACGCGGAGACCGGCGAGCAGGTGCTCGTCGACTCCAGCGACCCGCTGTTCCGGGCCCGGTTCCGCGACGCCGTGGCGGAGCGCGAGGCCGAGATGGCCGGCCGCATGCGCCGGGCGGGGGTCCCGCTGCACCGGATCGACACCGACCGTGACCTGATCTCATCCCTGGTCGCGGTCGTCGCCAGCACCCAGTGGAGGCGTGCGTGAGCCTCGCCGTTCCCTGGCTGCTCGTCCTCGGCGTGCTCGTCGTGGTGGCGCTCGCCGTCGCCACCGTGAAGGCGTCCCGCCGGCGGCGGGCGGCGCTCGCGGCGGCGGGAGTGGCCGCCGCCGCGGGACGGCGCGCTCCCCAGCTCGGCCTCTGGCTGAGCCTCGCGGGCATCGCGGTGCTCTCGGTCGCGGCGGCGGGGCCGGCGGCGTCCGTCCCGGTCTCCCGCGCCGCGGGAACGGTGATCGTCGCCATGGACGTGTCGAACAGCATGTCCGCGACCGACGTCGAGCCCACCCGGCTGGACGCGGCGAAGAAGGCCGCGACCGCGTTCGTCGACGCCCAGCCCGGCAGCGTCAACGTCGGTATCGTCGCCTTCCAGAACGGCGGGATCACCACTCACCTCCCCGGCGCCGACCACGCGGAGGCCGAGGCCGCGATCGACCGCCTGAGCGTCACCGGCGGCACGTCGCTCGCCGACGCGCTCCTCACCTCGCTCTCGGCGATCACGGGCAGGACCGTCCGGCTGGGGCCGGACGGCACCGTGCCCGACCTCGGCTACTGGAGCTCGGCGACCATCGTGCTGTTCTCCGACGGTGAGGACGGGGGCAACGCCGACGCCACCGAGGCGGCCGCCGATGCCGCCCAGGCCGCCGGCGTGCACGTCGAGACGGTCGGCGTCGGCACCGCGGCCGGCGGGGTCGTCACCGTCGACGGCTACCGGCTGCACACCGCGCTGGACGAGGACACGTTGAAGGCCATCGCCCAGACGACCGGCGGCTCCTACCACCCCGCGTCGGACACACCCGAGCTCGACGGCGTCGCGTCGACCATCGACCTGCGGCTGACCACCCACAACGAGGACCTTCCGCTGGCCGGGGCGTTCACCGCGTTCGCGGTCCTGCTGCTGGCCGCCGGCGGGGTCCTCACCGTCCTGCGCACGGGAAGGGTCGTCTGATGTCCCTCACCTGGCCATGGGCGCTGCTGACGCTGCTGGTCATACCGCTGCTGCCGGCCGTCGCCTGGTGGGCGCGGCGGCGGCGCCGGCGCGCCGCGGTGCGCGTCACGTCGGTCGCGCTGGTACGCGTCGCGCTGCCGGGCCGGACGCTGTGGCGGCGACGCGTCCCCGTCGCCCTGCTGCTCGTCGGGCTGGCCGCGCTCGGCCTCGGCGCGGCCCGCCCGCAGGCGACCGTGCCGGTCACGTCCAACTCGACGACGATCCTGCTGGCACTGGACGTCTCGGGCTCGATGTGCTCCACCGACGTGTCCCCGAACCGCCTCACCGCCGCTGAGAAGGCGGCCGCCGACTTCATCAGGGCGCAGCCGGGTGGCTCCCGCATCGGCCTGGTCACCTTCGCGGGCGTCGCGGGCCTGCTCGTCCCGCCGACCGACGACACCGACAAGCTGCTGGCGGCGCTGAAGGGCCTGACGACGTCGCGCGGCACCGCCATCGGCCAGGGAATCCTCACGTCCATCGACGCGATCGCCGACGTCGACCCGACGGTCGCGCCAACCGGGGTGAACCTCGACGGCGGCGACGCCGGGGCGGCGTACGCGGCCGACGTCATCGTCGTGCTCACCGACGGCGCGAACACCCAGGGCGTGGACCCGCAGACCGCGGCGAAGGAGGCCGCGGCGCGCCGCCTGCGGGTCTACACGATCGGTTTCGGCACGACGACGCCGGCGCCGCTGGTGTGCAGCAGCTCGCAGGTCGGTGACAGCCCGTTCGGTTTCGGCGGCGGTTTCGGGGGTGGTGGCGGCTTCGGCGGCGGGGGCGGGGGCGGCCGGTTCGGCGACCGCAACCCGCGGATCATCGACGAGGACGCGCTGCGGCAGGTCGCGGGCGCCACCGGCGGCACCTACTACCGGGCGCAGAACGCGGGCCAGCTTCAGGACGCGCTGTCCGCCCTCCCCCGCAACATCACCGTGACCCACCGACACAAGGACATCGCCGCCGTGTTCGCCGGCATCGGCGGCCTGCTCGTCGCCGTGGCCGTCGCGCTGTCCCTGTGGTGGAACCGGGTACGCCGCCCACCAGCCACCTGATGAACGAGGAACCCAGCGGGATTCCGGGTCGGTGCCCCAGGCATTGATGGCCCACAGCGAGGCCGCGGTGGCCGCTCCAGACCTCCTCGACGAGGCCTTTCCACCGCGCGGGTTACCGTGTCGCTCGTGACAGCGTCATGGTCGGGTTCGATGGCGCGCCTGGGCCGGTTCTGCGCGCGGCACGGGTGGTGGGTTCTCGCCGTCTGGATCGCGCTCCTCGTCGCCGCGACGCTCGGTCATCGCGCCACGGGCGGGGATTACTCGGACGACTTCCAGCTGCCCGCATCGTCGGCGCAGCAGGGTGCCGACCTGCTCAGGGCGCACGAGCCGAAGGCGGGCGGCCTGAGCGGGCAGCTCGTGTTCACCGCCCGGGGCACCACGCTGCGGCCGTACTCGTCCCAGCTCGCGACGGCGGCGGGCAACGTCGCGAGGCTGCCGCACGTCCTGTTCGTCGGCGACCCGCTGGCAGCGGCGACCACGTCGAAGGACGGCCGTACCGCCTACGCGACGGTGCGCTTCGACGTCAACCCCAAGACCCTCGGGCCGTCCTACGTCGCCTCCGTCGACCAGGCGGTCACCGGGGCGCGGGCGGCCGGTGTCAACGTCGACTACGGCGGTGTCCTGGGCCAGGCCGCACGGCCGAAGGCCAACGAGGCACTGTCGGAGGTCATCGGCGTCGGCGTCGCGATCGTGGTGCTGCTGGTCGGGTTCGGCAGCGTCTACGCGGCCGGGCTGCCGATCCTCACCGCGCTGGTCGGCGTCGGGACCGGCATCGGGGTGCTCGGCATCGTCGCGTCGACCACCACCTTCGCCTCCGTGGCACCCACGCTCGGCATCATGATCGGGCTGGGGGTCGGGATCGACTACGCCCTGTTCCTGGCCACCCGGCACCGCCAGCTCGTCATGGACGGAGTCGAGCCGGCCGAGGCCGCCGCCCGCGCCGTCTCCACCAGCGGCCAGTCCGTGCTCGTCGCGGCCGCCACGGTGGTCATCGCCATGCTCGGGCTGTTCGCCTCCGGCATCGGGTTCATCGGCAAGCTCGGCCTGGCGGCGGCGATCACCGTCGCCGTGTCCGCACTGGCGGCCACGACGCTGGTACCGGCGCTGCTGGGACTGGCCGGGCGGCGCATCGACCGGCTGCGGGTGCGCCGCCCGGTGGCCGAAGGCGGGGCGGACGGTGACCTGGGCGACACGGGCTGGCATCGGTACGCGGCCCGGGTGAGTCGCCACCCCTGGCGCTTCCTCGGCGCCGGGGTCGCCGTGCTCGCGATACTGGCGTTCCCGATGCTGTCGATGACGCTTGGCCACGTCGATGCCGGGGCCAACCCGACCTCCTACACGGATCGCCGCGCCTACGACGCCATCAGCAACGGGTTCGGACCAGGCGCGAACCGCCCGTTCACCGTCGTCGTCCAGCTCGCCGACGGCGCGTCGAGGCCCGCGCTGGCGTCCGGCCTCGACCGCGCGCTGGCCGGCACCCCGGGCGTCGCCGCTGCCACCCCGGCGAGGACCACCACGGACGGGTCGCTGCTCGTCGCCACCGTCGTATCCGCCACGCGCCCGCAGGACGCGGCCACGGACCAGCTCCTCGCCCGGCTCAACGACCAGACGCTGCCCGATGTGCTCGCCGGGACTGGTAGTCATGGCTACATCACGGGAAACCTCGCCGCGAGCCTCGACTTTCGCGACCAGGTCTCGGCGCGGCTCCCGGTCATCATCGCCGTCGTCATCGCCGCCGCGTTCCTGCTGCTGCTCGCCAGTTTCCGCAGTCCCTTCCTCGCTCTCAAGGCCGCGGTGCTCAACCTGTTCTCGATCGGCGCCGCCTACGGCGTCGTCGTCGCCGTCTTCCAGTGGGGCTGGGGCGGCTCGCTGCTGGGCGTCGGCGAGAAGGTGCCGGTCGAGTCCTACGTGCCCATGATGATGTTCGCCATCGTGTTCGGGCTCTCCATGGACTACGAGGTCTTCCTGCTGTCCCGAGTCCGCGAGCGGTGGCTCGCCACCGGCGACAACGGCCGCAGCGTCGCCGACGGCCTCGCCGCGACCGCCCGCGTCATCACCTGCGCGGCCCTCATCATGACCAGCGTCTTTCTCGCGTTCCTGCTCTCCAGCAACGTCGTCATCAAGATGCTCGCCCTCGGTCTGGGCGTCAGCGTTCTGATCGACGCCTCCCTCATCCGGCTGCTCGTCGTCCCGGCGACCATGTTCCTGCTCGGCCACGCCAACTGGTGGCTACCGCGCTGGCTCGACCGTCTCCTCCCCAGACTTGAACCCGAGCCCGAACCTCAGCCAGCACCCGAGCCCGAACCTCAGCCAAGGGCCGAGCTCGGCGTCGGCGCCGGGCGAGCGGCAGGCTCCGTGCCCGCGGCGACGTGACTCGCCGGCTCTTTTTGCGGCAAATGCCGACCAATATGCCGGACCCGTTCCGGATAAATCCCGCCGGAACACCCGACCGGCGGACCGGTTCACCGTGAGGCGAAGCGGGAACATGTATTCGGGTGGCTGCATCATGTATTGAGCTGCCGGGAGAGCCTGCCCTCGGGCCGTGGCCGCCAGGCGGATACGGTGGTGACGATCGATGCGTATCGCGGCGACGGACAAAGGGGGCGGAGACCAGGCTGGGACCCGTGTCGATGAAACCAGCTCGCCATGACCGGCAGCCGGCAACGCCCGCACGGCCAGCAGCGGTCAGCCATCGGGCCTTCCGCCGAATGGTGATCGCCGCCGTCGTCTTCTTCGTGGCCGCCCTGATGGTCGACCTCACCGCGCCGAGGTCAATAGTGATCCTGGTCGAGCCCATCGAGGGGGTTGCCGCGACCGCGGTCGCGGCGGTGTGCTGTGGGGTCGAGGGCTGGCGGCACCAGGGAGTCGAACGGCGGTGGCGATGGCTGACCGGGGCGGCCGCGGTCGTGGCGACGGCCGGGGTGGTCACGTCCGTTTGGACGTCCCCCGCCGCCGGAACCAATCTGCCGACGCTGCACCCGCCCGATCTTGGCTATCTCGTCTGCTACGCGCTCGCGCTGGCGGGGCTGCTCACGATACCGACGGACCCGCTGGACCGCGGCCCCGACGACCACGTTCCGCTCGGATCGAACCCAGGCGATCGTCCTCCACATCCGCCGTTACCCAGCCGGCGATGGCTGGCGGTGACCGTGTTGGACAGCCTGCTCGTGGTCGGCGCGCTGGCGCTGCTCGCGTGGGAGCTGGTGCTGAAGGACGTGCTGCTGCAAGGTGAGTACAGCCCGGGCTCCGTCCTGACGATGTTGGGTCTTGCTCTGGGTGCGTTGACCCTGTCGGTAACGGTGTTCCTGCTCGGCACGTTCCGGCGGCCACGCCTCTGGCCCGCGTTCGGTCTGCTCGCGGCCGGCGTGGTCGTGCTCGCGATCGTGGCGGTCAGCTATGTCGCGGCCGATCTTCGCCGCTGGACGGTCGCGCCGCCGCCTTTCTCAACCGGGTTTCCCGCGGCAATGCTGCTGATCGGGCTGGCGGCGGTCGCCCCGGCGCGACCAGCGGCGCCGCCCGTGGCCGAGCCGGATGACCACCGGACAAACGATCGACCGGGCCTGCTGCAGATACTGCACCTGGCGTTGCCGTATGTGCCGCTGGGCGCGGTCGGTCTGCTCACCCTGGTGCGGCTGGTGACGTCGGCCCCGATTCCGCGCGCGGAGATGTTCGCGCTGCTCAGCCTGCTGGTACTGGCGTTGGCACGACAGATCGTGACGTTGTGGGACAACGCGAGGCTGCTGGCCCGCTACCGGGCCAGCCAGAATCAGCTGTTGTACCAGGCGTTTCACGACCCGCTCACCGGGCTGGCGAACCGGGCGCTGTTCAACGACCGGCTGCGGCACGCGGTCGACCGGCGAAACCGCGACCCCGACCCACAGCCGTTGATCCTGCTGTTCTGCGACCTGGACAACTTCAAGAACGTCAACGACGAACTCGGGCACGCGGCTGGCGACGAGCTGCTGCGGCTGATCGCGGCCCGGCTCCTGCGCGCGGTCCGGCGGGCGGACACCGTCGCCCGGCTCGGTGGTGACGAGTTCGCGATCCTGTTCGAGGGCGGCACCGAGGAGCCGTGGCAGCTCGGCCATCGGATCGCCGAGGCCGTCGCGGCTCCCTGCGAGCTCGCTGGAGCGTCGCGCTCGGTGCACGGAAGCGTCGGACTGGCAGTCGCTGAGCCTGGCACGACCACCGAGTCGGAGACGCTGCTGCACCAAGCGGATCTGGCCATGTACAAGGCGAAGCGAGATTACGGCACCGTGACTGTCCACCGTGCTGGGCTGTCTGGGCAAGGAACCCAGTCCGGGCCGCGCAGGCCGGGGGCCAAGGCGCCGCGGTGCCAGCCCGGACGGTGACATCGAGCGGTGCGCGCCGTGTGTGGAGTTCGCCGGTGTGACCAGTCTCCACGGACAGTAGGCGCCCGCCGGGTGGGCGGCGCTCCCGGCTGTCGTGAGGAGCGCCGCCCACGGCGCCGTCAGACGGTGGATCTCTCGGCCATCTCGGCGAGGGAGATGCCCTCGTGCTTGATCTCGAAGCGGCCCTTGTCGTAGGAGCGGGTCGCGATGTCGCGGCCGGCGACCTCGGCACGCAGCGCCCCGACGGTGGACTGCTCCTTCGAGCGGTGGGCGAACGGGTCGAACGAGTACCAGCGGCACGCGTTCTCATACGACATCTTGTTGATGTCCTCGTCCGGCACGCCGACCGCGGACTTCAGCAGCTCCTCGCCCGGCCACGGCCAGCTCGAGTCCGAGTGCGGGTAGTCGCACTCCCACGCGATGTTGTCAATACCGATCTTGTGGCGCAGCTCGACACCGACCGGGTCCTCGATGAAGCAGGTGAGGAAGTGCTCCCGGAAGACCTCGCTCGGCAGCTTGTCGCCGAAGTTCTGGCCGGTCCACAGGTGGTGCATGTCGTAGGTCCGGTCGATCCGCTCCAGGAAGTACGGGATCCACCCGGTCCCACCCTCCGACAGGGCGATCCTGATGTCCGGGAAGTCCTTGATGACCCGCGACCACAGCAGGTCGGCCGCGGCCTGGCAGATGTTCATCGGCTGCAGGGTGATCAGGACGTCCATCGGGGCGTCCGGCGCGGTCAGGGTGAGCTTCCCGGACGAGCCGAGGTGGATCGACATCACCGTGTCGGTGTCGACCAGCGCGTTCCACAGCGGGTCCCAGTGACCGTCATGGAAGCTGGGGTAGCCCAGCGCGGCCGGGTTCTCGGTGAACGTCAACGAGTGGCAGCCCTTGGCCGCGACCCGGCGGACCTCGGCCGCGGCCAGCTCCGGGTCCCACAGCACCGGCAGCGCCATCGGGATGAACCGGCCAGGATAGGCACCGCACCACTCGTCGATGTGCCAGTCGTTGTACGCCCGCACGACCGCCAGCGCGAGGTCCTTGTCGTCGGCGGCCGCGAACAGCCGGGCAGCGAAACCCGGGAACGACGGGAAGCACATCGAGCCCAGCACCCCGGCCGCGGACATGTCCTTGACGCGCTCGTGGATGTCGTAACAGCCCGGGCGCATCTCGTCGAACGCGGTCGGCTCGACGCCGTACTCCTCCTTCGGCCGGCCGGCCACCGCGTTCAGCCCGACGTTCGGGATGATCGAACCGTTGAACGTCCACACATCGGAGCCGTCCTCGCGGTGGAGGACCTTCGGCGCCGCGTCGGCGAACCTCGCCGGCAGGCGCCCCTGGAACATGTCCGGCGGTTCGACAAGATGGTCGTCGACGCTGATCAGGATGAGGTCTTCCGCGTTCATACCGAGCCTCCGCTCACAGACAGGAATGCCACAGCCACGAGCTCGTCCCGCCGCGGGCGTGACGGAACCGGTGGGTTGGTGGGTTTGACCGGAATGACCGGCCGGGCATCGAGCCCGCCGAACAGTTCGCGCAGCGGCTGCGGCGACGGCCGACTGTGGTCTACGGGTCGGCGAGAATCCTGCGCATCGCCGCGTGCGATTCGGGGGATCCGTCCAGCACGCGGTTGTAGCGCTCCGTGATTCGCCAACCGTCGGCGGTACGTGCCAGCTCCCAGTGGTTGATGGCGGCTCGCCAGAGGTACCAGCGGTCGTCCTCCTTGCGGATCACGAGGGAGTAGCCGACCGCGCCCGCCGTGTCGCCATGGAGGGTGATGTGCGGTGTGGCCGTCAGGTGAGCCACGCCCGTGGCGACCAGGTCTGTATGCACGTCGCTCTGGTACAGGGCGGCCAGTCCCCGCGGTGCCTCGACGCGGGTGCCGTCGCCGGTCACGCCGGTGAAGTCATAGCCGCCACCGGTGATCCACAGGTCGGCCGCTTCAGCCGCCGATCCGCTGTCGACCAGCGGGCCGTAGCGGTTGAGCAGGCGGAGGATGTCCAGCTGATCCTCCGCCGCACGCAGCCGGGCTTCCAGATCCTCGAGCCTCTGTCCCACGTCCCGGCGCGCTCGTCTCTTGGCGCGCCAGGTTCGACCTCGGTTCACCACCGCCGGGCAGCCCTCCTCGACGCTTCCTACGGCTCGATCACGACCCGGATGGCGCCCGATTTCTTGTCGCCCGCGACCCGGAACGCCTCATCGGCGTCCTCGAGAGGAAAGCGGTGGGTGATAAGCGCCCGGGTGATCTCGGGGTCGTCCGCGAGCATCGCCGCGGCGTCCTCCATCTCGCGTCCGGTGCCATGGCCGCAGTAGCCGAGGGAGGGGATGATCCGCCCCTCGCGGAAGAAGAGGGTGGGCCAGTCGACCTCGATCTTGTCCATGTAGACACCGACGACGACGACCGTGCCGCCGGGGGCGACGAGGTCGATCGCGCGTGCGAGGGCGGCCGGGTTCCCGGCCGCCTCGACCACCACGTCGTAGAGGCCGTCGGGGCCGGCCTTCGCGTCGAAGCGCTCCGCCGCCTCGATCTGGTGCGGGTAGCGCGCCTCGATGGCGACGTCCTCGGCTCCCTGCCGGTGGGCGCCCGCGACGGCGAGCAGGCCGAGCGCGCCGGCGCCGACGACCGCGACCCGGGTGTCCGGTCCGGCGCCGGCCAGCCGTAAGGCGTGCCAGGAGACCGACGCCGGTTCGACGATGGAGGCGTCGCGCACGTCGAGGCCCGCCGGCAGCGGGACCAGCCGGGCGGCCGGGGCGCGGAACTGCTCGGCCATGCCGCCGTCGATGCTGAAACCGAGTGCGCGCTCTCCGTGCGTCGGACAGCGGTTGTAGAGGCCACGCTGGCACTGGTCGCATTCCATGCAGCCGTAGAGGGCCTCGACGATGAAGGCGTTGCCGCCCTCGTCGACGCCGGCTAGCTCGTGGCCGAGGATGTAGCGGCAGCCGTAGGAGATGTACAGCAGGTCGGAGCTGCAGATGCTCGCCGATCGCATCTGAAGGAGCTCGCCGGTACCGGGCGGCTCGGGGAGATCGACGACCTGGACGCCGCCTTCCGCGGCACGTACGGCTTTCATGGCTGCTCCTTCGTGGTCTGCTGGGTGGCGGGGCTAGGTCGGGGCGTGGCGGTTCTGAACGGAACCCGGTGACATGACCGGCTGTGCGCGGACTGCGGACCGCGGAATCCGGGCGGTTCCCAGGCCCGGACCCCGGGGACTAACGACGGGGACCGGTCACCGGCTGAGCCGCGCGACCGCCGGCGTCGGCGTCGGCGGTACTGGTCTCGACCACGGGGGCGGCGTCCTCGACCGCCGGCCGCTCGGGGGGACCGGTCGGGACCTCGCTGATGCCGAGGTACGACTGGACCAGCAGGTCCGAGTCGACCTGGGCGGTCCGCCGTTCCCAGGCGACCCGCCCGACGGCCATGAAGGCGATGCTGTCGGCGAACGCGACCACGTCATGCGCCTTCTCCTCGACCAGCAGGATCGCGGTGCCGGCCGCGCGCAGTTCCCGCAGCGCCGCATAGACCTCGGCGACGACGAGCGGCGCCAGGCCGAGTGACGGCTCGTCGACGATCAGCAGGGCCGGCGGCTTCACCAGGGCCGGCGCCAGCGCCAGCATCTGCTGCTCGCCGCCGGACAGCGATCCGGCGAGCTGGCCGCGGCGTTCGCCCAGCACCGGGAACCGGCGGTAGGCGGAATCCCGGTCCTGTTCGGCCGGCAGCCACAGCGAAAGGTTCTCGTCCACGGTCAGGGCGGGGAAGATGCCCCGGCCCTCGGGGATGAGGAAGGCGCCGTGGCGGACCCGCCGGTGCGGCGGCAGGCCCGTCACGTCGGCGCCGCCGAGCCGGACCGTTCCCCGCGTCGCCGGCACACCGCCGGCGACGACCGCGCACAACGTCGACTTGCCGGCGCCGTTCGCGCCGATGAGGGCGAGCACCTCGCCGGCGCGCAGGGCCAGGTCGACCCCGTGCAGCACCTCCACGGCGCCGTATCCCGCGCGCACGCCGGTGACTTCGAGCACGAGTGGCTTGTCGGAGACGCCCGCGGCGGGCGCGGCGCCCAGCGTCGCGGCGGGCGGGGTGTCGACCAGCGGGGCCGCGGCGGGCACGTCGACCGGGGTCGCGACCGCCGACGCCGCGACGGCCTCCTTGCGCAGCGCGCGTTCCTCCCGCCTGCGCCGGCGTTCGAACCGCTGCTGGGCGGTGAGAGCGAGGATCCCGTCCGGGTTCTGCGCGAGGTTGATCGCGGCCAGGCCGGAGAGCACCTGCGGCAGGTACGAGGTCTGTGCGACGTGGCTGAGCAGCTCGGGGCTGAGTGCCGCGCCGAAGCCCGCGATCACCGCGGCACCCGGCCGGCGCACGCCGAACAGGACCACCGTGGCCAGCCAGAACAGACCGGTCTCGACCGGGTAGTCGAGGTGGGTGACGCGGCCGGACGACGCGGCGAGCAGGACGCCGCCGAAGCCGGCGATCGCCGCCGACAGGGCGAACACCGCGGTCTTCGTGCGGGCGGCGGAGACGCCGATGGTCACCGTCCCCGGCTCGGTGGCCCGCAGCGCCGCCATGGCCCGGCCCGAGCTCGACCGGATCAGGTTCCGTACCAGCAGGACGACGATACCGAGCACGATCGCCAGGAAGATGATCATAGACCGGGAGTCGGCAAGATCCACCGGCCCCAGCGCCGGCGGCCGCAGCACCCATCCGCCGACGTCGTTGCGGCTCACCCCGCGCAGCTGGAAGAACAGGTTCTGGCAGATGTAGGCCAGCGCCAGCGTCGCCAACGCCAGCGGCAGCCCGCCCAGCCGCCGCGCGGGCAGCGACACCACCACGCCCATCGCGGTGGCGACCAGCGTGCCCAGCACCAGCGCGACGGCAAACGGCCAGTGGTGGCTGACCACCCAGCCGGCCGTGATGCCGGAGGCGGTGACGAACGCCGCCTGCGCGAGGCTGACCATGCCCCCTACGCCGGTCACCACGGTGAAGGAGAGCAGCACCACGGACAGCGCAAGCCCCCGAATGATCAGCGACTGCCAGTAGTCGTCCGCGACGAACAGCGCGTAGGCCAGGACGATGACCGACCATGCCGACCACACGATCGTCTTTCGCCGCCTCGACTCCTCGCCGTAGGAGGGCGCGGGCGGGTCGTCGTCGGTCTGGGTGCCGGCCCGGCGGCTACGGTCCACGGCGAACACGAACAGCAGGAGAAACAGCAGGATGAACGGCACCGACGTCGAGAACCCGGTGATGTTCTCCGCGAAATGGGCGTAGCCGACGATGAGGTTCTGCACGACCCCGATCAACAGACCGCCGGCCAGCGCCAGCGGGATCGAGCGGAAACGCGCGAACACGACGGCGGGCGTGGAGATGAGCACCACGGTCGTGAACACCGGCGTGTTCAGCGTGAAGATCGGAGCGAGCAGCACCCCGGCCAGCCCGGCGAGGAAGCTGCCGAGCATCCAGGAGATCGCGGACGTCCGGTCGGGGTCGATGCCGCGCAGCGCGGCCAGGCCGCGCCGGTCCACCACCGCCCGCATGTGCAGGCCCAGCCGGGTGTGCCGCAGCAGCACCCACAGGCCCGCCGCCGTCAGGACGGCGGCGCCGAAGACGGCTACCTGGTTGCTGTCCAGCAGGACGGTGCCGACCGTCCACACCTTCTTCGGAGTCGGCCCGAGCCCCGGAATCAGGAACAGCTCCTCGATCCCGGCGATGTGCCAGTCGAACCACAGGTTGAAACGGTCCGAGACGAACAGGCAGATCCCGGGCACCGCGATCAGCAGGCCGACCGGCACCACTATCTTCACCGCCACCGAGGACTGCGTGAGCCGCCGGTAGATCAGCCGGTCCAGCACGAATCCCAGCAACGGCGCGAAGACCAGGACGGCGATGACCGCCGCCGGGATGATCGGGATCCCGGCGGTAACGTTCAGCTGCACGAACAGGTACGCGGTGGCGAACGCGACCGCGCCGTGCGCGAAGTTGAAGATGCCCGACGTCTGATAGGTCAGGACGACGCCGGCTGCCAGGATGGCGTAGAGACCGCCGGCGACGATGCCGCCGACGACCAGGTTGAGGAACTCCTCCACTGCTTCACCCTTCGATGGAGATCCGGTCGGCCGGTCAGTCGGTGAGTCGGTCGGTGAGTCGGTTGCCCGGTCAGCCCAGGTAGGCCGCTCGGACGTCGGGGTGCGCCTGGATCTCGTCCGGTGTCCCCTCCGCGAGCACGGCGCCGAGGTCCAGCACCACCACCCGGTCCGACTGGCCCATGACGAAGCCCACGTCGTGCTCGACGAGGAGAATCGCCACCCCGTCGGAGCGCAGCCGCTGGATCTGCTCGCCGAAACGCACCGTCTCCTGCGCCGACAGCCCCGACGTCGGCTCGTCCAGCAGCAGCAGCCGGGGTCGGTCGGCGATCGCCCGCGCCAGCTCCACCAGCCGCGCCTGGCCGATCGGCAGCGAGCCGGCCGGCCTGTGTCGCAGGTCAGCCAGCCCGCACGCCTCGAGCACCTCGGTCGCCCGCTCCCGCCGCTCGGCCTCCCGCCGCCGGCGGCTGGGGGCGGCGAACAGGTCGGCCACGAGACCCCCGCCGCCACCGCGCCACTCCATCGACGCCAGCACGTTGTCTTCCACCGACAGCCGGCCGTACAGCTGGGTGCGCTGGAACGTGCGGCGCACCCCGGAACGCGCCCTCCGTTCCGGCAACTGGCGGGTCACGTCGGACCCGTCCAGGTGCACAGTGCCTGACGTGGGCGCCGTCAGGCCCGAGATGATGTCGAACAGGGTGGTCTTGCCGGCGCCGTTCGGGCCGATCAGGCCACGGACCTCGCCCGCCTTCACCCGCAGCGAGACCTCCCGAATGGCGGTCAGCCCGCCGAAACGCTTGGTGACACCGCGAACCTCCAGGGCCGGGCCCGCGCCGGCCGCGACGACGTCGGGCTCAGGGCTGGTCGCAACCACGCCCGCTCCTTCTCCGGCCCGTTCAGGCCTGGCACGGTCGAGGGGTGTCGTCAGGTCTTCCCCAACCCGACGTTCCCGCCGACACAGGTTTCGCCCGCGAGCGGGAGAGATCTCCGCTCTCCCGCCCGCTTGGCGCACGGGACGGACTAGTCGGCGTAGGGGTCGTTGCAGACGAGCGGGACGGCCAGCGAGTACTTTCCGTCCTTCAGCTTGGTGGCGGTGGCGCACGGCGCCCCGTAGAAGTGGTTCTCGGGCCAGGTGTTCCGCCCGATGAAGATGCCGTCACCGTAGTGGAAGTTCGGGCTGTTCAGCGTGCTCAGGAACTTGTCGACGGTGAGATCCTTGCCGGTCGCCTTGAGGCCCGCGATCAGCATGTCGGCCGAGATCCACCCCATCGCCGTGGTGATCGACAGACCGGCGCCCTTGCCGTATTTGGTGACGTCGTCCGTCATCTGCCGGACCGTCGCGTTGTCCGTCGTCTGGAAAGGCAGCCACTGCAGATAGGTGTTGGTGTCGTCGAGGGCCTTCAGACCGGCCAGCCGGGGGTCGTAGCCCACCGCGCTGATCTGGATGCCCTGGTAGCCTGCGGCGGTCATCGTCTGGATGAGCGCGGTGACGTTCACGAAGTCGGTGACATGGTAGATCATCGCCGGCGGCTTGCCGTTGTTGGCTGTCATGATCTGCCGGACCAACGAGGACGGATCCGCGGGCGGCTGCCCCAGCTGCAGCGCGTTGCTGGTCATGACGACCTTCAGCCCGGCCCGTTCCAGGGAGCGCTTCGTGTCCGCGACCCCCTGCCTGGCCGAGGCGTTGTCGACGCCCAGCAGCACGACGCTCTTGTCGGCCTTGCCAGCCAACAGCTCGACGTACGGGCCAACCTGGATCGAGTTGTACTTGTCCGGGAGCAGGCAGCCGGTGATGCCGAAGGTGTTCGCCCGGTTGCAGAGGCCGTTGTTGAACGCCCAGCCGAACGCCGGCACCTCGTTCGCGCACAGCGAGTCCGCGTAGGCCCCGATCGACGTGGCCACCGGGGCCACCGCGAAGACCTTCTCGTTCTCCGCGAGCTTCTTGCCGGCGTCGGCGTTCTGCTGCGCGCTCAGGCCGTCATCGGACATGCCGATGTAATCGATCTTGCGGCCGATGACACCGCCGGCGGCGTTCTCCCGGGCGAACCGCGCCTGCGCGCCCAGGTCCGTCTCCTGGTAGGTGGACGTACCGGAATTGCTGAGCGTCCCGAGGCCACCGATCTTGATGCTGGTGTCGGTGATACCCCGGGTCGGGTCGGCCGCCTTGTCGGAGCACGGCAGGGTGCCCGGAACCGGTATCGACTTCCAGGTGGCGGGGCTGCTGGCGGTGGAGCGCGACAGCGCGACCGTCGTCCCGGCGCTCGAACCCGCCGAGGCCGCACCGGCGGCTCCGCTGGTGCCGCCACTGCCGCTGCCGCCACAGGCTGCCGCCATGACGAGCGTTGTGGCCAGTACGGGTAACAGACCGTTCCGGAATCTCATCCTCGGATGACCTTTCCCTTAGTAGTCACGGGGGTCGTCACCTTGCCGACGACCCGGCCGCGGCAGTCCACACCGTGATCTCGGCGATGTGGTTCCAGGCCGAGACCGCGGCACGCCGCGCGAAATTCGTGGAATGAGAGGTCGCAAAATCAGCCCGAGCGCCATCACATTGGCGCGGGAAGTTTCCGCGACGGGGCAGCGAAGCGCGTCAAAGGCGCGCTTCGCTCAGGGGGAGCAGAGAATCCGGTCATTCACCCGAAAGCAGCTGACAGCCGGGCGGCCGCGACGGCCCAGAGCAGCCAGGTTCGCAACCGTTCTATCGCCAGCATGCGTCGGTCGGCGACGTTGTCTGGCCGGGCGAGCACGCCCACTCGACCTGATCGGCCAGAACGTGAGGGACGTTCACACCTCTCGATGTCAAAGTCAAGGCCCCGATCGTCAATCACTTTCCGCCCACCTTCGGTTACGTATGCGCATCGAGCCAGGGCGAGGCGCGCACTCGCCCAACCCGCAACGCGCCAGAGCCGACGGCCTGCGCACCCACGGCCGTTCAGCTCGACCGCGGCCACGGCGGCCGGCTACGGCAGCCGCCGACACCGCGCGGAGAGGGCCCGCCGCCACCGCGAAGTGTCGCGACCGACCGCCAAGCGCGTCCGTCGGCGAGGCGGTTGTCGCTCTCTTCGAGCCGAAGAACGGCTCGCGATGGGACGCGCGGGTCCCCGACCGGGCCCGATGGGTCCTGGCCGGTCAGAAGACGCTTGCCGTCCGGTCGAAGACCGTCTACATTTGCGTCAACTTTTCCAGACATGATCGTCAAACTTTTTTCACGATCATGTCAACTTCATCAGGCTGCGGCCTCGGAACCTCGGGCCCGCCGCGGGAGCCGCCTGACGACTGCCAGGCGGCGGCAGCACCTGGGCGCAAAGAGCGGGTGAGCGGTGATGGAGACATCGAAGGTCGGACGCGAGCGGCAGGTGCCGCTCGATGTCCGGCTGACCGAGGCGGCTCCGGGCGAGAGGTCCTACACCGTCGACGCCGCCACCGGGGAGGTCGCCGGCAGGGGGTCGCCGCGCCCGGCACCGCGGTGCCACGCGCCGCCGATGCCGCTCGCCGGGTAGTCCGTCGGACCGGGCCGGCCGGCAGGCGGCGCGCCTCGCGGATCTGGGATCGTCGCGCGTCTGGCATCGTCCGGTCCGAAGAGGTGTTTCGCGGCCGAGCGTGCACAGCGACGCAAGGAGGTGCTCGTGGCTCGGCCGCCCCCGCGGTCGACCCACGGTCATCGGGTCGCCGGGCCACTCCCCGCGTGTGCTCTCCTCCGACCGAGCCGATCGCCGCGTCCGAACACCTGACGAACCAGCCCGCCATACGGAACCACCGCCGCGTCCTCGCCCGGCGGCCCTGAAGGAGCAGCAGATGGAGCCTCTCCCCCAGCCGAGCCCGGCGACGGCATCGCCCTCGATCTCCGGCGCCGACAGCCGGCTGCGCGCGCAGCGCTGGGACGACGACGGCCCGCGCTCGCGCCGAGGGGCCGAGACGAGGGCACGCCTGGTCGAGGCCGCGAAGGCGGTCTTCGAGGAGAAGGGCTTCCACGAGGCCCGGATCTCGGACGTCGCCGAACGGGCCGGCCTGACCCACAGCGCCTTCTACCACTACTTCGACTCGAAGGAGGACATCCTGCGCGAGGTGGCGGCGGTCCTGGATCACACGCTGAACGCCGGCGTGGACATCATCCTGGACCCGACTTCCACCGCCACGCCGCACGAGCGCCTCGCCTCGGCCATGCGGACCCGCCTCGAGGCCCACCGCAAGGAAGCGCGGATCATGGGCGTGATCGAGCAGGTGGCACGCCACAACGAGCAGATCCGGGCGCTCTGGACCCAGTTCTACAAGCAACACGTCAAGGAGATGGCCAACTCGATCGCACAGCTCCAGCGACGCGGTCTCGCGGACCCAGCCCTCGACCCCGTCATCGTGACCGACGCCCTGGCCGTGATGACCATACGGTTCGCCGAGCAGTCCCTCCTGCAGGACGACTCGGGGTACGACTTCGACACCGCCGTCGAACAGATCACCAGAATCTACATCAACGCGCTGCAACTGCGTGAACCCAAGAAGCCACGCCGCCGACGCGACGACACCGGCTAGTACCGCTCCGGTCGAGCAGCACCGCCGAGGCCAGCGCCTAGGCGCTCCCCACGCAACAACCCACCCCATTCCCACCGAGAACTCGACAACGGGACGCGCGCGTCCCGGACCCGGTCTCGACGCGCGCGCCGGCAACGAGCCCGAACACCGACACCAAGCCGAGCGGAGGCAGGGAGAACAGTGCCTGAAACCCGGAAGATCGGCTCCGAAACGAGGATGCTTGTCGACGGAGAGCTCGTCGAGGCGGACTCGGGCAAGACGTTCGACAACATCAACCCGGCCACCGAGGAGACATTAGGCCAGGTCGCCGACGCGTCGAGCGCCCAGATGCAGCGGGCCATCTCGGCGGCCCGGCGCGCGTTCGACGAGACGGACTGGCCGACCAACCGAGCGCTGCGCAAGCGCTGTCTCGAGCAGTTGCAGGATGCGCTGGAGGCCGAGCGGGAGGAACTCCGGGAGGAGCTCATCCTCGAGGTCGGCTGTCCGCGGATGGTGACGAACGGCCCGCAGCTCGACGATCCGCTGGAAAGCGCGCTTCGCTACCCGGCGAAACTGATCGAGGAGTTCCGTTGGGAGACCGAGCTCCCCGACGCCCCCGCCATGGGCATGCTCACCGAGCGGCGCGTCCGGAAGGAGCCGGTCGGCGTGGTCGGCGCGATCGTGCCGTGGAACTTCCCGTTCGAGGTGACGCTGAACAAGCTCGGCCAGGCGCTCGCCACCGGGAACACGGTGGTGCTCAAGCCCGCTCCGGACACCCCATGGAACGCCACCAGGATCGGCCGCCTCGTCGCCGAGCGCACGGACATTCCGCCCGGCGTCGTCAACGTGGTCACCTCCTCGGACCACCTGGTCGGCGAGGAGTTGACCCTGTCGCCACAGGTCGACCTCATCTCCTTCACCGGATCGACCACGGTGGGCCAGCGGATCATGGAGAAGGGCGCCGCCACGCTCAAGCGGGTCTTTCTCGAGCTCGGCGGCAAGTCGGCGACGATCGTGCTGGACGACGCCGACCTGCCGACGGCGGTCACGACCGGCCTGGGGGTGTGCTATCACGCCGGTCAGGGCTGCGCCATCCAGACTCGGATGCTGCTTCCCCGGTCGCGCTACGACGAGGGCGTCGAAATCCTGAAGGCCGCCCTGGCGGCGGCGCCGTACGGCGACCCGCAGCGCCCCGACGTGATGATGGGCCCGTTGATCTCGGCGAAGCAGCGCGACCGCGTGCTCGGCTACATCGAGCGGGGCGTCCGGGAAGGCGCGACGCTCGCTCTCGGCGGCGGGCGCCCCCAGCACCTCCCGAAGGGCTGGTACGTCGAGCCCACCCTGTTCACCGACGTGGACAACTCGATGACGATCGCCCAGGAGGAGATCTTCGGACCGGTTCTCGTCGTGATCCCCTTCGAGGACGACGACGACGCCGTCCGGATCGCCAACGACAGCCGCTACGGGCTCTCGGGCGCCGTGTTCTCCGGCTCCCTCGAGCGGTCGCTGGCCGTGGCCCGCCGCGTCCGCACCGGCGGCCTGGGCATCAACGGCGGCATTCCGTACGGCGCTGACCTGCCCTTCGGCGGCTACAAGCACAGCGGCATAGGCCGGCAGAACGGCGCCGAGGGGTTCGAGCAGTACCTGGAGACCAAGGCGCTCGCCTGGCCAAAGGCCTGAGCGCCGGGCCACCGGGCGACGCCGCGGTCGCCGCGTGGCCGGTGCGGGCCGTGGCCGTGACGCCCTGAGCTGACCGACAGGGCCCCGGACCGGCGCCCGGCAACCGAGGTGCACATGTCACTCCCGGGTAACGATGATTTCGCCGTCGACTGTCGCCGCCGTGAGCGCGCTACCACCAAGTAGGCACCCCATTCACCAGAGACAAGGAGCCTCGCTGTGCCACTGACGACCAGCGGCAGTGACCTCTACTACGACCCGTATGACTTCCAGATCGACGCGGATCCGTATCAGGTATGGCGGCGGATGCGTCACGAGGCGCCGCTCTACTACAACGACAGGCACGACTTCTACGCGCTAAGTCGTTTCGAGGATGTCGAGCCCTGCCTGAGCAACTGGCAGACCTACCGGTCCGGACGGGGCACCGTCCTCGAGATCATCAAGGCGAATGCCCCGATTCCCCCCGGGTCGATCCTGTTCGAGGACCCTCCCGTCCACCAAGTCCACCGCGGCGTCATGGCCCGGGTGTTCACGCCCAGGAAGATGAACGCACTCGAACCGCAGGTCCGCGACTTCTGCCGACGCTCCCTCGACCCCTTCGTCGGATCGGGCGGGTTCGACTTCGTCGCCAACCTGGCCGCGGCGATGCCCATGCGCGTCATCGGCTATCTGCTGGGCATCCCCGAAGAAGACCAGGAAGCGATCCGGGACCTCTTCGACGACAACCTCCGCCTCGAGGATGGCGACGACCTCGCGCCCCCGGACATGAGCGGCGCCGAAAAGTTTGCCGACTATGTCGAGTGGCGGGCCAAACATCCCTCCGACGATCTCATGACAGAACTCCTCAATGCGGAGTTCGAGGACGAGACCGGCACCACCCGCACCCTGACCCGGGAAGAGGTCCTCAACTACATCTACCTGCTCGCCGGCGCCGGCAACGAAACGACAGCAAGGCTCATCGGCTGGACCGGGAAGGTACTCGCCGAACACCCGGACCAGCGCCGTGAGCTCGTCGAGGACCGATCCCTGATCCCCAACGCGATCGAGGAGCTCCTTCGCTACGAGTCCCCCTCGCCCGTGCAGGCCAGATACGTCCTCCACGACGTGGAGCACCACGGTCGGACCGTTCCCGCGGGCAGCGCCATTCTGCTCCTCAACGGCTCCGCCAACCGGGACGAGCACCGGTTCCCGGACCCCGACCGTTTCGACATCCACCGCGACGTCGGCCGCCACCTCTCTTTCGGCTACGGCATCCACCACTGCCTCGGCGCCGCGCTGGTTCGCCTCGAGGGACGGGTGGCGCTCGACGAGGTCCTCAACCGATTCCCCACCTGGGAGGTCGACTGGGACAACGCTGTCCAGGCCCGCACGTCAACCGTGCGCGGCTGGGAGAAGCTACCGGTCCACGTCCCCTGACCGCACCGGCCGCGCCGGGCCAGGCCGGGCCGGCCGCACCATCCAGTTACCGGTCCCGGCAGACCTCACCGCCGTGGCCCACGGGTCGAGAGCGAGGCCGGCGAACGGACGACCGCCCGCCGTCGTGTCGGCGGCCAGGGCACAGGCAATTGCTTCGGCACCACCCGCCGTGGCCGCGGTCACGGACCAGCCAACCGCAGGAGGCATTGATGCGCCCATACCCCGACTCAGCTGTCGCGCCGGCCGTTCTTCCGGGAGTCGTGCGCCAGATCGGCTACATCGTCCGCGACCTCGATCAGGCCCTGACAAGCTGGCTCGAGCTGGGGGTCGGGCCCTGGTACGTCCTGCGTGGACAGTCGCAGAGCGGAACCTACCGGGGCCGGCCCTGCACGGTCCCCCTGTCGATCGCCTTCGGCAACACGGGCGATTTACAGGTCGAACTCATCTGCCAGGAGGACGACACGCCCAGCATTTACACCGAGTTTCTCGAGTCCGGGCGGGAGGGATTTCATCAGCTGGCCTGGTGGACCACCGACTTCGACGCCACCATGCGATCAGTCGAGGCCGCCGGATGGCCCGTGGTGTGGTCCGGTGACGGGGGTGGCGCGACCCGCTACGCCTACGTCGAGCCGCCCGCCGGACCGGCGACGATCGTCGAGATCATGGAAGTCACGGCCGCGACGGATGGCATCGCGATCCTCGTCCGCCAGTCCGCGGCCGACTGGGACGGCAGTGCGCCGATTCGTGCCTTCGAGGTCGGGCCATGACCACGGTAGGCATCGCGACCGGCGCCGGCCGCGGCATGGGACTGGCCTGCGCGCAGCGGCTCGCCGGCGCGGTCGACGCTCTGCTGCTGGTCGACCGGGACGAGTCGGTGACAGCGGTCGCCAAGGAGCTGGCAGCCGGCGACGGTGGAACCTTCGTCGAGCCGTTCGTTCTCGATGTCACCGACGGTGATGGCCTGTCGCGACTCGCATCCCGGGTCGGCGACCTCGGGACGCTTCGTGCCGTCGCACACGCCGCGGGGATCTCACCGACGATGGCCGACTGGCGTCGCATCTTCACCGTGGATCTCATAGGGACCGCGATGCTCGCCGAGGCGCTGCGCCCGCTGACCACGGCCGGGACCGCGATGGTCTGCTTCGCGTCGATGGCCCCGATCCTGATGATCACCGATCCGCACCCGGCCGCCGACGCCGTGCTCGACGACCCGCTCGACGAGGACTTCCTCGACCGCATCCACGACGTCCTCGGACCGGCCGTCGAGGACTCTGGACTGGCCTACTCATGGGCCAAACGCGGCGTGCAGCGTTTCGCCCAGCGGGAGGCGGTGCGGGTAGGGCCCCTCGGCGGGCGCGTCTGCTCCCTCTCTCCGGGAATCATCGACACGCCGCAGGGCCGGCAGGAGGCGGAGACCCAGAGCGTCATGCGGACGCTCGTGGAACAGACGCCGCTCGGCCGGGTCGGGCAGGCGGACGACGTCGCCGACGTGGTCGCCTTCCTCCTGTCGGACCAGGCCCGTTTTCTCACCGGCACCGACATCCTGGTCGACGGCGGCATCTGCGCCGCGGTGCGCGGACCCGGGGCCACATCGTGAGGATTCCCGGCGGTCAGCACGCCGAGATGGACGTCCGTCATGTTCCGGCGGCCGGCTGCCCGGCTCGCTGACGGACCGGGCGGCTAGCCTTCTGGCCGCCGCCCGAACCCCGCGCACATTGCCGGCCGGAATCCGACCTCCCGGTGTCGGCGATCCGACATCTGGGTGCCAAGCCGGAAGACAGACCATGGCGGCGGCGGGTTGGCGGACGCGGTGCAGTACCGTCAACTCTCTGGCAGGGCGGGGCAACGCCGTCCGGCCGGTCCCGGCGCGTCGGCCCGCCAGTGACGGATAACACACCTCGCGGCTGGCGTCGTTTCCGACTGGGTCGATGAGTCGCGGCCGGCTTGTCGGTCTCCCTTGCTAGTATTCGCCCGCTTGACGTGATCTTCCAAGGCAGGGGAGTTTCGTGCGCCGGATCGCAGAGTTCGTACTTCACCATCGCAGACTTGTATTGGTCGGCTGGCTTCTCATCGTGGTCGCGGGCGTCGCGCTGACCGGCCCGGCCAACGATCGCCTGGTCATTGACTTCTCGCTGCCGGGACAACCAGGCACCGAGACCGCGAACAAGATTGACTCCGAGTTCACATCCGGCGGCAAGACCTCGCCTTACGTGGTCAGCGTCACCATGCCGGCGGGCCAGGTTGTCACTGGCCGGGAGGACTCCATCGGGCAGGCGTTCGCCGCGGTGCAGGAGAACGTGCCGCAGACCCGGGTGATCGACGAGGCGAACACCGGCGACAAGGCCTTCCGCACCAAGGATGACCGCACCTCCTACGCCCTGGTCTTCTACCGGTTCCTGCACGACCCGACGGCGACGTTTCCGACGGACGCCATCAGGACGGCGCTGACGGACGCGGCTCCCACGGGCGCGACGGTCGGCGTGACTGGCGAGGACGCCCTGGCCGTCGGCGACTCGGACGGTGGCGGGGCCGGCGTGTTCGCCGAGGTCCTCCTCGGCGCCGTCGGCGCGCTGGCAGTGCTCGCCTTCGTCTTCGCGTCGTTCCTGGCGTTCCTGCCGCTGGTCGTGGCGGCCGCCTCGATCCTGACCACGTTCATCCTGCTGCTGCCGTTGACCTACCTCACCGATGTCTCGTTCATCGTCGAGTTCCTGGTCGCCCTCATCGGTCTCGGCGTCGCGATCGACTACTCGCTCATCCTGGTCACCCGCTGGCGTGAGGAGCGGGACCGCGGCCGCGACAACCACGACGCGGTTGTGGTCGCCATGCAGACGGCCGGTCACGCGGTGATGTTCAGCGGCATTACGGTGGCGATCGGGCTGCTGGCACTGGTGGTGCTCCCCGTACCGTTCATGCGCAGCATCGGGCTGGGTGGCGCGCTGATCCCCCTGGCCAGCGTGTTCACGACCCTGACGCTGACGCCGGCGATTCTCGGCGGGATCGGCCCCAAGGTCGACTGGCCCAAGATCCGGCACGAGAACCGAGCCGGGCGGGCCTGGACCAGGTGGGCCAAGGCCGTGGTGCGGCGTCGGATCATCGCGGCGGGGGCGGCCCTGCTGGCCCTCGGCCTGCTCATCGCCGCGTTCGCCGGCATCAAGATCGGCCTTGCCTCGTCCGAGTCCCTGGCCAAGAACGGCCCGGCCTACACGGCTCTCCAGACGCTGAAGGACGGCGGCGTGCCGACCGGTGTCCTCACGCCGATGGAGGTGCTGGTCGACACGTCACAGGCGCAGTCGGTCGCCAAGGCCGTGGGCGATGTGCCCGGCGTCGATCGGGCTGTGGTGGCGACCGGTGCCGGACAGACCGCCGCCGGGCACAGCATCGTGGTCGTGATCCCGGAGGCGGAGACCGTCAACTCGTCGTCGATCGGACCGGTGCGCAAGGTCAAGACGGCCGTCGCCGATCTGCCGGGCGTCGTCGGCGTCGCCGGGATCGGCGCGGACCAGATCGACTTCCTGAAGGCCGTCTACGGCAACTTCCCACTGATGATCACGATCATCGCGCTGCTGACGTTCGTGCTCCTCGCCCGCGCCTTCCGATCGATCCTGCTCCCGATCAAGGCGGTTCTCCTCAACCTGATCACCCTCGGCGCGACCCTCGGCTTCATGGTGCTGTTCTGGCAGAACGGGTACGGATCCGACGCGATATTCGGCGTGCACGCCACCGGAGCCGTGACCTTCTGGATCCCGCTGATGGTCTTCGCGTTCCTGTTCGGGCTGTCGATGGACTATGAGGTGTTCATCCTGGCCCGCGTCCGGGAGGAGTACGACCGGACGGGAGACACGGACGGCGCCGTCGTCGAGGGGATCGGGCGCACCGGTCGGCTGGTCACCAGTGCCGCGCTGATCCTGTTCCTGGCGTTCATCGCGCTCGCGACCGGGCCGGGCACCGACCTGAAGACGTTCGCGACGGCGCTGGGCTTCGGCATCCTGCTCGACGCGACCATCGTCCGGTCGGTGCTGGTGCCCGCGCTCGTGTCGTTGTTCGGCCAGTGGAACTGGTGGCTGCCCGACTGGGCGGCCAAGGTGCTTCGCGTACCGCCCTCGCGCCCGGTCATACCGGCCGGCGTGGGCGCTGGCGACGCCGTGGCGGTGCCCGAGCCGCGGGGTTCGGCCAGCCCGTCCGAGGTATCCGAGTAGCCCTTCCGCACCTCGCAGTCCGCACCTCGCAGTCCGCACCGGGTCGTCTACCGGTGCGGACTGCGCGTTTCACGGGCGACGCGGACGCTGGATCCGCGGTGCGTGGTTCCAGTGGCCGGCGTCGACGACGACGGTGAGTTCGGTGACCCGCGGCGCTCGACGCCGCGCGCCAACGCCAACACCGACGTCCGCGCGATCCACCGGTCCGCTTCCGCGCACACCTTTACTAAACGTGCCCCTTCGCGAAATAAACGCAGATCTGTCGCGAACCGGACAGCATTCAGCGGCGGGGTCATTGTCGGCCGGGGCAGGACCGCCCGAAGAAGTAAAGGAGGAGTAAGGGAGAAGTAAAGAAACAAGGATCTGTCGCGATCTGGACAGTGGTCGGCGGTGGCGTCACTTATCTTGGGCGAAGCTTGAATATCTCGAATCAACCTTCCAGTCGGCGGCCCGTCGACGGCCGATGAGAGGCTCCACAGTTGTCCAGTCCGCGGTCACGGGGTCTGATCGAAAGAGGATTCGTAGCAGCAATCAATGGGATTTTCTCCAGGCGACGGACTTCTCGGTCCGGCGGGGCTGGTACGCCGGCCGGGCATGTTGGACCGTGAGGAGTCAGCGCGGCGCTGTCGCGCCAGGCCGGCCAGGGGTGTCGCGGGGGCGGGCTGGTCGCCTGGTCAGAGGGCCAGAGCAGGCTCGGTGAACGCCAGCAGGTCCCGGCCGGCGCGGGTCGAAAGACCACCGCCGCCACCGCTGGGCGGCTGATCACAGGACAGCGGCCACCGTACTGGACCGGCGGGCCACCGGCCAGGTTGGGCGACCGGACCGCCTCCACCGTTTTTCTCCGGCAAAGGGACCGCTGGGCGTCGGGTTCCGCCTGGTCTCCACAACACCGCTACGGCCAC
This sequence comes from Pseudofrankia coriaricola, assembly GCF_001854805.1. GTDB lineage: Bacteria > Actinomycetota > Actinomycetes > Frankiales > Frankiaceae > Pseudofrankia. Next base: position 66,100 of record NZ_MBLO01000058.1, read on the forward strand.
CGACCTTTCCCATCGCACCTGAGAGCCGAGGCTCCGGAACTCGCCAACGGACGACGGCAAGGGTACTCGCGCGGCTCTTTTCAGGAAACCGCGGCCGCGGCCGCGCCGTGCCCGGGAAGTCCTGTTTTCGTACGCCCTCGAACGCCAATCAGCCACTGACCGCCCGCGCCGCCGCCCTCAAGGCCCCGTGCGCGTGGTACCGGTCCCCCAGCGAGCCGGAAAGGCTCGCGAATTTTTCACCCGCCGCGGCTCCGCGCGGGGAAACAGCAGAAAGGGAACCCATGTTCAGACGATCCCGCCTCTCGGCGCGCCTGTCATCCGTCGCGGTCGGTCTCGCCGCCGCGCTGACGCTCGCCGCGTGCGGCGGCGGCGGTGGGGACTCCGGGCCCGCGGCCGTCGGCGCCGCCACGCCGGCCGGCGGCTACAAATTGACCCAGGCCACGGACTTCCCGGCGAGCCCGACGCTGGACAAGATCCGCCAGCGCGGAGAGATCATCG
>NZ_MBLO01000059.1 GCF_001854805.1 Pseudofrankia coriaricola
ACCTCGGCGTAGTCGTCGTCCGGGAACAGGCACATTCCCAGCGTCAGATACGACGTCACATGCGGCGGGAGCTTCCCGCCCTTCCGCCGCTCGCCGACCCCACAGACCTCGACCGCCTCATCCACCGCGTCACGCGGGACCGCCGTCACCAGCACCCCGACCGACACCTGGTCCGGGGACATCATCGAAGCCACGAACCGTGACCAAACCACCCACCAGCACAGATGCCACGCCGCCACGCCGTACCAACCCGCCGGCCAGCAACAGCGGAAGATCAGCCATCCAAGATCGACTTAAGCTTCACGGCATTGCGTCCATGAGGCCGGGGTCGAACAGGATGTGCATGATCCGTCCTTACGGTGATGGGAAGGTACGGGGACAGCGGGCTGTCCCGGATGGGTGAGGCAGAGAGAGCGCGTGGCCGGGGTGGGTGGCGCGCGGGTGGTAAGCCAGGAGGAGATGTTCATGCGGCGGCTCCCTCGACGTGGCAACCACAGGAGCAGCCAGGCTTGGCCGGGTGGGGTTGACGGCTACTGCTGACGGCAGCGCTGCCGACGAGCCACCGTCGTTTACTGGCCTCAACTGCCGTGCTTATAGAGGTGAGGCGGTCGAGCGGACTGGTGGCTGAAAAATTGCCAAGGACGAGGCCGGGGGTTAGAGTCCCCCGACCCGCACCAGATATAAGCGAAGTAAGATATACATCAATCAGGTGGCCTTGACGGCTAAATTGACGGCTACGCCCACGCGGTCTAGCGTACGTTGCCTCTCGGCCGCTCCTTGGTGGAGTTTTGACCAGTACTCTCTCGACCTTCTCAAGCGACGCCCGCCGTTGCGTGAGCCGGTCGTGAGTGTAGTGTTCAAGCGTCGTCGAGACGCGGGCGTGGCCAAGAATCAGCTGGGCGCTGCGAGCTGGTACACCGAGATCCTGCAGGAGCGTCGCCAGGCTGTGCCGAAGATCATGAAGCCTGATGCGTCGAATGTCATGCTGCTGGCAGAGCCGCTGGAAAGTTCGCACGAGGGTAGACGGCTCGAGTGGCCGGCCACTCTGGGTGCAGAACACGAGCGCCTCGGTGTCAGAAGCCCCCTGCCACTCCGTCCCGACCGCCTTGCGGATCTGCATCTGTCGCTCTCGGTGCTCCACCAGCGCCTGCCGCACAAAGCGCAGCAGCGGCAATCGTCGCTCGCCGGCTTTCGTCTTGACCGGCCCGATGTGAAGGCTTCCCTTCACTCGCTGGAGTTGCTGGCGCACGTGCAGTACGTCATCGGTGAAGTCGACGTCGCACCAACGCAATCCCAGCACTTCGCCGCGTCGCAAGCCGCACAGCAGTAGCAGCAGGAAGGCCGAGTAGAGAGCTTCTGGGCGCGCCACCTTCAGGAATCGTTTCGACTCATTGGGTGTCCACGGCTCGACCTCGTTTGGCCGGTGGGTCGGAAGTACGACGAGACGGGCGACGTTACGGCTGACAGTCTCCTGGCGTACCGCATGGCTCAGCGCTGAACTGAGTACCTTGCGCATAATCTGTACCTTTGGCACGGAGTGCCCAGACTCGATCGACTCGCTCAGAAATCCTTGAACCGCATGTACGGTCAGTCTGGCGAGCGATTGCCGTCCCAAGCCGGGAATCAGGTACAGCCGACAGATCATCTCGCACTGCGCGTAGGTGCCAGGGCGTTTGTTCTTCCGGACGACGTCCTCAAGCCAGTGATGGAGGTAGTCGCCCATCTTCCATGCTTCGTCAGGAACTGCCAGCCCCCGCTGGGTCTTTGCCTGAACCTCTATGATTCTTTCATACGCCTCGGCGCGGGTCGCTCCATAAACTCGCACTCGTTTCCGTCTTCCGCTGAGCGTTTGGAGGTAGATGGCGGCCTCGTACCTGCCGTCCTGACGTCGGTAGATCGTTCCCTCACCGTTGGCCCGCCGCCCCGCCATCACGCGGCCTCCTCGGTGAGCCGCCCAAGCAACTCGATCAAGGCCGCCACCGGCACCAAGCGCCGCCGTCCGATCGTCACCGTGCTCAGCCGCCGAGCGCGGATCAGCTGGTAGATGCTCCACCGGCTGATCTTCAGCACCTGCGCCGCTTCCGCCACCGTCAGCACGACCGGAGCCCTAGTGGCCACACCGCTTGCCTCAAGTTCGGTATCAGCCCGGGCGGTGCTGCGGGCTGCGGACATGCCTGGCTGCCCCTGCGGCGCGGTCATAGCGCGCCTCCCGGGCACAACGCACCGACCGGTGACGTGGCAGCCTGCCGCAGACCAACGCCGGCCCGGCGAATGGCTACACCGCTGCGGCGGTAGGCCGTGCGGGAATCACCACGCCATTTCCGCGACGCTGGCCTGACCCGCTCCAGCCCGACCTGTCGGAGCCGGACCCCGATCAGGGCCTCGGACACATCAAAGACGCTGGCCAAGGCTGTGCGAGCCCGCATCCCAGCCCGCCATGCCTGTTCAAGCCATGGCCGGGGCACCAAGACGCAGCCGGCGAAGTAATCGCACAGCGCTTCGGCCTCGGCCGAGCCGGCCGCATCGTCCCGGCGCCAGCCGGGATAGAGCGCCTCGCGGAAGGGGTCGTCCAGGATGTGCTTCATCTCGTGCGCCAGGCTGGAACGGCAGCGCCACAGGCTGTCGTCCGCGTTGATCTGCACCAGCCACTGGCGTTTCCGGGGGTTCCACTGCGAGTAACCGCTGCTCGCCAGGCCAGGTACGACCACGACCTCGATCTCCGGCAGTTCGGCCACCAGCTCGATGTCCACGCTGGGTTTGGTGATGCCAAGCCCCCGGAGCAGCGCGTATGCCTGCCGTTCGGCCACGACCCGGGCCTCCACCCGGCTGAGTGGCCGGGCCAGTAGATCGAGCGTCCGCGCCGGCATCAGGCGGCGCACCTGCTCAAGGATGTCTTTCCGTGAATCTTCCATATGCCTCCTTCAAAGGTTTTCCCATTTGACACTCTCTGGCGAGTCGAACCCAAGGTCGTCCGCCTTGCGGGCCATCGGCGTGGTGCGCTCAACGATCCGGCGTTCACGTTTTAGATTGTCGAAATAGGTGGCCAGCTCCTCGGCTGTCCCATCAGTCATCCGGTAGCGTGCCCGTAGGTAGGGCACAAAGCTCGGCAGTCCCTGCGGCGACTGGTAGCCTGCCAGGGCGAATAGATCTCCATGGTCGACGCCCAGCACCTCGGCAATCCGTTGGAGTTTTTCGGGAGACGGCTGGCGGACCTGGTCGGCTTCAAGGCGTACTATGTACGATGGATGCAGATCAACTTCGCTGGCAAGGCCGCGCAGCGTCATACCCCTCCGCTCACGGGTCTTGCGCAGGTACCTTCCGATCGTCACGGCGTCTGCCTGCGCATCTTTGTTTTCAGTTCTATTCATATGTGACATCCTCCGCTTGCGTTCCAATTATGCGACATTCTGAAAGCAAATGGAAGCGTAGAATTTACAACGTCGTCCTATCGGTTCGGAAATTCATATAGGCGGGGCCTATTACTGGCCATGCTGACTTCCGGCCGCACGCTGCTCGTGCCGCACCGCCCGCAGCACCTCGCCCGCCCGCTCCGTGCTGATACCGAGTGCCCGCCGTAGCGCGTCCCTCGTGATGGGCCGCCCGTCATGTGAGGCCCGATACTCGGCATCGGCGGCCCGGGCGGCGGCCAGCAGGCCGTCCTCTGCCGTCTCGGCCTCAGCGCCGGCTGCGTCCTCATCTGAACCCGCTTCCGGCCCCGATCCGACCTCCAGGACGGCCGCCGTCCCGACGTCCGGGCCGTCCTGCCCGTGCAGGACGGCGAGGTGCGACAGCAGGCCGAGCATCAGTGGCGGCACCGATCCGGTTGCCAGCACGACGGGCCAGCCGATGCCGAGCAGGCCGGCTTCGGCCAAGTGCCAGACTCCGTTGCCGGTGAGCGACAGGCCGACCGCGAGCAGCGCGTTCCAACGGGCGAAATGCCGTGCTGAAGCGCTGGCCGCCCCACCGGCGAGCCAGACTCGGGTCGCGATCGCGGCGTAGACGTCGACGGTCAGCGGCAGCAGTGGCGCCAGCCAGCGCTGCCAGCCGGCGGCCACTGCCAGGCTGTAGAGCCCGGCGAAGCTGCTGAGCGCCGCGGACAGGGCCACGATCGCCATGCCCGCCGTCACCCAGCGGTCGCGCCCCTCTGGCGAAGAACCGGCCTCGCTGCTCACGGTGCGCCACCGTCGAGCAGCCCGCCGACGATTGCCTGCGCCGTCACCTCATGCCGTACGACGCTGAACAGCTCGACCCCGGTGTCCGGCAGCCGTGCTACCTCGCGCCGGATAGCCGCTGCCCGGGCGTCGTCCGGCACGCTGATCACGACGCGGGGCATCACGCCCCCGGGTCCGAGCTCGCCCCGGTTGAGGAAGTCGAGGTAGGTGTGCAGCTTGCCGCGCAGCGTGGGCAGGCTCTCTGTGGCACGGTCCACTTCGGCCCAGACATGATCCACGAACTCGGTGCTGGCCAAGGCCAAGTAGGCGTCGGGCTTGAGCCAGCCACCGCCGTCCGGCCACCAACAGGCCGGTTCGGTCGCGAAGGCGTCGAGCGTGAGGCCGCGCACGGCCTTCACTGCGGCGGCGAGATCCACGTACAGCTGGCTGACCGCCAAGGCGTGCGCCAGGAACAGCGGCCGCGGTGTGCGCGGACGCCGAATCCGAGTAGCGGGCGCCGGCTCGTCCGGAGCCGCTTGGTGGCGCTCAAGCAAACGACGTCCGGCGGTGTCGAGGGTGAAGATCAGGCCGGAGGATCCGGCCCGCTCCCCACCGATCCGACGCTCCAGGGCGGCGACGACTCGCCAGTCCCGCAGGCGAGCCATGGTCCGCCGCCGCACCCGGCCCCGGGCCGAGGTGGCCACATCTTGGAAGTGCAGCTGATCCAACTGCTGACCGGTCAGGACCTTGACCCGCTGAAGGTCAATGACGATGCGCCAGTCACGCTCACTGAGCAGCCCGGCCAGGCGCTCAACCTGCCCAGCAGATACCCGCTGGCCGCTCATGAGGACGCCTCCGGTAGGAGGCGGACTCTCGGGGGCGTAATGCCGCGAAACATGCGCCTGACCAGGGGAAACCGACGAAGGGCACTCGACGCGACCGGAGCGCCGAACGGAGCAGCCCTGATCACGACCCGGCACCTCGTGACTGCCGGCCGATCCGTCCGCCGCTGCCGGGTAGCGGCGCCTCGATCCGTGCGGCTAGGGCGGCTTCGACGTCGGCCCGGGGGAGGCCGAAGCGGTGCCGGCTCTGCGCGGCCAGCTGCGCCGGATCGCGCACGGCCCCCGGCAGTGGTGGCGTGGACGCCGTGACGACGCCGAGCGTCCGGCCGTCAACCGCGGGTCGAACGGCGATCTCCCAGGCATCCAGGCCCATGAGGTCATCCGGCGTCAGTGGCGAGAACGGCCGGGCCAACGCCCGGGCGTCCTGGTAGGCGTTGAGCTGGAAGACGATCTGGGTGCGGGCGGTGCCGAGCACCGCCGTCTCCACGGCGGTGGGTAGCTGGCCCAGGTACTGGTGGGCCAGGATCAGGCCGACCTTGTACTTGCGGGCCTGGGCCAGCATGTCGCCAAGATCCAATGGCAGGCGGATGACGTCCTGAAACTCATCGAGGTAGACGAACGTTGGGCGCCGCCGCTCCGCCGGCACCGCTACTCGTCCGAGGATCTTTTGCCACAGCACCGCTACCAGCAAGGCGCCCGCCAGTTGCGCCGTGTCGGTGCCGAGCGAGCCCTTGGCCAGGTTGACCAGCACCGCCTTGCCGTGGAAGGCCTCGGCGACATCGAAGCCCTCGCTCTGCCCGAGCGCCAGCCGCAGCGACGTTCGGGTGCTTAGGGCCCGGAGCTTGTTCAGACTGGGCCCGATGATCTGCACCCGTTCGGCATCGGAGCGCTGCTCGTATTCGCGCCAGAACGATCGCACCGAAGCCGGCACGCTCGACTGGGCCAAGACGAACCGCCGGAAGGCCTGGTTGGTCAGGAGCTCTGGCACCTCGGCCAGGGTGAACGCCGAGCCGTCCGACGCCCGGGTGTGCGTCAGCGTGAGCAAGCTGGCCCGGAGGACGTCGCTCGTCCTCGGTCCCCACGAGCCGTGCCACAGGCTGGCCATGATGTGCACGATGGTGTCGACAGCCAGCTCGCGGCTGTGCTCGTCGCCCTGGTGCCGCAGGAGGTTGATCCCCACCGGCTGGTCTGTCGCGGCAAGGTCGAGGACGACGATGTCCTCCGTCCGGTCCTCCGGTACCCGCGCCAGGACGTCGTTGATCAAATCCCCGTTCGGGTCGACGACGACCACACCACGCCGGGCCGCGATGTCCTGCAAGATCTGGTTGCCCAGCAAAGTGGACTTGCCGGTACCGGTCGGCCCGAGCACCCAGGTGTGCCGCAGCCGATCTTCGGTGCGGAAGCCCAGCGGCTGGGCCATGCCCGGGTAGTTGCTGGTGCCGATGACCACCGCGTCGCGGCCGCCGCGCGGCATGCCGGGTGCCGGCGGCAGTTGGCGGGCCGAGCCCAGGCTGAGACCCGGTAGCGAGACATCACCAACCGGCAGGCCCAGGCCCACTGCTTCCCCCGCGTTGATGACCAGGCCCCAGCCCCACAGCGGCAGGGCGATGGCGCTCAGGCGCCGAGCAGCAACCGCGGACGGCACAGCCAGCCGCCGCACCGATACCCCAGGCGTCTCGAGCGTGCGCAGCGCGGCGATAACTCGGCTGACCATCGCGCCCTGGCGGTCGGGACGTGCGGCCACTGCGCCGATCCGGCAGCAGACCTGCAGCAGGGGCAGGGCGTGCTTAACCCGCGCTGCTCGTTCGGCCTCGGCGTTGGCGCGCTCGACGACTGAGCGCATGACCGCCGGGAGCCCCGGTGGTATTGACTGCCGACCAGTACCCACGCCGCTGACGCCGCCGACGATGTACTGGCAGCAAATGATCTCGCTGTCGTGCAACGGTTGGAGCGAAGCCAGGAGGGCTGCGCTGGCAATGGCAGCCCGCTCGGCGGCCAGCGGCTGCACCTCTGAGCTCAGCCCCACTTCGGTAGCTGACCCGAAGATCGGCCGGCTTAGGAGATGCTCGGGGGCTTCCTCGATCCGCACCCCGGGCAGCGCTGCGCGCAGCCCGGCCAGCAGGCCCAACCGGTCCCGGCGCGGCGTCAGCAGGTAGTACGAGATCCCGCGCGCCGTGGCGACGACCTCCAGCACGATCGGCGGGTGGGGGATGAGGGCCTTGGCCGGCGAGCGGGTGGCCGCGGCGACCGTCGTCAGCCAGGCAGCCACGGCCTGGGGGTCGAGCCCGCGGGGCAGGCGCAGCCGGAAGGCCACCAGGTCCCGGCGCCAGCTGGCAGCGTTGGCAGCGCGCACGGCCAGGACAACGCCGATGCCAAGCAACGCGCCAAGGACGTACGGCAGCCAGAGCAGGAGATCGCTCATGGCTGGGCCTCTATGGGCTCAGCCGCCGGTGCGGACCCGGGCAACGGACCCGCTGAGGCTTCGTTCGTTGCTCGCAGGCGGCATAGAGCGAAGGTCAGCAGTGCCGCAGCGAACCGGCCGATATCGATATCGGCGCGCCACTCGGCCAGTACGCTGGCCTTCGAGGAATTGGTTTTGGGCATGGCGGTGTCCTTGTGTTGCGAATGATCAAGGGAGTGGCGCCAGCACGGGGGCGCCAGGAGGAAGGCCTCGGGGATGGGCCTTGATCGCGCTCTCTCACGCCCTGTTATGCGGGGCGAATGGAAAATGATCAAGCCGTCAAATTTACAGCTGATCACTCACTCGTGAGGCGCCGGTGCTACCAGTCACAGGCTGACGTCAGAGTCGACCTCGTTGCCCCACGCCGCCCAGCCAGGCCGGCGCCGGCGGGCGAACAGCTCCAGGTACGGCCCGGGCGAGCACCGCTCGATGATCGCAAAAGCTTCTTCGGGCTTGTGACTGTGCTCCTGCACCGGGGCATAGAACCAGCTGCCTTGCCCTCGGAACTGCACCGGCGCCCGTCCCCGGGTGCCCAGCAAGAGGTGCTCCGTCTGGTTGCGCAGGTACTGGCCCAGCCCGAACCTCGGCTTGATCCAGGTGAGGATGCTGCGGTAGGTGAAGCCCCAGGCCTCCAGCACCTCACGCCCGGCGTGGACCGTGGCGTTGGTCACCCACAGCCAGCAATGGCTGCTCTCCAAGGCCAGCGGTCCCACCCGCAGTCCCCTGATGGCTTCAGGCGTCATGAGTGGGTAATGCATCTCGGCGCCGCGATTGCCCACCTGGAGCGTTGACCATGGTGGGTCCGCCAAGATCGTGCCGAATCGTTGCGGGTCAACCGCTGCGCCGCTCACCGCCACGCCTCATAGTCCGGCTCGGCGTAGCGCGCCGGCAGCACCATGACCTTCGGTTCCGGCGGCGGTGCGCCTGGTGTGCCATAGAGCAACGCGCAGGCCTGGCCGCGCGTCTCAGTGGCCATCGCCCGCCGCGCCAGCGGCGGGGTGAACATCAGGCTGTGGCGTAGCCAGGCCGCCTCCGCGCCGTGTCGATCGAGCCCCGCACCGGCCAGGGCGTGTCCGAAGACCTCGTGCAGCGCCCGGAACATGTCGCACTCCTCGGGCTTGAAGAAGGGGTGCTGGTGGCCCATGGCCGCGCTGCCCATGATGCGGAGGCGGCGTTCCTCGCTCAGATCGTTGGTCAGCTCGGCCAGCGAGCCGTACCGCTCCTCGGGCTGGACGGTCACGCTGACGCCGAGGCCGCCCTGCCTGGTGGGACGGATCAGGAATTCGAACTGCTCGGCGATCTCCTCGCGCAACCTGCGGAAGGCCGGCAAGGCCCGGTCATCGATGAGCGGCGCGGCCTCATACAGCCGGGCGATCCGCGGCCCGGCGGCCAGGTCGGCCCGGATGTGCTTCCAGGCCAGCATCGGCACCAGTTGGCCGCGCTCGAAGCAGTACTGGACCGAGGCCTTGTGGAGCTCGGCATGGGAAAACGGCATGGTGAAGCAAGCCCTTCGTGGCGGGCGGATTGAGTCCGGGGAGAGAGCGGCCGCGCCAGCGTCCGGATGCTCGGGGTCCGGCAGGCGGCGTGAGCCCGGCGCAAGGGGCTGAGCCCACGCGGCCGGTCGGCGGCTGCGGCGCCCGATGTCGCGAGCGCCGCAGCCACAGGGGGTGTTACTTGCGGCGTCCCAGGAACAGGTACCACCAGGCGCCGACGCCGAGGATTAGGAAGATCAGCGGCAGGATGGCCAGCATCAGCTGGGAGAGGACGACCGAACCGAACCAGATGACAAGCAGGGCCGTAGCCCCGCCGGTCAGGTACTTGACCAGCTCGCCCGGGCTCAGGCGGTTCATTGGCTGCTCACCGCCCGTCCCGGTCGCGGCGGCGCTCGTCGCGGGAGACGTCGAACAACGCCCGACTGGCCCGCCAGAACGCCGACCCGATGCGCTGGCTGGCGCGCAGGGCGTCCAACTGAGCCTGGGTACGGGCCTCCCGAGCACGCCGGGTTTCTTGCTCGCTGCGCTGCCGCCCATCGGGCTCGCCCAAGTCGTCGCTGGTGAAGAACCAGACGCCAAGCGCGATGGCCAGGACGACGAGCACCAGCACAGTCACCACGCCGGTGCTCATGCCTCGTACCTCGGACGGTCGTAGCGCGGCCGGTAGAGCTCGGCCACCTCGGCCACGGCCACGGCGGTGAAGGCGTCCACGATGGCCTGGGCGCGCTCCGCCGCCTGCGGCGAGGTCGCCGCGATGTCGGCCTCGGCCTTGCTCAGGGCGCCCAAGCAGCTGAGCGCGGTGTTTGTGGTGTAGCCGATGGCCTCCATGCGGGCGGCCGACTCCATACCGACGCCGAACTCGCGATCGATGGAGCGCTGGAGACCGCGCGGCGGGGCGTATGCCACGAGTGGGTATCGAGTTGGTTCGGGCCACCGGTCGAACGACCGGCGTGCGATTTCGGGCATGGGTCGACCTCCGAGAGGTGATTGGTCCGGCGCGCGACTGGCGCGGCGTGGAAGGGAAACCGCAGCTCACGGGCCTCTTTGGCGCGTCGGTCCGCCGCTGCGATATCAGCATCGGGCCGGGGTGCCGCCGCTGACGGACGCCAGCTGGACGTCTGTCGGACTGGTCGGACGCTGGGCGGACGGTGCCGGGGAGGTCACGTTCGGCACTGCGGCCGAGTAGCATCCGGCGGTCGATACGAAAGGAGCTGGCGTGCAACCCGGGGCCGCGCCGTACCCGCACCTGCCCGCCGACGCCGCCATGGCCGAGCTGATTCGCTTGGCGGATCTCACTGCGCGGCCCGATGTCCTGCGTGAGTGCTCGGCGCTTTTGAGCCTGCTGCCCTCGGCGCTCGTGGACGCGAATGAGTCCCCCAATGCGAGAGCACGGGTCTTCAGGCGCGTCCTACTGGCCGTGCTTGAGGCCGAGAGGCGGGAGCCGTCGCATCCGAAGAACTATGTGATGGCAGCCGCTGAGCTGCTGGCCTTGCCGGATCCGGGGACTACGAACCTTGATCTGCGGCGGGAGAACGCTGGCCGTAGGCTGCGCCCGAAGATCACAACCGCTCGGCGCGTTATGGATCACGTCGAGCCGATGATGAACGCCTGGCTGCATGCGCTCTTGGACTTCCTTGAGGACGAAACCAAGGTGCGCACGCTGGCCAGGCAGCTGCGGCCCACGCCCGTCATACCTCCGCAGGACAGTTCGCGTACCGGGGATGACCGACGGGATCGGGCGGCTGTAGCGCGCCGTCGGCTCGGCCGGCTCTCTGAGCAGATGGCGGCCGAACTGGATGTCGCCAGCGTCGCTGACGGCGGTCATGTCGAGCGTCGCCTGAGCACCGACCTCTACGTGACCCGCACTCATGAACGCGATGTTCTCGCCACCTTGTTGCCGGACGGCCCGCCATCGGCCGTGGTGGTGAGCGGCGAGGCCGGGCACGGCAAGAGCAGCATGCTCTGGGGCCTCTACCGGGCGTTCCACGAAGATTGGGGCATTGAGGCTTACCTGCTGAATGCCCTGTGGCTGGTCGACCCGGGCAGCTCCGCCTCGGCGCCGCTGATCCCGGGCGACGAACTCATGCGGGCGCTGAGCGGCGTGCATGCCGAGGGGCGGACGAGCGCCGTCTTGATCGACACAGCTGATCTCCTGCTGCACCACGAAGCCGACCGCCGGCGGCTACTCGACTTCTGTGATCTCGCGATGGAGGCCGGCGGGCACGTCGTAGTGACCTCACGGCCGGACGAGGCGCGATCCCTGCCTCGCGAGATCTTCCGCCATGTCGGGCTGCAGCCCTATGACGACCGGGAGCTTGCCGAAGCCGTCACCCGCCACGTGCGGGCCTACTGTCCGGACGCGCCGCCCTACCCGCAGGAGGAGAAGATCTCGCTGATCCTCGGCGCCGTGGCCCGGGGTCTCCCGACGTTGGAAATCTGCCGCAGCCCGCTGCTCCTGCGCCTCTTGTTCGACCTGTATGCCCCGGACTTCCCAGCCCTGGAGTTGGACGTCTCCGGGCTCTACCGCCTGTACTGGCGGCGGCGGGTCGTGGCGGACGCCAGGAGCGAGGTCGCACCTGGCGGGCAGGCCGGGCGCGATCTGTCGGTACCCGCTGAGCAAGCCGGGCTCTCATTGCTGGCGGCGGGTCGTACCGAGCTGGAGCCGGAGATCCTGCTCAGGTATATGGCCACGGTGGCAGGCAGTTGGCGGACGTCGGCGCCAGAACTGGGATTGGAGGACGCGGTCACCTCCTTGGCCCGGCGCGGCGTGATGGTGCGCTCGCGTCTTGGCGTCCGCTTCTTCCACCAGACGCTCTTCGAGTACGCCGCAGCGCTCGGTCTGCTGGAACGCGATGGACAACGCGCCGTGGGCTTCCTGGCAGCGCATGTCCTTGAGCATCCGGACGATCTGTTCGTCGGAGCCGTACTCGAACAGATGCTGGTTCTCGCTGCTGCGGATCCCATGCTGGTTGGCCATGTCGAGCAGGTCCTGACCACCTTGGCGGACAGCGGCTTGGTCGCCTTGCAGCGCGCCGCCTTGGGTGTCGTCGCCTACCGGCCCGAGCTGGCAGCGGTTGCCCAACACCTGATCCGCTCAGTCGACCCGGCCGCGGTGCGCCGCTACGCCTACATCGCCCCGAGTGTCGCCACCGCGAAGGTGGCCGACCTACTGGTGGTGCTTGGCTATGCGTGGGATCGGGACCCGCACTGCCGGATGGCCGTCTTGGAAGCGCTTGAGCGGCTGGCTGCCCGCGAGCCGGCCGCGGTACTCGGCATGCTGCGGAAGCTAGAGGTTGGTGGCTACGTCCAGGGCTTGCCGAAGGATGCCGGACCGGCGTTGCAGCTCTATGCGCGCCTGCTCTGCGCCCTGGCGTCGGCGGACACGGCGTGGGCGACCGACGAGCTGGTGGCCCACCTCGAATTCCTGCTCAACCGGGCAAAGGGTCGTGACCTGCCGCTGTATGTACTCGACCTGATCGCCCGCCACTGGCCGGTGCTCGGCTCTCAGCATCTGGCCGACGGCGTGCAAGCGCTGGTGCTCAGCGCCCAAGAACGGCACGATGCCGGACGTTCGGCGATGCGTGAGGCGCTCGGTCGGATCTTGGCCTTGTCCTGGCGGGCTCGGCCTGACACGGCGGCATGGTGGCCGGGCCTCCTCGACGAGGTCTGCCGGACGCTGGAGGCCACGGACCAAGACACCCTGGCGCATGCCCGGCTGGTGGGGATGGTCGAGTGGTTGCGGGCCGATCCGCTTGACGTTCCGCTGCTGGAGCTGACCGTGCGTCGGCTTATGGCGCTTAGCGGCCCGTCGGCGCCGTTCGCCATCGCCCGCGAGGCTCTGCTGCCCCGCTTGCTGGGCGATGAGCGGCCTGCGGCGCTGATTGCCTTTGACCCGGTGCTACGGCGCCTCAGCGGCCTGCCCGCGCCCGGTTCCAAACCTCCGGTTGGGCCGCAGCTGTGGGCATCGGTCGTGCGAAAGTGCCTGCACGACGTGAACCCGCCGGAGCAGATCGCCCGGTTGCTAAGCGGCCTGCCGAAGCTCGAAGGCACCGATCTCTGGCTGGCTGATGACGGCGCGGCGTTGCTTCTGGTCCAGGCTGCCGTCGGTGGTCACGGACCAGCCCGGGCTGCGCTGGCAGCGCTCAAGCGGGACCCCACAGCCGTGCCGCCAATGGTGCAGAAGATCGTGAGCTACGACATCTATGCCTGGCTGGATCGCGACTACGAGCTGCTGCCCTTGTTGGTGGATCTCTCGCATGCCCGGCAAACCGCCCGGCCGCTCGGCGACGTTGTAAAGGAGCACGGCACCCAGATCCGTGACCAGCTGGCTTCGCTGTCGGCTGAGCTCCGCCACCTCATCGACCTGCTGCTCGGCGCACGCAGCGGGCCGCAGCAAGAGGAGGGCGCCAACCTCTGGCTGATGCTCGACGCCCTGCGGGCAGTGCCGTCGCCGGAACTTGATGAGCTTGTCAACTGGACGAAGCGCCTGGCCTCGGCGAAGGCCACGGCCAACCTCTACCGGCTGACCGGGCAAGCAGCCATTGCGGGGCGGCTGCCGATGGAGGGAGCCGAGCGGCTGTTGCGTTCGCGCTTCGGGGTGTCCGGCGATCCGCCGATGCTCCTGCGGCCGGGGAAGGGCAACGCCGACGTCGTGGCCCTTTTCGCGCGTGAGGCCTGGCTCAATCTCATGACCCAGGCCTGGCCACTTGATGAGGTTGACCTCCACTTCGTGGTTGATGTCGCAGCAGCGGAGCGCACCGACTCGGCCTGCTCGGCGCGCTCGGTCACCTGATCGGACGTCTGGCCGAAGGCGGCCGGACTCCTCAGGCCGCGGAGCTGCTGGTCGCGACAGCCGCACAGACTGAGCGCTGCAAGCTAACAAGGGGCGCTGAGAACGATGTCGCCAACAACCTGCGCCGAGGCATGCGCCTGGTCTTCCGCCATGGGGCCATCCCTACCGCGACCGACCTCCTGCAGCTGGCACCGCAGTTGCCGAGGGCCACAGCGCGCCTCCTGGTGGCGTCGGCGGCTCAAGAGCGCTTCGACGCGCTGCGCGGGGCGCTCGACGGGTTGCTGACGCTGGAGCTGCCCGAAGGTGTGGCGCAGCAGATCCATGACGACGCGCGGGCCCGGTCGCGGGCGGCGAGCCAGCGAACGATACCGGCGCTGTTGGAGTCGCTGGGCTGATGGTGCGCCGCTGCCCTGGAGGATCGGCTCGCGTGCTCCCGGCATGGAGACCTGGCTCGGTGGCGCACCTTGATCTAGATAAAGTTGGCGTATGCATGCCAACTCCGCTTCGACGGTCATCTCGGCAATCGAGTCCGCCTGGCGGGCAGCGCAGCGTCACCACGCCGAGGTTCCCGATGTCGTGGTGGTCATGGGGTCAGGGCAGATGAGCCGGTCCGGACTCCGCCGCGGCTCGCACCGCCCGGACCGCTGGACCACCGCTGCGGGCCGGGTACCGGAGCTGTTCATCGCGGGAGAGCTCCTGGCTGAAGGGGGAGAAGCTGTGCTGCAGACGGTTCTCCATGAGGCGTCCCACGCCTTGGCCCACGTGCGCGGCGTCCAAGACACGTCTCGTGACGGAAACCGCTACCACAACAAGCGGTTTGCCGAGCATGCCGAGGAGCTCGGGCTGTTCCGGCCGGCCAGGGCGGACGATCGGGGCTACAGCGACTGCAGCCTGCACCCCGATACGGTGATCAGGTATGCGGAGGAGGTCGCCGCGCTGGACGCGGCACTGGGCCTATACCTGGAGGCGGGCCCTCGCGACCGCCCCTCCGGCCGGTCGGGCAAGCGCATCACGATCGTCTGCCGGTGCGACCGCCGGCTCCAGGTGACCCCGAAGACGTACGAGGGCGGTGCGATCATCTGCGGTTTGTGCGGTAGCCCGTTCGTTCCATGACCGTGCGCTGGTGCTGTGACGTCGAAGGCCGCCCCATCGACCTCCCATACCACCGCTGCCTGCGGCGACGTACCAGGGTTAGGGGTACTCCGGGGGGAACGACGTGGCCGACTGCGGCAGCGACTGACACTTGTCCTTGAAAATTCGGACCCTAGACGCCAAGATCGCCAATATCATGACCGACCAGGCGTCATCCGACGAACCCATGCCGCTCGTCCTCTCAGAGGAGTTGGCACGGAGAACGACGAAGCAACTTGCCCGCAACCTTGAATCCGTTGGGCTTCTGGTCCAGTCGATGTTGATCGCCAACACTGTGCTCGTGGACAAGCTGCGGCCACCTGGTGCGACTGTCCTTCTTTCGTTGGTGCTCCTGCATGTTATCTGGGCTATCGCGGGTTACCAGTTCGGCGGACTCTTGCCGCTCGGCGGAAAGGGAGTCTCACTCTATATTCTGGGGATATTAACGGTGCCGTGGATCATGGCGCTCCTAACTCGACCTGGAGAGTACGGCTCGACCCGCGCATGTGTGCAGCTCTGCGGGTACCCGATCCCGCCCATTTTTTTCTTCTCCTTCTATCCCTGGCTGAGCTTTGATCGGGACTATCTGAGGCCCGCGCTGCATCTGGTTGTACTCTCTGCAGTCGTAGTTGAGCCCCTTTTGATCATTTACTGCCGTAACGGGTACGTGACCGATGACAACTTCGTCTCCGTTGGAATTTACGGATCGTTGATCCTTGCCACCTACGTCTTCGGCAGAATGTTCGGAGCTGTGTGCCGCGCCGCAGCTCAAGCACAGTTGGATGTGTTGGAAGCTGAGTACCAGCGGCTCTTTGGCTACCTGCACAGCACTGTCGAGACAGGTCTCGCCGTCATTCATCGACAGTTCAGGATGAGCGCGCTTGGCCAGCCACCCGAATCATTTCGAGAGCTTGAACAGACCGTCAATCGTGAGCGAGCAAGACTGTTGCTTGTGCATCCAGATGTTTCCATGGCGCAGTTGTTAAATCTCCATGTGCGAAGGGTCTCTGGAGCGATTGTCATAGCGAAGGTGCCCCACACCGGAGGCCTGACGCTTAGCCGCAGCACAGCGCTCCTGATGGACAGGACGCTCGGCGATCTATTGAAGAATTCGATAGTGCACGAGGCTACGACAGTCAGCCTCCATCTAGATGTCGAGCATTCTCACTTCAGCTTCACAGTTGTCGATGACGGACCCGGCTTCCGACCCGCGGTTCTTGAAGATCAGTCGAATTCCCTTAGCCGCCTGCGTGATGACATCCGCGCCGCGGGCGGCGATCTGGTGAAAGAGCCGGCCGACGCCGGTGCGTCGATGCGGGTCTCCCTACCTTTCGAATCAATTGCCAAGGTGCAGAGGAATGTGCGGCGTGCGAGTGCTGCTGATTGAAGACCACCGGCCTTATGCGGAGCTTGTCGCGCGCGAGTTGGCTCAGTCGTTCGATATGAGCGTATCGACGGTGCCCGACCCAGTCGCCGCACGTCCCCTGATCGAGGCCGAGCACTTTGACGTGATTGTTGTCGACCTGTTTTATACTCACCTGACGCAGCCATATGCGAGGCGCCGTCTGGCTCGAAATATCTCGCTCACCGCCGATCGCGAGTTTCACATTTCGGGCTTGGCGGTCCAGGCTAGTCGGCAGGAAGGGCGGCCGCCTCTTGTGATCTCAACAACCGGCGAGGATACCCGTGAGCTCCATATAGTGCTTGCCAGCGAAGACCTGGGCGTCTGTTCGTATTACTCAAAGGGAACCGGTGATTTGACCTTCGGGGCACTGGCGAGCGCAATCGAGGCTGCCGCAGACGGCCGGCACCATAGCGACCCAGAACTTGATCCGTATCTTCCACGCCGTGGCCAGCGGCCGATATCAGAACTGCTGTTCGGTAGAGAATCATGGCGTGGCATCTGGCGAGCATGTGCCCTACAGATTCGCGGTCATCGAAACATCGCCAGCCTCATAGGATACAGCCCGAAGACAGTCCGCATCGAAGTTGGCAACATGGTGGAGGCGCTCAACGAACTTAACCCAGGGCTTTCGGTTGCCGGTTCGCCCTCGGACGTCGTTGTCAGTTACGCGGACCGGCACTGGGAGTTTTTCCTTGACGACACGGTCATGCGCCTCTATCCGCCTCCAGGGTTCGGGAAGCGGTAGTTGCCGTGCGGGTGGGGCGTTCCGTTCGGCGGAGCAAAGGCGGCGACTTTTCTTGCCGCTGGAGTCGTTCGAAAGATTTCTGGTTCACGGCCACGCTCGTTGTCGTCCTTGGGGGCTTCGCCGGCCTTTGGCTCGCGCTTCCGCGCCAGGAGCCGAGACAGATCTCGGGGTTCGTGCGGTGTGCATCGGGAACCAGCGTGCAAGGTGTGTGGATCGCCGATACGCCTTCGGCGGGCTGGGCGTCATGGACCCCTGATCCATCACATCCGGCGAGCGCACGATTTGGTCACGATGTACTTGGTCCGACGTATTCTGCCCACGTGGGCTGTGGGGGAAGTTCGATGCGCTGGGGGACTGAGGCCAGATCAGGGAAGCTGACTTCGAACGAAGTTAGCCTTGTTTGCTATGAGCCATCGAACGGTGAGCGGTTCGGCTTCTGTGCGAGCCTTGAAGGATGATTATTTGATTTGCGCATTGAACCATGGACAATCGTCTCTAGACGCTTGCCAATCTGTATGTAACCCTTCTATGGACCCATTGAAAATGGTTGTTATCCATGCTAATCTGATCTAGAAATGAAGTACTCTTGGTGCAGAAATCTGAAAGCTGCTGGAATTGTACTCGCCGTAATAGCTGCAGGTTTTATAGGTGCGTCATTCGGCAGCGATGACGGCACGACACGGTACACCGGTGTCAAGAGTGAAGCCGCGCGGCGAGCAATTCAGATGATGCACGGCGATGACATTTATGCGTATCACGGAAGATGGGAGTTCGATCCCTTCTACATTAAAGATGTGCGTCCAGCTAGCGCATCGGAGCAAGCATGTGGTGCGCCCTTTAAATACAGTGAAGATCCTAATGAGATCGAGCACTACACTGTCGTCGTCGAAAGATCGCTTGCGATGGGTCTATGGAAATGGAAAAAGAATTGGTCGCTCAAGGGTTGTTATCTCGATCCATAGAATTCTGATTGAACTAGTTGAGAGGGACAATGAGGCCGCTTATGCGAGTGGCAGGCGCCGTCGGCGTCGCGCTGGCGATCACTGCGAGTTCTGCAGTCTTGCCGACGGCGAAAGCGTCGGCGGAAGAGACCGAATGTACCTGGCAGGACTACTGGCCCAAAGATGGTATGGCGGAGACCAGTCGATCGGGCGACTTTTACGAAGCCTCCCTTCAGTTTCGACTGACGGAATCTCAAGTAAGGAACCTTAAGCCGTGTGCAGAGTTTATCGAAATTGATTTTACGATCTTTGGGTTTGATATTGCTCACCCGGGCTCATGGAATAGCTATGGAGTTTACACCAATCTTCCAGGAGGGATTCGAGACGAGCCGTTTGGCGACAGCGTTCCATCGCCTGGCGTGACCAGAATCCGTACCGCTGATCTACTGGCCAACCATGACTACGGTGCTACGCTCACTTGGAGCGAGAAAGTCCGTCAGGGCGAGACTCCGAAGATATCCTTTCGCTGGGTGCCTAGTCACTATGCGTGGTGGACCGATGGGGAAGCCGCGGGGCACATTATCGAGATGCCAGCCTGCTACATCGGGACCGCGTTTTTGGGCGGGACTTCGCTGATCAGAAGCACGCTGACGGACAGCGACCAGGCCTGGTGCATTTTCCCCTACGAATCGCAAACGGTACAGCTATATGAGACACTCTTCCCTGGCTATCCGGACGGGCGTCTTCCCTTCTCGGGCTACCAGCAGTTCAGATTTGGGTCGTGGGTGGTTAACCCCCAGCCGGGGGACTTCCCGCGTAGTCTGCCGGCAGGTGTCCGGGACGGTTCTATTATCAGGTCTGATGAGGGGCATCTTTATGTCCTCGCAGGTGGTCGCCTTTTCTGGTTCGACAAGAACGATGCGGCGCAGGCTACTGCGTTTAGGCAGCAGGCAGGCGGGGCCTCGGATATTCTTCTTCACCACGACGCGGTTCACGCCCTTGAGGTCAACCGTGATTGGTCCGGAAATCTTGTGCCTGGCGCGAACATGCCGGCCGACAACCTCTTCCTCCGCGAGTACGACTCGGGCGCTCAGTACGTAATCAAGTACGGCCACCCGTTCCCAGTCGGTAGTGCTGAGGAGGTCATCGCCCTCGGCGGCCAGGACAAGGCCATCATGGTGCCGAGGTCAATTGCGGATCTCAGCCAGCACGCGCCGCAGTGGGTGCAGGGCGACCAGGTGCGGTTCTGGAACGACCCGGCGGTCTGGTACTACGCCGACAGCGGGTATCGGGTGCCATCGGTCCCCACCCGCGACTGCCTCTCGGTTCGGCACGGCGGCCGCGGGGTGACGCTGCTGCCCGCGAGCGCTCGGGCGCTGTTCCCTGACTCCGGCCAGAACGCCTCGTGTGACTTCGGGCACGGCCAGTGGCTGTACGGTCAGCCGAGCAACCGGCAGATCATGGTGCTCTACAACGCCGGGCACCAGGTTCAGTACGGCGAGATCGCGCCGCTCGGCGGGGTCGACCGGGCGATGCCGGTCAGCGACGAGACCATCGATGGCCTGCTGGCTCGCGGGATGAGCCTGCCGGACAACCACGTCTTCCGCGCGGCCGGTCAGTCCGACGTGTACCTCAGTGGCGGCGGGCAGTGGCACCACATCGGCAGCCCGGGACAGCGCGACTGTCTGCTCTTCGGTAACAGCGCCGTCGAGGAGGTCGTGCCGGCGAGCTTCATCGCGCGGCTGCCGCAGGGCGCGCCTGCCACCTGCCGGCTGGGGGATGGCGCCTGGTTCTACGACACCACCACGAACCAGCAGTACCTGACGGTCTTCGGCTCGGCGTTCCAGGTGCAGTACGGGGAGCTGGCGCCACTTGGCGGCGTGGACAAGGCCAAGCCGATCAGCCGCGAGGGTGCCGACTACCTGGAGCGGCTCGACTTCACCATCCCCGACAACGAGATGATCAAGGGCTTCGGGCCGGCCGTCTACCAGGTGAAGGCTGGGAAGCTCCAGGCAGTGGGGAACCCGGCCATCCGCGACTGTCTGACGGCCGAGACCGGCAAGCAGGTCAGGCAGGTGCCCGAGGATGTCATCACCCGGATGAAGGCCCTGGGACGGGTCGGCCCGGACGCCCAGTGCGCGCTCGAGGGCAAGCAGCTGCTCGGTCCCGATGGCACCAGCGTCGCTTGGATCAAGGATGGCTATCGGCGGCCCGTGATCAATCCAGCGATCCGCGACTGTCTCGCGGTTCGAGTGAGCGCGGGTGCCCCGCTGCACGCTGATCAGGCTGTCTGGGACAGCTACCCACCGGGACCCAACGCGTTCTGTCCGTACCCCGCGGACGCCAGGTTCGTTCGAGGCGACGGCCAGTCGGCAGCCTGGCGGGTCTACCCCGACGGCACCCGGCAGCAACTGAACGCCTACTGCCACGATGTCGACCCTGCCAACGCCAACGACCCGCGCTACAAGGTGTACGTCGTCCCGGCCGGCGAGGTCGACGGGCACGCCCTCCGTCAGCCGAACGTCTTCAACGCGACTGTGGAGTCCTGTCGCGCTCTCCCGTAGTTCCTCGACGAACGGCGGGCGCCGCGTTGTTGGACGCAGCGCCCGCCGTCGCTCGTCCCGCCTCGGTCATCGAACCTCTGGCGTCACTGTCGTACGTGCTGAGCAGTGGAACGCCGGGTCCTCATGCCGGATGGTGGTCGACGAGTCGGCCATCGTCCGGCAGCCTGACGGCCCGGGCTCCAGGCGGGCCCGTTTCATTCCTCCCGGGTAAATGAGCTAAGATCACCGCGCCGTTCGGCGCGGGGCGGGGCGGCGGCGGGCCTGGCGACCGCGGGTCTGTATCGGGGGAGGCCCATATGCCCATTCTCCAGTGGGGGATCATCGGTGATACTGCTTTCAACGCGCTGACAGGTGACTTCTCGCAGCTGGCGATTCGTCCAAGCGGAAGCAACCCCGATTTCTACTATTTCTATGACACGGTTCGGTCTGGGCTCGTCACTGACTTCGTCCTGGACAATCGCCCGAGGGTTGAGACTCGCTGTACGGTGACGCTCATCAAGGCGGGCGAGGGGTTTAGTCCGCGACTGAGATTTTGGAAGCGAGACAAGACGCAACCAGGGAAGGCGAAGGCAACCGAGGAGATCGAGAATACTGCCGCAACCCGGCAAGTAAAGGCGGCTGTCGATACTGACGAGGCTCGGGATGGTTTCTGGAAGCTCATAGCCTTCATCCAGAGTGTCGCGGCGATTGATCTCCCGGAAGGTCCCTTCAGGCTCGCGCCGGCTAACGAGGCCGAGCTTGCGGCAGTCCTGCAAGAGGTAGATCGCGACGATGTTATTAGCGCGGTGCGGTCAGCGCTCGGTGGCAGGCTTACCGAGCAAGACATCCAGGTACTTGCGGATCGGAAAGGTCAGCTTGATGAGTTCGAGAAGCTCCTGAACGAGCCCGGCTACTTTGCCGAGGCGCACGACGCGCTCCGCGGCGCCGTTGGTAAGGTGGGCAAGGAACGGGTCTGGCAGATCTTCTTTGAGCGTAACCCGTGGATCTTGGGGTATGGGCTCAAGCTGGTGTCCTGTGACCCCCTGGACGAGAACCGGCTGGAGCAGGTGACCTCGGGCGCCGGCATCTTCAGCGGCGCTGGGAAGCGGGTCGATGCCCTCCTGAAGACTCGAGGCTACATCAGTAGCCTGCTGTTCTGTGAGTTTAAGCATCATGACACCGAACTACTGGATGGAATCTATCGTCCGCCTGACGTCTACCAAGTGTCAAAGGACGTAAGTGGTGGCGTCACGCAGGTCCAAAAGACGGCCCACAAGGCTGTGGCTGGGCTGCGGAATAGCATCGAGGCGCTGGTGGACCCGGACGGTACGCCGACTGGTATCGAGTTTTCTGTGATCAGGCCGCGTCAGGTGCTGGTGGTCGGGAATTTGCAAAAGCTCATGGTTAACGGGCGCATCAACCCTGAGATGTCATCGTCGTTTGAGCTCTATCGTCGTTCAATACACGACGTTGAGATCGTGACGTTCGATGAACTGTTTGAGCGTGCGAAGTATATCGTCAGGGACGGCATGGCTGGCTGAAGCGACTCCTGACGGGTGGTCGGAGCGCGGAGCGAGTGGCACACTACCTTGGTGCGGGCAGTGTGCCAGCTGGTTTGGCGTACGCCCGGAGCCTCCGGTGGCTTGGCCAATACCTGAGGGCGTCAGACCCCACCCCCCGGCCCCAATGCCCCTCGTCCTCCCACCATCCCTCCAAGCTCCCGTACCGCCCCCAACCTTGCCCACCCCGGCTCGGTCACCAACCGCCGGTATATCGCCTCGGCCCTGCTCGCCGTCCGCGGATGCCCGTTGCCGTTAGCAATGCGCAGCGCCTTCGCAACCGCGAAGGCGGCTTGCTCCGGGTCCGGCGCGCTGCGGCGGATGAACGCCCGCCCGAGCGCCAGCTGCGTCCCGGCGATCTGCACATGCCGCCCGGTACCCGCCAACCGGGCCAAGGACGTCCGGGCGTGGCGCTCAGCCACGTCCCCCCGGTTCAGGTAGCTGAAAGCAATCGCGCTGAACGAGTCGCAGAACTCTTCGTTCCCCACGTTCGGGCCCGGCAGCGGCCCGCCCTCCCACACCGTCTCGTGCATCGTGCGTAGCGCCGCCCGGGTGCCGTCGGCATCGCCGACCCGGGCCAGCGCCCGAGCGACCGAGCCCGCCAGCAGCGGCGCGATGTACGGGTGCGCCGCTGCCGGGCCCGAATGGGCAAGACCCGCCGCCGTGACGAAGTCATCCGCGAAGAAGGCCAGTGCCGAGCGCATGACAATGACCGACCCGGCCAGCAAGCTGTCCCGGGCCGCCTCGGCATGCTGGGCCGCCAGCACGAAGAACGTCAGCGCCGTGGCTTCGTCACTCATGTCAAATGCCAGCTGGCCCCGGTAGTAGGCCAGCTGCCCAGCCACCAGCTCCAGGTCCCGGCGTGCCGAGCCCGAGACCCGGGTTTCCAACAAGGCCTCAGCGTCGTCCCACGCCCGCTCAATGGGCGCAACCAACTGACCGTGCGGCGTCACCGCGTACAGCGTGGTCAGCCGGTGGATGCCGTGCTGCAGCTGAGCCAGGGTCAGCGGGTCAGGTGTCGAACCCGCGATGGCCCGGGAGATGGCGGCGGCCCGCTCGGCCGAGCCGGGCATCGTGCCGGCAGCTGTCGCGGTGAGGAAGACTCCAGCGCTGAGTAGATCGCGACGACGCGACGAACTCACCTCCCCAGGCGCGGCAGGTACGGCCTGTTCATCGTCACCCGTGCGGCTGCCCAGGGCTATCCCTGAGCTGGTGAGGGATGGGTCACGGTCGGTGGCCAGCGGTGCCAGCAGTGCCGTCGCATCCACTCTGAACATGGCTTCCAGCACCCGGCGCGAGATGGGGTGCGGCCGGGCGACGTCCCCGGCGACCCAGCGCTTCGCCGTGCGGTCGCTGACCACGTGCGGTTTGGCGTAGAGCGTGGCAGCCGTCTCGGCGTAGGCCTTACAGAACTGCTCGACCGTCCACTGGCGCTGCACCAGCAGGTGGGCCAGGAGGGTCCGCGGCCGGGGGGTGGGCGGCATGGCGTCCTCGGTTCGGGCGGCGGGTTTCGGGTGATCGTCCCGGCCACCGGCCGGATTGTCAGCAGGGGCGCGCCCTGGCCCCGAGGAATGTCACCAAAAATGTCCGGGGTCAGCGCGCGATGTCAGCGGAATGTCCCCGGGAAGCGTACCCCGAACTGTCACTTTCGGCGTTCTTCTGGCGACCCATAGTGGCCAGTGCCGGTTCCAACCCCTCGGGGAACCCTTGACCGGCATCGACGCACCGGTCCCTGCCTGGCAAGCCTGCCGGGCGTGACAGTGAGGAGGCGGCATGCCGATGGTGATGATCGAAATCGACGGTAGTGAGACAGGCCCGGTCGCCGTGGCCTGGGAACCCTGCCGCTTGCCCAAAGGCTCCGGGGTGCTGCTCGGCTGCTGGCCCTGGCCGCGCTTTGTGCCGGTGGGGCCGTACAAGGCCGAGACTGTGGCGCAATCCCTGGCGGGACGGGACGGGGTGTCGGTACTGGTGGCCTGCCCGGCGGGCGTCTCCCCGGGCCACAGCACCCTGGCCCTGGAAGTCGCCCGGCTGCTCAGTGACGAGCGGCAGACAGCGGCAGGCGGGCGGGAGCCCGTTGTGACCTGCCCCATCCGGCCCCGTTGTGCCTGGGAGTCTGGCGGGGTCGCGGTGCCGCATCTGGTGACGGTGGTGTCGCGGGGTACAGCTCGAACCCGCGTTGTCTGGGAGATCACCGAGCGGAAGCGGGCTGTGGCCATGCTCGGCGCTGGCCGGCCGGTGCGATTGGTGGTGGTCTCGTGAACGGCTCCAACCCACCTGCCGGACCGGTGGGGACGGTGAAGGTGTCACCGGGCACAACAGCGGCCAATCTGGTAGCCCAGGCTGCCCACCTGCCCGATGGGGCGATGTTCCTTGGCGCGTTTGGTGACCTCGGGGTCGTGCTGGCCTTCGGCCCGGCGGACGGCTCGGCCTCCGACCGGGACGTGCTGACGGCGGTGGTCGCGGCACTGGCACCGCAGGACTTCGCTGGAGGGCGGGAGAGGCAGCTTGGCTAACGGGTCGGGGCCCGGCCTGTGCGGGCCCCGCAGAACCTGGCTCACGTGGGCTTGCTTGCGGGTTGTCATGGCGGCCGGTGTGAGCCTACGGATCAATCCGCCTGACCCATTCGCCAGTCGACTCACTCGGCCGACGGGGGCGACTCCGTGACGACCCAACGACGATGACGGCGAATGATCGTGCCACAATCGGCGCGTGTCAGGAGAGCAGCCGCCGCGGACAGCGGACGCGAAGCCATTTGTCTTTGTGTCCTACACAGAGGCAGACCTTGCATGGGCGACCTGGATCGCCTCGGCACTAGAGGATGCCGGCCTGACCGTCAGAATCCAGGTGTGGGACTCGCCGCCGGGTAGTAACTTTGTCGGCTGGATGAGTAGTCAGATGGCCGGCGCGCGCTGGACTGTAGCTGTCTACTCGGCGGCATACTTTCGATCCCAATGGTGCACGCAGGAGTGGACTTCGGCGCTTGCCAAGCAAACCCTGCTGCCGATTAGGATCGCGCCCGTAGCACCACCACCACCGCTGGACGCCGTCACCTGGATAGACCTGTTTGGGCTGGACGAGGCTGCTGCCCGCTTGCAGTTGCTGAATGCTCTCCAAGTTGAGGTGCTACCGCGCGTGGCGGTTGGTGGTTTTCCAGGCGGCGCCGTGTTCCCGGGTCCGGGTCCCGCCTACGAAGAGCAACCGGCGATCGTGCGCCCATTCGATGTGGAAGGCCTGCTTTCCGCTGCCGCAGAGAAGTTACAGGAGCGTCCTGGATCACAGAGTACGCGACTGGCTGCTGTCTACGCGCTCGAGCGCCTCGCGGCCACGACCACCGACCCTGCGGCCACGGCACTTGTGGCCCATGCACTTGCATCGCATGTGCTCGGCTCGACGATTGTTCCCGCCGAGCGCGCCGCCGTCATTTTGGCAATAGGACGGCTTCCCGTGCACCAGCCTGTTGACCTATCCTATATCGACCTTAAGCATGCAAACCTGTCCGGGATTCGACTGCCCGGGGTACGGCTTGCTGGTGCGAAACTCGAAGGCGCCCACCTTGGAGCGGCTGATCTCAGCGATGCCGATCTGAGAGGAGCAAATCTTGTCAATGCCAACCTGGCTGGTGCCGATCTTACACGATCTTGGCTAGCCAAAGCGGATCTCCGAGGCGCGCGACTTGTCCGAGTAAACCTCGTTGAAACCGATTTCACCGGGGCAGACCTCACTGGCACCGACCTCACTGGAGCCACCATTGACCATGTAATTCTTGACGAAGCAAGAATCAACGACAGAACGCGATGGCCCAGTAGTCAATGGGAGTCTCTCGTAAATTCATACGCACCATACGGAACTGGCTCGTCATATAAAATTGTTGAGGACAAGACACCCTTCGCCATATTGTCAGCCGGTGACGCTCTGGCGGCTTCGGCTGGCCGGAATGAGGATTCTGTTGACCAGAGCGAGGAGGAGTCAGGTATTAAAAAGAAGCGACGAAAATTCTTTACGAAAAGATCTCCATAGAATGGCGATGCGCTTCCTCCGATCCAGTTGATGGTCCTCCGTCAAGCCTCGGGTGAGTGGCACAGGCATATTTAGGACGTCTGGCGTCAGCGGGGTGAACTGCCACCCGAGGCGGACGGCCTGTGGACAGCGATCGGTCGGTTCGTTGCCGTGTACGGCGGGCGGTGACACCAGGGCAGCCGCCCGACTACCGCGTGGCATAAAACGGATTGCCCTACACGGTAGCGTTGGATCATGCCAATGCCACCCTTCCCGACCCGCCTGAGCCCCGATGCACTGGCTGCGTGGCAGGTGACACGGCGATCCAGGAGGCGGTCGATGCCCACGCCCGCCAGGCGCGCCTTCAAGTCGAAATGCGATTCTTCAAGCTGCTGACCTGGCTGCCGCACGCCAGTTTCCACCTGATGCGGCCCGAGGCAGGAGAATTTGTCATCGGGGACTCGCCTACGGTGCTCCATGAGCCTGGCAGCCAGCAGTTCGGAGGCATCTTCCAGATGGGGATCCAGCAGGCGACCAACATCGTGATGCCGCTTGGACCGCAGCTGGCGGTGACCGTCGTACTAGACGGTGGTGCATGTTTCGTTGCCGGGCCAATGAGTGAAGCAGGTGTGCGCCTGGTGAATGAGATGCAGGTCAGGACAGCGCTCAAGCATGTGTTTTATCGCCCCGGTGCTATGCGACGGGAGTTTGTGCGCGGTGTATTAAGGGAGGCCATATCGGGATGATCAAGTGATGGCGCGAGGTGAGGTCCGCCGCTTCTGTAGACACGTTGTCGTACCGGATGCGGAGGACTCCGCAGCACCTAGCCTGCATTAAGCGGTCAGGGACGACGAGCTCGCCATCCTACATGAACCTACCGTTCTTGCCGTGGCAGGTCCGCGAACACCAACATGTAGTCGTGATCATCGGACTGGCTGATAAGTCGTGGATTCAATCCGGAAGAGGTGAGCTGCTCGCTGATCTCGGCCGCCGTGTTGTGCCTTGCCCTCCACACCAGCAGGGTTTCTCCCTTTTTAAGATCCAGACGGTAGTCGCCGCGCGCAAGCTTGAACTCGAGGGTCAGCGCATGCTTCAAGCGGATACGTAGGTAGCGGGCATGTTCGCGTTCGTCAAATCCCATCTCCGTCTCGTAGTAGTCCTGCTCAATACCTAACAAGTCAACGACCAACTTGTACTGAGGCGGTAGCGGCTTCGACTCGACATCGCCAATTGCAAATTGAAACCTCTCTCGACCTAGGTCTGAGTCGATTCCGGTCGTGCTAAGTAGGTAATCGCGAGCGCCCATGCTCTTGACGATGTTTCTCAAGGCATCGTCCGGGGCGCGGAAGTTCGGGAGTGTCGACCCAAGAAACAAGCAGATGTTCACCGCAGGGACGTTATCCTCGGCCGGTAGGCAAGCGATAGCGTCGGCAAACCATTCGCGGCTAATATCCCGCACGTGGCCCTCAACCTGCACGGCGTCGCCGAACCAGTCCTTAATATTGCGCTCGGCGATAGCCAGCATTTCCGGGCTGATGTCAATAGCAATGTAGCGGCCCAGTTTTCCTACTCCAATCAAGTGACGAAGCAGATCTTTGACCGGTAGCGCGTTGCCCGGCCCAATATCGACTATATTGATACGCCCATGTCTTGAGATCACCTGGTCGATGTACCCGCGGTTGGCTTCAAGTAACGAGATTGTTTGGCGCAGCATGTTGGGAACATCGTCCTCGTACTGGCGATGCATATACTCATCCCAGAGCGCGGCTCCATCGCCTAGGTAGTCATACTGGCGCGGAATCTCGCGAAATTTGTCCAGGCTGTAGATCATGTCAATGACCTGGGCCTCGCTAAAGAGCTGGAAGAACTCCGGCCGAGGCCGGGCGATCTTCAGGCTTCGCTTGTTCATAAATTTTCGGCGTTCTTGCACCAGTGTTTGCATGATGAGCTGGTTTCTTGGCGTCTTGGCGATGTAGGTGTTTGCGCCGTCCCTAACTAGCTCGAGGGTAAGTCGGCCTTTGCGGGTCTGATCAATCCAATTCGTGACCGCGTGACGACTAACGCCGAACCGCTCAGCTAGCTCAGGATTGTTGTAGTACTGCATCGGAATTATTAAATAGTTAGAAATTGATATTGACAGGCTTCCCCTGGCACGGTTATCCTGTAAATAGGCAATTGCCGGCCAGCTAGAAACCACACTAAACATAACATATGCTATGTGTTTCAACAACCCCTCGAACAGGGGTACTGGCTGTATGCATACAAGATCTGCAAACCTTAAACCAGGTGTGCGCACACCGACCAGCAATTTCTGGACGACGCGCACATCAAGGAGGTCATCAACATGTATGCAGCGTGTGTCCCGTCGTACATACTCGGCAGCTACCCGCCCAGACTGCTAAATCTTGTCATGCAGGTAGCCGACGTATGCGATCGGTATGACAAACCCCTTGGCTCGCGAAATGAGCCAGGCCAGAATTTGCTACCTATCGAGTCTAGCATGTTAACTGCCGGAAGTGCAACATATTATGGCAGTTATTAGCTGGCCAGAGGAGGCGCGTCTAGGGCGAACGGTTAAGTGTTCGCTCTGTGGCCGAGACGTCCTGGCGGGCGATGCAACCGTGGGCCGGACCTATGCCGATGGCCGGCAGGCATTCGCCTGTGACGTCCACTCCCTGAATCGCACACGGCTTGTCGGAGGTTGGGTGAAATTTAGCATTGAACAGTACCTTGTATTGGGTACCTACGAACGAGATAGCAATGATGGCAGCTGGAGCATCCGTTTACATTGAGCGCCGCAAGTTGCCGAGCAGACGGTCGCTCTCTAGGGATATAGCAGATCATCTCTATACCCGATTATATGAGGGCAAGGCGTATGTGCTTAGTAACCAGCCCCGCGGCCTGGTGGGTGCAGTAGTAAAGCAATGGAAGCAGATTGAAGCAGATTGAAGCAGAGCTGCGGCGCGAAGAGACAAGTACGATGGATGGCATCCGTAAGGTTGAACTGACCCGCGAGTTGTCAAGGATGGGCCATCGCAAGTTTTCGACCGAGCGCGAGCTCTACACGGATGACGCGGCGGTATCTTTCGCACTAGGACGCGAGGCCTTTGACCTGCCGGTTGTGTGTCGTACGTTATACGTTGCGTGCCCAGTCAACGATTCGGCGCTCCATCTTCTCACGCGTTGGGTTGCCGAGCATGGATTGATCGTGGTGTACGTGTGAGCGGCCAACGATGCTGGAGCGGGTTGGCTGGGGCTGGTGCAGTCTGCCGGGTGGTGCGGTCGCGCCTCCGAATCAAGGGAAGCTTACGCCGATCAACCTTGACGGCTGCTCTGAATAATTCCACAATGGAACTATTGTGCTATGAGCAGATTTTCAACCTCACCCTATCCCCAGATCGACCTGCAATCGGCAGCCTATTGGACCTTCCGATTGTTTAATGTCGTCGGCCGAGACAAGTTCACCCGCGCAGACGCTGCCCTCTTCCTTGGTTTTGTGGTCACGAGCAAGAAATTCTACAGAGATCTTCCCCTCGTTGCGGATGTTTGGCCTCATCGAAAAAAAATCCGTCGGCGTAACGAACCTGTACCGCGTCACCGATCAGGGCGCCCTCATCGGCGTGCACGCCCTACAGGAACGCCCAGGGATCGGCGATGAGCCGATGGCGCCAGCGGGACGGTTCTACCTGGAGCGGCGCCTTGTGGAGATTGAGGCCGAGTTGCTTGCCGCCGAGACAGACGATGGCACGGCAGCCTCCGAGCTGGTTGATAACGCCGGCTAACGGTGCGCGGCGTGGCTTCCCTCCGGCTCCCACACAAACACCACCCCCGCCCGTGGCAACACCCACCCGTCAAAGTCCGCTCGCAGAACCTTGGCTGACACCGCCGCCGGCGTCTGGCTGACCCGTGCCCTGGTGCTGGTGGTCAAGAAGTCCAGCAAGCGCACGTCCGCGATGTCGCAGCCACCGTAGGCCAGCTCGACGCTCAGCCCGCGCGTCGGCTGCTCCACGTCCAGCTTGATGAGCCGGCCGTCTCGTCGCGCCACCGTCCGGTAGGTGTATGACACCGTCACCGGCCGGCCAGCGCTCAAGGCCTCCTTGCCCACGGCCACGCTGTAGGTCTGGCTGCCGCTCTTGGCGCTGCGCCGGATCGGGCGGGCCCGGCCATCGACGGTGAACTCCAGCAGCTCAAAGGCTTCTTTGGCTCCGCCGTCAAGGCCGTCCACTGGCGGGATGTACCAGGCCGACGTTGCGCCAGCCTCCTGGCTCAGCTCCCGATACTCCTGGCGATCCGACACGCAGACGAAGCGACGGACCGGGCTCGCCGGCACCGTCTGGTACTCCCACCGGACCGAGGCCTCGAGCAGGCCGGCCCCGGTAGCAGCTGCTACCGGGGAACTCCCGCTCGGAGTTCCCCGCCCAGCGCTCAGCGGCGACAAAGTGACCTCCACCCGGGCGTCGAGCCACCGTTCCGCTGCGGCGATGGCCTGGTCCCGGATGTCCTCGTACAGCTCCTGGGCGAAGGTGGCATCGCCCAGCCGCAGCGCCAGGCTGTTGCGGATGATCTGGTCGAGCATCGCTGGGGTGGCCACCCGCCCCAGGTCCTCAGCGTCGAAGGCGAAGCCGCGGATGACCGCGTCACGCAGGGCCGGGGCTTCCTCGGTGATGACCCGCCGCAGCTGGGCCGAGCGCAACTCGTCGGCCTGCTTGCGCTGCACGTAGTCGATGCCGATGCCCAGCAAGCCGAAGGAGAAGAGGATGCCGCCGATTTCGCTCACGGGGAAGAAGCCAAGCCAGGCGAGGCCTGCCGGTAGGGCTCCGAGGTGCCTGGCCAGCACCAGCAGGCCGAGGCCAACCAGAGCAGTCACCAGTCCAAGGAAGGCGGTCTGAGGACGGTCGAACTGCTCGTGGATGTCTGCCATATAGCTAGACCTTGCAAGCAGATAGCTGAGCAAGCCGTTCTAGAAAGAGACATTGCCAAGACCCGTCACCAGATGATATTGATGTTGGGTCTCCCAGCCGCGACGGCGGGGGAATAAGCCCGATACGGACCTCACTCTCGGTGCCCGCACCATTATTCCTGGGCGAGCTCGGTAAGCAGGTCGGGCCTGTCAGTGCAGATACCATCGACACCCAGCTCAAATAGCCCGCGGATCACCTCCGGCCGCTCCTCATGCCAGCAGATCACCCCCAGCCCATTCGCGCGGACTCGATCAAGCCAGCCGTCGGCAAGCACATGATCCGGATGTGGCAGACGTTCCCAACAGGGGTGCACATAGTGCGCGCCGACGGAACTCGCGAGTTGAACCGGCTCCTCCAGCGTCGAAGCGAAGAGCACAGCACGAGGAACTTCGGGGGCCACCTCGGCGCAGCGGGCGACGATGTCGGAGCGTACTGAGGCGAGGATGGTTCGTCCAGCCATGCCCTCTTGGTCGAGCAGAGCGGCCAGGCGTTCGGCGGACCGGAAGGTCAGCGTCTTGATGTCAGCGTAGAGGCCGAGCCCGGCGTCCCTCGCTGCTTGTATCACACCGATCACTGTCGGGACTTGGTTGCGCTCCAGCCACGGCAGCGCTTCGTCCAGTGGATGGTCGGCCAGCCACGCGCGGGCGCCACCGATCTCGACGACGGGGTCATGCCGGGCGACCAGCTCGTCGTCGCCGGTGACGTGTAGATCGAACTCGACAAGGTGGGCGCCACACGCGGCGACGCTGAGCAAGTCGTCCGGTCCGTATCTCTCCACCGCCCCACCGCCCCGATGGGCGATGCGCAGAACGCTTGCTGGTCGACGGGGCTCCGGTAGCAGCGAGGGCAAGTCCGCGCCTACTGGCCATGGTCGCATCGGAACTCCCTGGTCGCTCGGTCGTCATCCCTTATTGTGCAAACTAGGGTACGTGCAGTGGGGTATCTCCATACAATGCGGGCATCTTCCCGATACCTCACAGTGGTGGCGGTTAAACGTGGCTTACGTCGTTGCGACCGGCCTGGTCTCGGTGCCCCTGCCGGGAGTATGGCGACGCCTAAGCATGATCAGTATTGATCGAACCATCAGCGGGCTTGACGAACGACCAGTTGTCGGCCAGCTCGAAGAGTTGGGTATCCCGCGGCATCACTATGGCGTCGTGCGGGCGGTGCAGAGCTGGCGGCGGGCTGCCGTCCCGCCTGACGCGGCGTTCGCGCTCTGGATGCTGCGCGAATGCGTACCTGATCGGGGCGGCCTGCCGCGGCGTCGGGAAGCGACGGCGGAGGATACCGGCCCGACGATCCGTTACATGCAGCTCGCCTTAGCCGCAGGCGAGACGATGCGCACCGATCCGGCGATCGGGCACTTTGCAGGGTGGATCATGGAATGCCAGTTGGAGGATGGAAGCCTTCCCGCCAACCTCGGCGTCGCCTACGGCGAGGTTGGCACGACTGCACGCGCCCTTCGGGTCCTGCGTCAGGTTGAGGCGGCCGACGCTACACGGAGAATGCGTAACTTCCTGATCGGAACCTCCGTTGAAGCGGCACATGGGCGTGCCTGGTCGTACGCCCGTGAGGAGCCGACCTTGGTCACTGGCGCGACGAGCCTGGCCGCCCTCGCGTTATTGGAAATCGACCCACATGAGGCGCTGCTCCCCGAGGTTGTTACCTTTCTTCTCGATGCGCAAGAGCCATGCGGCGGCTGGTCGGAGGTGCCCGGCCATGAGGCGACCATTCATAACACCTTCAATGTGGTTCGCTTCCTCCAGGCAGCGCGTGAGACAGGAACCGCCGGCTCCGAGATCGATGATGCTCTAGCCCGAGCGCGGGCGTGGTTCCGCCGGAAGATTCAGCGACGACCGCCGCGGATTGTCTTGGACCTCGCCTACGCGCTACGGTTGGCCGCTCAGCTTGAGCTTACCCAGAGCCGGGAGGTGGAGCGTCTTGCCATGCGCCTCTGTCGGGACCGCGGACGCCTCTTGTCGCCTTCGTCTGACTTGTATGCGGAGACCGAGATAGCGGCGATCGCGCTGCTCGAATGCTCGCGACACCTGGACTCTCTGGCCGCTGTACTTCCCTGCTGGCAGTGGCGTTGGTCGCTCCCCAGCGTCCCGCCGCCATTCCTTTGCCGCACAGCCTATCTTTACGAGCTACTCTATGGCCTGTTTCACGCACGATGGTGGATCAGAACCGTTGACTACCTCGTGGCCGCATCGGTTATCGATCGGGCCACCGGGCTGTTACTTGGTACTATTGCGGCGCTCGGGTTTGTAGATGACTTCGTGACTGGAGCTTTGGCCAGTACTGGTATGGATGCCCGTGGCATTGCTAGCATCATTCTCGTCGGTGGAGTCATTGTACTCTGGCTCGCCGTAAAATGCTGCGCTTCATCCTCGCTACTGTACGCATTCCGAACCAGTCTGTGGTCGCTCCTTGCAGCCTGTCTGTTGACCTGGCTCATTTATACTCCTACAGACCTAGCTCCTGGTATGCTGACGATCGTCGGCTTGCGCTGGCTGGTGATAGACGTAATTGCACATACCGCAGGGTCGAGTGGCCTTCTAAACCGCTTGATCCCTCGGTAGCTTGGAGAGCATCGTAGCCCGCGAGCTGTAGGCTGGTTTTGTCGATCTCACGGA
The DNA here is from genome assembly GCF_001854805.1 of Pseudofrankia coriaricola. GTDB lineage: Bacteria > Actinomycetota > Actinomycetes > Frankiales > Frankiaceae > Pseudofrankia. The sequence continues at coordinate 33,657 of NZ_MBLO01000059.1, forward strand.
GCCGCATGCATGGTCCGTGGCCCAAGCAGCCCATATGCCGGTTCAGCTGGCGAGCAGCCTCCCTGCGCCCGTGACATTGACCCGCCACCGCACCAATTCGATGCTGCAGCCGTACTCCTCGGCAGCCTCGGCGAACGGCTGGCGCTGCTTCGCGATCCACCAAGCAGCCTTGGCCGGAAGGAGGAGAGCTCCAGACTGGAAGTCGGCCTCGTCCTCCTGATCTTCATTCCAGATTCGGCATCCTCGACCATCCAGTGCTGGTGTGGGCTGGTGGAGCAAGTAGGCGTGGCATAGCTCGTGGGTCACACTGTTTGCGATCCGCCCCGGAGTGTGGCCGTCGTTGTAAACCACTTGTGCGCGTCGGCCGCGGAGGACAGTGTATGCCGAGATGGCCTGCAGCTCTGGGCCATGGAGCGTGCCGACCGCCTCATCCAGCTCTGGGTCTTGCCGTCCAGCCGCCACGTCGCTCAACGTCTGAACCGGGATCCCAAGGTGCGCGGCGAGTCGCAGAGGATCGAATCGCGCGTACGTCCCGAGGCCAAGCTCCTGCCTTGTAGTCAGCGCCAAGCGCTCGGCTTCAGCCTTGAAGCCGCGCCGGTAGGCCATCGACGTCAGCCTTCCTTGAGTGCCTCGTAGGTTGCCTTGACGACCTTCTCCAGCGCCTTTGCTGCCTGAGGGCTGAGGTTGCGGTCAGCCCGCAGGTAGGTCGAGATCATCGCCAACGGTTCTGCCTCATTGTGCGTGTGGACTCGGACAACGAAGGCATCCGCGCTGAGCCCGGCCCAGTCGACGAGCGCGGCCAGGCTGTCGACGTCGGGTCGCTTGCCCTGGGCCAACCGCGTCAGCGTCGACTGGCTGATCTTGGCCTCGGCGGCTACGTCCTTCCACAGCAGCCCTCGGGCCTGCCGCTGCGCGTCGATCGCCGCGAAGAACGCCTCCGCATCGAACATCCCTCTGTCCGTCACTGGGCCTCCTCGATTCGACTAGTGATGGTTGCTTGCTCCCCTCGAACTGGCTCTGGTACGGTCGTTTCGACTCTAGAGCCCTGCTTGCAGGGCTGCAAGGAGCCCGGCGTGTGGTCAGCATCCCCCACGCCGCAGTCGAGACCGACGTGGAGGGCTTCGATGCCTCAACGCAAGATCTATCGGGTGGTGCCGGCCACTGGCTGGTGGCAGGTCAAGCACGAGGGCGCGGTGCTGTCGACCCACCGGCTGAAGCAGGAGGCGATCGACGCCGGCCGGAAGGTCGCCCTGGACAACCAGCCAAGTCAGCTCGTCCTCCACCGTGCCGACGGCACGATCGAACAGGAGTGGACGTACGGCAGTGACCCCTACCCGCCCCGAGGATGAGAGGAGGTGATGTTGGTCATGGCTGCGAAGTCCAGCTCCGGCGGTAAGCGGGGGCGCAGCGCGGTGACGGGCCGCTTCGTGAAGCAGTCCACCGTCAAGCGCCACCCAAAGACGACCGTCAACGAGTCGACCAAGAAGAAGTCAAGGTAGGTCGTCGGTCGGGCCCGAGCTTCTCGTCATGCGGTGACGGAGCCCGGGCCCGATCTCAGTCCTGTGCGGCAGGTTAGTACCAGCGCTCGTCTGGCCCGTATGGGCTCCAACCCTTCAAGAACGGCTTCAATGCTTCGGGCGTCGCCTCTGGATCCGCTGGCGGGGTGAGCCTCCCGCCGAGCGGGTCGAGGCGGGCGGCATGCTGCTCGGCCCACGCGAGCCACTCAGCTGCGGCCTCCGCCGCAGCGTGTTCCATCGCCCCAATCGCCCGCCGCATGGCCTCCAGGTAGGCCCGAAGCTCTTCTGCCTCCCGCCATGCGTTCAGCTGGCGGTCGAGGATCTTGGCTCGGTGTGCTTCGCGTAGGTCGACCTTGGCCTTGGCCATGGCGGCTTCCCACCGGCGCTGCCTTTGTCGGGCCGCTTCCTCGCCAAGGCTCCGGCACGTTTGAAGTTTGACCGGCCTGTCGGGGATTGTCCGTTTGTGGTCTGGCTGGCTTGTCATGGGAAGCCGTGGAGGTCGAGTG
>NZ_MBLO01000060.1 GCF_001854805.1 Pseudofrankia coriaricola
TCAACTGCGCCTGCGGGCTTTACGCCGGCGACCCCACCGCCTGGATCGGCTGATCACCAGCCAGGCCAGCAAGATTTACGCGGAGCTGCACTAGGCGGGCCCGACCAGGTCGGCGACGATGCGGGCGGACAGGGTGACCAGCGGCAGGCCGCCGCCGGGGTGGCTGGAACCGCCGACGAGGAACAGCCCGGGCACCGAGGTCCGGTTCGGCGGGCGCAGGAAGGCCGCCCTGGCGCCGTGGGACGAGGTGCCGTAGATCGAGCCGCCAGGCGCTCCCGTGCGCCGCTCCAGGTCGGCGGGTGTGATCGTCTCGTGCCAGCGCAGCCGGTGGCGGACGTCGAGGCCGCGGGCCGCCATCAGGTCCAGGACACGCTCGGCGTAGGAAGCGGCGAGACCGGGGCGGTCCCAGTCGACGCCGGTGCGGGCCGCGACGGGCCGCGGCGCGTGCGGCGGGGCGTTGACCAGTACGAACCACGCCTCGCAGCCGGGCGGCGCGAGCGTCGGGTCGGGCGGCGCGCAGACATACACGGTCGGGTCGGTCGGCAGCCGGCCACGGAAGACGGCGTCGAACTCGGCGTCGTAGTCGGCGGGGAACAGCACCGTGTGGTGACCGGGGCGGGCCGGCTTCCCCGGCCCCCCAAGCCCGGTGGGCCTCCCAAGCCCGACAGGGCGGCCATGGCCTTCGAGGCCGCCGGAGTCGCTGGCGCGGTCAGGGCGGTCAGCGTCCCCAGCATCGTCGGAGCCGCCGGGGCGGGTGTCCGGGCCGAGAGCGAGCAGCAGGACGAAGCCGGACAGCGACGGCGTCGGCCGGGGCATGAGCCGGAGGCCCACGCCGTCGCCGCGCGTCCCGGCGAGCAGCCCGCCGTACACCGCGGCCGCGTCCGCGTTCGCGACCACGACATCCGCGGGCAGCCGGCCGCCGTCCGCGAGTACCACCCCGTCGGCCCGGCCGCCGGGCTCCCGGGTGATCGCGACGACCGGGGCGTCGACGCGGATCCTGGCCCGGCGCTCCCTGGCCCGCTGCGCGATCGCCTCGCCGAGCTGGAAGAGCCCGCCGGGCACGTACCAGCCGCCGTAGCGGCGCTCGACATGCGCGATCACTGCGAGCGCGGCGGGGGCACGGCGCGGGTCGGAGCCGGTGTAGGTCGCATAGCGCTCGGCGAACATCCGCAACCGCTCGTCGGTGAGGTAACGGGCGGCCAGGCCCCGCAGCGTCCGCCCCGCGGCCACCGCGGTGATGCCGCCGGGGTGGCGGCCGGCGAGGCGGGCCAGCCGGCCGGCGGACATCGGCTGGCCGAGGAACGTGTCCCTGGTGATCTCCCAGACCTTGGCCGCGTGCGCGTCGAACCGGGCCCACTGCTCGCCCGCCCCGGTGTGCAGGGCGTCGTCGAGTTCGGCGCGGAACTCGTCGTCGCCGGCGCGGGCCGCGAAGCCGGAGCCGTCGGCGAACCGGTAGGTGGCGATCGGGTCGAGCCGGCGGAACTCCAGCCCGGCCGGCGGTGGGCCGCCGGTGGCGGTGAACAGCTCCTCGAAGACCTCGGGCATGGTCAGGAGCGACGGGCCGGTGTCGAAGGAGAACCCGTCCCTGCTGTACCAGCCGAGCTTGCCGCCGACCTGGGAGGACTGCTCGCACACCGTGACGACATGCCCGGCGGCGGCCAGCCGGGCCGCCGCCGCGAGCCCGCCGACCCCGGCGCCCACCACCACGATCCTGGCCATCCGCCGACTCTACTGACCTTCGATCATGCCGGCGGCTGGTGCGCTGGCGACTAGTCCGCGTAACCAAGCCACAACAAGTGACGGCGCCTTTAGCGCAGCGCCAACTCAGCCACGTCCTCAGCCCGGCATCACACCCGCCACGGTCATATGCCTGTATCGGGCACCACGTGGGGAGGACGCTCTGCGTCCGATGGCGAGGCGGCGCGTCCAGCGCCCGCCTGCCGTAGGAGGCGGCCCTTCCAGTGCAGAGTGCCGCGGCGGTGACGCCACCAGGACAGCGTGGTCAGCCAGCCGAGGGCGCAGATCGACAGCGGGTGCGCGGCGGCGTCTGGCCAGGCGCGCCCGCCGGTGGCGCGGGCGGTGACCACCCGGCCGGCGACCCCGGCGAGGTAGCCGGCGAGACCGGCGTGCGACCCACGCAGCGCCGCGACGGCCGGCAGCACGAACAGCCAGCCGAGCAGCCCGACCTGACCGGCGCTCGCGGTCACGCGCCCGCCGCCAGCCGCCCACAGCGACTTGGCGTAGCCGTCGCGCAGCTCGGCTGCGCCGGTGTACATCCGGGTGGCGGCGAGCCGCGTCCCGTCGGCGACGACGCCGCGCCCGCCGGCACGCTTGACCGCCCGCAGCAGCGCGATGTCCTCCAGCACCTCGGCGCGCACCGCCGCGTGGCCGCCGGCGCGCCGGTAGGCGGCCGCGTCGACGCAGAGCAGCTGCCCGCCCGCCGCCGACAGCGACGGGCGGGGCGAGCGCTCGGCCGCCCGCAGCGGCAGCAGCGCCAGGAACGACCACTGCAGCAGCGGCTGGACCAGCCGCTCCGCCAGGCCGACCGCCTCCTGGCGCGGGTAGGGGCTGATCAGGTCCAGCCCGGTGTCGCGCAGCAGGGCGACGGCGCGGGCGAGCGCGTCCGGGGCGAGCGTGACGTCCGCGTCGACGAACACAAGAACTGTCCCGGTTGCCGTCTCGGCCGCCCGGGCACAGGCGTGCGTCTTGCCGAGCCAGCCGCCCGGCGGGCCCTGGCCGCGCTGGAGTACCACCCGCGGGTCGACGGCCGCGACGGCGGCGACCAGATCCGCGGTCGCGTCCGTGGAGGCGTCGTCGTGGACGATCACCTCGAGGTCGTCGACGCCGGTCGAGGCGAGCACGGCGGCCAGGCACAGCCCGATCACGGCCGCCTCGTCGCGGGCGGGCAGCAGCACGGAGACCCGTTCGGCGGCGGTCCGCGCCGGCGGCGGCCGTCGCCACAGCCGCGTGTTGACGACGGTGTGCGCCGCGACCAGTACCGCCCCTGCGGCCCCGGCGCGTACCGCGGTTCGTGCCGCGGCCCGCGCCGCGTCGCGCACAGCCATCCGCGCGGGCGTCATCTGTGCTTCCTGGGCGGCGCGGATGGCCCGGTGCCGGCGGAGGCGTCGGTCAGGTCGCGCGGCGGGGTGCGCCGTTCGGTCGACCTCGCGGGTATCGGCCGGTTTGTCAGCCGGCGACGGACGGCTCGCGCGGCGGCGGGGAGCAGCGGCAGCGCCATGCCGACGCCGCCGGCGAGCGCGACCATGGGCTGGCCGAAGAAGATCAGGCAGGCGAGCACCCAGGATCCGTACGTCCAGCAGAGCAGTACCAGCGGGACGCCGTCGCCTGCCGGCCAGCGGCCGTGCTTCGGCGCTGGTCGGTAAGTCGCGTCCGGGAGCCGGTCGAGGAGCGCCACGAGGACCGTCCCGACCCCCAGCCATCCGGCGGCGTTGGTCAGGGGAATCCCGTTGAGGGTCGGCCCACCGCCGGGTGCCCACCTCCAGAAGCCCTCGGCGACCATCCGAGGGTCGAGAAAGAGGTCCCACCCGGCGAGCAGCACCCCACCGGCGATCGCGGTCATCGTCGCCCGACGCCACCGCCCGCTCGTCCTCCCGCTCGCCTGGTCACGCGCCGACGGCGGGCGCGTCGTCCACCGCTGACGGTCGTCGGGGATGCCGCTCACCGTGAACGCATCGAGGCAGTGTGTTCGCGGAGCGTTCGCCGGGCGGTCGGTCAGCCAGCGCGCGAGCAGGAGGGCCGGGTAGGTCATCATCGCCCAGGCGAGGAGGATGAGCGGCGGGACACCGACGATCTTGGGGCCGAGTCTGCCGGTGTAGGAGTAGCGGCCGAACGGCCAGCCTGTGTGTACGCCGACCACCTCGGCGGCGAAGCCGAGGCCGATCGTGAGGCCCAGACACCCGCTGGTGAAGGCCCAGCCGCGACGCAGGGCCGCATGGCTCGCTGAGGCGACGAAGAATGCCACGACCTGGCCGGCCGTCAGCCAGCGCCGCCCGCTTCCCCCCGCCGGCAGCAGCGGGTAGGGGATCTGGACGGCGACCACCAGCGCGGCCGCGAGCCACGGCACCCGGACCCACGCCGACCGAACCTGTCCTCGCCGCTTCGGCGGGAGCCCTCCTGGTGACAGGGGCGGCCCGCCCGCGGCACCGAAGCCGTGGGCCACGAGGGCGGCCCGCCTACAGGGCGCGGGCGGGACGGCCGAAGCGGGCCGTCACAGCGCCGCGCCGGCGCTGCGAGGCTGGCGGTGGCAGCTCCTTGCCGAGCACCCCATAGGGGGTGTAGCTGCCGGGGAAGCGGAAGTTGGACAGCAGCGGGACGAACCCCTCGCTGGCATAGAGCTGGCGGGCCCGGCTGTCCGGCAGCTCCAGCGCCGAGAGCGCCGCGGTGCGGTGCGGGACGTCGCGCAGCAGCTCCCGCAGCAGCGCGCGGCCGATGCCCTGGCCCTGGTAGTCCGGCAGGACGTGGAGCTCGACGATCTCCAGGCAGTCCTCCAGCCAGTACGCCGCCGCGGCCGGCGACAGCGCCGAGGCCACCACGTCGTGCCACCACTGCCCGACCCGGCCCGGCGTCGCGTAGGTGATGCCGACCAGGACGTCGTCGGCGGTCAGCGCGGCCACGGCGCGCAGGTCGCGCCGCTCGGTGTGCCGGCGGGCATGGGTCATCCGGTCGCGCGCGGCGCGCACCGGGTCGGCCTCGTGGACGTCCAGGAAGGCGGCCTTGTAGACGGCGATCACTTCGTCGAGGCGGGCCCGCATGCGGGCGGGCGTCCAGCGCACCAGCCTGATGTCGGCACTCGCCAAGGCTCGCCTCACAGGGGTTGGGCGCCTGGCCGAAGGAAGCGCGACAAGCTCGTCCTTCGCGCCTCCGTGAGCCAGATTTCAGCGTGGAGTCGGGAAGTCGACGATAACCCGCCGGTGCCTTCGCGCGCCCGGCGACGGGTGGGGCGGACCACGAAGAGGACAGAGGGCCATCAATCGATTACTTGGTCGCAGTCGGGGCGAGGCGCTGGACGCGCTCGCCCCGTGTCGGGCGCTGGGCGCCCTCCCCGCGTGGTTCCGGGTCCTGGCATATGGCGGTGGTGTGGCTGGGGCCGGGCTGACGAGGTGGCTGGGTTGGTA
>NZ_MBLO01000061.1 GCF_001854805.1 Pseudofrankia coriaricola
GGTTGTGCTTACTGGTTGTCGGGCGTTGGGCGCCCTCCCCGTGCGGTTCCGGGTCCTGGCATATGGCGGTGGTGTGGCTGGGGCCGGGCTGACGAAGTGGCTGGGTTGGTATTGCGCCAATGCGCGGTCACTAACCGTGGCTGGGTTGCGCTTGCTGGTCGCTGGAATGGAGTCGCGGGCCGCCGCGCGGCTGGACATCCGAGCCCATGGGGTGTCCGTCGGTGCGCGACCGCGGCGCATGGAGTGATCCCACCATGATCATGAATGAATGCCTGAATAGCCGGGCTATCCGTTGGCTGTTGCCGCGGCGGCGAAGGTCCGCCTCACTCGTGACGATTCATGATCGTCGCGGGTGTGTCCTCGCGGTCGTGACCTGACTGATTTCGCGACTACGACAACACGATGATGGTGATCCACCGGCCGCGTGCTGGCGGTGAACGCTGGCGGGGCGAGGCGAGGCGGCATTGGAGGTCGGAGCCGGGTTCTTCCGGGCTTCGGGCGGCGCGGGCCCGACGGGCGCTACTGGCCGCCGGGGCGCAAGGGGTTGCGGCCGTCGAGGGTGCCATGGGCGGCGAGGACGGCGAAGCGGGCGAACAGCTCCTCGGCGTACCAGCCGATCTCGGGGGTGCGGCGGACGACGGCGGCGTGCGCCGGGCGCCCGTAGGCGAACGCGCGGACGGCGGCGAGGTCCGGCCAGACGCTGAATGTGCCCTGCAGGCCGATCGGGGCCTCCCCGATGCCGATCGCGAGCCGCGGCCCGGCGGTGGGGTCGGCGGCCAGGGCGGCGAGGTCCGCGGCGACCGGGGGAACGGCCCGCCAGAAGGTGACCGCGCGCCGGGGCGTGAGCCGGGCGCGGGTGAGCACCGCCACCGGCCCGGGCGGCGCATCCTCGGCCGCCCGGCGTCCCGGGGCGGGGCGGCCGAAGGGCTCGCGGCCGGACCAGCGGCCCCTGGCGGCGACGGGCTGTAGCCGCAGGTGGAGGTGCTCCTCGGCGGCGCGGGCCCAGGAGCGCGGGACGGCGGAGGTCGTGAACGCCTCGGCCGCCCGCTGGCTGTCCCAGGCGGCCACAAGTCCCCAGCGGCGCGGCTCGGCGTCCAGCGGGCCGAACGCGCCGGGGGTGCCGGTGCCGACCAGCCTGGCGAAGGTGAGCCCGGGGACGCGGCGCAGCCGCGCCCTGTCCAGCGCCATCCGGACCAGCGCCCCGCCGACCCGCCGGGCCGGCACCCGCCACAGATCGACGGTGACCAGCGGCGGGGCGGCGCCGTCGGCATCGGCGGGCATCACCGCCACCGCGGGGCGCCCCGGCCGTGCCCGGGCGCCCCGACGACCCCGCCGGCGGCGGGCGGCCCAGTCCCCGGCGCCGGGGCGGCGGAGTCGGTGGGAAAGCCGTCCCCACAGGGAGAACTCGCGGGCGAGACCGGCCGGGGACCGGCCGCCGCGGCGGCCCGACACGGCGTGGCCAGCGACATTGACGCCTCCTCTCAGCCGGGCTACCTTCAATTGTGTTCGAACCTTTGTTCGAACTGGGTAGGGCGCCGGGTCGGCGGTACTGACAAACCCAGCACTGACAAGGCCAGCACTGACGACACGAGCAAGGACGACGCCAGACCGGAGGGTGGGACATGACCAGCCAGCCGACTCCGCACCAGCCAACTCAGCCAGCGCCGCGCCGCCCAGCCGTGCGCCAGCAGCCCGTGTGCCAGCAGCCCACCCTGTACCCAGTACGGCATCGGCCCCCGCAGGCGCCACAGCCTCCGCTGTCCCAGCAGTCTGCCTCGGGAGTGCGACAGGTTTCCTCCGATGATCGCCGTGTGGCGGTCCCGGCGGCCGGGATGCCGCGCCGTTCCCGGGACGACCTGCTGGCCGCGGCCCGGCACGGGCTGGCCGAGGCGGCGTTCGCCCGCCCGGCGGGGGAGCGGTATGCCCTCGCGCACCTCGCCGCGCTGCGGGTGGCCGCGGCCGTGCTGGCGGACCGGGCGAAGCCCCGACCGGGCCGGCGCGGCCGGCCGGTAAGTGCCTGGCGGCTGCTGGCCCAGGTCGTCCCGGAGCTGGACGAGTGGGCGGACTTCTTCGCCGCGGGCGCACCGCGGCGGGCGGCGGCGGAGGCCGGGCTGTCGGTCGTGACCACCCGCGAGGCCGACGACCTCGTCCGGCAGGTGGAGATCTTCCTCGGCGTGGTGGAGGAGGTCCTCGGCCTGCCGTCCCAGCCGGCGCTCACCGGGACGGTGCCGGGAACGGCTCGTTCCGGGACGGACTAGGCGTGGCGCCCGCCAGGGCGGCCGATCCGGTCCGCCCCTCGCCTGGCGGCCCCTCCCGCGAGAGCCGGGGCATCCATGACGTGACTCGCGACGTCCGTGCGGCTCGCGTGACCTCCCCGGGCGAACAGCCCGTCACCGGGCTCGCCGCGCCGGTGGTGGCCGCGCTGCGGGACCTGCGGGAGCTGCGCGACCTGCGGGAGATCGCCGGCGGCCCGGATGGCCGTGCCGACCCGCCCGACCTCACCGACCCGGACCGGATGCTGCCGGTGCCGGCGGCGCTGGCCGCGCTGCTGCCCCGGCGCGCGCTGCCGCGCGGCGCGACGGTGGCCGTCGAGGGGTCGGCGGCGCTGCTGCTGACCGTGCTCGCCGAACCGTCCAGGGCCGGGGCATGGTGCGCGGTGGTCGGCTGCCCCGCGCTCGGCCTGCTCGCGGCGGCGGAGGCGGGGATCGCGCTGGAGCGGCTGGTCCTGGTCCCCGAACCGGGGCCGCGCTGGCCGGTGGTCGTCGCCGCGCTGATCGACGCCCTGGACGTGGTCGCGGTCCGCCCACCGGCGCGGGGCGGCGCGGCCGGGACGGCCAGCGCGCCCCGGCGGCTCTCGGCCCGGGCCCGGGAGCGGGGCTGCGTGCTGCTCCCGGTCGGGGAGGGGTGGGACGGCGCCGACCTGCGCCTGGCCGCCGAGGAGCGCTCCTTCCACGGCCTCGGGCAGGGGCACGGCCACCTGCGCGGCGCCCGGGTGCTGGTCCGGGTGTCCGGCCGCGGCGCCGCCGCCCGCCCGCGCCACGGCTGGCTCGCCGTCGCCGGCGCGGATCCCGTCGCCAGCCTGGACGGCGCCGCCGCCCGCTACGTCGGCGACGGGTCGCCGGCCAGGGGAGAAGCGCGGCCCGCGCCGGGGCCGCCCCCCGTCGAGGGGGCGGCCTAGATGCCTGTGCGGATGCTTGCCCTGCACTGCCCGGACTGGCCGACGACGGCCGCGGGTGCCGGCCCCGAGGTACCCGCCGCCGTCATCGAGGCGAACCATGTCGTGGCGGTGACCAGGGCCGCCCGCGCCGCCGGCGTGCTGCCCGGGCTGCGCCGCCGCGACGCCCAGGGGCGCTGCCCCGAGCTGCGACTGCTTCCCGCCGACCCGGAGCGGGACGCCCGGGTGTTCGAGCCGGTGGTGGCCGCCGTCGAGACCGTGGTGCCCGGCGCCGAGGTGACCCAGCCCGGCGACTGCCTCATACCAATCCGCGGTGCCGCCCGCTACTTCGGCGCCGAGGCCCTGGTGATCGCCCAGGTCCGCGGCGCGGTCGCCGCCGCGCTGGCCGCCGTGGCCGCCGTGGCGGCCGGTGGGCCCGCCACGGCCGGCGGGCCGCGCGGCTCGGCCCGCCGGAGTGGCCCGAGAGGCCTGGGCGACAGGGCCGGTCTGGCTGGCGGGGGAGGCCCGGGCAAGGGCGCGGCCGCGGCGGCGCTGTGCTCCTTCGGGATCGCCGACGGGCCGTTCGCGGCCGCGGTGGCCGCCCGGCTCGGCGAGACCGTGCCGGCCGGTGCCGGCGCGGGCTTCCTCGCGCCGCTGCCGGTGGAGCTGCTCGACCGGCCCGAGCTCGCCGGGCTGCTGCGCCGGCTGGGGCTGTCCACCCTGGGCGCGTTCGCCGCGCTGCCCGCGGGGGAGGTGCTCGCCCGGTTCGGCCCGGACGGGGCGCTCGCGCACCGGCTCGCCCGCGGCGACGACGAGCGGCTGCCGGCGCCGCGGGTGATCCCACCGGACCTCGCTGTCGAGACCGAGCTCGACCCGCCGGCCGACAACGTCGACCAGGTCGTCTTCACCGCCCGCCGGCTCGCCGAGGACGCCCACGCCAGGCTGCTGGCCGCGGGGCTGGCCTGCGCCCGGGTCGCCATCGAGGCCGAGACCGAGCACGGCGAGCACCTGCGCCGGGTCTGGCGGCACGACGGCCCGCTGACAGCCGCCGCTATCACCGACCGGATTCGTTGGCAGCTCGACGGCTGGCTGTCCGCCGCGAACGCGGCCGGCGAGCCAGCGGGGCGGGCCGCCCCAGCTGCGATCACTTCTTCCCCGTCGCAGCTGGGGCGGTCTCCCGAACCGGCCCGGGTCACCCGGATCCGGGTGACCCCACAGGACCTGCTCGCCGCCGACGGCCGCCAGCTGGGGCTGTGGGGGGAGCCAGGAGCGGCCGACGGCCGGGTGCGCCGCGCCCTCGACCGAGTGCAGGGGCTGCTCGGGCCGGAAGCGGTCCTCACCGCCGAGGTGCGCGGCGGGCGAGACCCGCTCGCCGCGGTCCGGCTGGTGCCGTGGGGGGAGCCACGCGGGCCGCGTGGCCCGGCCGAGGCGGAGCGGGCCGCCGCCCCCTGGCCCGGCCGGCTGCCCCGGCCGGCGCCGGCCACCGTGCTCGTCGAGCCCCGCCCCGCCGAACTGCTCGACGTCGCCGGTGAGTCCGTCGTCGTCAGCGGGCGGGCGACGGCCACCGGGACGCCCGCCTGGCTGTCCGTCGACGGCCGCCCGCCGGTCCGGGTCGTCGGCTGGGCCGGGCCGTGGCCGGTCGACGAGCGGTGGTGGGAGCCCGCCGGCCGGCGCCGGGCCCGGTTCCAGCTGGTCACCGAGGACGGCTCGGCCTGCCTGTTGTTCGTCGAGGCTGGCCGTTGGTGGTGGGAGGCGTCATACGGGTGAGTGAGAGCGGCTCGGTGAGTGAGAGCGGCTCGCCTTGTTCGCCGCCCTTCGGGTGGCTCCGATGGCTCTCACTCAGATATCTGCTCCGGGGGCGACCCCCGGACCCCCGATGTCGCGCTTCGCGTGACTAAGGAGAGCGACACGTAGCCCGGGAGTTGGCCGACGGGCGCGGGTGGAGATGGCCGCGGGGGCCGAGGTGACCGAGGTGCTGAGCGCGCAGGGGCGTTCCGGCGTGGGGGAGGTTCGTGGTGAGTTGGTGGAACCCGGCGGTTTCGTGGGCGGAGCTGGAGCGACGGATGTCCGGCCGCCCGGCGGGCCCGGACGAAGGGCGGGAGGGGCCGGGCGGCGACGGTGGGGACGCACCGGCGTGGACGCGGCATCGCGAGGCGTTCCGCCCCTCGCCGGAGCTGGTGGCCGCGGCGGCCGCGCGCGGCGGTGACGGCGCGGCGCTGGCGGGCGAACCATACGCGGAGCTGCACTGCCACTCCGCCTTCAGCTTCCTCGACGGGGCCAGCCAGCCGGAGGATCTCGTCGAGGAGGCCGCCCGGCTGGGGCTGTCCGCGCTGGCCCTCACCGACCACGGCGGTATGTACGGGGTGGTCCGGTTCGCGGAGGCGGCGGGCGAGGTGGGCCTGCCGACGCTCTACGGGGTGGAGGTCTCCCTCGACCTGGCCGCCCCGCGCCCCGGCGCGCCCGACCCTGACGGCGAGCACCTGCTCGTGCTGGCCCGCGACCCGGAGGGGTACCGGCGGCTGTCCAGGGCCGTGTCCGACGCGCACCTGGCCGGCGGGGAGAAGGGCCGTCCGCTGACCAGCCTGGACGTGCTCGCCGCCGCGGCGGGCGACGGGCACTGGCAGATCCTCACCGGCTGCCGCAAGGGGGTGGTACCGGCCGCCTTGGTCGCCGGCGGGGTCGAGGCCGCCCGGGACAGCCTGGACGGGCTGGTCTCCCGGTTCGGCCGGGACAACGTCGCCGTCGAGCTGTGGGACCACGCCCAGCCGCTCGACTCCGCCCGCAACGACACCCTGTACGAGCTCGCCCAGGACGCCGGGCTGGCCTGCGTCGCCACGAACAACGTCCACTACGCCACCCCGTCGGCGGGCCGGCTCGCCGCCGTGATGGCCGCGATCCGCGCCCGGCGCGCCCTCGACGAGATGGACGGCCATCTGCCCCCGGCCGGCTGCGCGCACCTGCGGTCCGGCGACGAGATGGCCGGCCGGTTCACCCGCTACCCTGGCGCGGTCGCGGCGGCCGCCCGGATCGGCGCCGAATGCGCCTTCGACCTGCGCCTCGTCGCACCCCGGCTGCCGGACTTCCCGGTGCCGCCCGGGCACACCGAGGCCAGCTGGCTGCGGTTGCTGACCATGCAAGGCGCCGCCCGCCGCTACGGCCCGCCGGGGCAGGAACGGGTAGGCGGCGCCTACGACCAGCTCGCCCACGAGCTCACCCTGATCGAGTCGCTCGGCTTCCCCGGCTACTTCCTGATCGTCCACGACATCGTCGAGTTCTGCCGCCGGGAGGACATCCTCTGCCAGGGCCGCGGCTCCGCGGCGAACTCGGCGGTCTGCTACGCGCTGGGCATCACCGGCGTCGACGCGGTCTCCTTCGGCCTGCTGTTCGAGCGCTTCCTCGCCCCGGAGCGCGACGGCCCGCCCGACATCGACCTGGACATCGAGTCCGGCCGGCGCGAGGAGGTCATCCAGTACGTCTACGGCCGCTACGGCCGAGACCGGGCCGCCCAGGTGGCCAACGTCATCAGCTACCGGTCCCGCTCGGCGGTACGGGACGTCGCCCGCGCGCTCGGCTTCTCGCCCGGCCAGCAGGACGCCTGGTCCACCGGCATCGACCGCTGGTCCCCACTGCCCGCCACCCCCACGACGCCGGCCATCCCGGCGCCCCCCGCCCCGCCCCCACCTGTCCCGGCCATCCCGGCCCAGGCGGCGGCCCCAGCCGCGGCGGCCCCGGCCATCGCGCCGCGGGCCGCGGCGGTGCCAGCCGCGGTGATCCCGGCCGTGGCGGTGCCGACCGGCACCGCGAAGACCGCCCGAACCGCCGGTGGGGCCACCGCCGCCCCGGCCACGCCCTCCGGGCCAGGCGCCCTGTCAGACGGTGTGGAGGATCCTGTCAGGCGCTATGGGGCCGAGGACGCCTGGGCGCGCCCCACACCGTCTGACAGGACGGCCGCTCGGCCTGAGGCGCCTGGCGGTACGGCCGCCCGCCCCGAGCCACGGGACCGGATCGGGCCGGAGATCCCGGATGAGGTGGTGGGGCTCGCCGGGCAGCTGCTGGGGTTTCCGCGGCACCTGGGCATCCACTCGGGCGGGATGGTGATCTGCGACCGGCCGGTGGCCGAGGTGGTGCCGGTGGAGTGGGCGCGGATGCCCGGGCGGACCGTCATCCAGTGGGACAAGGACGACTGCGCGGTCGCGGGGCTGGTCAAGTTCGACCTACTGGGCCTGGGGATGCTCGGCATGCTGCACGGCGCGTTCGAGCTGATCCGCGCCCACCACGGCCGCGACCTGGACCTGGGCGAGATCCCGCAGGAGGACATGGCGGTCTACGACATGCTCTGCGCCGCCGACTCCATCGGGGTGTTCCAGGTGGAGAGCCGTGCCCAGATGGCGACCCTGCCCCGGCTGCGCCCGCGCCGCTTCTACGACCTGGTCGTGGAGGTGGCCCTCATCCGGCCCGGCCCGATCCAGGGCGGCTCCGTACATCCCTACATCCGGCGCCGCAACGGCACCGAGAAGGTCACCTACCCCCACCCCCTGCTGCGCCGCTCCCTGGCCAAGACCCTGGGAGTCCCGCTCTTCCAGGAGCAACTCATGCAGATGGCCATCGACATCGCCGGGTTCACGGCGGCCGAGGCCGACCAGCTGCGCCGGGCGATGGGCGCCAAACGGGCGACCGAGCGGATCGACCGGCTGCGAACTCGCTTCTACGAGGGCATGGCCGCGAACGGGATCCTGGGGGAGACGGCCGACGAGCTGTACACGAAGCTCGCCGCGTTCGCGAACTTCGGCTTCCCGGAAAGCCACTCGGTGAGCTTCGCGTTCCTCGTCTACGCCAGCGCCTGGATCAAGCTCTACTACCCGGCGGCGTTCTGCGCGGCGCTGCTCAACGCCCAGCCGATGGGCTTCTACTCCCCGCAGAGCCTCGTCGCCGACGCCCGCCGCCACGGGGTCTCCGTCCACGGCCCCGACCTGAACGCATCCGCCGCCGGTGCCATCCTGGAGAACCTCCCGTCTCCCCGCCAGCCCGAGGCCGATGCCCCCGCCGGATCCGGGGTTCCTGCCAGATCGGCGACAGGGTCCCTGCTCGATCGGCGACAGGGTTCCTGCCGGATCGGCGAAGCTGATCGGGGAGGTCAGCGATCTGGGAGGTCAGCGATCGGGGAGGTCTGGGAGCACCGGAGGCCGGCGTTCCGGGAGATCCGCTGGGAGGCCATGGCGCCGACCGGCCCGCGCGAGGCCGGTGAGGCCGGTGAGGCCGAGCCCGGACCTGCCGATCCGACGGGAAATCCGGCAGCCCCGGCCCCGGCAGCCCCAGCGGCGACGTTGGGAAGCCCAGACGCCGGCTGGGTGGTGAATGCGGACCAGGCGGCCGGCTGGCATCCGGCCGTTCGGCTGGGCCTGGCCGGGGTGCGCCTCATCGGCGCGGCGAACGCCGAGAAGATCGTCTCCGCCCGGGAGAGGGACGGCCCCTACCGGGACCCGGCCGACCTCGCCCGCCGGACCGGCCTGGCCGCCGCCCAGCTGGAGGCGCTCGCCACCGCCGGCGCGTTCGGCTGCTTCGGGATGGCCCGGCGGGAGGCGCTGTGGGCGGCCGGCGCCGCGGCCCAGGCCCGCCCCGGCCGGCTCGAGGGGATGACCATCGGCGCCGACCCGGCGGTGGTCGCCGCCTACCTGCCCGGGATGACCGACGCTGAGGAAGCCGTCGCCGACCTGTGGGCGACCGGGATCACCCCGGGCCGGTACCCGACCGAGTTCGTCCGGGACCGGCTGGACGCGCTCGGAGTGGTCGTCGCCTCGGGACTGGCCGGGCTCGACGCGGACCGGCGGGTCGTGGTCGCCGGCGTGGTCACCCATCGGCAGCGCCCCGCGACCGCCGGCGGGACCACCTTCCTCAACCTGGAGGACGAGACCGGGCTGGTGAACGTCGTCTGCTCACGCGGGGTCTGGGTCCGCCACCGGACGGTCGCGACATCCGCGGCCGCGCTGATCGTCAGCGGGAGGCTGGAGAAGGCCGACGGCGTAGTGAACGTGATCGCCGAACGCCTGGAACGCCTCCCGATCGCCGTCGCCCGCCGCTCCCGGGACTTCCGCTAGGGCGCCGCTGGCTCGAAGGTCGCTTGCGCGACCTCTCGCCGCGGCGCCTGTCGGGCGCCTGGGGCGCCCTCTCAGCCTGGATCCGGGGCTGAGGTGTATGGCCGGGGCTGGTGTGGGTCGGGGTCGGGATGTGGTTGCGGTGGCGGTGCGCCAATGCGCTGTCGCTACTGGTGGCTGGGTTTGGGACGTTCGCTCATGATCTCCTGTGGCATGAGGGGCGCCGTCGCCGGGTCGCTTCCGTTCGATTACCATCGGTTACTTTGGGGGAGCCGTTGTTACCGAGCGTAGGGGTGCCCGATGTCCCGATGGATAATGGCGGTCGCCGGTGTCTCCGTGGGTGGGCTGGTCGTCGGCGTGGTCATCGGGTTCTCGCTCCCGGCCCGATGACGGCCGCCCGGCCGGCCGCCCCCTCGTCGGACCCGCGGCACGCGGCCGTGTGGCGGGCGCTCGCGGACGTCCTCGCCGTCACCGGGCCAGTCGGCGCGGGACTCACCGTCGTCGACGCCGGCGGGGGCAGCGGCGGCTTCGCCGTGCCGCTCGCCCAGCGAGGGCACCGGGTCACGGTCGTCGACCCGAGCCAGGACGCGCTCGCCGCGCTCGCCAGGCGCGCCGCCGACGCTGGTGTCGCCGACCGCGTGACCGGCCGCCAGGGCGACCTGGCCGAGCTCGCCACCGCCGCCGGCCCGGCCGTCGCCGCCGCCGGTGGCGCCGACCTGCTGCTCTGCCACGCCGTCCTGGACCAGGTCGAGGCCCCCGAGCAGGCACTCGCCGCGGCGGTACGGGTGCTGCGCCCCGGCGGCTGGCTGAGCCTGCTCGTCGCCGGCCGGCCCGGTGCCGTGCTCGCCAGGGCGCTCGCCGGCCGGTTCGGCGAGGCGACCCGGATACTCACGGACCCCACGGGCGAGCCGGGGCTGGGGGAGCCGACCCGCCGCTTCGACACCGCGGAGGCCATGTCCCTGGTGCGCACGGCCGGCGCCGAGGTGGTCGCGGTCCACGGCGTTCGGGTCTTCGCCGACCTCGCGGTGCCGCCTCCACCCGCCCGCGGCGAGGGCGAGCGGGAGCCGCCCGCCGCCTGGGCCGACCAGCTTGCCGACCTGGAGGCCGCCGTGTCCGCCCGTCCGCCCTATCGCGACCTGGCCGCCCAGCTGCACGTACTCGCCCGCCGCGCCCCGGCCGCCCCATGACCAGCCAGACTGGATCGGTGGGCTCGGCGGAAAGCGACATCCTGCACGTCGACATGGACGCGTTCTTCGCCGCGGTGACGCTGCTCGCCCGTCCCGAGTCACGCGGCCAGCCGGTGATCATCGGTGGCGGGCCGCGCGGGGTGGTGCTCTCCGCGACCTACGAGGCGCGTGCCTACGGCGTCCACAGCGCCATGCCGCTCGCCCGCGCCCGTCGCCTGTGCCCGTCCGCGCTGGTGCTGCCGCCGGAACGGGACCGCTACCAGGAGGTCTCGCGACGGGTGATGGCGGTCCTGCGGGACGTCACCCCGCTGGTGGCGCCGCTGTCCGTGGACGAGGCGTTCCTCGACGTCTCCGGCGCCCGCCGGCTGTTCGGGACCCCCGCCGAGATCGCCGGGATGATCCGCGCCAGGGTGCTCGCCGAGGAGGGGCTCACCTGCTCGGTGGGCGTCGCGCCGACGATGTTCGTCGCGAAGATCGCCTCGACCAGGTGCAAGCCGGACGGCCTGCTCGTCGTCCCGCCCGGCGAGGTGCTCGCGTTCCTGCACCCGCTGCCGACGTCCGCGCTGTGGGGAGTCGGGCGGGCCACCGAGGCGGCGCTCGGCCGGCTCGGCCTGCGCACCATCGGTGACATCGCCGACTGCCCGCTGCTCACCCTGCGCCACGCCCTCGGTGACGCCGCCGCCCACCATCTGCACGCGCTCGCCCACGGCCGCGACGAGCGCGCCGTCGACCCGGACACGACCGAGGTCAGCATCAGCGCCGAGCACACGCTGTCCGTCGACGTCGCCGAGATGGGCCAGCTCGCGCGTGAGCTGCTGCGCCTGTCCGGCCAGGTGGCCCGCCGGCTGCGGGCACGCGGCCGGGCCGGCCGCACGATCGGGATCAAGATCCGGTTCGCGGACTTCACGACGGTCACGAGGGCGCGCACGCTGCGTGAGCCCACCGACGTGAGCCAGGAGATCTACCGCACGGCGCTGGCCCTGTTCCAGGAGGCGGGGATAGCCGGTCGGGCCGTCCGGCTCCTCGGCGTCCGCGCCGCGAGCCTCACCGACGCCGGTTCCACCGGTCACCAGCTTGCCTTCGACGAGCGCCCCGCCGCCTGGTCCCAGCTTGACCGCGCCACCGACGCTGCCAGCCACCGCTTCGGCGCGGGCGCCGTAGCCCCCGCGAGCCTCCTACCCCGCCCGCCCCGGACGCCACCCGTCCCGAAGCGCGACGAGCCCGGACGGAGCGAACCCAGCGGTTCAGCTGCAGCGGCAAGCAACCGGGCTGGGCGCGGAGGCGCGCCTCGCGGAGGCCCTCCTACGAGCGAAGCGATGTAGGGGGGCCGCAGCGAGGTCGCCGGAGCGCCCGTGAGCGCAGGAGGACGGCGCGCGGAGGTCCCGTGGGAGCGAAGCGAGTACGGGGCCGGAGCGCGCCGCCCGGACGGAGCGAACCAAAAATACAGGTCACCCCTCCCAGCGTCGGCGCCAGCGCTCCTCGAAGCGCTCGGTGATGCTGGGGCGGGTGCGGCGGCGGGGGGCGCCGCCGCCGCGGCGGCCGTGGTCGACGCCCCGGCCGCTCATGCGGCGCAGGTCAGCGGAGCCGCGCACGGCGGCGGTCAGCATGATCGAGAAGCCGAGAATGCCGAGGACAACGGTCAGCACCGGCATCTGGCTGAGCACGACGCCGACAATCAACATCGCGAGTCCGAGGACGAACAACACCGCGTTGCGGCGAATCCGGCGGACCAGATAGGTACGCGGAGTAGCCGAGCGGACAGTGCTCGCAAACTTCGGGTCGTCCTCGACAAGAGCGCGCTCGATCTGCTCGAGCATGCGCTGCTCGTTCTCCGAGAGCGGCATCGACGCTCCTCCCACGGCCGGTAGGACGAACCTAACCAAGGATAGGCATCCGAGAGCGGGCGCGGTAGGCAACCGGCCATCCTAGGTACCCAGCCGTTACACCGAATAGGTACCCCGAGGACGCTCGGGTCCCCGGGTGCGTGCTTCTGGTTCGTGGTCGCGTCCGTTGGGCCGCCTCTGGCCGATAGGCCAGAGACAGCCCAGCGTCGCCACCCCTGTAGAACCAAGCGTAAACAAGCAACCGGGCATGTGGTCCCGCGGACAGCCCAACCTACGTCCCGACCCTGGCCGCAGCGGGTCGCGACGAGGCCGGCCAGGTCAGGAACGGCCAGGTCAGGACCGGCCGGCGGGCTCGGGGGGCTCCGCGGACTCGCGCCCCGGAGCCGGGCCCGCCGCCGGCGGCGAGGCCGGGTCGACGGAGCGGCGCTGCCAGGCGCGCTCGTCGGCCGCGTACGCACCGGACCGGGTCAGCCTGCGCAGAACGGACGGCGGGGCGACCTGGGCGACCAGCCGGCGGCTGCGCGGCGCCACGGCCAGCAGGGTGTCGATCGCCGTAGTCACGTCGGCCCCGATGGTGCCCGCGCCCTCGCCGAGCGGGGTGCCCGGCGGGGCGTAGCGGACCCGTTCCTCGGCCCAGCCGATCCGGCCGAGCGCCGCCCGCGCCGCGACCACCCGCTCGTCGTCCGCCTCCGGCCCCGCCGACAGGTAGGAGGACAGCCGCGCGACCACCATCCGCGGCGAGTCGCTGGGCCGCAGCGGGATGCCGAGGTCCGTCGACACGTCCAGCAGCTCCGCCCAGCCGGCCCGCACCCGCGCGCTCGCCCGGGCGGACGCGTCGCCGGCCGTGTCAGGCGTGGCCGCGTCCGCCCGCGGGCCTACCCGCAGCCGCCGGCGTCGGATGACCCGCCGCGCGATGGCCGGCGCGAACAGCAGACCGAGCGCGGCGAGCGCGACCACCAGCCAGATCCCGACCCACAGCGCGATGTGTGCCGCGCGCCCCGTTCCGCCCTGTTCGCCCGTCTCCCCGCCGGTGCCGGCGCCAGCCCCGGGGGTCGCGGTCGCGGCCGGTTGTTGCCCGGTCTCACTTTGGTGCTGGTCCGAGCCGGGTGACCATGTGCTGTCGCCGAGCCCGCGCAGCTCGCCGACCGGGGTCGGGTTGAAGCCGATCCAGCCCGTGCCGGGCAGCCAGACCTCCGTCCAGGCGTGCCTGTTGCCGTCCTTGTAGAGCAGCGTGCCGTCGGCCTGCGGGACGCCGAAGGCGAAGCCGGTCACGACCCGGGCGGGGATGTCGAGCGACCGGGCCATCGCCGCCATCGCCGTCGCGTAGTCAACGCAGAAGCCACGTTTCGTGCCGAACAGGAAGTTGGCGAGCGTACCGGCGACGGCGTCCTGGTCGTAGGCGAACGTGGGTCCGCGCAGGTAGCGCTCGAGCGCGCTGA
Source organism: Pseudofrankia coriaricola (assembly GCF_001854805.1). Lineage (GTDB taxonomy): Bacteria > Actinomycetota > Actinomycetes > Frankiales > Frankiaceae > Pseudofrankia. The sequence continues at coordinate 13,717 of NZ_MBLO01000061.1, forward strand.
CCTTGTCGTAGTCGCGGTGGTAGTTGGCCGTCAGCTCCCGTGCCAGTGACTCGACCCGCGGGTCGATGGTGGCGGGCAGCGCTCGGTCGACGGCCAACTCGGCGGGTATCGCTCCGGTGGCGGCGCGCTGGGCGGCCGTCGGCGTCGGGATCTGGGACTGCACCGTGTAGGTGGCGCCGGCCGCCGACGTGCCGACCGTGGCGTAGAGGGTGCTGGTGGCCTTGTTCAGCCACCAGTCGCCCTCCAGCCCGGTGACCGACGCCGGAACGCCGGGCACCGGCAGCTCGGTTTCGTGGAAGCCGGGGTGGACGGCGACCGTCGCGGTGACCGCGGTCGTCGCGACGCCCGCCGCGGGCCCGGGCAGGCCCGCGGCCAGCGCCGTGTCATCGGCGCCGGGGAGGCGCACCGACGTGAAGCGTTCGCCGTCGAACGTGTCCAGCGCGGTCTCCCGCAGGAACACGTTCTTGAAAGCGGCCGGGTCCGCGGTCCGCACGCTCAGTCTCGGCGCGCTGAGGTCGGTCTGGCGCAGGCTGTCGGCGAGGTCGGCGGTCGAGCGGCCCTCTGGGTTCGCCGGCTGCGGCCCGTCCGCCGGGCCCGCGCTCTGCGTCGTGCCCGGCTGGCTTCCGCCAGGCGTCGGGGTCGCCGGCTGGGTCTGGCCCGGGGTGGACGTGCCCTGACCGGCCGGGGCCTGGCCCGGGTCGGGCGCGTAGTTCGGCGCCGGGGTGGCACCGTCGGTGCGCGGGGTCGGCTCGAAGGCGATCCAGCCGGTGCCGGGCAGCCAGACCTCCGGCCAGGCATGCGCGTCGCCGTTGCGGATCAGCCGGCTGCCGTCGGCCTGGCGGATGCCGTCGACGAAGCCGACGGCCACCCGCGCCGGAATCCCCAGCGACCGGACGAGCACCGTCATCGCCGAGGCGAACTGCTCGCAGTAGCCGCGCTTGCTCCCGAAGAGGAACTCGGCGAGTGCCCCCGGCTTGTTCGTCGGCGCGCCGTTGAGGTCGTAGGTGAAGGTGCCACCGCGGAAGTAGTCCTGGATGGCGCGGACCTTGTCGTAGTCGGTGGAACGCCCCTGGGCGAGCTGCCGCGCGAGCTCGCCGACCCGCGGGTCGACGCTTTTCGGCAGCATGACGTCCTTGCCGAGGTTCGGCGGCCGCGGCCCGCCGGCGGTCAGCTCCCGGGGCGTCGGAGCCGGGGTGGCGGCGGTGACCGTGTAGGTGATGCCGGACGCGTTGGCGTGGGCGGCGAAGATGGTGCCGGTCGCCCGGTCGAGGCGCCAGTCGCCGGTGAGGTCCTTGACCGACGTCGGGAGGCCCGGCACCGGCAGGTAGACGTCCGGGTAGCCGGGCTTGATGGAGATCGTCGCGACGGTCTCAGTGATGGTCAGGCCGGCGGGCGGGCCGGGCAGGCCATGCTCGATGCGGTCGTCGGTGGTCGCCTCCAGCTGGCGCATGTTGAAGGCGCTGCCGTCGAAGTCGTCCAGCGCCACCTGCCGCAGATGCAACGGGGCGTCCGGGTCGTTCGGCCGCAGCACGGTCATCACCGGGCGGTCGGGGTTGTCGTGCAGCCGCTGGGTGAGCGTCGCCATCGGCGGGCTCACCTTGGTCTGTGAACTTCCGGGGCCGTTCCCGCTCGCCGCCCCCTTGTCGCGGTTGACCAGGCCGTTGCCGTTCAGCGACGGCGTGACCACCGGGACCAGCACGGCGAGCAGCACGGCGCCGAAGGCGACCCGGCCGGCCAGGCCACCCAACAGCAGCTGGGATCGTCCCTGGCCGTGGGTGGTGACGAGACGTCCCCACCGCCCGATCACGGAGCGCCCGTCGAGCATGAGCAGCGCCAGGAAGCCGAGCACGCCGAGGGCGAACGGCGCCACGCCGACGCCGCCGGGCAGCACGGCGGCCGGCACCGCGAACAGCCCGAGCAACGGCAGCCCGGCCAGGGTCGGCCGGCGGGCGGCGACCGTCAGCAGGTCAACGACCAGCGCGACGAGCGCGACGCCGAGAACGGTCAGCACGACCAGGCCTGGCCGGCTCGGCACCGGCGCGGCCAGCCGAGACATGTCGCTTCGGCCGTCGGACATCAGCTCCGTCAGGCGCGCGAGGCTCGCACCGTTCGGTATGAAGCCGAGCCAGGCTTCGGCACGCGTGCACAGCCCGGTGAGCGTGAGCAGGAGGCCGGCGAGGCTCAGGACGATGGTCGCGGACGGGCCGAGGCCGGCGCGGCGGCCGAGGGCGGCGAGCCCGACGACCACGAGGACGGCCAGCAGCGCCGGGCCGAACCACCACCACAGACCGCGGAACAGCGGTGTGAGGGCGAGCGCGCACATCAGCGAGGCGAACGTGCCCACGGCCGTGGGCACCCACTGCTCCTGCGCGCTGGAGCGGCCGGCGCCCAGCAGGGCGGTGCGCCGCCGGCCGGCGCTCGCGCCCGGCTGGTTGGTGGCGGGCATGGCGAGCCGGGGTCCCCCCCGATCTGCCTCCCTGTCCGGGCCAGGGCCAAACGTGCGGGACGACATAGACCCGGGTCTGGCAGATCGGCGGGGAGGCTGGGTCATGCCGGCACCTTGTTCATCGTGAGACCTCGTGAGCGTCGCCGTCGCTGTAGCCGTCGCGCCCAGCCCCGCGGCGTTGCCAGCGCTCATCGAGGCCTTCGGTGATGCCGCGGCGGTCGCGATCGCCTGGGGCGCCGTCGTCAGTGGTCAGGGCGGTGGCGGCCGTGCCGCCGGTCGGCCCGGTCCCCGGGGCATTGGCCGGGCCGTCGCCCCGGCCGGCCCAGGGGGCGGCTCCCAGCCAGGGGGTGCCCGGCCGGGAGCCGGCGCGCGACCAGCCGGACGCGTACCGGACGGCGGGCAGCGTCACCCGCGGCCACTCGTCGATGAGCCGGCTGCCGCGCCCGGTGACGAGCACCCGCCAGCCGGCGCGGGTGAACGCCAGCTCGGAGCCGGCGAGGTCGGTGGTGGCCGCCGGGTCCTGGCCCCAGCGGGACAGGTCGACGAGCACGGCGACAGCCGGCGCCGAGCGCGGCCGCATCGCGCCGAGCTTGCGGGCCACAGGCGGCGAGGTATGCCCGAGGACGAGCACCAACATCCCGCCGTCGCCGGCCGCGACCGCCGCGTAGGCCGCGTTCGGGTCGAACGTCGGGACCTGGGTCACCGTCGAGAGCTCGTCGAGCAGCGGGTTCACGTTGCCGGCTGCCGCGACGGCCGCGAGCCCGCGATGGGTGACCAGCCGGACGCCGTAGCCGCTGCGCGCCAGGTGAGCGCCGATCGAGCCGGCCGCGCTGACCGCCCACTCGAACGGTGACTCCGGGCCGACGTAGTGGCCCCACGACCCCAGATGGTCGTCGAGCAGCACGGTCGCGCCGCCCACCCGTGGCTTCTCCTCCCGGCGGACCATCAGCTCACCGACCCGGGCGGTGGTACGCCAGTGCACCCGGCGCAGGTCGTCGCCGGACCGGTAGGGCCGGGTGGTGACCTCGTCCTCGCCGTGCAGCGCGGAGCGACGCCGCGTCGAGACGGCGGCGTACGGCTCCGCCCGGGTGCCGGGCAGCAGCTCGATCGCCGGCGTCACGACCAGCTCGTCGCGGCTGCGGAACGCGCGGGTCAGCTCGCAGAACCCGAACGGGTCGGCGAGGCGGATCGACATCGGGCCCAGCTGGTAGCGCCCGCGGTGCGTGGCGCGCAGCTCGTAGGACAGGTCCCTGGTGCCGCCCGGCTCGATCCGGTCGAGGACGAAACGGGCGCGGGCGCCGAGCGCATCCGGTACCCGGTCCTCGACGAGCAGCACCGACGTGGGCAGCCGGCTCATGTTGTCCAGCCGGACATGCACCTGCGCGGTCCGGCCGGCGGCGACCCGAGGCGGGTCGATCCGTCGGGTGCAGGCGAGCCGGTAGCGCGTCCTGGAGACGAACACCGCGGCCGACAGCGGCAGCAGCACAAGTAGAAGAGCCACCCGCAGCAGGTCCTGCTCGCCGAGCACCAGCGCGGAGACGGCGCAGGCGCCGCCCGCGGCCAGGAACGAGCGGCCGCGGACGGTCAGTCCGCGCAGGGCGGCGGCGAGGTCGCGCACCGCGTGTCCGTCAGTGCCCGCGTCGCGGCGGCCGGGCGGCCGGGCCGGGACGGGGGATCGGCGTGCGGGCGACGATGTCCGCGAGCAGCCGCGCGGCGATGTCGACAACCGGGTCGCCGGACATCGCCAGCTCCGGGCGCAGCAGCAGCCGGTGGGCGAGCACCGGCACCAGCAGCGCCTGAACGTCGTCGGGCAGGACGAACGACCGGCGGTCGAGCGCGGCCGCGGCCCTGGCGGTGCGGATCAGGTGCAGCGCCGCGCGCGGGGAGGCGCCGAGCGTGATCTCCGGGTGGCGGCGGGTGGCGCCCACCAGCTCGACGACGTACTGGCGGACCTCGTCGGCGACGTGCACCCCGCGCACCAGGGAGCTCATCTTGGCGATCTCGGCGGCGGAGGTGACCGGGACGACGTCCGCCAGCGGGTCGGCGTTGCCGTGGCTGTCGAGCATCGAGAACTCGGCGGCGGGCGACGGGTAGCCCATCGAGATCCGGGCGGTGAAGCGGTCGCGCTGCGCCTCCGGCAGCGGCCGGGTGCCCTCCATCTCGACCGGGTTCTGGGTGGCGATCACCATGAACGGCGACTCCAGCCGGTAGCTGACGCCGTCGACGGTGACCTGCTGCTCCTCCATGCACTCCAGCAGCGCGGACTGGGCCTTCGGCTCAGCGCGGTTGATCTCGTCGCCGACGACGATGTTCGCGAACACCGGGCCGGGGCGGAACTCGAAGTCGCGGGTGCCCTGGTTGTAGACGCTCACGCCGGTGACGTCACCGGGCAGCAGGTCGGGGGTGAACTGGATGCGGCGCACCCGTGCGTCGATCGAGCGGGCGAGCGCCTTGGCCAGCATCGTCTTGCCGACGCCGGGCACGTCCTCGATGAGCAGGTGGCCCTCGGCCAGCAGCACGACGAGCGCGGCTCTGATCGCCTCGGGCTTGCCGTCGATCACCCCGGCCACCGAACGCTGGATCCGGTCGGCCACGTCTGCCAGCTGGCCGAGATCGCCAGCTGGGTCGCGCCAGTGCAGGACTCCTGGCTCCGTAGCCACCTAAGGCCCTCCTCCGGGATCAGCGGATCGGTCCGGCCCCCGGCGGGAGCTTTCCATTCCCGAGTGTGACATCTCAACGGGCCATCCTTGCGTGCAAGGGGCGCCAAACCGTCAACCGGGGGAGGCGCTTCGCGCCCGTACGCGGTGGCGTGGTGCGCCGTAGTGACGCCGGTGGTCGGCGCTCGCAGGGCGGCGTCCGACGTCGYCGGCCCCGTCCACACAGGTTCCGGGGCGGGGCTAAAGGCTGTTTCTGGTTCGCTCCGTGCGGGCGGCGCGCTCCGGCCCCGTACTCGCTTCGCTCCCACGGGACCTCCGCGCGCCGTCCTCCTGCGCTCACGTGCGCTGCGGCGACCTCCGCTGCGGCCCGACCACGTCGCTTCGCTCGTGGCCGGGCCTCCGCGGAGGTGCGCCTCCGCGCCAGCTCGGTTGCGTCACGCTGTACGTCGCCAACCCGAAGCCCCCGTCTCGGGGGGCTACGTCGCTTCGCTCGTGGCCGGGCCTCCGCGGAGGCGCGCCTCCGCGCCAGCCCGGTGGCGTCCCGCTGCAACGTCACCAATCCAAGGCCGGCCCTGACCCGGAGCTAGACCACAACACGAGCCTGGCCCGGGTGCTGCGCGGTCCAGCGGCGGGTGACCGTGCTGGGCGCGGAGGCGCGCCTCGCGGAGGCCTGCCTACGAGCGAAGCGAAGTAGGCGGGCCGCAGCGAGGTCGCCGGAGCGCCCGTGAGCGCAGGAGGACGGCGCGCGGAGGTCCCTTCCCGCCGCGAAGCAAGGGAAGGGGCCGGAGTGCGCCGCCCGGACGGAGCGAACCATCAACAACCTTCCCGCCCAACCCGGAAGTGGACTCCCATCACGCAACCTGTGCGCCACCTGTGCGGCCCATCAACGGCGGTGATGGCCCGTGACCGGATTGTGCCGCCTTTACGCCTACCGAATTGGTGCACTTCTTCGCTGTGCGTTCGCTGTGTGGGCTCCGCTCGCCCGGCGAACCGGCGGGCGTACGGAACGACGTCGTGCCAGCCCCGCGGGGCGGTGGGGGAAGCCACCTCTTCGGGGTGTCGCGGGGGTGCTGGGTGGGGGATAGTGGGGTACAGTGGCGCGCAGTGGGGGAACGACGACGGACTGATGGCCTGTTTGCGGACCGATGAGCGGGATCTGTGGGGAGACCGTCGGCCGCGGCGCATGACCCCGCGCTGGTGAGCGAGGAGGGGCGCCGGTGTTTCTCGGTAGCCACTCCCCGCGCCTGGACGACAAGGGCCGGCTCACGCTGCCCGCGAAGTTCCGTGAGGAGCTGGAAGGAGGGCTCGTGATTACTAAAGGGCAGGAACGCTGTCTTTATGTGTTCCCCCTGGCCGAGTTCTCCAGAATCAGCGAGTCGCTGCGTACTGCGCCGGTTACGACGAAGTCGTTGCGCGACTACAGCCGGGTCTTCTTCTCCTCGGCCAGCGACGACGTCCCCGACAAGCAGGGGCGGATCAACATCCCGCAGGCGTTGCGCGAGTACGCCGGGCTGACCCGCGACTGCGTCGTCAACGGCGCGAACACCCGGGTCGAGATCTGGGACGCGCAGCGGTGGACGGCCTACCTGACCGAGCAGGAGGAGAGCTTCGCGGAGCTGTCCGAGGAGGTGCTGCCCGGCGTCATCTAGCGCTCCAGGGCGCGCGATGCCCGGGGACGCCCGCAACACCAAGCTTCCAACCAAGCTCCAGGAGCACCCGTACCCTCTGGGCGCTCTCCGCGGCCCGCGGCCCCGACCCGCGGCGGGCCTGGCTGGCCGACGAGGACGCGACCAGGTGACCCGACGGGTTACCTCGCCCCCGGTGGCCCTCAGCCAGCGGACCCTCAGCAAGTGGAACAGACGGACATCGCGTGTCGAGTTCTCCCCCGCCTGCCTCCGGGCGCCACTTCCCCGGCGCCCGGCGGCCAGGCGGGGCGGGACCTGGGCGCACGCCGAGCCCGCTCGTTCCTCCCGCGGGCGCGCCGCCTTCGGTACGTGCCCAGCGGCCCTCGGCTTCCCACCGGATGGGCGTCGACGCGGGCAGACGCGTGCGTACGTACCCGTCCGCTGGGCGCTTCGGCCGAGAGGGACCGGTCAGGAAGGGCCCAGTCGAGAAGGGCGGCGAGCGGTGCAGGCCAGCCACATCCCGGTCCTGCTGGACCGGGTCCGCGCGCTGCTCACCCCGGCGTTACGCCAGCCGGGCGCCGTCGCCGTCGACGCCACACTCGGCCTCGGCGGGCACGCCGAGGCGTTGCTGCGCGAGCTGCCCGAGCTGCGGCTGGTGGGCCTGGACCGTGACCCGCAGGCGCTGGCCGCCAGTCGCGACCGGCTCGACTTCGCCGCCGGGCGGGTCCAGTTCGCGCACGCCGTCTACGACGAGCTGCCGGGCGTGCTGGACGGCCTGGGCATCCGGGCCGTGCAGGCGGTGCTGTTCGACCTCGGCGTCTCCTCACTGCAGCTGGACACCGACGACCGCGGCTTCGCCTACTCGCGGGACGCGCCGCTGGACATGCGGATGGACCCGACGAGCCCGCGCACGGCCGCCGACATCCTCAACACCTACGACGAGGCGTCGCTCTCCCGGGTGCTGCGCCGCTACGGCGAGGAGCCGTTCGCCCGGCGGATCGCCGCCGCGGTGGCGGCCGAGCGGGCCAGGCAGCCGTTCACCACCTCGGCCCGGCTCGTCGAGCTGGTCCGCGCGGCGATACCGGCGGCGGCGCGGCGCACCGGCGGGAACCCGGCCAAGCGCACGTTCCAGGCGCTGCGCATCGAGGTCAACGGCGAGCTGGAGGTGCTGGACCGGGCCCTGCCCGCCTCGCTTGGCCGGCTCGCGGTAGGTGGCCGGATCGCCGTGCTCGCCTACCACTCACTGGAGGACCGGATGGTCAAGCGGGCGCTGGTCGAGGTGACCACCACTCAGGTGCCACCGGACCTGCCCGTGGTGCCCGTCGGCGCCGAGCCGACCTTCCGGCTGCTCACCCGTGGGTCGCAGGCCGCGTCGGAGGCGGAGGTGACGGCGAACCCGCGGGCCGCGTCCGCCCGGCTGCGCGCCGCCGAGCGGGTCCGCCCGCCCGCCGCCACCAACAGGACGGGAAGCCCAGAGGGCCAAAGGAGGCGCGACAATGCTCCTCCTTCGCGCCTCCGGCGGCCCCCGTCCCCAGAAGAACCCAGGGGAGGAAAATCATGACCGCCGAGCCGAGCGACGAGCACCTGCCGATGTCGGACGGCGCGACCGCGCTGGCACCGCAGCAGGCTCCTGCCCCGGCTCCGGCGCCGCGCCCGGCACGTCAGCCACCGGCCCAGAGGGCCAAAGGAGGCGCGACAATGCTCCTCCTTCGCGCCTCCGGCGGCCCCCGTCCCCAGAAGAACCCAGGGGAGGAAAATCATGACCGCCGAGCCGAGCGACGAGCACCTGCCGATGTCGGACGGCGCGACCGCGCTGGCACCGCAGCAGGCTCCTGCCCCGGCTCCGGCGCCGCGCCCGGCACGTCAGCCACCGGCACGTCAGCCACCGGCCCGCCAGCCGCGGCCCCGCCGCGCGGGCCAGTCGCCCGCCTCCGCCGAGCCGGCCGAGCGGTCCGCCCCCACCAGGCGGGCGGCTCGGCCAGCCGCCAGGCCCGGGCCGCGGGCCACCCCGGTGTCGGGGCCGACGGCGCTGGCGCGGGCCAGAGCCAAGGCCGCCCGGTCGCAGCGGGCGCCGCGGGCCCCGTTCGTGATCCTGCTGCTCGTGCTCATGGGCAGCGGGCTCGTCTGCCTGCTGCTGCTGAACACCTCGCTCAGCGAGAACGCGTTCCAGGAACACTCGCTGCAGACCACCTCCTCCGCGCTCGCCGACGAGGAGGAGGCACTCGCGGTCCAGTCCGACCGGCTGTCCGCGCCGGGCGCGCTCGCCGCGCGGGCGCAGGCCCTCGGGATGGCACCCGGCGACCTGCCCGAGTACCTGCCGGCGGGCGCCCCGCTGCCGCCCGGCGCCCGCGTGGTCGCCGGCGGCGGGGACGCGAACGGCGGCGTCATCCTCTATGTCGTCCCGGCGCCCGGCCAGCCGGCCGCGGACGCCACCCCGGCCAGCCAGGGACAGGGCCAGCCGGCCGCCGACGGGGCGGCCGGACAGCCCACCGACGCGGGGACCTCCGGGCGGTGAGCTCCACGCTCCTCCCGCCCGGGGGCCGCACGCGCCTGCGGCTGGTGACGGAGGGGACGCGGACCGGCTCCGCGCGGGCCGGCCGGCCGACCAGGAGCGACCACGCGCGCTCGGCCGCGGCCCGAGCGGCGGCGGCGCGGGCAGCCACCGGGCGCCGGGTCCCCGGTAACCAGCGGCCGCGGCGCCGGCCGCCCCGCGGGCCGCGCCGCCGCGCGCTGGCCAGCTCGCGGCGCAGGCTGCGCATGGGTGTCCTCGTGATGGCGCTGCTGCTGCTGGTGCTCGCCGGCCGGCTGACCCAGCTGCAGGGCTTCAACGCCGCCACCTACGCCCGCCAGGCGGAGAACCAGCGAATGCAGGAGGTCACGCTGCCGGCGGTCCGCGGTGAGATCACCGACCGGCACGGGGCGACGCTCGCCCAGGACGTCGATGCCCGCTCCATCTACGCCAACCCCAGCCTCATCGGCGACCCCGCCGCCGTGGCCGAGAAGCTCTCCCCCCTGGTCGGGCAGCCGAAGGACACGATCGAGAAGCGCATCACCCGCGACCCCAAGCTGTTGTTCGTCTACATCGCCAGAGGCCTGGACCCTGCCGTCGGGGCGAAGGTCAAGAAGCTCGAGCTCAAGGGCGTCGGTGTGCTCGACGAGCGCCGCCGGGTTTATCCGAACGACACGGTGGGGGCGGGCGTCATCGGCTACACCCGCTTCGGCGACAACGACCTGCTGGTGGGCAACGGCGGGATCGAGCTCGCCTATGACGGCGTGCTGCGCGGCAAGGACGGCATCAGCCGGCTGGAGACCGACCCGGCCGGCCGGGAGATCCCGTCGGCGCACAACAGCGAGAAGGCCCCCGTCGAGGGCTCCAACCTACGGCTCACCCTGGACACCGACATCCAGTGGGAGGCGCAGACCGCGATCGCCGACGCGGTGCGCGAGAACCAGGCCTCTGCCGGCACAATCGTGATCATGAACCCGCGCACCGGGGACATCCTGGCGATGGCGGACTCCCCGGGCTTCGACCCGAACAACGTCGGTGCGGCCAATACCGCCGCGCTCGGCAACCGAACCACCGCGTTCGCGTTCGAGCCCGGCAGCGTGGAAAAGGTCATCCCGATGGCCGCCGCGCTCGACCGCGGCCTGATCACCGCGACGACCCCGGTCACGGTCCCTCCGAGCATCCGCCGCGGCGGCTCGCCGATCGGCGACTCGGAGACGCACGGGACGCTGCAACTCACCGCCGCCGGGGTCCTCGCCCACTCCAGCAACATCGGCACCGTGCTGATCTCGGAGAAGGTCGGCGCTGCGGGACTGGAGGCGACAATGCGCGACTTCGGCCTCGGCCAGCCCACCGGGCTCGGCTTCCCCGGCGAGAGCGGCGGCCAGCTGGCCCCGTCGACGAAGTGGTCGACATCCCAGGCGGCCACCATCGCCTACGGCCAGGGGATGAGCGTGACCGCCCTGCAGATGGCGACGGTCTACGCGACGATCGCCAACGGCGGGGTGCGGATGACGCCGCGGCTGGTCGACGCGATCGGTCCGAGCGGCGGCGCGATGGTCCCGATGCCGCGGGCGCCGGGCGTGCGTGTGGTGAGCGAGCAGACCGCGCGCACGCTGTCCGACATGCTCGAGCAGGTCATCACGACGAACGGCACCGCGCCCGCCGCCGCCGTGCCCGGCTACCGGGTCGCAGGCAAGACCGGCACCGCCTACCAGATCGTCCCGTCCTGCGGCTGCTACTACGGCAAGGACGGGTTTAGCTACGTCTCCTCGTTCTTCGGATACGCCCCGGCCGACAACCCACGGGCCGTGATCGCGGTCGTCCTGGACAACCCGAAGGGGGAGCACTACGGCGGTCTCGCCGCGGCGCCGGCGTTCCAGAAGGTGATGACCTTCACCCTCGCGACGCTGGGCGTGCCGCCGGCCGGCTCCGCGGCGCCCCACCTGCCGCTCACCCAGCCCGGCGCCGCCGACGACGCGGAGGCCACCGGCCAGACAACCGCCGGCGGGGCCGGCGGCGACGCGGCGTCCCCACCGGGCGGGTCCCCGACGGATGCCGCCGGCCAGGGGACGAGCCCGGCGGCGGGCGGCTCACCGCCATCCGGATGAGCGGGCGGCCGAGGCGATGAACCGACGCTGGAGGGCCAAAGGGTGCGCGAAAATGCTCTTCCTTCGCGTGCCCGGCGGTCCGCCTTCTCAGGGCTACCGACACGGCCACGCGGTGACACCCACGGCAGGCGTGAGGCCTCGCCAGGTGCCCTACTAAGGTCGACAGCGTGACCCCTCCGGCCCTGCGCCCGGCCCACCCGTCGGCGCGGACGCTCACCGAGCTGCACGGCCTGCTCGCCGGCCTCGGCAGTCTCGCGTCCGCCAGCGCGCCCGGTGCCACGGACCCCGCCACCGGCGACGTCATGCTGCGCGGTGTCACCCACGACTCCCGCGCCGTGCGCCGCGGCGACCTGTACGCCGCGCTGCCCGGCGCCCACGCGCACGGGGCCGCGTTCGCCGCGGCGGCCGTCGCCGCGGGCGCCGCCGCGGTCCTCACCGACCCGGCGGGCGAGGCGATGCTCGGCGGCGCCACCGCCGTGCCGGTGGTCGTGACCGCGAGCCCGCGCCGCGACCTCGCCCAGGTCGCCGACTGGCTCTACGGCCAGCCGTCGCGCCAGCTCACCCTGCTCGGCGTCACCGGGACCAACGGCAAGACCACGTCGGCGTTCCTCGTCGACGCGGGCCTTCGGGCCGCCGGCCACCGCACCGGGCTGCTCGGCACCGTCGAGACCCGCGTCGGCGACGAGCGGCTCGACTCGGTGCGCACCACCCCGGAGTCCGCCGACCTGCAGGCGCTGTTCGCGGTGATGGTCGAGCGGCGGGTCACGGCGGCGACGATGGAGGTCTCCAGCCACGCGCTGGCCCAGCACCGCGTCGACGGGCTGCGCTTCGCGGGCGCGCTGTTCACCAACCTCAGCCAGGACCACCTCGACTACCACCCGACGATGCGGGACTACTTCGAGGCGAAGGCGAAGCTGTTCGAGCCGGAGCGGTCCGCCGTCTCCGTCATCGGCACCGACGTGGCGGCCGGCTCCTGGGGGGCCGAGCTCGCTGCCCGGATTCCCGGGGCCGTCACCTTCGCGCCCGAGCCGCCCGCCGACTGGTGGCCGGACGATCTGGCCATCGGCGAGCGGGGCAGCACGTTCACCGCCCGGGGCCCCGGAGGGCTTGCGGTTCCGGTCCAGGTCCGGCTGCCCGGGCGGTTCAACGTCGCCAACGCCCTCGGCGCGCTCGCGCTGCTGGTGGCCGCCGGGGTGCCGGCCGAGGCCGCCGCCGCCGGGATCGGCGAGCTCCCCGGCGTCCCCGGCCGGATGGAACGGGTGGAGGCCGGGCAGCCCTACCTCGCGCTGGTCGACTACGCGCACACCCCGGACGCGGTGGAGACCGTGCTCAGGTCGGTGCGCGGCCTGGTCGCCGGCCGGTTGATCGTCGTCCTCGGCTGCGGCGGTGACCGGGACCGGGCCAAACGCCCGCTGATGGGCGCCGCGGCCGCGCGGCTGGCCGACCTCGCGTTCTTCACCAACGACAACCCGCGCTCCGAGGACCCGGCGGAGATCCTCGTCCAGATGAGCGCGGGCGCCTCCCAGGCCGGCACGGCGGCGTCGAAGGTCACCGTCATCCCCGACCGGGCCGAGGCGATCGCCGCCGCCGTCGCCGAGGCCGGCCCCGGCGACGCGGTCGTCGTCGCCGGCAAGGGCCACGAACGCGGGCAGGAACAGGACGGTGTGGTGACCCCGTTCGACGACCGCGAGTCGCTTGCCGCCGCGCTCGCCGCGGCGCTCGGCGGCCCGGCCGGCGCTGGCGGGACCGCGGGCGCCGCGGGCATGGGATCACCGGGGGTGCGCCGGTGATCCCGGTGACGCTCGCCGAGGTGGCGGCGGCCGTCAGCGGCCGCCTCGACGGTGGCGCCGACCCGTCCGCGCTCGTCACCTCGGTGGTCGTCGACTCGCGGCTGGCGCAACCGGGAGCGCTGTTCGTCGCGCTGCCGGGCGAGAGGGCAGACGGGCACGATTTCGCCGCGACCGCGGTGACCGCCGGGGCGGTGGCGGTGCTCGCGGCTCGCCCGGTGGGTGTCCCGGCGGTGCTGGTGGCCGACCCGGCGGCCGGGCTGGCGGCGCTCGCCGGACATGTCCGGGACCTCACGAAGGCCGCGGTGCTGGCGGTCACCGGCTCGTCCGGCAAGACGACCACCAAGGACCTGCTCGCCGACCTGCTCGGCGCGCTCGGCCCGACGATCGCCCCGCCAGGCTCGTTCAACAACGAGATCGGGCTGCCGCTGACGCTGCTGCGCCTCGAGGAGAGCACCGAGTACGCCGCCCTGGAGATGGGCGCCCGCGGGATCGGCCACATCGCGGCGCTGTGCGCGATCGCCCGGCCGCACGTTGGCCTGGTGCTGAACGTCGGCTCGGCGCATGTCGGCGAGTACGCCGACGGGCGCGCCGGCATCGCCCAGGCCAAGGGCGAGCTCGCCGAGGCCGCGACCGACACGGTCGTGCTCAACGCCGACGACCCGCTGGTCGCCGCCATGCGGCCTCGGGCGACCGGCCGGGTGGTGACGTTCGGCCTCGCGCCGGACGCCGACGTGCGCGCCGAGCGGGTCGAGATCGATCGCGCCGGCCGGGCGTCGTTCGACCTGCTTGCCGGCGGCGAGCGCCATCGGGTGGCGCTCGCGCTGGTCGGCGCCCACCAGGTGAGCAACGCGCTGGCCGCCGCCGCCGCCGCGGGCGCCGTCGGGATGACGCCCGCCGCCGCGGCCGAGGCGCTCGCCGCCGCCCGGCCGCGCAGCCGCTGGCGCATGGAGGTGACCACCACCTCGTCGGGGCTGGTCATCGTCAACGACGCCTACAACGCCAACCCGGAGTCGATGCGTGCCGCCCTGCGTGCACTCGTCGACCTCGGCCGCGTCTCGCCAGACCAGGCCGACCCGGCCGCGGACCCGGACGCCGCGCCCGGCGAAGCCCGGCGCCGTTGGACGTGGGCCGTGCTCGGCCCCATGGGGGAGCTCGGCGCCGCGGCGGACGGCGCGCACGCCGAGCTCGGCCGGTTCGCCGCCGAGCTCGGGATCGACCGGGTGCTGGCCGTCGACGAGGCGGCCCGCCCGCTCGCCGAGGCCGCCGCGGCGGCCGGCGCGCGGGCCACCTGGGTCAGCGGCATCGACGAGGCGGCTGAGCAGCTCGCCGCCGCCGGCCTGCGTGCCGGTGACGTCGTGCTGGTCAAGGCCAGCCGGTCATACGGCCTGGAGCGTCTCGCGCGGGCGCTCGCCGAGCCTCGCGGCGACCGGGACGACCGGGACGACGGCCGGTGAACCGGCGCCGCGGACCGGTCGGAGGGGAGACAGGGCTCCTGCCAGATCGGCGACAGGGTTCCGGCGAAGCCCGGGGTTCCTGCCGGATCGGCGACAGGATCCCTGCCGGATCCGGGGTCCCTGCCGATTGGCGACAGGGTCCCTGCCGGGTCGGTGGAGCCCGGGGTTCCTGCCGGATCGGCGACAGGGTTCCTGCCGGATCGGCGAAGCCGATCTGGGAGGTCAGCGATCTGGGAGGTCAGCGATCTGAGAGATCTGCTGTGAGGTCGGCGATCGGGGAGGTCTGGGAGCCGGACTGGGAGGTTAGCGGTCTGGGAGGGCGGCGGTCTGGGAGGTCGGCGATCCGGCCGGGCCCACGGGGGCGACAGGAAGGCACAGACGGCGGAAGAGACGCCGTGATCGAGGGGACGTGGGAAAGGGTGTTTAGCAGGGCCCGCGGGCCACAGGACGCGCCGGCAGCCCCGAGGGCCGCCGACCGGGGCGGCCACGGGTGAGGGGTGTTCTTGTCGCGGCCTCGGTCGCGTTGGTGGTGTCGCTGCTCGGCACGCCGTGGGTGATCCGGTTCTTCCGCCGCCAGGGCTACGGCCAGGAGATCCGCGAGGACGGGCCGTCGACCCACCTGAAGAAGCGCGGGACGCCGACCATGGGCGGCACCGTCATCGTCACCGCTACGCTGATCGGCTATTTCGTCACGCACCTGGTCACCGGCGCCGGGTTCACCGCGTCCGGCCTGCTGGTGCTGATGGTGATGACGGGTCTCGGCGGGGTTGGCTTCCTCGACGACTACATCAAGATCCGCAAGCAGCGCAGCCTTGGCCTGACCGCGCGGACGAAGTTCGCCGGCCAGGCGGCCGTCGCGCTCGCGTTCGGCCTGCTGGCCGTGCGGTTCAAGAACGCGAACGGGCTGCTGCCCGGCTCCACGTTCATCTCCGTCATCCGGGACACCGACATCTCCATCGGCATCATCGGCTTCCCGCTGCTCGCCTGGATGATCATCGCCGCGACGTCGAACGCGGTGAACCTGACCGACGGCCTCGACGGGCTCGCCGCGGGCACGTCGGCGATGGTCTTCGGCGCCTATGTGGTGATCTCGTTCTGGCAGTTCGGCAACCTGTGTGAGCCGGGCCACCTGGAGGCCGGCTGCTATCTCGTGCGGGACCCGCTCGACGTGGCACTGGTCGCGGCGTCGGCGATGGGCGCCTGCTTCGGCTTCCTGTGGTGGAACGCCAGCCCGGCGAAGATCTTCATGGGGGACACCGGCTCGCTCGCGCTCGGCGGTGCGTTCGCCAGCATCGCGATCGTCAGCCGCACCGAGCTGCTGCTGTTCGTCCTCGGCGGGCTCTTCGTCATCGAGACGGTGTCGGTCATCGTCCAGGTCGCGGGCTTCAAGCTGACCAGGAAACGCGTGTTCAACATGGCGCCGATTCATCACCACTTCGAGCTCGCCGACTGGCCGGAGACGACCGTGATCATCCGGTTCTGGATCGTCTCCGGGCTCGCGGTCGCGTTCGGGCTGGGCCTGTTCTACGCCGAGTTCCTCTCCCACGGCGGCAGCCTGTGAGCACGGGGGCCCCGAGCCCGGTGAGCAGCCGCCGGGCCGGGACCGGCCGCGCGCCGTGGTCCTGATCGGGCGCTGTGCGGCCGAGATCGTGACGGCTCTCGCCCGACACGCCCCCGATGTCCCCGTGGAAAGGGCCACGGGCATGGACGATGCGGTGGAGGCCGCGGCGCGTCTGGCGGGGACGGGCGACACGGTCCTGCTCGCGCCCGCCGCCGCCTCGATGGACATGTTCCGTGACTGCGCCGAACGTGGCGACCTGTCCGCCGCGGCGGACAGTCGCCGGAGGACCCGGGGGACCGTTACCCCGGACAGATAGGGCCGGGG
>NZ_MBLO01000062.1 GCF_001854805.1 Pseudofrankia coriaricola
GCCGAGTACCGTGAGCCAACCGAGGAGGAATGGCGCGAGTTCCAGCAACACTTCCAAGCCCGCAAGCTGGAACTGGGCGACTGCGGCCGACCCTACGGCACAGGCTGCCAGCACGAACACTCGTGCCTGCGCTGCCCGATGCTGAGAGTCTCACCGGCCCAGCGAACCCGGCTGGTCGAAATCATTCGAAACCTCGATGACCGCATCAGCGAGGCCAAGATGAACGGCTGGCTCGGCGAAGTCGAAGGACTCCACTACAGCCGCACCAAAGCCAAAGAGAAACTCACCAGCCTCGACAAGACGATCCGCAACTCCCCGGGAACCCAGACCGACCTCGGGATCCCGACCATCAGATAGCAGCAGCGGCCGACACCAGCCACCCTTCCCCGGACGAACACTCCACATATCCGAGGAATGTCCTCTTTGCTTACTCCAGAAAAGTGGTTGGCGTGCCCGCCGTCGAACCGGTCGCTGGGCCGCCCGGCCGGCCCGGTGAGCGTCCACCAGCCCGGCACTGCCTCGCCGTCATGGCTGATCGGTTCGCTGAGACGGACCAGGTACTCGAGGACGGCGTGTGTCGCCGTGCCGGCCGGGTCGCGGTGTAGCAGGTATGAGCCGAGCCCGGTCAGCCCGCGGATGAGGTCGAACTCGGCCAGAGCGGGCAGATCGCTCCGGTCGAGTCGGGCGTGTGCGGCATCGACCCGTGACCGCGTCTGCCGGGCGATGTCGTGGTCCAGGCCGTCGAGGGCGTGGCGGTAGGACTGTGGCTGATGGGCGTTGGCGCAGGCCAGGACATGGGCGAGCGCGGGCGCGCCGTAGAACAGGTGGCTGTCTGGTCCGGTGGTCAGTGCTGGTGCGGCGAGGTAGGTGATCCAGTCGTGGGCGGGCCGCCAGCGCGCGAGTCCCAGGGCTGCGCGCTCGATGTGGAGCAGCGCGACGCCGGGGGCGCCGTGGGCCAACGACTGTCGCCACCAGTTCGTCGCCGTCAACGACGGCGCTATCTCCGCGGGGTTTGTGAGGCGGTCGGCGATCGCACCGGCCAGGCCCGCCGTCCGAGAGTCGGCCGTCGCGGTCCGCGGGCTCATTAGACCGCGCCGGTGGTGCGGGCTCGCCAGGACAGCGCGGCGCTGCGGGCGAGGTACAGGCCGATCGCCTCGTCGTCGAAGTCGATGCCGCAAGCCCGCACGAAATGCGCGTGTAGGAGGGAGGTGAGGACATCGTCCGGCGCGATGCCGTCGCAGTCCGGCCCGTCGAGATGCTTGCGGTAGGCCGTCAGGACTTCGCCGCGGGCAGCCCAGCCATCAATGATCGGACCGCCGCCGGCGGCGCGCAGCTGCGCCCACCCGTCGGCCGGGTCGGCGAGACATACTGAGGCGGAGAACACCGGTCGCGGCGTTTTGGCTGGCGCGGGCGCCGGGATGCGGTCGAGCAGCCAGGACATCGCCGCGATAGTGCTTCCGGTGAAGGCGGTAGCGATCGCGACCGCCTGCACGGCAACCAGCGCCTGCCGGTGGGGCCTGCTGGGCTGGCGGAGCTGGGTGAGGACGGCGGCCGAGTCCGCACGGAAGACCTCCTCGGCGGTGGCCCAGGCCTGTCCGGAGCCCCAGCGGCCGGTCTCCGGGTAGGAGGTGCGGTAGCGGATGTCGCAGAGGAGGCCCTGTTCACGGAGCTGGTCCGCCCAGGCGCTCACCGTGGCGGCGGTCGGGCCGAAGTGGGCGGGGTCGGGCAGGGCGATCCGTAGCCGCAGATGATGGTCCGGGTCGCGGTAGCGGATGAACCACCAGGGTGGCTGGCCCAGCCGCGTGAGCAGGTCCGGCAGATGCTCGGTCAGGATCGCGTCCTGGCGGAGCAGGTCGCCGTACAAGCACGCAAGCAGTACCGACGACGTGCCTGGCGTCTGGTGGTGTCCTCGTCCGGTGACCCTGGCGGTGGTTGGCGTTGGCAGCGGCGGCCAGGGCGCTGGCGTCGCGGTCGTGACGGGGACGACGATCTCGTGCGGGGTTCCGTCGCACCAGCCCAGCTCGTCACGGCTCGGAGCCTCCGCCAGCAGGGCCATCCCCGCGTGGTCGACGTGGTCGCGCAGGAGCACCCGGTGGCCCGGGTGGTCGAGGTCGAGTAGGAGTTGCCGGTCGCCGTCGGCGAGGTGGACGAGGCGTGGCACCCGTCGGCGTGTGCGCAGCTTCTGCCAGGCCTCGTCCCACGCCGCGAATAATTCGGTCCTGCCCGGCAGTTCGCGTCCTTGGATCCGCCAGCACGCCGGGGCGAGAATGATCCGCCCATGACGCAGCCGAGGCAGGAACGGCAGGTGCCGGGCAGCGCCCCAGTCGAAGGTGGTCACCTGCGCGGACTGTGCTCGGCTCAGCTCGGCGAGGAAGCGGGCCAGCGGCGGCGTGTGCGTCCGCAGGTTCAGCGCGTGCAAGGTCGCGGCCTCGACCCGGACGCCGCGCGCCGGTGCGGCTAGATACATCCGGCGGCCGTCGCACCCCACAGCCAGGTCCGCTGGCGTCAGCACGTCCTCGCCACCGGACCGGCCCTCCGCGAGGCTGATCACCAACGGCCTGACCCGCGGCGCACGGGTCACGTGCGCGGTCGCCAGATCCAGCGGCGGGAAGGACAGCTGCGCGGCGACCGTCCCCTGATCGCTGGTCGGCACGTCGTCGAGACAGCCAGCCAGGCGTGCGGCGTCCTGTGGCGCGAGGATCTGGAGGAACCGGCCGGTGAGAGTGCCGGCGCCGCGCGACACGTTCACGATCTCCACCAGGTAGTCGCCCCGGCCAAGCGCGCCCAGGTCACGCGCCCGCAGCCGAGTGCCGATCTCCAGGTGTGGCGGCGGCCGCAGCGGCGCGGCACCGAGCGTCAGGCTTTCGATGAGCTCGTCGTCCACCACGACCTCGTCGGCGGCGTCGAGCGCGGCGCGTTGCGCCAGCGCCAGCAGGACCTCATCGCGGCTCGACAGCTGCGATGGCCGCTCCGCGCTGGTCGTGCCGGGGTACCCATCCGGCCAGCCGATGCCGCTGTCGCTGACTACGTCGAGCACCCCTGGTAGCGAACCGATGCCGTACCGCTCGTAGAAGCGTTGGTGATAGGCCCGCCAGGCGGGCGCGCCGACCGGGAAGCGGGCCAGCCGGGTCAACAGCCCGGCCGCCAGCTCGACATCCTGGGCGGCCCGGCCAGGAAGCATGACCGCCGTGTCCAGCCGCAGGTCAAGGGCCAATGGGTGGCGTTCGACAGCGGCCAGTTCGCGCATCCGGTCAGCCACCCCGGGGCGCATCGCGCGCCCTTCGTCGACGGATACCTGGTTGTGCCGCCGGATCAGGTCGTGCACTTCCCGTAGCGAGTCGACGCGTTCGGCGACGCGCTGTCCTCCGGGCGTGCCGGTTACCCGCGCCGCCGCGGAGTCCATTTCGGCAAGGAGGTGGCCGAGCGCGTCGGTTTCCGTGCTGGGGGCATGCAGAGACGGGACCAGTACGCCGCGTCGGACCAGATCGCGCACGAACGCGGCCACCGTCGCCGGCGCCGCGTCGGTGAAAGTCCCCCGCAGCCTGTCCTCAAGCACGACCAACGGGAGCGGGACGCACGCGGCGTCGATGGCGGCCCGGACTGCCGCCGTGTGGCGTAGCGAGATCTCCGCCGCGCCCAGCCCGCTGGATCGCGGCCACGGTTGGTAGGGCACGACAAGGCGCTCGCCACGCACCAGCACTGTCGAGTTCGCCACCACCGTCACGCCGGCGAGCAGGTCGGAATCGTCCACCAGCGCGTCGACCACGCGAGCGAGCCACTCCGCCGAGGCCGCGGCAACCGGTCGGTGCTCGCCGCCGCACTGGTAGGACGGTCGAGCGCCAAACGACACCATGGCGACGCCGGCCAGCAGGCCGAACGGAGTGGCTCGGCCCGCGAGGCGCCGAAGGTACCGGGCGACGGCGAGGATCGCGCGCCGGACGTCTCGGATGTCCTGGACGTCCGGCGCATCGGCTGCGCACAGCGCGCGGACCTGTCGAGCGAGCGCCGGGCTTGCATGCTCCACTGCGTCGGCAAGATCCTCGTTCGTCCACACGGCCCGCAGCCAGCCGATCCAGGCCTTGGCCGTGGACGGCCTCGGGTCCGTGAGGTCCGGCCACGGCAGGCCGTCTGGGCAGGCAACGGCGGCAGCACGCAGCAGCCCGGTGCCAGCCGCCCGAAATTGCGGGTCAGGAGCGCGCGAGCTCACCAGGACCTCCGAGGTCACCTGCTCGACGGGACGGGGTGTCGGGCTCAGGCCGAGTTCGTGATGCAGGCGCCGCAGGTGCTCGTGCAGTTGTCGTCGGTCACGTTCACCAGCCCCGCCGCGTCCGTCATCTCGACCAACGTGACGTCCAGGTCGAACACGTCCTCACCGAGTTCCCGGTCGAGGACCGCGACGTCGTCCGCTTGCCTTGCCATGTGATCACCTCTGTGGGTCGGGATGGCGCTCCTAGTGGTCATGTCGGCGCCATCGCTGCGCAGCGTGCCTGTTACGGGAGGTGTCCGGGAAGGTGATCGCTGTCCGGAAGCGTCCGGACCTTGGCGCCGAGTACGACCGGACAACCGGCTCCTCGCCGGACAGCCGAACCGGAGAAGCGGACCGCCGGAGCGAACTACGCTCGGACCATGACCACCGAGATCCGGCGGGCAAGCGAGTGGACCATCCATGGCGAACGGGTGGTTGACGACACCCGCCGGGCGGTGCTGAGCATCGCCGACGTGGAGCTCCCCGACGGGGTGCGTTTCGAGCAGTACGTACTGCGGCTGCCGCGCGCTGCGGTCGTCGTCGTGCTCGACGACGACGAACGGGTGCTCATGATGTGGCGACACCGCTTCATCCTGGGCAAGTGGGTCTGGGAGCTGCCTGGTGGCTACCTCGACCCCGACGAGGACCCAGCCGACTGCGCCGCCCGCGAGGTCGAGGAGGAAACCGGCTGGCGCCCTCGGACGATGCAGCAGCTGGTCTCGTTCCAGCCCGCCGTCGGCACCATCGACCAGGACAATCTCGTCTTCCTCGGTCGCGGCGCCGACCCGACCGGCGCGGCGCCCGATATCAACGAGACCGCGAAGATCGGCTGGGTACCGCTCGCCGAGGCGAAGGACCGCATGCTGCGCGGCGAGATCGTCGGCGCGGGCTCCGTCGCCGGAATCCTCGCGACGCTGCTGGCCAAGGCGGGCGGCGAGTTCTAAGCGTGCCAGAGCAGATTCCCGATCACCTCGACTTTGTCGGCCACGGGTGGCATCCGTTATTGAGACGCCTGCACGAGCAGTTGCTGGCCGTCAGCCCGACCTACAGCGTCCAGCAGGTCAAGGAGAAGTACGGCACCCTGCGCATCCAGCTCTACACCGGCATGCTGCGTCACCTGAGCATGGGGAACACCGACTGGCCCGACCCCGATCAGGCGGCACGCTACAAGGCGGAGGACGACGCGGCGAGGGCGCTCGTTCACGCCGCGGAGCAGGAGTCAGCCAGAACCTGTGAGGCCTGCGGCAGTCCAGGCGAACTCCGTGAACGTGCCTGGATCAAGACCCTCTGCGACAACTGCGCCGCCCACGGCTGAACCATTTCTAACCAAGCCTTGCTCCTGAACGCACGTCGAAACGGTCCACGAAGTCGCCGACTGCAGCGAATTCCGCATGGGGTCGAAGCTGGTCCGAAAGATAACGAAGGCGGTCCTCGACGCGAGCGGACCGCAGGCCCTCGGCCACCGACATCGCCTCCGCCGCGATCGTAGCCGCCTGCTCGATCTCACCCGTCTGTGTGAAGGCCCGCGCAAGCAGAGCCAGGTTGAACTGCCGGCCCCGTACGAACCGCCCGTCCATCTCCAACGACCGTGTGGCGAAACGCGCGGCCAGGTCACCCCGCCCCAACGAGGCAAAGCACTGGCCGAACTTGGCCGACAGATACGCCTCGTCGAAGTAGCCGATCCACTGCGGGTCTCTGGCCCGGTCCGCTCGGTCCAGTTCGTGCTCGGCACGGTCAAGAGCGTCGGTACACGCCTGTTCGTCGCCGCGGAGCGCAAGGCTGTGCGCTTCCAGCACCGCGGCCTCTGCCCTCAGTGCGGCGAACCCCGCATCCGCGGCCGCCTTCCCGGCCGCTCGTGCCAGGTCCACCGCCACGTCCACCGCACCCAGGTACGCGGCCTGATGGCTCATCGCGGCGATGATCTCGGCGCCCAATGGAACGTCACCTGCGGCCAGAGCGAGCCGCAGTGCCTGGATCAGATAGCGCTGGCCAAGTCCGTGCAATCCGACGTCATAGGACGTCCACCCCGCCAGCCGGCTCAGCTCGGCCACCGCCGACAACAGCGCCGCCCCGACCAGTCCGTCGAAGCGACCCCGAAGTAGAAGCGGAGCAACCTCGGCATCAAGGAAACGCACGATCCGCTCGCGGACACCGCCGCCCCCGAACTGGTTGTCAAGATCACGGAACATCTCGGCCGATCGCCGAAGGACCTCCACGTCGGAGGTCTCCACCGGCCGGTCTCCGTCGCCGACTGGTCGGTGATCGAAGGAGGCGGTCAGCCACCGTAGGACCGGCGTGGTGAACGCAGCGGCGTCAAACCCGGATCTGCGGATCCCCGTCTGACGGGACGCGTCGCGACGCCAGAGGTCGACCGCCAACTCTGTAGCCCGCGGCCAGCTTGCGGTGAACTCCAATCCGGCGGTGCCTGGCCGGCCCTCACCGCGACCGGTGGTGGCCGCCAGCGCCAGCAGGGTGCCGCCAGCCTCAAGCGCGTCGTCGATATGCCGCGCCGTCTCGACCGTCGGCCGCTCCCGACCGGTCTCGAACGCGTGGAGCTGGCTCTTGCTCGACAATGCGTGCCCCGCCAGCGCGCGCAGCGACAAGCCCCGGGCGGTCCGTAGCTCTCGCATCCGCTGTCCGAACAGCGAGTCCCCGGTGGCAGTCCTTGACGTGCCGAGAACGTCCGGCCGGGCGGAAGCACCGGCGGCTGGGCTTGGCTGTTTCGGCAGCGCACACTGAAAAGCGTCATCTGCGGAGCCGACCACCTCGACCGGCCGCCGCTGGTGATCCGAGCCTGTGTCGGGGACGCCGATCGTGGCCGGCGCCGTCTGGCTTACTTCCACACTGCGCCCCACGGTGGGCCGCAGATCTTGGCTGGGCGTGGACACCGATCAATCCGCCGTCAGACCTCGGAGGCCGAGGGGAGCGCGCGGTGAGCCGGGAGCTTGGCGGCCAGGTCTCGGACTGCGTCGAGGCTGGCCCACTTGGAGTTTGCCGCGAGGCGGTGGTAGATCGCGGCGGCGCGGGTTTCCGTGCGTCCGTGGTTGTTGCCGGCAGCGGTGTGCAGCGCGTCCGCGACGGCGCTGGCGGCCTGCTCTGGATCGGGGTTCGGGCGGCGCAGGAACGCGCGGGCCAGGGCGAGATGCGTTCCGGTGAGCTGAACGTGACGGCCGCTCTGGGCAAGCAGGTCAAGCGAATTGCGGGCGTGGTGTTCGGCGACGTCACCGCGATCGAGATAGCTGAGTGTCACGGCGCTGTGCGCCTCGTAGGCTTCTTCGTCGCCTGGTTCGAGGCCGGGCTGGGGCGGACCTGACCAGATGTTGTCGTGCATGGTGCGCATCGCGTCCAGGGCACCGTCGGCGTCGCCGGTCAGGGCGAGTGCCCGGGCCAGGGCGAAGGCGAGCACCGGGGCGATGTAAGGATGGGCGCCCGGCTGGGCCCGGCGCGCGATGTTCGCCGCTGTGGTGAACTCCCCGGAAAAGAACGCCAAGGAAGAGCGCATCGTGGCGACCGAGCCGGCGAGCAACGAGTCGCCGGCGGTCTCGGCGTGCTGGCCCGCGAGAACAAGGAAGGTCAGCGCGGCACGCTTGTCGTCCATATCGAACGCGAGCCGTCCGCGGTAAAACGCGAACTGACCTGCAGCCAGTTCGAGATCGAGGCGCGCGGGGCCGGTGACGCGGCTGTCCAGGAGCGTTTCAGCGTCTTCCCAGGCTCGTTCGATCGGGGCGACCAGGTCGGCGTGTGGGGTGACCGAAAAGAGCGTCGTGAGCTGGTGGATGCCTTGCTGGAGCTGGGCGAGCGTCAGCGGGTCGGGCGTTGACGCGGCGATCGCGCGTGAAATGCGGGCGGCCCGGTCGACAGGGTCGACGGCCACGAGCGAACTGGCGGGCACGACAACGCCCAGGGACAACAGGTCTCGGCGGCGCGACGGACTCATCTCCTCAGGGATAGCCAACGGCGCCTGTCCCTCGTCACCCGGTGTCGTGACCGCAAGCGGCCCGTCGGGTGGCGCGAGCAGCAGCACGGCGTCAAAGCCGAACATCGTCTCCAGGACGCGCTGGGACACCGGGTGCGGCAGGGACGGGAGCCGTCCGGCGACCCAGCGGGTCGCCTGCCGGCGGCTGATCGCATGGTCGCGGTCGTCCGCTCCAGCACGGCGGCCGGCGCGGTTGAACTCACGGACGAACTGGTCCACCGTCCAGTGCCGTTCGTGCAGCAGCCGGGCGAGCAGGGTACGCGGGGTCGGGGGCATGCCGCGCCTCCCTCGGATCGGCGGGACCGGACATCCCACATGATCCGGACAGCGAGGCTATCTGTCACGGCACCACGACACAGCGCGGCGAGATGTCCCCAAGACGGCCCTGAGACGACCCCAAAACGGCACTCACGACGACCTTGAGACGGCGCTAGGCGGCCACGGCCACGTCCGCACGGCGGTACGGCATCCGCCGGGCAGGAGACGTCGCCGAGGAGTCACTGGCGACGGTCGAGCGCTCGCGGTGATCGTGGCGGCGAACCCGGAGCGGGCCGCCGAACGCTGGCCCGGTACCCAGGCGGGAGGTCGCCACCATGCACATGATGATCGACATCGACGGCGGGGCAGGCGGGCTGATCGCCGTCAACCCGACCACCCACCCGATCCCTTCCCAGCCAGGAGTTCTACACAGCTGTGTCCTCGGGCCGGAACCTGACGGCAGCGGCTTGGCGTTCGTGCCCTCGCATCCGTTCCCACCAGAGACAACCGCCCGCGCTCTGGCCAGGACCGCCGGGACACGGACGTTGGTGATCTGCCCGCGGCTGACCTCGCCCGCCCGCAGCAGGCTCGCGCTCGCGGTCGGCCTGCTTCTCGCCGAGCAGCGCGAGACGTCGGCGACTGGCCCACTGCCGGTGATCGTCTCCGGGCAGCGACCGCAGTGCTCGTGGCGGACCGGCGAGATCGCTCTACCGCACCTGGTGTCTGTCGTGACGCCTGGCGGGGTCCAACTCCGCGTCGTCTGGGAGCTCATGGACACCGAGCAGATCCCCGCCTGGCTCGCCAACCAGCGCCCCGTCGATATCTGGCCCGTGGCGGCTGCGGCATGACCACGACAGCGCCCAAGACCAGCAGAAACTCACTGGCCGCACCGGATACACCCATCGGCGGCACCCATGGCGAGAACTGGGTCGCGGTCGCCGAAGCGCTGAACCACCGCATGGCCGACTGCCGGATCGCCCAGCAGCGCCTCTCCGCCCGCTCCGGCGTCTCCGTGAGCACGATCCGCGTCCTGCAACGCGGCACCGGGCGCCGCGCCCGCGACACCACCCTCGCCGCTCTCTCCCGCCAGGGCCCCGGCAAGTTTGCTTGGTAGCGGCGGGTAGGACGTGCTGAGGGCTTCCGGTGGGTCCGGGTGGCGGGTTGCTGGTGGCGGGCGGGCCAGAAAACGGGCGGGCATGACCCCTGGCTGATCATGGAGGTTCCTACGCCGTCCGTGATGTTCCCGAGGTGCCATGCCCGCCGCACCATTATCGTCGCCTGCTCCTGCTCTCGATCAGCTGGCTGCCGCTGTACCCGGCGATGGCCCGGTGGCGCCGACCGATCTACTGGCGGTGTTCGAGCGGGTGGCCGACCCGCGGAAACGGCGGGGGCGGCGGTATCGGCTGCCGGTGCTGCTGACGTTGGCGACGTGCGCGGCGCTTGCCGGAGCCCGCTCGTTCACGGCGGTCGCCGAGTGGGCGGCGGACGCGGGCGACGTGGTCGCAGGCCTGCTCGGGGCCGTCCGGGTCCCGGACGAGTCGACGTTTCGCCGCGTCTTCGCGCGGCTCGACGCCGACGCCCTCGACCAGGTCCTGGGCGCCTGGGCCGCCGCGGTGACCGCGCCCGGGCAGGGCGAGCGGCGCCGCGTCGCGGTCGACGGGAAGACTCTGCGCGGATCGCGGGCCGGCGGCACCGCCGGTCGCCATCTGCTCGCCGCGTTCGACCAACGCCACGGCGCGGTGCTCGGCCAGTGCGCCGTCGACGCGAAGAGCAACGAGATCCCGGCCCTGAAAACCCTGCTGACCGGCCTCGACCTGACCGGCGCGGTGGTCACCGCCGACGCGCTGCACACTCAGCACGACACCGCCGACTGGCTCGTCGAGCACGACGCCCACTACTTCTTCATCGTCAAGGCGAACCAGCCGACACTGCACGCCCAGCTCACCGACCTGCCCTGGGCCCAGGTCCGCACCACAGCTCGCACCAAAGACCGCGGTCACGGCCGCGCCGAGCGCCGGATCGCCAAGGCCACCGAGGTCCGCGCCGGGATCGGCTTCCCGCACGCCGTCCAGGCCGTCCAGATCACCCGTCACCGCCGGCCCCTGACCGGCGGTGACGCACAGACCGAGACCGTCTACGCGGTCACCAGCCTGCCCACGCACCAGGCCAGCCCGACCCTGCTCGCCGAACTCGCCCGCGGCCACTGGACCGTCGAGAACCAGCTCCACTGGGTCCGCGACGTCACCTACGACGAGGACCACCACCGCGCCCGCACCGGAAACGCACCCCAGATCATGGCCAGCCTCCGCAACCTCGCGATGACGATCCTGCGCCTGACCGGTACGACCAACATCGCCCAGGCCCTACGCCACCACGCCCGCCGACCAGAACGACCACTCGAAACGATCAAGAAGCTAAGTTGCTAACCAGCAACTTTGCCGGAGCCCTGTCTCTCCCGCGCCCTCAGCCGGCCCGACGACCACTTGCTCCGCATCCTGCTCGGTGACCAACCGCGCACAGCCGATGCACACCACCCCGAGACCGCTGTTCCGCCACCTCGAATCGCAGGCCCGAACCCGTCGCTGCGCCTACCCGCCGGCCTAACCGACTGGTGGAGCCTCCGCTACCTCGCTGACAGCCCCGCCACCGAGCACCTCGAAACCGGCACGGCCAACCAGCTGTTCGCCGTTGTCCACCTCCCCGGCCCCGGCCGACCCGACCCCGCCGTCTACGTCACTTTCGAATCCGCCCACGCCGCCAGTACTTTTGCACTCGAACATGGCCTCTTTGGATACCTCGTGGCTCAACTCCTGTTCGACATCACCTCAACCGCCAGCCATCCCACGTCGAGCTTTGGTAACAGTGAGTAACGGAAGGTGAGATCGCGGAGCGAGCCATCCCCGCAGCCCGAAACACCGCCCTCCCGTCCGGCACAGATGGAACCGGTGGCTACGCCACCGGTTTCCAGGAGCACCACCGCCGCCGCCGGCCGAGCCACGGCGGGCCAGGGCCTGGTCGCGCCAATATCGCGGCAGACCGCCGTGCTACCCGCCGCAGGCCGCAGACCCTGACGATCGCGTACGCCGCGTACAGCGGCCGCGCAGCCCGCCGCGGGCCGCACGGAGCGGTCACAACGGCAGGACGAACTGTCGAGGCCCGCTGTCGAGGTCCGCATGTTGCCGAAAATCTCGTTCTGAGATCAAGCGCCGTCAGCGATGGTCGCGCCGCGCGACGGCTGCGCGCGACGCTGCCGCGCCGTGCTCGCCGGCGCGGCGCATGGCGCATCAGACCCACGCGCGACCGTACGATACGGCAGACCTTGCACAACGCGGGCGAAGGTGGACAAAATCGATGCCACAGCTTGACCCATGGTTTTTCGAGCATCGGTATTTCGAGACATACGCAATTGCTTCGACCGTCTCCGCATGGGTCCTTCACCCATTTGCATATCTCCACAACCTTGAAGACCTATGGCTTGACGGTGGAGTTCTCCAATTCATTCAACCTTACAATCGTCGAGAGCCGGCGATATATCCTGTCATCCAGCTTGCGATCGAAGACACCTTCGACAGTTGGCATACTTTGACGTTCCGGCCCGGTGGCGACGATTACGACGACGAACCGCAGAATATGTGTTATCCGATCGAAGCGGCATGCGAGACGTTCGAGATCGACTATCAGCCGTTCCTTGAATGCAGTTGGCTAACGTTTCCCAACGACTACGACCCGAGAGGGAGGTTCCGAAGTTGGAAGGCGGAGGCGAATGCCTACGAGGAATACTTTGCAGAACTGAAGCTTATGGGAACCCTTGAGGAGCTTTCTGGGCCACTGTGCGATGAAATATTCTTCATCTTGTTCTTGAACCGGGAAGCATTGGCGGGGTTCAATCGCCTCGTCGCGATGCACCTTGATGACCTCTATGTCGATGACCTAGAGGAGGAGTACAGGTCTCTATTTCGATCGAATGGGGTATTGCTCCGGAAGGACATTCCAGCCTGGGCATACCATGCCGTTTACTACAGAGATCGAGGCGCCTGTGTCCGCTGCGGGCAACGAGTTGACAGGGATATAAGCCCTAGGGACACGCCCGAGATCGATCATATCGTGCCGCTAAGCAAGGGCGGATTGAATGATGTGACAAATCTTCAGATTCTCTGTCGATCGTGTAATCGTTCGAAGAGCAACAGAGATTCTAACGCTGGTACTCGGTACGAGCGGTGGTGGTCGAAAAAGTAATGTCCACGCGGCCAACCCGATCCCTGCGAGCGCGGGTCAGGGACGGTGGGCGGTACGCGAATTGATAGCGGCCCTTGGCGCCTCGTTCCCTCCGTTCACGTTGTCAGTTGGAGCGTTGTCATAGGTGATGTAACTCGTCCGCTCAACAACCTTTCCCGCTCGAAGTGAGAATCTAAGCATCGTCGCCCACTTCTCCTTGTGACCAAATTTTACTTCGATCGCCATACGATATTCTCGAGCCTCAAACGGGAATCCCAGCGAGGGCGTCCCAAACTCGGCGAAGAGCTGCCAGGCCGTTCGCCCTGCCACGGCGAAGACAGCCGGGAAGTCGTGACTTTCATCGCTCTTCGGTCGAATATTTGACTGCGTCCCGACCCAGTAGAGTGGCGCCACCTTTGGCCACTCCAAGAAGCGGACACGAAAGTTTTGAATGACTATTGGGATAGCTCCATTGTTGTACAGGACAAGGGGAAGTCGTAGGCGTACAAGATTTGGAGTGACCGCGAGGGCGAAGGTATGTGGCTCGAAGGTCCGAATACGTCCCCGTCGCGCATTGAGCCACCAGAAAGACGCGACGGTAAATAGAAGCGCGCATGACGCAACAACTGCCGCCGAGGTCAGCCATGGCGAGGTACCGCTAGATGATTGGTTCCCCATCCACCGATCATCCCATACGCTCTGAAATCACCTGAGGCTCGTCGGCGTCGAGTGGCGACAGAGCCACTCCAACAGACGTGGCCGGTGGTGCAGCCGCCCGTACGGCGAAGCCTGGGACGCCGGCGGACCGGGGCGGACGGTGGTGGACGCGGGCAGGGCTGCCACCAGGACCAACGTACAGCGGTGGAGTCACCGAACGTAACAGGCTTATCTTGCAATCGGAAGGTAGACCACGTAGACGGTCAGTCGGTGAAAGCCGTCGGCCGGGACTGGCGACAAGGCCCTACGATCGGTCCCGCCTGCGTTGGTCGGTCCACCTAACCCCAGCCATCGGCACCCCAGCCGTCGGCGCGTTGTGGAGGGGGCCAGCCGAGTCCGAGGCGGGCCAGGCAGGGGCCAACATAGGCGTGGCCGGCAGCCAAGGCAGCGGCCAGACATGCAAGGCCGCTGACGGCGGTGGAGCGCGGCGGATGAAGTCGAGCCCACGGCCAGCATCGGCGGGCGCTTCTGAACGTCTGTAGATCATGCGCCGATGCCCTCATGACCCTCCCCCGATCGGTATGGCCGATGCTCCGTCACTGCCCGCAGGCGAAATGCCGTACGGCGGTTGTACCGCAACGGGACCGGATGTCGGCGGACTGGCCACCGAGGTCTACGGATCTGAAGGTTCTGACCCGGCTGAGGCGCAGGCTTGCCGCAGCCAGGGGAGAGGCCATCGGGGCGATCGTCTCTTTGGCACGGCGACAACACTTCGAAGATCGACAGCCTGGTCCGAAGAGACTTCCGAGTACAAATTGAGCGCTTTGCGACCGCAACGAATGTTGGCATGCGGTGCCTACGCAGTCGCGGTTGGCCGAGTTCCTGATTGAGTGTCACAGGTTGAGCCCGCCGCTTGTCGTCTGGGGTCCGGGCATGAGAGAACTCACTGCACCGGCCGAAAGTGATAATCAGCGGATGCGCTGAGTAGGCGCTTGTCGTCGAGTCTTTCGAAGAGCAGACATCCCCCTATGCGACGCCAGCGGACGCCCAACTCGCGGCGAACTTCTAGGGACTGCGGCTGGGCGTTGCGCCAGTCGTGGCATGATCGCGCAGTCTTAGCCGGACCTGTCGTAGACAGGCGGGTCGCGAGTGCTTCGGGGGCGATCGTGGGGTTGTTGGATCGTGCTCGCGTCTCGGCATCCTTGAGTCCGAACGCGGTCGATCAGGTGGCTCGGGGCGGGTCGGTGGATCCGTCGGCCGGGCCGGAACTGCTCGACCGTGCTCGGCGTCGCCATGCGCGAGCTGAGGACGAGTACGACCGCAGTCCGGAGACCAAGGCCGTCTTGGAGGCGATGTTCGCGGACGCGGCCGAGGCTCTGGCGGCGGGTCACCACCCCGACGAGGTCGAGGCCTGGTTTGGCCTGGCCCAGGTCCGCCGTTACCAGAAGGGTCGTCGGGACGACACCCTCGCGGCCTTCGATCGAGCACTCGCCGCTAGTCCGGAGCATCGTGGAGTCTGGGACGCCTATTTGGAGTACGTCACCTACAGCATCTCCGTCGACAGCCTGCTCGCGCTGACCGAACGCCTCCCCTCGGCGCTGAGGCCGGAGTATCTGCATTGGTTGGTGTCTGTCGCCGACGGCCGGGACCGATGGGGTGGCATGCCTGCCGCAGACGGGGCCCGCTACCGCGTCGAACTCCTTGGGCTGCTTACGCGCCTTGGTGATCAGGAGAGTCTCGGCTGGTTCCTGAGCGAGACCGGACTGACCGAGGAACGCACAGGCTCGCACACCCGGGCCGTCGACATCCTGCGCGACGCGATGCGCACCGGGTACCCGTCGGTCAAGGCGGTCGACCGGCTCACCATCCGGCTGGTCAAGGACGGGGAGTGGGACGAAGCAGCTCAGGCCCTCACCGCTGTCCTGGCCAAGCCGATCACGTCGGACTCGACGCGGGAGAAGCTGACCAAGCGCCTTGCCCGCTGCCGCAAACTACTCGCCTCCAGCCAGCCGAAGGCCGCGGACCTCCCCGAGCCGGAGATCGAGACGAACGAGGCAGAGGTCGATCTCCCGCCTGCTCCGCTACCCGCGGCGCGGTCCCTCGTCGCCGGACAGAACACGCCCATCGCCGTCGGCGTGTGGACCGTCGTCGTCAGTTGGCGTGACCCCGCCGGCAAGTTCGACGTGGACGCCTCCGCGCTGCTGCTCGCGGACACCGGCAAGATCCGCTCCGACGCCGACTTCGTCTTCTACAACCAACGCGTCACCCCGGATCGCACCGTCATCCACCACGGCGAACAGACCATCGGCCTCGGCGACGAGGTCCACGAGCAGATCACGATCGACCTCGCGGCCCTACCCGCGTCCGTCACCCGGGTCGTCATCGCCGCAAGCATCGACCAGGGCGACTTCAGTAGCGTCGACGGCCTGCGCCTGCGGGCCGACCGGTGCGCGGGCAGCAGCGAATCCCTGGACATCGCCGGGCCGGTCAGCTTCCCCCTGCACCGACTCGGAGTGGAACGAGCCATCCTGCTCGCCGAGGTGTACCGCCGCAACGGCGGCTGGCGCATCCGAGCCATCGGCCAGGGCTACGCCGACGGCCTGGCCGGCATCGCCCGCGACTTCGGCGTCCACGTGTAGGAGCCGACAAGGGCCCTACGGTATTGATCCACCGCAGGCGCTCGCGTCATGGACGGGACGTGGATTCGCGAACGGCTCCCCGCCACGACTGGAGCATTATCGCTGGCAGGTGGATGTCGATCTTCTCAAATGAACATCACCCAGATCTATTGAAGGCTCCGCTCAAATCAGAGGTCTCGTGATCTCCCGGCACCTCGCCCAGGGCCTTGGCCTGACACGGTCGATGTCGTCGTTGCCCAGCGTTCGACGCGCCGGTTGGCCGACGTTCTCCCTCCCCCCAGGCCAAGTGGTCGAGTCAGGCGGTGCAGGTGTGCCCGCGGGCTCGCACCAGGTCAGCCCTCAAGCGTCCGCGCTACCCGACATCCCGGAGGACATCCGCGGAGGCATCGCGGACACCATCGCGACCGACCAAGGCATCCCCCCGAGCATCGCGACGGGCATCGCGCGGTCACCGGCGCCCGACCCGGGGCCGGGCGGTTGCCCGCGTTGGTCTCGACGCACGGCGAAGAAGCGCACGGTGCGAAGGCTGGTGGAATGGCCGGTACACGCAACGTCCGTTTTCAGAGTCGGCGATAGGTCGGGCTACCGCGAAGGCGGGCTGGCCCGCAATACCGACGGTTCAGAAAAATGGCCAATTCGGAACACGATGCTTCTGGCGATGTCGTTGGCGGTGACCGTGATTCGGACCGTGCAGCGTTATGGGCACAATCAGTCCGAGCGCCGGCGGTGGCCGCCGGCTGACGAAGCCGATCCAGCCAACCAAGCAGCCGACCCGAACCGATCAGCGGATTCTGCTGACCCTTGACCAAGTCCTCGCCGAGCTCGGCGGACCCGACGGGCCGCTGCCGCGCTCGACCTGGCACGACTGGCAGACCAAAGGCACTGGCCCAAAGGTCATCAAGCTGCCGAACGGCCAGATTCGGGTCGCCCGCGACGACCTGAACACCTGGCTCGACGGCCTCACACGCGACCCGGGCGCACGATGAGCCGCGCTCAGGCCGGCGGCGCCATCCCACCCGACGGGGAGGAACGGCGCATCACCTTCGACGTCCGTGTCTGGTCCGTCAAGGAGATCCGCCTCAAGAACGGTTCGAGTTGGCAGGTCAGATGGCAGGTCGCCGGCCGGCCGCGGCCCAACACCCGCAACTTCGCGTCGAAGACCGCAGCCGAGTCCCGTCGCGCCGAGATCCTCACCGCGGTGCGCAAGGGTGAGGCGTTCGACGTCGAGACCGGTCTCCCGCTCTCCGAGTGGCGCGCACTCCCCCAGCCGGCACCCGACCCGGCGCCCGAACGCACCTGGCTCGCCGTCGCCCGCGACTTCGTCGACGCCAAATGGGCCGAACATCAGGCACCAGGCACCCGCCGTTCCCTCTCGGAAGCCCTCGGCTCCGTCACCCCAGCCCTGTTCGATGAACCACCGCCGGCCCGCCTCGCGGGCCTGGTGCGCGAGGCGCTGGCCGGCTGGGTATTCCGCACCGGGAGCCGCACCATCCTCGGCCCAGACGGCCGCCGCGTCGAGAACGAACCGCCCGAAGGCTGGGCCGAGGTACTCGCCTGGATGGAGCAACACAGCCGGCCGATCAGCGACCTCGCCGACGTCGCCGTCACCCGCGCCGCGCTCGTCACGCTGTCACACCGCCTCGACGGAAAACCGGCCGCGGCGAACACCATCACCTGGCGCCGCATGTTCTTCAGCCAGGTCATCACGTTCGCCATCACCCACGGCGACCTCGAGGCCAACCCGCTGCCCGGTGCGCAGTGGACACCGCCCCGCAAGGTCGTCGTCGTCGACCGCCGGGCCGTCGTCGACCACGGCCGTGCGCTACGACTCCTCGCCGCGGTCGCCGAGAGGGCCCCGGAGCTGGAGGCCTTCTACGCCTGCATCTACTACGCGGCGACCAGGCCGGGCGAGACGCAGGAACTCACCATCGACCAGCTGACGCTGCCCGAGACAGGCTGGGGCGAGGTCGCGCTGGAGGGCAACAACCCGGAGGTCTCCCCGCTCTGGTCCGACGAACCCGACCAGCCCAGGCAAGCCCGCGAACTGAAACACCGCGAGAAGGGTGAAGTCCGCCCGGTCCCCCTCCACCCCGACCTCGTCGCACTGCTACGCCGCCACATCGAGCGGTTCGGGACCACGCCAGACGGCCGGATCTTCCGCTCCTACACGGGCGGAGCGGTCAAGACGAGCCGCTACCTGACCGTCTGGCGCGCAGCCCGGAACAAGGCACTGACACCAGCCGAGGTCGCCTCGCCGCTCGCGCGACGCCCCTACGATCTCCGCCACGCGGCGGTGTCACGCTGGCTGAACGCCGGCGTACCACCCACCCAGGTCGCCGAATGGGCCGGACACAGCGTCCGCATCCTTCTCACCGTCTACGCCAAGTGCATCGTCGGCGAGGAGAAGCGCGCGCTCGGCCTCATCGACGCCTCCTTCGCCGCCGAACAGCAAACCGCCGAACCCCGGACAGCCCGGACCCAGCCCCTGGCCCCGAACCCGAACACCATGATCGTGTCCACACGGAGTCCACAGACACCCGGAAACCACCGGACATCGACGGCCCCAACCGGACACCGTCCGTGACCGACCTCGGGTCGGCCGACGGACCGCTCGACGACGACTTCGGCCTCTAATCTGCAGAAACAGCAGGTCAGGCAGGCCGGCAGGATACGCCGCAGATCGCCACTGATCGTGATCGACCGCAACCTCTTCTAGAGTTACACATCCTCGGGGGCACGAGCGAAATCCAGCGCCTCGCGATCGTTCGCGCCATCTCTGGCCTGCACATTCGCTGATTTCCGGTTGACGTCCGTCACCACGGGACCGGACCACCAAGGAGCGCGAGCACGCAGAGGGAAGATCTTTTCACGCGAGTTTAGGGCGCTCTAACCGAGGCGCCCAACTCTTGCTCGAGACGGAACGCGATAGTCGCGGCCCGGACCAGTCGCTCGCCGATGTCAAGGGACGACTGGTTCCTACGATACCTACGTTCTTGGAGGCTAGAAAGAATTCCTTCGACCCTACCACGAATCGGATCCCATCTCGGACTTATGTCGATCTTTATTATGTATCCGGGGTCTACTTGGGATAGCTGCCCGCAGGTCTGATGTAGGGGAATAAGCGCGCGATCACAGGTTACCAGAGCAAGGTTGTTATTCAGGGTCGGGTCGCCTGTCCCGCCGATGGCGAGAAATCGGAGGAATGACAAGTCCCACATTGCACCCCAGGTCGCGTGGACGATATCGCCCTTACCAGGCTTCAGGAGACGCTGGACATAGTTTGGATCGTCAGACGATCCAAAGAAAGCATTCAGGGCGATCTTCGTGGTGAGCGGCTCGACGATGTCCAGTTCGCTATCCATCCAGTCGATGAACTTCTGGAACCTGGAGACGCGGTCATCTGGGCCAGAGAATCCCCGGAGAAGAAGGAGTTGAATCTTGATCAGAGCAGCGTAGACGGGTGCTTGCATCAGCTCATAGAAGGATGATGTTGACGATTCGTCGAGAGGATCATCCGAGTCCTGTTCCGGTCTTTGCAGAGGGTGCCTCGCCTCGGCCGGCGTTGGGTTGGTGAACTCTTCGAGGATCTGATCTGGTGCCCAGGACGCTACGACCCGTGACGCATGCCCAAGTCGAAGGGCCCCCTCCAGGTCCCTGGGGCCACCGAGACGCTGCGAGCACGTCTCGTAAATCGCCAGTCCGGGAATTATGTCGTCCCCCGCAATTGCCAGAAGAATTTTCTGGAGTCGCATCCGGTCGCCTTCTGGAAGTTGGTTTCGATAAAACCACCGATCCAGGTCAACTAGTATGTTGCTGTCGACGAGTATGCGCCGCCGGAGCGTGTCGTCGAACCCGGTCGAGGCAATGAACGAGCAGCCATCCAATGTCCGCACGTCAGGTGGCGCCGAGCTCTCGATGGCTCGAACACTGCCGCCCGCGACTTGGTCGTCCCTAGCCATCGTCCGCAGCCAGGCCTCGATCTCGCGGGAGACCGGTCGCTGGCTTCTGCTCGACACGATTAGACAATTACCGTGGCGCCTCAATCCCTGGACCATCCGGGCCGGCGGGTTCGTGAGTGAAAGAAGTTTGTCGCCATTTGACGCGCGCCACGTGACGTGGGTGTGCGAATACTCCAGCGTAGAGTCCGATACTTTGGTCGCCTTGCGCCAGACTATCCGATTAAACGGTAAGCCGATCTGCTGGACGTAGCTCTTCCACTCGCTATCAGTCCGCGCATGACGTCCGAAGTAGTAGAGGAACGAGTCGCACCACAGAGCGGCCGGAAATTTACCCTTCCGCGGGGCGAAGACGGCCAGGTCGCTCCGTGGAATCCTTGGCGCGGTGTCGCCCAATGAGAGATCGACAAGTCGCGTGGCAGGCGGGAGATCTCCGGACTCGGTCAACTTCCTGACGGTCGACTGCACGTGGTAGATTAAGGTGCTCGACGGCTCGTCGCTGTGTTCGAACAGGAATACAGCCCAAATCTCGCAGCGGTCTGTAACCCGAAAAAAGCTTATCCCGATCAACCCGATATCGGGCGAGTGGAAGGCCACCGTCCGCCGGTATTCGCCGAGAAGGTAGGCGGCGGAATTGTCCCCGCTGCCGAGTTCGGGAACGTCCATGCGGGTCGGCGGTATGGAGTCGGATCCGGGAAACTGGAGAACGGCGGTGACGTTGCGGCGGGTCATGTCGCACCCTTGGTCTGGCGATTTATATATCTTAGAGCCCGTCGCGGGCAGTCCTTCGATCAGTTTCTACCGCGGTTCGGCCTGTCGGCTGAGACCTCCGGCGACTGGCGTCCTTCCTGTCATCTCCTTGGCCCGCGACTGTCCAGAGGGCGATGTGCGGCAGCCGCCCGTGTGCGCGATGCTCGATCGCATAAGATCCAGTAACAGTATGCACTGGTGTGGCGAGAAAATCCGCGCTTTTGGTTACCTGAGTGGTTGCCTGCGGCTACTGGCATGGCGGTGTGTATGGCCGGGTCCGAGGCACGACAGCGTGGTCTCGGCGATGTCCATGCGATGTCGGTGGCTCGCAGGCTGGAGGCTTGGCCTCGCATCATCTGGCTTGACTCTAGGCCAATGTCTGCCGCAGCCGCTACGCTGGGGATCTTCCGCTCGCAGACGGAAGACGCCGTCGAGACGAGCCGTTACCCGGCCGTCTGGCGCGCAGCTCGGAACAAGGCGCTGACTCCAGCCAAGGTCGCTTCGCCTCTCGCGCGACGCCCCTACGACCTCCGCCGCGCCGCGGTGTCACGCTGGCTGAACGCCGGCGTACCACCCACCCAGGTCGCCGAATGGGCCGGACACAGCGTCCGCATCCTTCTCACCGTCTACGCCAAGTGCATCGTCGGCGAGGAGAAGCGTGCGCTCGGCCTCATCGACGCCTCCTTCGCCGCAGAGAGGGAAGCTGACAGCCGACCGGACGACCCGGCCCCAGCACCTGAAGGCGATCCCGAACACCATGATCGTGTCCACGCCGAGTCCACAGACACCCGGAAACCACCGGACATCGACGGCCCTCACCGGACACCATCCGTGACCGACCTCGGGCTGACCGACGGACCGTCCGACGAAGACTTCGGCCTCTGAGCTGCAGAAACGCCAGGTCAGACAGGCTGGAACCACACGCCATAGATCACCACCGAACGTGATCGACGGCGTCCTCATCTAGAGCTACACCATCTTCGAGGGCACGAGCGAAATCCAGCGCCTGGTGATCGCTCGCGCCATATCTGGCGTGCACATTCGCTGAGGGGCGGTTAGCGGTCGCTCACCGTCCCGCACCGAGGCCGCCCGACCTCATCCACCCCTCATCCACGTCGATCTTGAGGGCGCTCTCTCGGGCCGCTCTCCTCTGACTCCCGTCCTGGCCCAGGTCCGGCTCTGGATAGGCACAGGCGTTGGCTCGACTGGCGCCCAGCTGCCTGCCGAGGATCGCGAGGCCGTCCTCACCCAAGCGCCGCCGGCCGCGACCGCCCGCCAGACTGTGTGAATCATGGCGCGCCGTCCGGGACTCGAATCTTGAACCCTCAAATTAAGAGTCACGGAGAGTTACTGTCTTTCGGTGTCGGGGTGGACCGGCTGGTGCTGCGGTGTCAATAGCCGCAACGGTTTTCACGGTCCGCCCCTGACGCCC
The DNA here is from genome assembly GCF_001854805.1 of Pseudofrankia coriaricola. GTDB lineage: Bacteria > Actinomycetota > Actinomycetes > Frankiales > Frankiaceae > Pseudofrankia. The sequence continues at coordinate 22,130 of NZ_MBLO01000062.1, forward strand.
GGTGTCGGTACGTGACGGCTCCTGCTCGCGCTTCCGCACCCATTTCACACCCACAGCGATCTTGCAGCTCGCTCGTTGAGGGGCACTGGGCGCCCCGCCATTGGGCTTGTGTCCCTCGGCAGGAACGTCATCGAGGGCACGGTCGGCCCGGAGCGGGATGCTGCCAGCGATGTCACGCCGACCGTTCGCGGGGGCAGCGACACGCGTCGACGATGTCTGTTGCATCGAGCGAAGCCGAGCGATCTTCGCCGCAAGCTTCCTGTTCGGAGGCCAGGGAGACGCCAGAGGGATGGCGCGGGAGCGGCCGGCTGGGCCGTCGGAGGGCTTGTTCCCAGGACGTTTTACGGTCAAGATCGCGATGTTGGCTCGATGCAACAGTGTCGGCTGTGGCACGTCGCTATGCTGGCGCGGTGAGTGACCGGGTTTGGGAGAGTTGGTCACGGCCTTCGGAAGCGGAGGGCCGGGATCCGGTGATCGGGTCTCTGCGGGTGGCGTTCGGTCACCTTGCGAGGACCATGCCGACGCTTTGGACGCCTGACGCCGGTAGCTCCGAGCCCGCCGAGAACGGCCTTTTGGGCGGTCCGTTCGAACCGCTGCAGTATCCGACGACTGCTGTGGTGCACCGGCTCGGGGGCGATGCCGGTGACGAGTTCCTGATCGAGCAGCCGACGCTGGCGGTGCCCTCATGGGTGCGTGGGAAGGGTGCGCGGCTGGCCGCGCATGAGCGGCTCCTGCTGAGTTGCCGACCAGGCGGTCCGGCGGCCTTGTTGGCGGCGGCGGTGCCGGCGACGTTTCTGTCCTCGCGGGTCAGCGAGCGCACCCGTGACCGCATCGCGCGGTTATGGCGCCCGGTGCTCGTCGCGTATTTCACCGGATGGGACCCGACCAGTCCGCATCTCGAGTGGGTGGGCGGTGCCGTTCTTCGAACCGCGCGTTGGAAGTACGCGTCCGGTCATTCTCTTCCGGGTGCCCGCGAGGGCTGAGGCGGCGGAGGTCGAGCAGGAACTCGAGAGTCTGCTCGCGGGCGATCCCGGTCCTCACCGGTTCGGGTACGTTCTGCCTTCGGAGCCATCCGCGGCCGAGGGCCTCGGATTCGAGCGGCACCACCCGGCGACCGCGAAGCTGAAGCAGGACGTGGCTGACTTCGGTGAGATCGCCGCCCTTGGCGATCTCTTTGACCTGCCGGATCCGTCGATCATCGTGCAGCAGGCGAAGGGCAAGGGGGAACTCTGCACCGCTGACCAGGACGGAGCGGTGCGGGTCGTCAGGGGAGCGGATCTGCGCCGCGACGGGACCATCAGGGTGGCCGACGGGCAGGCGACCTATGCGGTCATCTCCGCCGAGAAGCAGCTGAAGGCGGGTGACCTCCTTCTCCGGGCGCATGTTCGGTCGGCGGATTCCCTGTTTCCGGTCGTGGAGGTCGCCGAGGAGGATCTACCGCTGGCGTCCAGTGGCACAGTGATCGTCTTGCGGCCCAAGGGCGGCCTCGGCCTTGATGAGCAAGATCTCGCGGCTGCGGCGTACTACCTGCGTTCGCCGACCGCCCGCAGACTGATCAACGCGGAGCGGAGCAACCCGCTGAGCCTGGCACGCAGTGAGCTGCGAAGGGTACGTGTTCCCAGGGCTGACGGGTCGCTGCGTGCGGCGCTCGCTGACCTGAACGACGCCGTCCGTGAGTTTGATCGGTGGCGGATGGAAGCGCAGGACGCGCTTGAGGACGCCTTCATGGAGGAGTCGGTGCGCGCGATGCGTGCGCACCTCGTCGACAAGGGCCGGTTGCTGCGGCTGCGTCACGAGGCCGCTGCGTTGATCGACGACTCCGCGTTCGTCGTCCGTACCCGGTACCCGTACACGGTCGCCTTTCGTTGGCGACGGGCTGAGGCGGCGCTCAGTGCCGATCATGCGGCCGATGCCCTCAACGAAGTCCTGCAGGCAGCGGAGGTCCTGCTGTGCTTTCTGGCCCTCGTCTCGCTCGCGCTCGCGAACGAGCACGGGTGGCTCTGGCGGTTCCATCTGGCCCCGCCAGGGCGGTTTGAAGTGGCCCCACCCGGAGGGTGGTGGGGCCACGGTGTGGCGGCTTGAAGTGGCCCCACCTGGGTGGGTCAGGCGGTGGCCTGGCGGGCGGCGCGGGCGTGGGCGAGGCGGTAGGAGTCGGTGCCGGTTTCGATGATGTTGGCGCCGAAGGTGAGGCGGTCGACGATGGCGGCGCAGAGTCTCGGGTCGGTGAAGGTTTTGGTCCAGCCGGAGAAGGACTCGTTGGAGGCGATCGCGACGCTGTTCTTCTCTTCGCGTTCGGTGAGGACCTGGAAGAGGAGTTCGGCGCCGCGGCGGTCGAGTTCCATGTAGCCGAGTTCGTCGATGCAGAGGAGGTCGACGCGGCCGTAGCGGGCGATGGTCTTCGCGAGTTGTTTCTCGTCGGCGGCCTCGGCAAGTTCGTTGACGAGTTTCGCGGCGAGGGTGTAGCGGACGCGGTGGCCGGCGATCGCGGCGGCGGAGCCGAGGGCGATGAGGAGGTGGGATTTGCCGGTGCCGGAGTCGCCGATGAGGCAGAGTGGTTCGCCCCGGGTGACCCAGGCGCAGCTGGCGAGGGTGTTGACGAGGGCGGGGTTCACGGTGGGGTTCGCGGTGTAGTCGAAGTCGGCGAGCCATTTCGAGCGGGGGAAGCCGGCGGCTTTGACCTGCCGGTCGGAGCGGCGGCGGTCGCGTTCCTCGCATTCGGTCATGAACAGTTCGGCGAGGAACCCGCGGTAGGTGAGGTGTTCGCGTTCGGCGGCGTCGGCGATCTCGGGGAACCGGGCGCGGACCGTCGGGAGGCGTAGGGCTCGGCAGGCCTGGTCGATGGCGGCGTCGGCGGCCTGTTCGGTGACGTTGCGGCGTAGCGCGTTCATGACATTTCTCCTTCAGATGCTGGGGGTGGGGCCCGGGCGGCGGGCGGTTGGGGTGCGCGGCGGCGCAGGAGCTGGTCGTAGTGGGCGACCGACGGGGCCGGGCGGCTGTCGGGTGGCAGGCCGGCCAGGCGCCGCGCGGTCAGGCTCACGACCGGGCTGGCCGTCGGGGCCGGTGCGGGTGTGGGCCGGCGGGCCTGGGTGGCTTTGCGGGCCTCGACCGCGACCACGTCGGCGGTGGACGCGCCGGTGGCGACCGCCGCGGTCAGGCCGGCGACGACGTCGGGGTGGGACAGGTGGCGGTGCAGCAGGAGGACCTCGACGAGGGCCCGGGTCCCGCCGCTGTCGCCGTGCGCCCGCCTGGCCGCCGCCCAGAAGGCGTCGTGCGCCGGCGTGAACATCCCGCTGGCGCGGGCCTGGACCAGCGCGGTCGCCCCCGGCAGCGCTCCGGGCTTGCGGGCCAGGACCTCCAGGTAGTGGTCCAGCAGCAGGCTCTGGGAGCCCTTGCGGACCGCGCGGGTGTGCCGGGCGACCTCGACCCGGCCGTCGAGGATGACCAGCTCGGAGGCGCGCAGGAACACCCGGACCCGCTGGCCGATCAGGCGGACCGGTACCGAGTAGTGGCACTGGCGGACCGTGACCTGCCCGTAGCGGTCGACCCGCGGGGTCAGCAGCAGCCCCGGCTCGAACGCCTCCTCCGGCAGCGCCCGCAACAGCCCCACCTCCGCCGCGAACGCCTGCCCGACCGTGACGAGGCGTCCCTCGATCCGCCGGCCGTCGTCGGCCAGGTCGGCCTGTTCGATTCGCCCGTTGAGCTCGGCGAGCGTGTCGACCTCGGGCACCGGCACCAGATGGTTGCGCCGGAACCGGCCGACCTCGCCCTCGACCCCGCCCTTCTCGTGCGCGCCCTCAACCCCGGGCAGGCAGTAGAACGCGTCGAAACCAAAATGGGAACGAAACAGCACCCACCGGTCGGACTCGGTCCGGTTACGGCCCAGCAGCACCCGCGACACCGCGGACCGCAGATTGTCATAGCGGATCTTCCCGGCCGGGACACCGCCGAGCACCGTGAACGCGTGCAGATGACCCTCGATGAACGCCTCCTGTCCCTGCGAGGCGAACACCCGGTGCACGGCCTTGCCCGAATACGACAACCGCAACGTGAACAGGAAACACTTCGTCTGCACGCCGGAAAGCAGAACCCACAGATCCCCGAAATCAACCTCGGCTTCCTGCCCCGGCAGATGGGTCTGTAACACGAACGCGGTCTCCATTCCACGACCAGCCTCGGCCGCGATCTCCGGCCGGCGCCGGGCCACATAGTCACGCACCGTCGAGTACGCGACCGCCTCGCTCATCCCGTCCTCCGCGACGAGGCGGTCACGGACCCGCCTCGCGGTGTGCCGCTGTTTCCGCGGAGCGTCGAGATCCGCCACCAGCATCGCGTCGATCGCCGCCTTGAAGGTCTCCAACCGCGCCGAGACCCGCACCGGGGTCCGCCGCGGAACCGGAGCCGCCGACTCCAACGCCTGCCGCACCGTCCGCCGATGCACCCCATGCCGCTCGGCCAACTCCCGGATCGACATCCCGCGGCGCGCATCCACCCGGATCGCCTCGAACTGCTCGACCCTCGACGACCCCACAGCCCCCCACAGCCCTCCCCGCAACGGAAGACGCGATCATCGCACCCCCACCCTCGGGTGGGGCCACTTCAAGCCGTCACTCCGCCACCGAACGGCCTCCGGGTGGGGCCACTTCAAGCCGCCACAGTGGGGCCAAATCAAACCGCCAGAGCCACACGGGATCTGCCTGGACGCCAAGAAGATCTTCACGGACGCTCTGAAGAAGGGCGGACCGACCTTCGGCACCTGGCGGCAGGTGCTCGTCAAGATCGGCGGATCGGCGGACATCGGCACGCTGCCGGACAGCCACCCCCTGCACGACCTGCGCCGCGCCGTGGCCGATCCCGGATTCCAGGACCGAACCAAGTACCTCCTCGATCTTCGAAACGACAATTCTCACCTGGTCGGACCGGACCCGACGGAACTACCGCACGTCCGTGACCGCGCGGCGCAGTCTCTTCAAGACCTCCTCACCTCGGTCAGCTTCCTCGCGGATCTCACGCTCGCCGAGGTGACCCGGACCGACTGGGACAGCCTGACCAAGCAAGGACAGGTCACCTACCGGGAGCTTGTCGGTGACCACCCCGTCGTGCGCACCCAGCGCATCCCCTACCCCAGTCCCGAAGTCGAGCCCGGCAGCCTCTACCTCCTCGACGGCGAACAACGCCTCCACCTCCTCCGGCCCTACCTCACCGGGCGGATCTGCGCGGACTGCCGCACCTGGTCGACCTTCCACATCGGCGGTGCCAAGGGCGGCACAGTGACCCTCAAATCAATGGGATGCGGGCATACCGCCGACGACGCAACCCTCCGTAGCGCGTTCCAGCAGGTCGGCCTGCTGCCAGCAGGCAAATGAGAAGGATGATCATCCTGGTGGTCGTCTCTGTCGACCCTCATGTCCGTTCGTGAACGGTCCCGGTCGGCAGGACGACACCGAGGGCCTTGGGCTGCGCTCGTCGGGTGAGATCCGGTCTTACCTCGCCGATCAGATGAACGCTGCGCTCCGCCGGCCTGGCATGTACGGCGGTGAGATCGCACTGAGGCTGCTGTTCGCCACCCTGGCGCACGTGGAGCGCCTCGACGCCCGGTGGGAGGCGGAGCTGGATCTTCTGCGCGCTCGCGGCCTGTTCACGTCGACCGGCGTGACGGGCGCCCTCGACGGCGTTCTGCCTGACGGGCGCAGTCAGGACGGCGCGATTGCCTCGGTCTATGCCGAGATCGCGGCACGGTTCGGCTGGCTCGTGCCTGACCGCGGGCTCTCCGCCGCTGAGCAGTCCGCCCTTGTCCAGCAGGCCGCGGACTGGGCAGGCGACGATCGGACCCTCGGCGAGGTGTTGAGCACCTGGGGTGCTCCATCGGTATGGCTTGGCGGGAAGAACCCGCTGTACCCGAAGACACTCGCCTATCTTGTCGATGATCCGCAGGCGCCACTGGTGTGCTTTCACCTGTGGAACCAGATCGAACCGCGCGAAGGCCCGGGCCTGAACCCCGTCTTCCCTGAGCCCATGATGCTTGCGGTGCGCCTCGGCCATGGTCCGCTCTCCACGACATTGACCTTCACGCCCGAAGGGCAGCGGCGCCGACCGTAGCCGTGTGGGCTGCACTGAACTCGTCAGCGGTCCACCAACCTTGGCGGCGTCCCGTCTGTCAATGGACACCGCACGCCGGTTCTCCCAGACCAGGCGCAGCACCAGGGCACGGGCCGAGCGCACCGCGCGGGGCTGGCCGCGCTGCTTGGGACGGCAGGCGGTCGCGCAGCAGCGAGCGATCAACCCCTGAACTCGCCGGTTAAAAGCCACCCGAATCGTATGTCGCACCGTGTCGTCAAGATCCGCCCTGGGTCGGAAAATTCAATGAGCGCAGAGGTTTTTGCGGACCGCCGTGCCGCTCGATGCCGTCTTGATCCGGCCTGTGCCGGCGCTTCCGCGACCACATACCGACCACAATGATCTTGTTCTGGGTGGCTGGTTGTGCCGCGGGTCTGATGGCCTCGGCCGCGGGTCTACGGGTGCGACCGACTACGCACGGTGAGACGTTTGGTACTCGGTACTGACCCAAGTCCCAGACAGCCTGCTGCAGGACGACGCCGGGTTCAGGAGTATTGCCGGGCGCTCAGGCCCTGAGGCTACTCACGTCCGGAAGCCGTTGCGTCCGGCGAGACGAGATGATCGTGAGGGATCGATCGGCACCGCAGGATCGACGACTGGACCAGGGAGCGGGTGAGGAGTAACCCCGATACCAGGACTCGTCCGGAGGCTCAGTGGGCCGCCGCCCGAGGGATGGCAGCGGCGAGAAGGCGTCGTTCACGCTCGCCCGTGACTCCCTCGACGCGGGCGCCGGTGCACTGGAGTCGCAGGGTGAGTTCGCGACGGCCAATCGGTCGCCCTTGCTCGTCGAGCCGTGTCAGCGTGAGGCTCCTGTCTGCGCCACCGGTCATGAGGCAGTCCTCGCCGCGGAATAGGACCGCCGTCACCGCTGCTCCGTGTGTCCGCTCCTCCCAGAGCGGCCTCGGTTTGTCGTCCCCGCCAAGCCGCCCTACCGCGACCGTGCCGTCGGCACGTCCGACCGCGACGAGGATCGAGTCGTGCGACAGCACCGCGTCGAAGCTGGTGACACGCGCTCCAGGCGACAACTCGACGAGATCCGTCGGCAGCGCGGGGCGCCCGACCGTCGTCAGTCCCATGGACGTCCGTCGGGTGGTGGCGAGCGCTGCCGCGCCAACGAACGTGTCAGGAAGCTGGCCTCCCACAGGCCCCACGTTCTTGATTAGTTGACAGCGGGTTCCGCTGATCGGGTCGTGTCGCTGGATCTCCCGGCGGATGTAGGGGTCGTCTGGCTCCGAAGGTGGCAGAACGGTCAGTACCAGATCGCCATCGATGTCGCGAAGCCCGTGCAGATGAGGGTCAGGGCGACCCCGGGACGCTCGCACGAAGCCTGCGCCGGTCCACAGGTGGATCTCGAGACGCCCAGAGGCCAGGAGCACCAGATCCCCGAAAGGGCTAACGGCGACTCCCTGCAAGTCCCTGGGCAGGTCAGCGAAGACCGTGTCGGGACCCGATCGGTCACGTGGCGCCAGCGGCCAGCGGCGGATCTTGTTGTCGCTGTAGTAGGCATACACCGCATCGTCGTCGGCTACGACTGGCCGGGAGAGGGCAAGCACGCGGGCCGTCTCCTCAAGCCGCACCCCGGTCAGGTCGGCATTGCGAAGATCGATTTCGCGCAGGTCTGCGTTGTCGAGGTTGGCGTATCGCAGCGACGAGTTGGAGAAATCCAGGCCGCTCAGGTCTGCGCCGGCGAGGTGCGCGTAGTCGAGGTCGAGCCCGGACCAGCTTCCGGGAGGAAGTACCGGTCGGGCGGCGGCGAGCAGCGACAGTGCGTTGCCGCCGAGGCTGCCGGGGCCCGAGCCGCGGACAGCCGAGCGGGCCAGGCCCAGCAGCCGCTGAATTACCTGGTCACGCTCGCTCTCCGCAAGTTCCCCGTCACCGATCATGAGAGTGACGAAGTCCATGACCTCGGACCGCAGCGGCGCGGCGATCAACAGCGGCCGGGCGTCGCCGTGGCGCAGAGCCCCAAATATTGCGCACGCGAAGAAGTACTCGCGCATCGAACGGTGGAAGAAATCGACGGGCCAGCGGTCCAGGTCGACACCCTGGAACGGCTTGAGCAGTGACCGGATCCCGATACGTGCCCGGGCGTCATCAACAGCCTCCGCTCCCAGCGAGGCGACTGGCCCATCGCTCATCCGCCACAGCGTCGCGGCCAGTTCGTGGTCGCCCCAGGAGCGCAGCTCGATGTGGGTCTTCCCGTTGAGGAACAGTTCGGCGGCCATTTTCTCAAGGACTGTCTGGACGTTGGCGACGGTCTCGTCGTCTTTGACCTCCAAGGAGTCGTCAGCCAGGCCCCAGATCTTGCGCCGGAGGCTGCGTTCGACGTATTTGCGGTAGAGCACAAGCTCGTCGAAATGGTCGTCTGGCAAATCAGGCAAGGTCTCCTTGATCATTTCAAGGAACAAGGGCTTACGTGCCAGGCCGACCGGGTCGTACAGGGTCAGCAGCCGGTCGAGCTTCGCCTCGGCGTCGACGCGCCGGGCGAACGTGCGCAGGTGGCTGGTGACCTTGTCGCGGGCAGCGGGTACCAGCCGGAGGATCCGCGGGCGACCGACCCGGTCGAGGAACCGGTCCTGGTCCCGCTGGCGCTCGAAGAACTGGGTCCGCGACGTGATCAGCAGCTTGGACCGGTGGAACACCTCGTGGCAGGTCGCGAGCAAGGCGATGTTGCTCCGCAGCGAGGCCGGGTCAAGACGGACGGACATCTCGTCGAAGCCGTCGAGAATCACCAGCGTCTGGTGACGGTCGGACGCCGCGTTCCACTGGGCGACGGTGACATCGATGTCCGCGAGACGCCGCTCCAGCAGATCACGCCCGTCACGGACGTTGCGTAGGTCCTTGAGCGCGATTCGCAACGGGATCCAGCCTCCGCGCGGGTCGCGTAGCGCGTCCCGGGCTAGCGACCGGCTCAGCTGGTAGGTGAAGAAGCTCTTGCCTTCGCCGAACTCGGCGAGCAACAGCAGCGACCCCGACTCTGGGCGCGGGTCTGCCAGCCAGGACTGGATCTCCACCTCCAGGGTGGTGCCAAGCGGGGTGCCACGGTCGTCCGCGGCCCAGGGTTCGACGAACTCATTGAGCAGGTCGCGGAACCGGCTCCGATCCTCTCCGGAGAGGCAGTGCAGGTCATCGTCGGACAGGTAGGCCCGCAGACTGTCGGGATACCTGACCGGCTTGGTCAGCCGCGTACGCCACGCGGCGGCGACCTCGCCGCGTGGGGCAGACTCCCCGGCATAGGCGTCCTCGCCGTAGACGGCGGCGTAAACGTCTGGGTCGAGCGCGAGAAGCCCGCCCACGCCGCCCCGTGGGCTCCAGATCTGGACGTCAAACGGATAGCGGCCGGCGGTCTGCCAAGCGGTGAGCCTCTCATCTAGCTCCGGGGTCGGATCAGAGAGCGGCGAAATAATCACAAACTGGTCAAATGCCTCCCCTTCTCGCTCGGCCAGACGCCCTGCGACCTCGCGCGTGGTGAGTGGTACATCACAGATCTCCACATGACAGGCAACGCTCTCCGCATCCACGACCGCGCAGTCGAACCGGATCTCCTGTGTCAGCGTCTTTTCTGCAGCAAGCGACGTTCGCAGAGCCTTGTCCAGCGTCGGCGGGAGCGCGAACACCAACCGCAGGACATCCAGCAGGCACTCGCCCACCGAACGGCCAGCAGGGCCGATCAGCCCTTGGATCACGATTGTGTCTACATGCACGATCTGCTCTGCCGGTTCGTTCGTTGAGGGCTGGGGCTCCGGATCGGCGAACGACGGATCGTTGCCCTCGGCGAGCGCAGCCCAGACGCCGACCACCCATTGACACCGATTCATATCCGCCGACAGTACTTCCCGAACTTCATCGTCGAGTACGAAGCCGAACTCGGCCTCAAGCTGTTCGCGAACATCGCCTTCCAGGCCCGAAAGAATCTCGGCTAGTTCCGTGCGGACAGCCATCACGTTGTCACTTGAAATACCGTTAGCCAAGCGCCGCCGCACCGCCGACAAGCGGTTCCGCACGCCGACTTCGCCTTCTTGCCCGGGCGAAACTGGGCTGAGTTTGTATGCGGTGAAGCCATCTGGAAGAGCGTCGTCTCGGGCAGAGATAAACAGGACCCGTGACGTTCTGGGTATCATTGGAAGCAGCAGTTCGACGCCCGCCGACCAGGTCCACCCATCGAGGATAATCAGGAAGGCGGCGTCCGATAGAAGCCGTTCCAGCCGAGCCAATCCTTTCTTCACATCCTCGACATGTTCCAGGTCTCCGAAAATATTTAGGATATGGCCGATCGCGTCAGAGAGGGACGATCCGTCGAAGTCGTTGCGGCGATGGCCAGGCCATGCGATCCCGTCGGGAAAAGCCATGCGGACCTCCGGATCATGGACGACCACGGTAGCGAGCAACGTCTTCCCGGAGCCAACGTTTCCAAGTAGCCCAACGACAGGAGTAGAAGCCTCGTCCAGCAATAGTTCACGAATCCTCGCCAGGTCGTCAGGCCGGGATACATAGGAGGCGGGAACCTCTGGCAGCTGGTCGTAAGGAGGAACCACCCTCCTGGGTAGGGACGCCTCGGGGTCGCCAACTGGCGACGGGAAGGCCGGCGCAGGGCCACCCGGGAAGCCTGGCGGACCAGACGGACGCGCCGTTCCTGCCACGGCAACACGGATCCTGTCCAGGAGCACCTCGCGTGCCCGTTCTTCGCCGAGCCCGAAGAGGTCGAAGGAGACCAGACCAGCCAGTAGCCCAGAAAGCTGACAGTCCTCGATCTTTACGGGCACCAGGTTTCGCTTCTCGCCGGCGGGATCCTCGCCGAAGAGAATCCCCCACTCGGCCTGAGCGACAGCCGACGCCAGGTATTCCGCCGAGACGACGATGATCGTACGTACCGCCATCCGAATAGAGTCCTGAACCACCGAGATTCTGCGCGCCCCCGGCACCATCTCCCATGCCTGCACCCGCACACGGAAGCCAGCTTTTTCCAGCTGCCATCCAATCCATTCGGCCCAGCCAGCATCGCCCGACGCATGCGAGATATATAGGTCAATACCAGTAAGTTAAGAGGGGTCACTACCGGAACTTCTTGTAGCTGTCTACGCAGCTCGAGGTCGCCTCCTCGTCAATTTTTCGTCATCACGTCCCGCGATTTCACAACATTCGGCGGATGGCTGGGGAGTGGGATGCGTGGCCGGGGTCACGGCGAGGACGGTGATGGCTGGGGAGTCGGTGTGCCGGACGGTGGCGTCGGTGGCACGTTTGACCCGGTAGTAGTTGTGGCGGCCACGTCTGATGACCCTGGGGTTCGTGCGTTCGCGACGTTCGTTGAGCCGTTCGAGGATCTCTTCGTAGGTTTCCCGGAGCGCGCGGTCGTGCCGGTCAGGGGGAAAAATCCGCCTGGTCGGTGACCTGGCGGCGGGTGACACGCAGCGAGCGTATGAAAGAGAGCCGGTCGGGATCCTCGCCAGCCTCGTCGGCGGCGGCTGTCATTATCTTTCGGATGGCGTAGTGGGCGAGCAGAAGCGCCCAGAGCTCCTGTCTCACCAGGTCCGGAGACTTCGACCGCAACACTGCACCGGCACCTCGCATATGCGTCTTGATCTCGTCGAAGGTGTTCTCTTCTTCCCACCGCTCATGGTAGGCCGCCGCGATTTCCACGGCGGGGACGTCCGCCGGGTCCAGTACGCTGGCGAGTAGGCAGAATATTTCATTCGCACCGTTGCCGGGTCGGTTCGCCACGGTGTATTCGACGACGCGGGCGATGAGGACGTCGTCCGCGTCGTCGGCGGGCAGCACGCCTTCGCCACGGGCGGCGGCCGTGGCCGCGGCAGTCAACCGTCCCCGCCGCTTTCCCTGGATCTTCGGGTTGACCAGGACAGTGAGGAAGGACCCGTCGTCGAGGACGTGGACGACGGGAGTCCGCACCGAGGCGGACAGCCGCCAGGCCAGGTCAGCACCGGTGGCACGGACCTGTTGCCACAGCTCGAAGCTGTAGAAGTTGCGGTCCGCGAGCAGGAGCATGCCCGGGCGCAGACGGTGCGACAGCTGGGCGGCCAGGGCACGTTCACCGACCCGGCACGAGTCGATCTCAGCGCCGACGACCGCGTGGGTACCGGCCTCGACCAGCCCGACCACCAGAGCTTTCGGGAAGGCACCGGGATCGGCCTCGCCGCCGGCATAGCCGAACTCGGCGGCGTTGTCCGGGGAGTTGGGCAGGTCGAACTGGGTGCCATCGATCACCATCAACCGCCGCCCGCCCAGCCAGGCGCCCTTCGTGCCCCGCCCTGCCTGTGGGAGGGCGAGCCGGTCGAACAGCAGGCGCAACGGTTCGGAACCGAGGCGTTCCCGGGCCTGGCAGATCGCCGGCGTCGTCGGTACCCGCCATTTCGGGTCCCACGAGCGGAACGCTTTCAACGACGAGACGAGCTTACGCATCACCTCCTCATAGGAGTCCTCAAAGAACAGGCACATCGCCAGCACGAAATAGACCACGACGTGTGCCGGCAGGAGCCGGACCCGGGTCTGGCGGCGGCCGGCGCGGTTGACCGCCTCATCCACGTCGTCGCGGGATACCACGCTCGCCAGTACTCCGATAGAAATCCAGTCGGTCAGCCGGCCACCCGGTACCGCCCGCGGAATGCCACTCTGCCCACGCTCCACCAGCGCATTCTATCGTCCACGCATCYGTGACGTGTTCCGAGACCAGGTAGACGAAGACACCCGCGATGGCAACCAGGCCGTCCCGCCCGCCGGCGACGTCGGCGACGACTCGACGAGTGTTGCGAGAAAACCGGTAGCGGTAGCCAGTGATTTG
>NZ_MBLO01000063.1 GCF_001854805.1 Pseudofrankia coriaricola
ACCCTGCGCCTCGTCCGCCGTTCCGCCACCGGGACGGCGGACATTCCCCCCTGACGACTGGCACGCCCAGCTACCCCGGTTCCACGCCGAGATCACCCGCACGCTCAACCCACCGCGGCGCCACCGCACCTGCCCCCGCGTCGTCAAACGCCCCCGCCACAACAGCTACCGCGTCAAGAAACGCGACGAACCCGCCTCAATCCGCCATCCAGGCCCGCCAACGATCCGGCTCCACCCGCTCGCCCCACGCGCAGCATGACCACATCCCGGAAAGATCAAACTACGCTTCACGGCATTGCTCATGGACGCCCAGTCGCTCGGCGGCCGCAAGCTGGCCGTGAGTTACCTGCGGGTGTCCACCAACGCCCAGGCTGGCACGGACTACAGCGACGAGGGGTTCAGCCTGCCCGCGCAGCGCGAGGCCAACCAGCGGACTGCTGAGCGGCTTGGCGCCCTCATCGTGGCCGAGTTCATGGACCGCGGCGAGTCAGCCAAGACCGCCGACCGCCCCGACCTGCAAACCATGCTGCGCTTCGTGCGCGACACCGGCTCCATCAGCTACGTCATCGTGCACAAGGTCGACCGGCTGGCCCGCTCCCGTGAGGACGATGTGTCCATCACGCTGGCCATCCGCAAGGCCGGCGCCCAGCTAGTGTCCGCCACCGAGAACATCGACGAGACGCCCTCGGGCAAGCTGCTGCACGGGATCATGGCCACCATCGCCGAGTTCTACTCCCAGAACCTGGCCATGGAAGCCAAGAAGGGCATGCGGCAGAAGGCCAAATCCGGCGGCACGTCAGGCCTGGCGCCCCTCGGCTACCGCAACATCCGCGTGCACGAGAGCGGCAAGGAGATCCGCACTGTCGCGGTCGACGAAGACCGGGCGCCGCACATCGTCTGGATGTTCGAGGCCTACGCCAGCGGCGAGTTCGCGATGACCCAGCTGGCCACGGCCTTGGAGTATCGGGGCCTGCGACTGCCAGCTACGGCCAAGCGCCCGGGCCGGGCCGTGCGCGTGCAGCAGATCGACAAGATGCTCGCCAACCGCTACTACGTGGGCGAAGTCCGCTTCGAGGGCATCTGGTACCCCGGGCGCCATCCCGCGCTCATCACGCCCGCCCTCTTCGAGCAGGTGCAGACGGTTCGCCGAGGCCGGAAGGTGTCCGGCGAAAAGGTCCAGGCCCACCCGAACTACCTCAAAGGTGCCGTCTACTGCGGCACCTGCCGCATTCGCCTCGGGATCACCAATGCCACGAACCGCTGGGGCACAGTCTACCCGTACTTCTTCTGCATCGGCCGGGCCAAGCGCCGGGCGCCCTGCGACCAGCCAGCCATCCTGATCGACGACCTGGAAGCCCTAGTCGCCGACTGGTGGCGCCGGGTCCAGCTCACGGACGAGCGCATCGCGGCCATCCGTGCTCAGGTGCTCGCCGAGCTGGAGCGCTACCAGGCCGACAGCCAGGCCGAAGCTACCCGGCAGCAGAAACGCATCGACGACCTCCAGCGCGAACAGCTCAAGCTGCTGCAAGCCCACTACGCCGACGCGCTCCCCCTCGACCTCCTGAAGATCGAGCAGGAGCGGATCAGCCGCGAGCTGGCTGGCGCCACCGCGATCGTGGAGCGCTGCGCCACGCAGGCTGCCACGGTGCTGGCTGTGGTGGAGGAGGTCCTGCTGCTCTGTGCCAACGCCCACCAGCTGTACCTGGCCGCGCCACCGGAAGTACGGCGTGCTCTCAACCAGGCTGTGTTCACCCGCTTCTGGGTGGTACGGGACCGGGTTGAAGGTGCTGACCTCCAGGAGCCCTTCGCTCAGCTGCTGGCACCAGCGCCAAGCGTCACCTTTGGCCCAAGGGTCGACGAGGCCATCGCGGGCAGCGACGGAGACGAGTGCCTTCTGAGAGGCCACAGCGGACCCGCCGGTGAGCGCGCCTATTGGCATCCGGTTGAACGCCCATACGGGCGGCTTCCCCGAGAAAGCAGAAACCCTCACCACTCGCGTGATAGGGGTTCGAACATGCTTACTTTGGTGGAGCTGAGGGGATTCGAACCCCTGACCCTCACACTGCCAGTGTGATGCGCTACCAGACTGCGCCACAGCCCCATATTTCGATTTCCCTTTGCCGCTTCCCAAACACTACTACATGGTTCGCGGTTCCGGTTTGGTGCCTGTCTGTACCTCTTGCCCGGCCCGTCAAGCCGGTGGTCGAGAGTGTACAGGATCCGTGTCCGGGGCCACCGAGGCGTCCTCATCGGGCATCAGCGCCTGACTTGGGAGGACGGTCCCCACGGTCACGTTCAACGGGCCGGTGCCGACCTTATCAGGTCGAACGAGGCCGACATTGTGCTCCACCAGCCGGAACCGTCCGTGTTCGTGCCGCAGCAGCGACCAGCGGCAGTTGCGCAGCGGGCCGAAGTGCCACCAGGTCCGCGGCGGCAGGCCGAGCAGGTGCCCGATGAGCGACCGGGCCGTCCCGCCGTGCAGGACGAACACGACGAGGCTGTCAGGCCCGGCCGGCGGCCCGGCCGCGAGGATCTCGTCGAACAGCGCGCCGGCCCGGGCCGCGACCTCGACATAGGTCTCGCCGCCGCCCCGGCGGATGTCCTCACCGCGCCGCCAGGCGGCGTCCTCCTCCGGGAACAGCCGGCTCGCCTCGGCTGACGTCAGGCCCGACCAGGCGCCGAGGTCGATCTCGCGGAGCCGCGCGTCCGAGCGGTACGGCAGGCCGAACGCGGCCGCGGTCGCGCGGCACCGCATCAGATCGGACGACACGACCAGATCGGGACCCATCGCCCGGATCACCGGCCCCACGGCCGCCGCCTGGGCGCGCCCGACCGCGTCCAGCGGCGGGTCGGCCTGGCCCTGGAAGCGCCCGTTGTCGTTCCATTCCGTCCGGCCGTGCCGCAGAAGCAGCAGCCTCACCAGGAGCCGGCCGGGCGGTTCGCGTCGGACGCCGCCGGAACGGCCGAGGCGCCGGCGCCGGCACCGACCGTGGCCCTCGCCTTGTCCTTGTCCTCGAAGTCGACGCGCGGGCAGTCCTTCCACAGCCGCTCGAGGTCGTAGAACTCGCGCTCCTCGGCTCGCTGGATGTGCACGACTATCTCGGAGAAGTCCAGCAGTACCCAGCGGCCCTCGCGCTCGCCCTCGCGGCGCAGCGGCTTGACCCCGACGAGCCGCAGCTTCTCCTCCACCTCGTCGAGGACGGCCTTGACCTGCCGCTCGTTGTCGGCGGACGCGAGCACGAAGCAGTCCGTGAGGGCCAGCCGGTCGCTGACGTCGAGGATGACGAGGTCCTTCGCCAGCTTGTCGGCGGCGGCCTGGGCGGCGGTCAGAGCGAGCTCGACGGCCCGGGTGGAAGCGGTCACGCTGCGGGTTCTCCAAGGTGGTGAGCGGGCGGGTCCGGTCGGCTGGAGTCACGGCGGTCAGCCGGCCCGGGACGCCGGAGGTTGCCGGCCAAGTTACGGTAGCCGCGCGGCACACGAGGTCACGGCGGTTTTCGCGTTGTTTGTCCAGCCGGTGACGGGCGTCACCACGAACAACAGACCAGGACAAGCTGACATTCCAGGCCCGGTCGGGCCACTGAAGCCGAATTCAACCTCACGTTCCGACCCCGCGCATCCGGCCGTCCAGCGATCCGGCCGGCATCAGCTGGCGGCGTGAGGCGCGGGGACGGTCCCGTCCCGGTGGGGGCGGTAGAGGCCGCGCTTGACGATGTAGCGGACGACGGCGTCCGGGGTCAGGTACCAGATCGGGGCGCCGCGGGCGACACGGTCGCGGATGTCGGACGACGAGATCGCCAGCGCAGGCACCTCCAGCAGGCTGACGGAGTTCGCCGGCAGGCTCGCGTCGAAGGCGAGGTGGTAGCCGGGCCTGGTCACGCCGACAAAGTGCGCGAGCAGGAACAGTTCGTGTACATCGCGCCAGGTGAGAATCTGCGCGAGAGCGTCCGCGCCGGTAATGAAGAACAGTTCGGCGTCCGGGTACACCGCACGCAGGTCGCGCAGGGTGTCGATCGTGTACGTCAGGCCGCCGCGGTCGACGTCGATCCTGCTGACTGTGAACTGCGGGTTCCCGGCGGTCGCGAGGAACGTCATGAGATAACGGTCCTCGGCCGCGGACACCTCCCGATGGGCCTTCTGCCAGGGCTGGCCGCTGGGGACGAAGATCACCCCGTCGAGCGCGAACAACGCGGCGACCTCGCTCGCCGCGACCAGGTGCCCGTTGTGCACCGGGTCGAACGTCCCGCCCATCACGCCCAGCCGCCTGGCCGAGGACGCGGCCACGCTGGGCGTCATCCGACGCTCCGGAGCCGGCTGGTCGGGAGAGGCACCCAAGCGGTCTCCGCGGCTTGCCCCTCGCCCTCGGCTCCCGAAGGCCTTCCGACATCCCATGGGCTTGCACCGTGATGCTGCGGCACAGGCACGATGTTGTGCCGGCAACCCGTCTGAGCAACCCAACCACCGATGGTGACAGCGCTTCGGCGCAGTACCAACGCAACTTGTGACCGACCCCGGACCAGACCGACCACCGCCCTATCACCTCACCCCAGAACAGCACGGGAGGGCGCCCAAGCACCCGACACGAGCGATGGCGACAGCGCCTTGGCGCAAAACCAACGCAACCCGTGACCGACCCCGAACCAGACCGACCACGGCCCTATCACCTCCACCCCAGAACAGCGCGGGAGGGCGCCCTAGGCGCCCGACACGAGCGATGGCGACAGCGCCTTGGCGCAAAACCAACGCAACCCGTGACCGACCCCGAACCAGATCAACCACGGCCCTATCACCTCCACCCCAGAACAGCGCGGGAGGGCGCCCTAGGCGCCCGACACGAGGCGGCCGCGTCCAGCGCGCCGCCTCGGCACTGCCGGACAGTAGCGCCACGCCCGAAGGTCGTGCCTTCCTTGGACCACGTTCGCCAGTCGGAGTGACCGGCGCCATACCCGTCAACACGCTCCCGCATCGGGAGCGGACGCCTGCCGGGCCGCGAACCGGCCGGGGCCGGGTCACCGGTTAGTAACCACGTGGACTCCCAAGAGACCCACCAGGACCGGTCCTGGCAGCTAGGCTCGGGGGCGCCCACGGAGGTACTTGTCACAAAGGCTGGCACCGATGGGGCACCTGACCTGGCGGGACAGGACGGACCCGCGAGGTCCGCTCCACGCTGGTGACGAGGAGGCCGACGATGTCGGTACCCAGTTCGCGTCCTACCGGAGGCCATACGACCAGGCCCGGTCCGGCGCGCCCCGGCGGGCCCAGCCGCCCGGTGTCGGCCGCGCGGCCCGACCCGGCTCCGCCGCGCCCGGCGCCCGGCTCCGGTCCCGGCCGCCCGCTCGCGCACCGGCGAAGCCGGCCGTGGCGGTGAGCCCCGGCGTCAGCCCGTTCGCGGGCAAGCCGGCGGACGTCAACGAGCTCGTCGACGTCGATGCTCTGCTGGCCGCCTACCACGACGTCCACCCCGACGCGGCCGACCCCGCCCAGAGGGTGTCCTTCGGGACGTCGGGGCACCGCGGCACGTCGACGAACGGGTCGTTCAACGCCGACCACATCCTGGCGACCACCCAGGCGATCTGTGAGTACCGGGCGGCGGCCGGCATCGACGGGCCGCTGTTCGTCGGGGCCGACACGCATGCCCTGTCCGCCCCGGCGCTGGCGAGCGCGCTGGAGGTGCTCGCGGCCCACGGCGTCGACATCCGGATCGCCCCGGACGGCGAGGCCACGCCGACGCCGGTGATCTCGCACGCGATCCTCACCCACAACCGCTCGGGCCGGCCGGGCCTGGCCGACGGCATCGTCGTCACCCCGTCGCACAACCCGCCGACGGACGGCGGCTTCAAGTACAACCCGCCGCACGGCGGCCCCGCGGACACCGAGGTCACCACCGCGATCCAGAACCGGGCGAACGCGCTGCTGGCCGCGGGCCTGGCCGGGATGAGCCGGCTGCCGTACGAGAAGGCGCGGGCCACGGCGACCGTGCAGGACTATGTGACCGCCTATGTCGACGACCTGGTCGGCGTCGTCGACCTGGACGCGATCCGGGGCGCCGGGGTGCGCGTCGGCGTCGACCCGCTGGGCGGGGCGAGCCTGGTCTACTGGCAGGCGATCGCCGAGCGCTACCAGCTGGACCTGACGGTGGTCAACGACAGGATCGACCCGACGTTCGGCTTCATGACCCGTGACTGGGACGGCAAGATCCGGATGGATCCGTCGTCCCCGTACGCGATGGCCTCGCTGCTGCGCCTCACCGGGGCGACCCCGGCGGACAACCGGTTGGGCTTCGACATCGCGGTCGCCAACGACGCGGACGCCGACCGACACGGCATCGTCACCCCTGGCGCCGGCCTGCTGAACCCGAACCATTACCTCGCGGTCGCGATCTCCTACCTGTTCGCGCACCGCACCGACTGGGCCCCGGCGGCGGCGGTCGGCAAGACGCTGGTCAGCTCGAGCCTGATCGACCGGGTGGCGGCGGGGCTCGGCCGGGATCTCGTCGAGGTGCCGGTCGGGTTCAAGTGGTTCGTACCGGGGCTGACGGACGGAAGCCTCGGCTTCGGCGGTGAGGAGAGCGCTGGCGCGTCGTTCCTGCGGGCCGACGGCACGGTCTGGACGACCGACAAGGACGGGCTCATCCTCTGCCTGCTGGCCGCCGAGATGACCGCGGTCACCGGCCGCGACCCGGGCGCGCTCTACGAGGAGCTGACCGCGAGGTACGGCGCACCCGCCTACCGCCGGGTCGACGCACCCGCCACGGTGGCGCAGAAGGACGTCCTGAAGAAGCTCACCCCCCGCGCGCTCGGCGCGGCGACGCTCGGCGGCCAGCCGGTCGTCGCGACCCTCACGCACGCGCCGGGCAACGAGGCCTCGATCGGCGGCATCAAGGTCGTCGCCGACGACGCCTGGTTCGCCGCCCGCCCGTCCGGCACCGAGGACGTCTACAAGATCTACGCCGAGAGCTTCCGCGGCCCCGCCCACCTGGACTCCGTCCTCGCCGAGGCCCAGACCATGGTCGACGCCGCGCTCGCCCGCGGCTGACGGCGGCTCACCGCGGCAGGCACAGGGAGACAAGGTGGGCGGCCGCATTCTCCCTGACTTGGTCGAGCAGGCACTCGGCAGTCATCGCCGTCGGGCGATACGGGCGACCTCAAGGCTTGGCCAGCAGCTCGATCAGGGCCGCAATGTCGACGCGCTCACGGCTCTTCTCCAGGTCGTGGCGGCGGGCGGGCCAGCGTCGACCGAGGCCTACCGGAAACTGGACACGGCGTGCGCGGATCCGGCCTTCCTGGACCGCCTGGCCCGCCACTGGGTGACCAGTCGCCGCATCCCCGACGATCATTCCGTCACCATTCTCCGGCTTTTGCTCGGCCCGGCGCAGCTGACCATGCACACGCCTTCCATACGGCTGATCAAATGTCTGGACTCCTGGGGTGGTGTAGATCGTGGGCGGGCGGACGGCCTGGTGTTCGGTGGCCGACGCGCCCCGCTGTGGGTGAAGGAGAACGTCGCGAGGAAGGTATGCCGCCATTCCTGGTGGTCGCCACCCGTCGATGCCTCCGTTCTCGAGGATCTCCAGGCCGCGCTCAGCGCGACCGACCATCCCGATCTGCTGACGGCCATGGCCCGTGAGTGGGCGGACAGCCAGGAGGCCACGGGTCTGGCCGACGCGATCCTGGCCAACCCGCACATTCCAGCGGAACCACGCGACGACATCATTCTTGCCGTCCTGCGCGATCGGATGGATCTGGTCGACCGGAGCCGGGCGCAGACGGTCGACATGCTGCTGGACCTGACGGCGAACCGAAACAGGGAACTCGCTGCCAGATGCTCGGCGATGCTTCGTGGGCTTGCCCCGGGCGCGGCACGTGATCGGCTGTGTCACCTGGCCCTCCGGCGAGGCGATGCCCGGCGCATTGTCGACGAACAGGGCTGGTACCCGGACGCGGAGCGGGACCGACTGGTCTTCTTCCTGCTGACGGGCGGGCTGGACCGTGTCATCGAGATGGACCCCGGTGGTCAGCGGCTCCTGGCCGCGTACCACAGTCTCCCCTTCGAGATGCGAACGATGATCGGAGACAGGATCGCCTACCTGCTTCTCTCCGCGGATGGGGACCGTTTCGCCGAGGTGGATCCGGACGGCGAGCTGTTTCTAACCGCCCGCAGCACCTTCCGCTTCGCGAAGCGCCCAACCCTCGACCGGATCGTGGCCCTGTTCCTCGCCGGCGAGCTGACTCGGGTCACCAGGGTCGATCCCGGCGGGGAGCTTCTTCGCGCCGCGTACGTCGGTGCCGATACCGGCCAGCGGAGGAGGATCAGAGAAGCGGTCCGCGATCTCATCCGGCAGACCGGCGAGTACTCCTCGACCGACGGGGGCGACCGGGCCGCGGTCGACCGGCTGCGAGCAGATGTCGCCCGGCGGTTCATCCAGGATTCCGCCGCGCCGCGTCCCAGGCGCCCGTCCGCGCGCGACGACGATCGAGAGATGCCGAACGACGCCTGGTTCGACTCCTGGGTCTCCAACGACCCGGACTTCGGCGACCCGGACCTCGATGGTGGATTCGGCCACCATGACCGTCCGGACCAGCACGGTGGCTCGGGCCACCACGACGGCTCGGACTTCGGCGACCTCGACCGTGGCGGTCCGGACTGACGGGCCGTCGACGCCGCTCTCGCCCACGGCCGGCCCGCTCTCGCCGATGGCCGGCCGTGGAAGCGAGTTCTCAGCCGCGCAGGGACAGGGTGATGTCGCGGTGGGCCCTGGCGAGAGCGTCAGCGGGGGTGGCCTGACCGCGCAGGGCGAGGTTGATGTTGGTGTAGACGGCGCGGCTGATCTCGGGGTAACGCGGAGTGCCGGCTGGCCGGGCGACCGACCGAACGCCACGGGTCACCGAGATCATCGGGCTTTCGTTGACCAGCGACAGGTCCTCGAGCACGGACCGGTTCGCGGGCATCTGGCTATACCTGGACAGCGTCCGTTGCGCCGGCACGCTGGTCATCCAGTCGACGAACGTGCGAACCGCGGCAAGCCGGTGGGTATGCGGGTTGACGAACATGCTCCAGCCTCCGATCGCCGAGAATCCAGGGGCCCGCTGGCCCGCGAACGCGGGTAGCTGGGTCGCGCGGTACTTCTCCGGTTCGGTGTCGAGCGCCGTGTCGGCGGTGTTCCACCCCCGCATGAAGGCGGCCTCGCCATCGTTGAACAGACTGGTGGCCAGCGGTTCCCGCAGCGTGGTCAGATCTGGGTGGGTGAGGCCCTGCTCCACGAGTCCGCACATGAAGCGCAGCGCCCGGGCGCAGGGCGGCGAGTCGATCGTCGAACGGGTGACTCCCGGGTCGACGGTGCTCCCGCCGGCGCTGGCGGCGAACTCGGTCCAAACACAGGTCAGCCCCTCGTAGGCGTCACCCTGCCAGGCGATGCGGTACTCGGCGTGGGCGACGTCGCGCAGCATCCTCGCCGTCTCGGCGAGCTCCTCCCAGGTGGTGGGCGGCGGGCGGCCGACCTGGCCGAGCAGGTCCGGCCGGTAGTAGAGCACCCCGCGGTTGGCAAAGTAGGGCACCGCGTAGATACGCCCCCGGTACCTGGACGCGGCGAGCGCGGCCGGGTCGAACCGGTCCCAGAAGGCCGGCTCGAACTCGTCGTCGAGCGGCATCGCCAGCTGGTCCACGGCGAACTCGGCGGGCCAGATCACATCGCCGAGGTAGACGTCCGGCTCTCCCGTGCCCGACCGCACCAGTTCGATCAGCGCCTGCCGCTTCGCGTCGGTGCTGAACGGCACCAGCCGCAGCTCGACGGTGATCTCCGGATGCGCCTTCTGGAAGGCGCTGATGAGCACCTGTCGCGAGTCGACCAGGTTCTGGTCGTTCGAGCTGGCCGCCCAGCGCACCCGACGGGAGTCCGGGTCGCCGATCGCGCCGCCGTCGTCCCGGAACGCCCGGGACAGCGCCACCCCGCCCGCGACGCCGATCACGACGGTCGCGGCGGCGGCTCGCAGTACGGTCCGCCGGCTGGGCCACCCCCGCCCGCCGCCGGCGCTGGGGTCCGCATCGTCGGGACGAGCCTGGGCGGCGCCGTGGTCGTCCGGCGCCGGGCTGTTGTTGGGTTCGGGTTCGCTCATCGACAGGTCTGCCGATAGTCATCGCTCGGCATGTACTGGGACCATTCCTGCTCGGTCAGTGCCGGCCTGGCCTTACAGATCTCGTCGACGACTCGCTGCGCATCGATCCACCAGGTCATCAGGTTTCCGTCGTGGTCGGTGGTGATCAGGGAGGAGCCGTCGGCACTGAACGCGACCGCGCTGGCCTCCCGGCCGGACAGCACCGCATACAGCTCGCCGGTGCCGGCGTTCCAGATTCGGACCGATCCGTCGACGCTCGCGCCCGCGACCAGGGCGGCGTCAGGACTGAAGGCGACGGACACGACGGCCTGGTCGGTGCCGGTCAGCGTCCGCACTCCGCGCTGCTGGTAAGGCCCGTCCCGGGAGGGCCGGTCGACCGTCCACAGCCAGACCGTCCCGTCATCCGACCCACTGGCCACCAGGCCGCCGTCGGCGCTGATCGCCAACGACTTCATCGGACCCGGCCCGCGCAGGTCGACCCGATCCTGGTCGGCGCCGGCGAGGTTCCACAGCGTCACCCACCCGTCGTCGCTGGCGCTGACCACGCCGCGTCCGTCAGGCATGAAGCGCACCGCGTTGACGGGATTCTCGTGCCGGTAGATCGGCTCGCCCAGCTGTCCGGTGACCGCGTCTCCGAGATGCACCGTGTTGTCCGTGGCGCCGATGACAACGCGTCCGCCCTCCGGCGCGATATCCACCGCGTTGACGACGAAGTTCACCTCGTCGGCACCGCCGCGCGACGAGTCGTCGGTCAGCACTGTCGGCCGCATCGGGTCGCGTGGGTCGAAGACGGTGACCGCGTCACCCTGCGATGCCACCAGACGAGATCCGTCCTTGCTGAGGGCCATCGCGTGGGCGGCCCAGGGGCCCTCCGCGGTGAGGACGGGGAGGGTGTCGCCGGGCGGTCCGATCGAGGTCAGGTAGGCGGGTGGGTCGAGGTCCCACAACCTGATGGTGCGGTCCGTTCCCGCGGTCGCGACCAGTTGGGATCGTGCCGCCAGCGGGGATCCGGGCCCGGCGGCGGAGCCCGCCACTGAGCCCTCCGCCGCGGCCAGGGCCGACACCGCGACCGAACCGACGGCCGGCGCCCGGTCCCGCGGCGCCGGCCGGGAGACATGCCACAGCCCGGTCGTCCGGTCGGCGCCCGCACCGATCAACGTTCGCCCGTCCGGGCTGAAGGCCAGGCACAGCACGGCCTCGGTCGGCCCGGACAGGGTGGTGAGGCTGGTCTGGGTTCCGACGTCCCAGAGCCGGACCGACCCCTCGTCGCCACCGCTGGCGAGCACGTCGCCGTCCGGGGAGAAGGCGACCGTGTCCACCGGCCCGGTGTGTCCGATGAACGTCGCGACCGCCGCCGGCCGGGCTGGGTCGGACACCCGCCACAGCCGCACCGTCTTGTCATCGCTGCCGACCGCCAACAGGTCCTCCGACGGGGAGAACGCCACGTCGCGGGCCGTGCCAGCCCGTCCGGGCAGCGTCCCGAGCCGCCCTCCCCCGGACCCGCCGGCCGGACCGAAGGCCGACGTCGTTCCCGCCGGTCTCGGAGTCGTCAGCGCCGTGGGATCCCAGAGGGACACGGTGTCATCGGCGCCCGCGGCCGCCAGCGCGGCGCCGTCCCGGCTGAACGCCACGGTGTCCACGGGCCCGGGACCGACCCGGACGACCGCCCGCTGCGTGAGCGTCGGCGTCTCGAGCAGATAGAGGTTCCCGTCCGCGGAGGCCACCGCCAGCAGGCCGCCGCGGGGATCGAACGCCACCTTGTTGACCGCCTCGCCGGATCCGGGACGCCGGTGCACCACGGTTCGGCGCTCGACGTCCCACAGGCTGACCGTGCCGTCCTGCTCCCCCGTGGCGAGCAGCCGGCCGTCCGGGCTGAAGGCCACGGTGTAGACCGGCGTGTCATGGCTCAGCGTCGTCACCGGCGGCCGCCGGGTCGACGTCGTGTCCCACACCCGTACCCCACCGGTGTGGTCGGCGGTGGCCAGCAGGTGCCGGTCGGACGGGGCGAAGGCGAGCGCGTGCACCGGGGCGGCGGACCGGGCGAACGTATCGGCGTAGTAGGTCCCCTGCACGCTGAGCAGGTTGCCGCGGGCCTGCACGGTGGGCGCCATCCGGTAGGCCTCGATGCTGAGCAGCAACGCGACGCGCGGGTCGCTCTGGCGGAGCGTGACCGCTTCCTGGATCAGTCCACGGCTGACCGCGAGCCGTCGCTCACGCATCGCCGACTGGCTCGTCACGGAGGCGACCGCGGCCCCGATCAGTGCCATCACCAGCAACGAGGCCAGGATGGCGATCGCCTGCGCGCGCAGCTGGCGGTCGCGCCGGACGCTCGCCCGGAGGAACTCGACCGCGTCCGCGCTCAGGTCGGTGGTCGCCGCCGCGGACTGGCTGGTGCGACGGGCCCGTCGGCCGGGCCACCGCGCCAGACCCGACGGCGAGCGCATCCGCGGTCCGAGCCCTCCGGGCCGGGCTCCCGGCCGGTCAGGACTCGCCGCGGCGGCCGGGCCGGCCCCGGGGCCGGCGGTGAGGAAGGCACGCAGCTGAGGACGGGTCCACAGCAGCGACCTGGGCCGCCCGGCCTCCCGCCACCGCGTCGCATCACGCTCGATCTCGCGGCGCTGGCGCAGCCCGTCCGCCTCGGATCTGATCCGCTCCGCCAGCGGCGGCCAGGTGGTCACGAACGCCTCGTGCGCGATGCTGAGCTCGATCCGGTCACCTATCACGTCCGTCGTGACCAGCCGGTGAGCGACGAATGGCTCGAGATGCGCCCGCTGGGTCGGGGTGAGGCTGGCCCGATCCACGCGTTCCCGGACCATCAGGCCGCCGCTGTCGAGCGTGACCAGCCGCAGCAGGGTGGTCAGCACCTGGGCCTTGGTGACGCCCGCTGGCTGCGCGGCTCGCGCCAACGCCCGGTCCGCCTGGTGGATGATGGCGTCGCGCACTCCCCCCAGCCGGTGGTACGCGTCCGTGGTGATCTCGCCACCCCGGTCCAGATCCGTGGCCAGTTTCCACAGGATGAAGGCCAGCAGGGGCAGGGCCGTTCCGGTCTCGGTGTCGGAGATCATCTCGGCCAGCAGGCGATTGTCGATCTTGATGCCGGCCTCGCGCGCCGGCCCCTCGATCACCGTCCGCAGCGCGTCGCGGGACAGCGGGTCCAGCGAACGCATGGTCACCGGCAGGTCGCGCAGCGCCGGATCCGACCGCAGCAGTCCGACGTACTCGGACCGGAACGCGCCGACGATCTGCAGGCGCGACCCCAGGGAGCCGGCGACCAGCGCACCGAACCGGGCCCGCCCCTGCTCCGAGGTGCTGACCAGCAGCTCCTCGAACTGGTCGATCGAGATCAGCAGATGGTCACAGGACGGTCTCGCTCGCAGCACCTCGTCGACGAGGTCGAGGAACGACCGTTGGTCGTTCAGGCGTGCTCGCACGTCCTCGCGCCGCCAGCCCAGCCCCAGCACGTCCGACGCCGCGGCGAAGGCGTTCGCCAGCGCACCGACCGGGTCGACACCCGGGGTGAACGCCGGCAGCGCACGCCACCCCTGCCGATCGAGCACCGCCGGCCGGACGCCGGCTTTGAGCAGGGACGACTTTCCGACCCCCGACGGTCCCGAGATGAGCACTATCCGGCCGTCGCCGGCAACCGACGCGGTGAGCAGGCTGAGGACGTGCTGGGTGTCGTCGTCCCGGCCGAAGAAGACCGCCCTGCGGTCGTCCGCGAACGCCTCCAGTCCCGGATACGGATTGCGGCCCGCGGCCCAGCCGCGGCCGCTGCCCAAATCGACCCGGACCAGTTCGTCGACCACAGCCTCGACCGCCCCGTCCGGGTCGGCGACATAGTCGAGATAGTGCAGCGAGCCCAGCAGCGGAAGTTCGACGCCCTTTTCGACCTGTAACGGCAGCACGACCGCGCCACGGGATCGGGCGACGGCCACCTCCGCCAGGCACCAGTTCGACGCCACGGACGAAGAGGTGATCACGGCAACAAGTGCGTCCGCCGCCCGCAGCTCGCGGTAGAGCCGCTTTTCCCATTCCTCGCCGATCCGTATTCCCCGGTCGTGCGCGGTGTCGAGGAAGACGTCATGGCCGGCGGCGACAATCTTTTTGCGAAGCAACTGCCCAACGACGGCGTCCCCGCGTGCGTAGCTAATGAAAACCCTCGCCATCGGGCTCCTCCACACCGGGTCGCGGTATCCCGCGGGCGAGACCATATCGTCCCGCCGACGAGACCGTCTCGCTACCCTCCTGACCTACCCGGACCGGGCATAAGTGTCAGTAGGCCGAGCGTAGGTATCGGCTGGGACGTGCGCCAGAGAGTCTCGGTTCCCAGCGTCGCCGCCGCGCGGTCCGGCGGCGACGCCCTCAGGCCGGCATCCGGAGATAGCCGACCAGGACGCGCTTGAGGTCGGTGGCCGCGTCGCCACGGTCCGCCGGCGGGGCGGCGAGAATACCCGGCATGAGCGCACGCGCGACATGGATGCAGACGTCGGCGGTTCGCCTCCGTTTGACGGGCGTCAGGGCGGGGGCGATCGCGGCGACGACCTCCTCGGCCCGGTCGCACATGCCCTCGTGCAGCGGCGCGACGACGGTGGCCAGGTCCGGCGAGATTTCGGCTCCCGCCAGCAGGGCCTTGGCGCCCGGGCTCCGAGATGGAACGCGACCAGCGCTTCCACCAGCTGGTCGATCATCTCCGAGGTCTCGACGGGACCCGGAACGACGGCGAGCGCGACCATCTACCTGCACGGACGCACCAGGGCCCGCCGCGCCCGCGGCGACAGCGCCACGGCCGCCCGAACCAGCGCAGCCGCCCCCCACCTCCCGTGGGGACCGCGAAGCCGACCCGCGGTGACGACGTGACGCGTCGGCTCCTCGCATGCCGCTGGCTTCGGGCGGCCGGACAGTCCGACCCGAAGCCAGCGGCACGGCGTCGGCTCAGCTGGTGGAGCCGGTGGTCGTGTCCGCGGACGCCGCCCCCGCCTCGGCGGCGGGCGGCGAGCCAGTGCCGGCGTCGCCGCTGCCGGAGGAGCCGGTGGGGCGGGGCGCACCACGGCGGCGCAGGGCGCGGGGCAGGCGGTACAGGAGGTAGAGGACGGCGACGACGAGAATGATCAGCGCGATCACGCCGAGGGCCGAGATGATGTTCTCCAGGCCGGCGACGAAGTCATGCCAGGCGGCGCGCAGCGCGTGCAGGAAGCCGTTCTCCCCCTTCGGCTCGCCGCTCTGGGCGCCCTTCTCGGCGAGGTTGATCGTCAGGGTGGCCAGGTCGCTCTGGTCCGCGAGCACCTTGCGCTGGCCCTCGAGCTGCTCGATCTGGGTCTGCACCCCGTCGATCTGCTGCTGCACCTGGAGGATCTCGCCGACGGTCGTCGCCTTGCCCAGCAGCGTCAGATAGGTGGTCCGCGACGTGCCCAGCGCACTCAGGCGGGCCTCGAGGTCGACGTACTCGGCGGTGACGTCCTTGGAGCTCATGGTCGACGTGAGGACGGTGCCGGCGCCGCCGACGGCGTCCTGCAGCTTGGTGAACGAGCCGGCAGGCACCCGCAGGGTGATGGTCGCGCTCTGCCGGTCGTCGTCGGTCGCCGTCGCGGAGCCGCTGACCTGGCTGTCCGCGAGGTAACCGCCCAACCCGGTGGCCACGTTGGCGATCTTGCGAATCGCCGGCTCGACGGTGCCGGCGGGAACCTCGACGCTCATCGACCCGGTCCACACGATCCGCGGCTCGGCCCCGGCCGGCCGGGCGGCGCCGGAAGCGCCGCCGGGCGTCGGGGCCGGGTCCACGGGCCCGACGACAGACGTTGCGGCGGGGGGTGCGGCGCGTTCGGCGATACCGGAGCCGGCGGAGCCGGCGGAGCCGGCGGCGCTGTCGGAGCCCACGGCGCTGTCGGCGACCCCGTTCCCCGCGGCGACGTCGGGCTTGATGGCGGCGGGAGCCGGCAGGCTGTAGCTCGACGTGCTGCCACCACCATCGCCCGCCGTACCCAACCCAACGATGATCATTATCGCGATAGCCAGGATCACCCCGCCGACGACGGCGCCGCGCCGGGTGACCCTCAGCTGGCGCCCACCTCCGAGCGGGATCCGCGTTCCCCCGGTGTCGTCCTGATGCCTGGCCGCGAGCGCGGCGCGGGCCGCGAGCCACCCGGCCCGCAGTGCCCCGTCACCGGGCCGCGCGGCCGGCGGAGCCGACGACGGCGGCCGTACTCCGCCCGGTGCGGCGGCACTGGCGGCGCTCGCAGCCGGTCTGGCGGCGGCCAGAGTCCCGCCGGGCCTCGGTGTCGGCGCCTCCCTCGCTAGCGTCGCCGTGGCACCCGCCGCCGTGCCCGCGCTCCCGCCGGGCTCCGGCTCTACCCGGTCGTCCAGCCCCTCGTCCGACGCCATGGCCGCCCTCCGATCCGTGCCTCGCGGCACCTCGAAGGCATTGGACGCGCCCCGCCCGCGATCGGTTTCACCGCGCGTCGCCCTTCGCGGGCGTCGGATCCCGGACAACCGCGTCCCTGGCTCTGGCCGCCCGGCTCGTAGCCCCTGCCCACGTCGTCATACGACCGGCGAAGCCTGTGACGCTGAAAATGGCCACGGACGGCGAAGCCACCGGTCGCGACCGGCGGCCCGCGATACCGTCCCGCATGTGGGGGAACTGGGACGGCCTTGGCGGGTCTTTCTGAGCCATACCGGGGACATGCGCGGCTGGCCGGCGGCGCGGTCCTGGGTCGAGGCCGCCGAGGACGCCGTGAAACGGCTGCGGCACGCGCCCGTCGACATGCGGTACTTCGCCGCCGACGACCGGCCACCGGCCGACCTGTGCGTCTCGCTGGTCACCGACTGCGATCTTTACGTCGGCATCATCGGCACCCGTTACGGCTCGCCGGTACGCGACGACCCGGCACGGTCCTACACCGAGCTGGAGTTCGACACCGCGAGCGAGCTGCGCAAGCGGCGGCTGGTGTTCCTGATCGACGAGACCGCGGCGACGGCGGCGGTGGCGGCCGGCGACGCCGGCGCGGCGGCGGCGTCACCGGCCAACGATCCCTGGGCGGCACGCCAGGCCACCTTCCGGCAGCGAGTGCTCGACAGCGGGCTGACGGCGAACTTCGTGGCCACCCCTGAGGCGCTGGAGACCGGGATCGTCCACGCCGTCGCGCAGCTGATGCTCGCCGACGCCCAGCGCGCCGCCCCGGCGGCGGCATCCGCCCCGGCGGTGCCCGCGCCGGCCCGGGTGCCGCGCCAGCTCCCACCAGAGGCCGCCGCGTTCGTCGATCGGGTTCACCATTTCCAGCGGCTCTCCGCGCTGCTCGCCGCTCCCGACGAGCGCCGCGCCTTCATCGGCGTCGTCAGCGGGCCCGCGGGGGTCGGCAAGACCAGCTTCGCCGTACACGTCGCGCACGGTGTGCGCGGCCGGTTCCCGGACGGCCAGCTCTACGTCGACCTGCGCGGCTACAGCCCACAGCCGCCGCTGCCCCCGGAGGAGGCCCTCGACGGGTTCGTCCGGGCGCTGGGCGCGGACCCGGCACAGGTGCCGGCCGACGTCGGCGGGCTCGGCGAGTTGTACCGGTCGCTGCTCGATGGGCGGCACGTGCTGGTGATCCTCGACAACGCGTTGTCGGCCGAACAGGTCCGGCCGTTGCTCCCGCCGCCGGGAAGCGCCGTGATCGTGACCAGCCGAGGGCCGTTGTCCGGTCTGGTGGTGCAGGACGGCGCCATGCGGCTGGCCCTGGAGCCCCTGGAACCGCTCCACGCGGAGGCTCTGCTGCGGGCGCTCACCACCGCCGGTCTGGGGCCGGGCGAGCCGGAGCCCGCGGCGAAGGATGACGTGGACCCGGTGGCCCGCCTCGCGCGCCAGTGCGGCTACCTGCCGCTCGCGCTGCGGATCGCCGCCGAGCAGGCGGCGCTGTCCGGGCTGAGCCTCGCCGAACTCGTCGACGAGCTGGCCAGCGAGCACGGCCGGCTGGACGCGCTGACCGGCGTCGACGACGACCCGAACTCCGAGGTGCGCACCGTCTTCTCCTGGTCGTACCGCAACCTGTCCGAGCCACTGCGTCGTGCCTTCCGGCTGCTGGCGCTGCATCCTGGCGGGGAGCTTCCCACCGCTGCCGCGGCGGCGGTGCTCGGCGTCCCGATCGGCGCCGCCGGACGCGCGCTGGACAGCCTGGTCGCGTTCAATGTGCTCGAACGGCCCGGCCGGGGTCGCTACCGTTTCCATGATCTGGTCCGCGAGTACGCCGCCGAACGGCTCATCGCGGACGAACCCGCGGACGAACGCGGGAACGCGCTCGACCGGGAGCTCGACTGGTATCTGCACGCCGCCGACGCCGCGGACCGGATACTCGCTCCGCTGCGCCGGCATGTGGAACCTGGCGACGCGCTCGAGGGCGTACCAACGGTCGCGTTCGCCGGTCACGACGCGGCGCTCGCCTGGTGCGACGCCGAGCGGCACAACCTCGCCGCGATGACCGAGCTGGCCGCGGCCACGGGCCGTCCGATGGCCGCCTGGAAGCTTGCGCTCGCCCCCGTCACGTTCTTCAAGCTGCGTCACCACCACGCCGACTGGCTCGCCGCGAGCGAGGTCGCCGTCGCCGCGACGCGGGCAGCCGGCGACCCGTCGGCTGAGGCGTGGGCGCTGACGAACGTCGGCGGCGCCTGCCTCCAGCTCGGCCACCTCGACCGCGCCTGGGACGTCTACCAGGAGTCGCTGACCGGCGCGCGGCGGACCGGTGACCGCGTCGGCGAGGCGATGACACTGGCGAACCTCGGCGAGCTCGCCCAGGCACTCGCTCGCTTCGACCAGGCGCTGGACTACGGCGGGCAGGCCCGGAATCTGTGGCGGGCGCTCGGTGACCGGCGCCGGGACGAGGCGTTTGCTCTGCAGGACGCGATCGCTCCGGCCTATCGCGCGCGGGGACAGTTCGACCAGGCGCTGCGTGCCTATGGCGAGGCGTATGAGCTGTGCCGGGGGACCGACCTGCAGGGCGAAGGCCTCATCCTTCGCGACCTCGGCCGTACCCGTCAGCTGATGGGCGATCCGGCCGGGGCGTCGGCGGACTACGAACACGCGCTCACGGTGCACCGGACCAGCGGGGACCGGGTCGGCGAGGCGACCACGCTGCGAGCACTGGCCACGGCTCGCGCCGCGCTGGACGACCAGGTGGGGGCGCAGAGCGCGTTGTTGCAGGCGCTGGCGATCCTCATCGAGCAGGACCGCGCGGAGGCGGCCGACGAGGTCCGCGCCGCGCTGCGTGCCATGGGCTTGGATCCCGGCACGGCCTGACCGCGGGCCGGGCCGTGCAGGTTCGGCCCGCAACGGTCGGGCCAGCGCGGTACTCCGTCAGCGCGGCGCGCCGGCTGGCCCCGTGCGCGGCGAGTCAGCCGGCGCGGACAGCCGCCAGCGTGGTGCCTCGGCGAGCGAGAGCCTCTTCGACGCGCCGCTGCATGTGCGCGATCAGCGCATACTGGTCCGCGCAGTACACCGTCGGATTGGTGTACGCGCCGTGAGACCGGTAGCGGTGCGGGAACAGCCCGGCACCGCAGGTCGTCACCACCTCGCAGCCGCGGCAACTCTCGGCCAGCCCATGCAGCCCGAGCTGCCGCTGGACGAATGCTGGCACGTCGAACAGGGCATCGAGCGGATCGGCAAACACGGTGCGTCCGCTGGCAGCGGCACCCTGGCCGACCGCCTTCATGGTGTCCACCTGCTCGTAGGAGCCGTCGGACTCAATGACGACGAGCGCCACCGGGGCGAGGCCGAACGACTCGTGCGCGCCCACGCCCCCGAGCAGCAGATGGAGCAGCGACTCGAAAGTGCGCACCGACAGTGGCCGCACCGGCGCGTCGAACCAGCGGTCGAACAGCGGGATCAGCCAGTCGGCGTAGGGAGTCCGGCCGTCGCCCGGTGCCAGGCCCGGTGGCGGGAGTTCCCAGGTGCCGTGCGGGAGCAGGAAGTCGACCCCGCCCGCGTCGAGGCCGAGCAGGGCCTCCCACACCCGGACCGGGTCGGCCGCCAGCTGGATGGTGCACAGCAGCCCGAGAAAGTGCGAACTGAACTCGGGCCGCTGCATCATCTGGATGCCCGCGATGACCTCGTCATAGCTCGACCGGCCGTCGCCGTAGGTGCGGTGCAGGTCGTTAGCCTGCCGGTCGCCATCCAGACTGATCCCGACACCGATGTCCTCCTCGACCAGGAAGGCGGCCATCGACTCGCCGAGCAGCACGCCGTTGGTCTGCACCGTGACGATGACCTCGGTCAGCGGGGCGAGGCGCTCCCGCAGCGCGCCGACGATCCGGCGCAGCCGCTCACGGCCCGCGAGCAGCGGCTCGCCGCCGTGCAGCCGGATGTTGACGAACTCCAGGTCGTGAGTGCGCACGTGTTCGGCGATGCGGTCCGCTGTCGCGGCAACGGTCGCGTCCGCGATGAACCGTGGCTGCGCCCGCCAGGACTGGTCGGCCAGGTGGTAGACGTAGCAGTAGTCACAGTCGAGGTTGCAGCGCGAGGCCACCTTCAGCACGAACTCGCGAAACGGTGTCGGAACCCATCCCGACGGCAGCGGCGCGCCCCACGCCGCGGCGGCGCGTTCCGCCGCGGTCGGAGCCGCGCCAGCATGCGCCGAGGCCCGGGCCGGCGCAGGCCACGGCAGCGCGGCGGGCATCCTCCGTCAGTTCTTGGCGTCTGTCAGCTGGGAAGCCGCCGCGGACACCGACCGGCGCGGGCGGAACAGGCACGGGCCCGAGTTGTGCACATAGGCACCGCTCACCAGGTCACCGTCCGCGGAATTCCGACGGACGAGTGCGTGGTCGAGCGCCGACAGGTCGACCCCGATGCTCGCTGGGTCGACCGGCGTCACGACGGAGTTGAACATGGCATACCCCCTGCAGCCCGACCATCAACGGCCAGCACGACCGTTACTTGGTCGTCGCGCAGCCCTACAGGAGCAGTCTCGCACGGTGGTGGACCGTATTCGCCCGGATCCAGGTTTTCCGCCGTCAGGTCGGTAGGAGGCGTCCGATGAAGGCTTCGAGCTGTTCGACGTTTCGGCATTCGACCATCTCGTCGACGATGTCGGAGTAGGCCGTCGTGGCGGAGTCGCCGGAGCCCCAGTAGGAGCGGGGCTCGGGGTTGAGCCAGTAGGCGTGTCGGGCCTGCTGGCAGAGACGCCTGAACGGGACGGCGGCGGTGGCCCGGTAGTTGTTGCGGGCGTCGCCAAGGATCAGGAGCGACGTCTTCGGGCCGACGGCGTCGGGGAACTTCTCAGCGAACACCTCGAAGGCATGGCCGTAGTCGCTGTGGCCGTCGAACCAGACCAGGTCCGCCTCCTTGGCGATCCTGGCCATCATGTCGCCGAGGTCGACGCCGCGAAGGAAACGGGTGATCTCGTCGGTGGTGTCGATGAAACCGAACGCGCGCACCTTCGAGAACTGCTCGCGCAGCGCGTGGGTGAGCATCAGGGTGAAGTGCGCGAACGACGCGACCGAGCCGGAGACGTCGCAGAGCACAACCAGCTCGGGCTTGTGCGGCTTGTGCGGGCGGTGCTTCGTCTCCAGGGGGACGCCGCCGGTGGCGAGCGAGGCGCGCACGGTGCGGCGGAAGTCGAGCCGGCCGCTCCGGCCGAGGCGGCGCTTGGCCGTCAGCCGGGTCGCGAGCCGGCGCGCCAGCGGGTAGACCTGCCGGCGCAGCTCGACGAGGTCCTGGTGGGAGGCCCGCAGGAACTCGACCTGGTCTGTGAGCGGCTTGACCGCGGTGCGCTCGGTCGCTTCCAGGCCGCGCTCCTCGGCCATCCGGCGGCGGATCTCGCTCTGGACCATCTCCTCGAAG
Organism: Pseudofrankia coriaricola; assembly: GCF_001854805.1. Taxonomy (GTDB): domain Bacteria; phylum Actinomycetota; class Actinomycetes; order Frankiales; family Frankiaceae; genus Pseudofrankia. Next base: position 21,910 of record NZ_MBLO01000063.1, read on the forward strand.
GAGCGGATCCGGTCGGTGATGGTCTGCCGGGCGATCCGCTCGGCGAGGCCGCCCTTGTCCTGGGGGCCGAGCATCGCGGCGAGCAGCGCCGCGATCAGCGTGTCCGGCGACATCGCGCGCAGGACCCGGAACACGAACCACGACTTGCCGTTCTGCCCGCCGGCAGGTGCGGAGCCGAAGTTGGAGACCGCCTGGCGGGCGAGCTCGCGCAGCGCGTCGTCGTCGCCGTCGAGCAGCGCCTGCTGAAGCCGGTCGCGCAGCGCCTTGCGCAGCGCGTCCAGCTCCTCAGGGGTGAGGTCGCGCGGCTCGTCGCTCGGGTCGCCCTCGCCCAGGCCAGGCACCCCGTCCGCCCCGCCGGCCACCCCGTCGCCGATCCGCGGCGGGAAGTACAGGTCGAACAGGGTGTCGAAGGCGTTGCGGTAGAGCGGGCGCTTGCACATCGTGGTGGCGAACGCCGCCCGGACAGCCTCCCGGTCGAGCCAGCCGACCGCGCCGACGGCGCGCGACGCGTCGACGGTCTCCGCGGTACTCACCGGCACACCGGCGCGCCGCAGCGCCGCGGTGAAGTCGACGATGCGATCTACCAGGTTCATCGCGTGCCCCTCACTGCTCGCGGGAACGCGGGCCGGTCAGTTGGCGCCGAGCTTGAGCTGGCTGATGGCGCGGGCCTGGTCGCTCGCGTGCTTGAGGACGACGCCGAGAGTGCTCTTGACCTCTTCCTCGTTGAGCGAGTCGAAGCCGAGGGCGAGCACGGTCTGGCCCCAGTCGATGGTCTCCGCGATCGACGGCGCCTTCTTCAGTTCCATCGCCCGCAGCGCGCGGACCGTGCGGACCAGCCCCTCGGCAAGCTGCTCGGGCAGCTCTGGCACCCGGGCGAGCAGGATCTCCTTCTCCCGGGCCGCCGACGGGTAGTCAAGGTTGAGGTAGAGGCAGCGTCGCTTGAGCGCCTCGGACAGCTCACGGGTCGCGTTCGATGTCAGGACGACGAACGGCCGGCGCGTTGCCTGGATCGTGCCGAGCTCAGGGATCGTCACCTGGAAGTCGGAGAGCACCTCCAGCAGCAGGCCCTCGACCTCGACGTCGGCCTTGTCTGTCTCGTCGATCAGCAGGACGGTCGGCTCATCGCGGCGGATCGCGGACAGCAGCGGCCGCGCGAGCAGGAACTCCTCGCTGAAGATGTCGTCATGGGTCGATCGCCAGTCGGCGTCCGCGGAGCCCTCGCCGGAGCCGGCCTGGATACGCAGCAGCTGCTTCTTGTAGTTCCATTCGTAGAGCGCGCGCGCCTCGTCGAGCCCCTCATAGCACTGCAGGCGGATCAGCTCCGCGCCGACCGACGCCGCCAGTGCCTTGGCGAGCTCGGTCTTGCCGGTGCCCGCCGGTCCCTCGACGAGCAAGGGCTTGCGCAGCCGGTCGGCGAGAAAGACCGTGGTGGCGATCGCCTCGTCGGCGAGGTAGCCTGTCTCCCTCAGGCGGCCGCGCACGTCCGCGACATCGGCGAAGGCGTGTTCCTGCAACGACATGGGACTTTTCCCCGCTCTACGTCCGCTTGATCCCCTCGGATCCGTTATCCGTCAGACCCATATTGCCAGTGCGTACGGCCAGATACCTGGACTGCTACGAGTCCGGATGGTTGGGGTGCGGACGGTTATGTTTCGGATGGGTAACGATCGGCCAGTCGAGGCTGAGTCATCACGACAGGTCGTCCGTCGCACGCAGGCGGTGGGCCAGCGCGATCACGATCTCCTGCTCGGGTTCGAGGGCGGCCACCGCGGCAAGGCCGTCGCACAGGGCCGTGACGCCGTCGGGACCGAGGCTGGCCCGTAGCCGGTCCAGGTCGGCGGCCCGGGACCGAAGCACGTGGGCGATGGCGTTCTCGGCACGCTGGGTCAACGCGAGCAGGGTCCGTCGCCGATCGGCCGAGTCAGTCGATCGGTTGAGGTAGCCGGCCGCGGTGAGGGTGTCAACGGTGCGGCTGACCGCCTGCTTGGTGACCGAGAAGAGCATGGCCAACTCGCCGACGGACGCCACGCCCTCCTTGATGAGCCGCAGAAGCTGTAGATCCGCCAGGCGAAGGTCACCGTGGCCAGCCGCGGCGAGTGCTGCCGCGGTGCGGGCCTGCCAGACCTGGTGGGCGGACGAGAGCCGCAGCCCAAGATCCGGCCCGCTGGATGATTCTCCGTTGGATCCCACCACCCCAGCGTAATAGACACCTACCGTTGACTATCAACCCTAGTTGACTACTCTGCCGGAATGACACGCATTGCGGTCGCCTCGATCGTCCGGGCGGGTACGGTGAGCCGAGGCAGCGGGCCTCGGCGACGGGTAGGCGCGGCCTTCGCGATGGCGGCGCTCGCGGCGGTGGTCGCCGTCGGCTGCGCCAGTACCCCCGAGGGGGCGACGCCGGTTGCCGGCTCCGCGACGGCGGGCTGCGCACCCACCCGCCCGGCGCCATCCGTCGCCGGGACACAGGTGTTCCGTTACGACGGGGTCGATCGTCCTTACCTGTTGGCGCTACCGGACGGCTACCGGGGCACGGCGGCCAGTCCACTGGTGTTCGACTTCCACGGATTCGGCGGCAGTGTGCGCGACCAGGAAGCGAGCACGCTGATGGCGGCCACCGGTACCGCGCGTGGATACATCGTGGTCACCCCCGCCGCTCTCGGCGATCCGCCCAAGTGGAACATCCTCGGGACTGCCGGCGCCGCCGACGACTACGGCTTCGCGCACGCGCTGCTGACCGATCTGACCTCGCGGCTGTGCGTCGACCCGGACCGGATCTACGCCGCCGGCCACTCAAACGGTGGCGCCTTCGCCGGGCTGCTCGCCTGCCGCGCGCCATTCCCCTTCGCGGCGGTCGCGCTGGTGTCGGGCACTCCGCCATCGACCTGCCCAGCCGCCGCCATCGCCGCCGGCTCCGCGCCGGCCGTGCTCTCCATCAACGGGACGGCGGACACGACGGCGTCCTACGCCGACAACGTCAACCGGCTGGACACCTTCGTCCAGAGCTACGGCTGTCACCCGGCCTCCACGCTGACGACCCTGATGGCCGGGGTCACCCAGCGACGCGATCTCGGCTGCGCCGCCGTGGGCGCCGAGGGCCGCGACGTCGAGGTGGACCTGGTGACGGTGGATGGCGGCACGCATGTCTGGCCGGGCGGCCCGGCGGCGTCCAGTGACCGTCCGTCGGCGGTGGGGAACTCGACGGCCGGCCAGACCTTCCCGGCGACCCAGGCCGTGCTCGACTTCTTCGACCGCCACCGCCGGTGACCAGACCGCCGGTGACCAGACCGCCGGTGACCAGCGGTCCCGCCGAGGCTCAGATCCGGTCGTAGGCGGGCAGGGTCAGGAATTCGGCGTAGGGCTCACCGAGCGCCGTCTGCCCGAACAGCTCCACGGCGTCCTTCCACCGCCCGGCCGCGAACGCCTCGTCGCCGGCGGCGGCGCGCAGCCGCTCGACCTCCTCCGCGAGCACGGCGCGAACCAGCTCCGCGGTGACGACGCGGCCGTCCGCGAGCTTCGCGCCCGCGGCGACCCACTGGTGGAGCTGGCTGCGGGAGATCTCGGCGGTGGCCGCGTCTTCCATGAGGTTGTCGATACCGACGGCGCCGGTGCCGCGCAGCCACGCCTCCAGGTACCGCAGGCCGACGCTGATGTTGATCCGCACGCCGGCCTCGGTGATCTCGCCAGGGGTGGCGGCGACGTCGAGCAGCTGGGCGGCGGTGACGTGGACGTCGTCGCGCTGGCGCGCGAGCTGGTTGGGGGCGTCGCCGAGCACGCCGTCGAAGACCTCGGTGCAGACAGGCACCAGATCGGGGTGGGCGACCCAGCTGCCGTCGAACCCGTCACCGGACTCGCGCTCCTTGTCGGCCCGTACCTTCGCCAGCGCCGCCGCGCCCGCCTCCGGGTCACGCCGGGACGGGATGAAGGCGGCCATGCCGCCGATGGCGTGCGCGCCGCGGCGGTGGCAGGTGGCGACGAGCAGTTCGGTGTAGGCGCGCAGGAACGGCACCGTCATGGTCACCGAGCCGCGGTCCGGCAGCAGGAACTCCGCCGGCCGCGACGCGAACGTCTTGATGGCGGAGAACATGTAGTCCCAGCGACCGGCGTTGAGCCCGGCCGAGTGCTCGCGCAGCTCGTAGAGGATCTCCTCCATCTCGAACGCGGCGGGCAGCGTCTCGATGAGCACGGTCGCCCGGATGGTGCCACGTGACAGGCCGAGCGCGTCCTCCGCGGCGGTGAACACGTCGTTCCACAGCCTGGCTTCAAGGTGGCTTTCCAGCTTGGGCAGGTAGAACGCGGGTGTGCGGCCGGCATCGACGAGCGTGCGCGCGTTGCGGAACAAGTAGAGCCCGGCGTCGAGGAGCGACCCGGACATCGGCGCGCCGTCGACGAGCACGTGCCGCTCGGGCAGGTGCCAGCCGCGGGGGCGGACGACGAGGGTGGCGACCTTCTCGCCGAGCCGGTAGCCGCGGCCGTCCGGGCTGGTGAAGGTCAGCGTGCCGGCGATGGCCGCGGTCAGGTTGCGCTGGCCGTCCAGCATGTTCGACCAGGTGGGGACGTTGGCGTCCTCGAAGTCGGCCATGAACAAACGGGCGCCGCTGTTCAGCGCGTTGATGACCATCTTCGCGTCGGTCGGGCCGGTGATCTCGCAGCGGCGGTCAGTGAGGTCCGGCGCGGGTGGTGCGACCCGCCAGTCGCCGGCCCGGACGTCGGCGGTCTCGGGCAGGAAGTCGAGGGTGCCGCCGGCGGCGATCAGGGCGCGCCGCTGGGCACGCCGGTGGAGCAGTTCCTGGCGCCGGGGGCCGAACGTGCGCTGCAGCCCGGCGACGAACGCGAGCGCCTCGTCGCCGAGCACCTCGGCGACCAGCGCCGCCGCGTCGCCCACGGCGAGCCCCGGCACGTCCCGCTCGACGCGCACCCCGTCGTTCGTCGCCCCCCGCAACCGGCCCGTCACACCCATCACACCCTCCCGTCCTGACCTACGCGGAGCGTCCGGCCGCGCGCCAGCCCTACACGACGTGACCGTCGCCGATGGCCACCCACGTGGTGGACGTCAGCTCCGGCAGGCCCATGGGGCCGCGGGCGTGCAGCTTCTGGGTGGAGATGCCGATCTCGGCGCCCATGCCGAACCGCTCACCGTCGGTGAACCGGGTGGAGGCGTTCACCATGATGGCGGCGCTGTCGCAGGTGGCGATGAAGCGGCGGGACGCGGCGAGCGAGCGGGTGACGATCGCCTCGGTATGGCCAGTGCCGTAGGCGCGGATGTGCTCGACGGCGGCGTCCAGCGACGGGACGACCTTCACCGCGAGGTCGAGCGAGAGGTACTCGGCGGCCCAGTCGTCCTCGGTCGCGGCCAGTGCGTCCGGGGCGACGGCGCGCACCGCGTCGTCGCCGTGGATCGTCACGCCGGACTCGCCTAGCGCGGTGAGCACCCGGGGCAGGAACTGGTCGGCGACGTCGGCGTGCACGAGCAGCGTCTCGGCGGAGTTGCAGACCGACACCCGCTGGATCTTCGAGTTGACCGCGATCGCGACCGCCATGTCGAGGTCCGCGTCCGCGTCGACGTAGACGTGGCAGTTGCCGACTCCGGTCTCGATCACCGGCACCGTCGACTCCTCGACGACCGCGCGGATCAGTCCGGCGCCGCCGCGCGGGATGAGCACGTCCACCAGCCCACGCAGCTGCATGAGGTGCTTGACCGACTCGTGGTCGACACCGGGAACCAGCTGGACGGCGTCCGCGGGCAGGCCCGCGGCTTCGGCCGCGTCGCGCAGCACACCGACGAGCGCGGTGTTGGAGTGCACCGCGGAGGCGCTGCCGCGCAGCAGGACGGCGTTGCCGCTCTTCAGACACAGCCCGGCGGCGTCGACGGTGACGTTCGGCCGGGCCTCGTAGATGATCCCGACGACGCCGAGCGGGACGCGCACCTGGCGCAGCTCCATCCCGTTCGGCAGCACCCGGCCGCGGATCACCTCGCCGACCGGGTCGTCGAGCCCGGCGACCTGGCGCAGCCCGTCGGCCATCCCGCCGAGCCGGGCCTTGGTGAGGGTGAGCCGGTCGACCATCGCGGCAGCCATGCCGGCGGCCTGGGCGGCGACGACGTCCTCGGCGTTGGCGGCGAGCAACTCGTCGGCGCGGACCAGCAGCGCGTCCGCCATCCCCAGCAGCGCGGCGTCCTTGGCGGCCCGCGACAGTGGGGCCAGCGCCGCCGCGGCCCGCTTCGCGCGCACGGCGCTCGCTCGGACGTCCTCCGCGGAGACCTGCATGACCCGTTCCCCTCTCACCGGATCCCAGGGGTCGTCCCTGGGCCGGCATCACCGTCCGCCGGAAAGCTGACCCAAGATCAGCGAACACGTCGGGCCGGCGTTGTGCCGGCGCGGCGCGCCGCCCTCCGAGGCTACCTTCCCCGGCACCGCCGATACCCGCGAGGCGGCACCGGGCGGCACCGGCCAGCGCCCATGGCGCCGGAACGGCCTGAGGCCGCGCGGTCACCCGCACGGCCTCAGGACCGAGTTCCTGGATCAGGGCACCGCTCGAACGGCTAGTCGGCAGCGCGGGCGAGCCGGGACGGCCACCAGATCTTCTTGCCGATCTCGTGGCTGAGCGACGGGACCAGGATCGACCGCACGATGATCGTGTCCAGCAGGACGCCGAACGCCACCGTGAACCCGACCTCGGCGAGGAAGACCAGCGGCAGCACCGCCAGCACCGCGAACGTGGCCGCGAGCACGAAGCCGGCGGAGGTGATGACGCCACCGGTGACGGAAAGCCCGCGCGTGATCCCCCTGCGCGTGCCGTACATCAACGCTTCCTCGCGCACTCGGGTCATCAGGAAGATGTTGTAGTCGATTCCGAGTGCTACCAAGAAGACGAAGGCGAACAGCGGGAATGCCGGATCGGCGTTGGCGAAGTCGAGCACGTGGTTGAACACCAGTGCCGACACGCCCAGGGATGCGGCGAACGAGAGCACCACGGTCGCGATCAGCAGCAGCGGGGCCACCAGCGCGCGCAGCAGCAGTCCGAGCACCAGGAGGATCACCAGCAGCACGATCGGGATCACCAGGTTGCGGTCGTGCCGGGAGGCCGCGTTGACGTCGTGGTTGACCGCCGTCGAGCCGCCGACGAGCGCCTCCGCGCCGGGCACCGCGCGCACGGCGTCCCGGATCCGTAGAACCGTCGCGTCCGCCTCCGATGTGTCGTACCGGTAGGCGAGCGTCGCGTCGATCGCGAGCCGGCCGTCGACCGGCTTCACCTGGATGGCCGCGGGCGGGCAGGCTCCGCCGGCCAGGTCGGCAGGCGTGATCGCGCCGGACTTCAGCGCGTCGGGGATCTTGCCGTAGTCGACCTCGACGCAGACCGAGCCCGGCTTGGTGTCCACGCCCTGGACCTTGGACACCCCGGCGATCACCGCGTCGGCCTGGTCGGCCTTCGCGGTGATGACGGCCGGGGCGCCGGCGCCGGCGTCGAAGTTCGCGTCGTAGATCTTCTGTCCGACGATCGCGTCCGGCTCCGAGGTGAAGCTGTCCATCGTCGACAGGCCGCCCGTGCGCAGCCCCGGCAGGAACGCGACGCAGATCAGCAGCAGCACGGCGGTCGAGATCCAGCCGAGCCGGGCACGCCGGCCGACCAGCTCGGCAATCCGCGCCCAGCGGCCGTGGGTGGCGATGTCGGCCTGATGGTCGACCCGCGGCCGGCGCGGCCAGAACACCCACCGGCCGAACAGCACCAGGAACGCCGGCAGGAAGGTCAGCATGAACAGCATCGTGCAGGCGACGCCGATCGCGCAGACCGGCCCGAGGCTCTTGTTCGAGTTCAGCTCGCCAAGGGCCAGGCAGAGCAGGCCCAGCACGACCGTGACGCCGGAGGCGGCGATCGCCGGCGCGGCACCCTTCCAGGCCGCGAGCATCGCGTTCAGCCGGCTGGCGTGGTTGTGCAGCTCCTCGCGGTACCGGCTGACGAGCAGCAGGGCGTAGTCGGTGCCGGCGCCGATCACGATGACCGACAGGATGCCCTGGCTCTGGCCGGTGAGGGTCAGCACGTCGTGCTTGGCCAGCGGATAGATCACCAGCGACGACAGGCCGAGCGCGAACACCGAGCTGAGCAGCGGGAAGAACCACAGTATCGGGCTGCGGTAGACGACCAGCAGGATGATGATGACCACGAGCCCGGCCGCGAGCAGCAACTGGCCGTCGAGCCCGCTGAACGCGTCGATGAACGCGACGAGCAGGCCTCCGGCGCCGGCGCTGTGGACCTTCAGGCCGTCCGGCGCGCCGTCGCGGGCCGTGTCGATGATCAATTTCTCGGTGTCGCTGAGCTGCTCTCCGTCGACCTCGACGTCGCCGTTCTTGCCGATCAGCGGCACCGACACCGAGGCGACCGAGCCGTCCTTGTTGAGCTGCGTCGGCCCGAGCTGGTCGGCGGCCACGCCATTGATCTTGCCGAATGCCGTCCGGTCACGCTCGATCTTCGCCTTGTCGCCGCCGGTCAGGCCACCGTCGCGCTGGTAGACGATGAAGCCCGGGATCGTCGCCACGGAGCGGAACTTCTCCGACTCGGTGTCGACCTTCGTCGACTCGGCGGACCCCGGCAGGTAGGAGGCGTTGTCGTTCTTCTGGACCTCCCCCAACTTGCCCTGGAAGGGCAGGCCGACCACGCCCACTATGAAGAAGACGAGGACGACGCCGACGGCCCCCACCCAGCGGCGCCACGTCGGGCGGCGCTGGTCTGGCGGCGCGGGCGGCGGTGAAAGCGCAGGTAGCTGGGTCTCCGAGCTTTCCTGCTCGGCGGCCACGTCGCTCATGGTGTTCTCTCCCGGTCGGTTCTCGGGCTCGCTCGTCGTCGACGGCGCAGGTGGCGGTCACTCGTGAACAGGCGTGCGGGTACGGCGGGCGGCGCCGGCCTGCGCCCGGTGGCGGGCGCCGGCGGGCCACGTTGAGGCTGGCGCCACCGGATCGCACCGAAGGTACTGACCAGGTGCGACAGCTCACGTTCGAGGCGGGTGACCTCGATGATGTCGTCGCCGGCCGACGGCGCCCATCCGTTATTCGGTTGACTGGCCAGTCAGCCGCCCGGCTCACCCGGTGGATCGGGCCGCCCCGCACGGCGTCCCGACCCACCCACGCAGGCCAAGGAACTCCGCGCGGATATCGAGAAGACGGCCCAGACCCGGAAAACGCATCGGCCGATCGGCGAGAAGTGAGGTAAGACACAGCGGCGAGCCACGCCGCCCGGATGCCGGGCCATCCGAACGCCGGGCCGTCCGGCGGCCCGTCGGCGCGCCGCCCACACACCGAACGGTCGTGGATGGCGGCGCGATGGTCACTGGAGCTGGCCACCGGCTTTGGTTCCAGAAAACCGGCGGCCTCTGGATGCCCCACACCCCCGCGGCTGGGTGGGGCTGGCCCTACCCGGCGGTGGTCAGCCATCGCGCGGGCGAGACGCGCGGCGCCGGCTGCCATCCGTCGCCGCCGGACCGGTTCGCGGTGATGTCATGGTGACCAGCCTGCTGCCTGGCGTGGCTGGCGTCGTCAGCTGGACGGCGGCATCGGCGTACGTCCACGCGCGTACGGACCGCTACGCCAGCACTCCGGCCGCGCCGAGCGGGCATGGGGTGCGAACCGGACACGAACGGATCGCCTACGCTACCGATGCTCTCGGCACCCCCCACCGAGCCGGCGCCCGGCGCCCGGCGCCGGCGCGCCGCAGGACGCGGCTTTCGCCGATCCGCCGTCGTGCCGTGACGACGCCCGGCTGGGTCTGGCCGATCGGCGGGGAGGGCTCGGCCCGGCGGGAAGGGGGGACATGCTCGTCCTGCATACGTCCGACTGGCACCTCGGGCGCGGCCTGCACGGGTATGATCTCGCCGCCGCGCAGGCCGCCTTCGTCGACCACCTCGTCGAGGTGGCCCGCGCCGAGCGCGTCGGCCTCGTCGTGGTCGCGGGCGACGTGCACGACCGGGCGATCCCGCCGCTCGGCGCGCTGCGCCTGTTCGACGAGGCGCTGTCCCGGCTGCGCGACACCGGCGCCCGTGTGGTGGTCATCAGCGGCAACCACGACGCGCCCGCGCGTCTTGGCGACAAGGCTGGGCTGCTCGACCCCCGTGTCCGCATCCGTACCGACCCCGCCGAGCTCGCGACGCCCGTGGTGGTCGAGGACCGGTTCGGCCCGGTGCGGGTCTACCCGATCCCCTACCTGGAGCCCGCCGCCGTCGCGGACCTCCTTCCCGAGGTCGCCCTTCCCGAGGTCGACGCCCAGGGCGACGGACCGGCCGGCCTGGGCGCTGAGGCCGGCGCCGGCGCTCACGCGGGCGCCGGCTTCAGTGCCCAGGCGGACGGGCCGGGTGGCTCCTCGGCGCCGGCCGGTGACGCCGCGGGGGTCCCGGCCGGGCCGCCGCCCCTGGCGGTCGCCGAGGGGCCGGCCGAACCGCCCTTCCCGGGCATGGTCTCGCTCTTCGACGACGACGAGCTGGCCCCGAGCCTCATACCCGCTCCGGCACGCCCCCCGGCCGCCGCCGGCCGGGCCCGCCGGGCGGAGCAGCTGTCCCACGCGGCGACGATGCGCCGGGCGATGGCCGCCGTCCGGGCCGACCTGGCCGGCCATCGCGGCGCCAGGTCGGTCGTCGTCGCGCACGCCTGGGTCACCGGCGCCGCCGGCAGCGACAGTGAGCGCGACATCAGCGTCGGAGGCGTCGCGCACGTCCCGGCGTCACTGTTCGACGGCATCACCTACACCGCGCTCGGCCACCTGCACCGCCCGCAGCGAGTCCAGGACCGGGAGCAGGTGCGCTACAGCGGCTCACCGCTGGCGTACTCGTTCTCCGAGGCCGGCGACGCGAAGGCCACACTGCTCGCCGAGCTCGGCCCGGCCGGCCTGACCAGGGTGGAGGCGATCCCGGTCCCGACGCGGCGGCGCATGACGATCCTTCGCGGCCGGCTCGCGGACCTGCTCACCCGGCTGGAGTACGGCGAGCATGCCGACGACTTCATCGCCGCGGTGCTGACCGACCCAGGCCGCCCGATGGACGCGATGACGGCGCTGCGCGAGCGTTTCCCGCGCACCCTGGTCCTGCGCCACGAACCGGAGAACGCCGAGGCGGCCGACACCCGCTCGTTCGCGCGGCGCACCCGCGGCCGCGCCGACCTCGACGTCGCCGCCGACTTCGTCGGCTTCGCCCGCGGCACCTCGGCGACCGAGGCCGAACGCGAGCTGCTCGCCACCGCGCTCACCGAGGCCCGGCTCGCGGCCACGGCGGCGGAGGCTGGCTGATGCGCCCGCATCGCCTCGAGCTGACCGCGTTCGGCGCCTTTCCCGGCGCTGTGGAGCTCGATCTCGACCAGCTCGGCACGGGTGGCCTGGTGCTGCTGTGCGGCGAGACGGGCGGCGGGAAGACGACGCTGCTCGACGCGCTCGGCTTCGCGCTCTACGGCGCCGTCCCCGGCCTGCGCGGCGTGCGCGACCTGCGGTCCCACCACGCCGCCGCGGACGCGGCCCCGCGGGTGCGGCTGGAGTACTCGGTACCGGCCGGGCGTTTCCGCGTCACCCGCTCCCCTGGGTGGGACCGGCCGAAGCGTCGCGGCACTGGCACGCAGCGGGAGCACCCGAAGGCGTCGTTGGAGAAGTGGACCGGATCGGCCTGGCGGACCGAGGCCACGCGCAACGACGACGTCGGCCTCGAGATCAGCGTGCACCTCGGGATGAAGCCCGAACAGTTCTTCCAGGTCGTCATGCTCCCCCAGGGCCGGTTCGCCGACTTCCTGCACGCCGACAATGACGCCCGCGAGGCGCTGCTCAAGCAGCTGTTCAGCGTCGGCCTGTTCGAGCGGGTCGAACAGTGGCTCGCCGACCGCGCCAAGCGCGCCGCCGACGACTACGGCCTGGCCCGCCAGTCCCTCGACCGCGTCCAAGCGAAGATCATCGAAGCCGCCGGCGTCGAGGCGCGCCCGGACGACGAGCGGCAGGACGACGGGCAGCAGGACGACGGGCAGCGGGACGACGCGGCGCCGGGCGGCACAGATGGACCGCCGGGGCCGGACTGGGCGGCGTCGCTCGCCGAAGCCGCCCGTGCCGGACAGATATCGGCCGCCACGCGCCGCGACGAGGCCGCCAAGGCCCGCGAACTCGCCGACCGCCAACTGGCCGCGACGCGCGAGGCGGCGAGGCGGGCCGAGGACCGGGCCCGCCTGCGCGCCCGACTCGCCGAGCTCGTCGAGCTCGCGCCCGAGATCACCTCGCTCGCCACGGAGCTGGACGCGGCGGGCCGGGCCAGCACGGTCAGCCGCGCCGTCGCCGACGCGGCTGGGCGGGCCGACGAGGCCAGCCGGGCCGCGCGGGACGAGGCCGCGGCCCGTGCCGCCCTCGACGCCGCCACCGTGCCCTCCCTCGACGCCGCCCGCGAGCCGTCCGGGCAGCTGCGCGCCGGCCCCGACGCGGACGCGGGCGGGCTGGGCAGGCTCGCCGCGCTCGCGCACACCGAGTCAGGCAGGCTCGAGGCGCTGGCGCTCGCGCTCACCACGGCCGACGAGGCCGAGCGGGAGGTGATGGCAGCCGACCGGGACGCCCTCACCCACGCCCAGGCCGCCGAGATCCACGTCACCGAGATCGAGACGACGTTCCCCATCGCCCGCGGGACCGCGCAGGACCGCGTCGGACGGGCCAGGCAGGCGGCCCGGCTCGCCCCGGCGCTCGCGGAGCGCGCCGGCCAGCTGGCCGATCTGGCCGACGCCGTCCGCGCCCGGCACGCGGCGCTCCTCACCGCCGACGAGGCCCAGGCCGCCGCGACGCGTGCCCGCGCCCGTGCGGCCGAGCTGCGCCAGCAGCGTTTTGACGCGATCACCGCCGAGCTCGCCGCCGCGCTCACCGGCGACACCCCCTGCCCGGTGTGCGGCTCGCTCGCCCACCCCGACCCCGCCGAGGTCCGCGCCGACCACGTCAACAAGGACGACGAACGAGCCGCCGACGAGGAGGCCGGGC
>NZ_MBLO01000064.1 GCF_001854805.1 Pseudofrankia coriaricola
CATCGCCAAAGCCCTGCGAGCCACCGCCCGCCAGCCCGAACGCGTCCTCCAGATCATCGGCCTGATCAGCGAAAAGGGACTTTGACGGCACCCTGCCGTTCCACCACGTCGTCATCCGGGACATGGGCCTCACGCTCGGCGAGATGTTCAACCTGGAGGACCTGGCCGCGGACTGCGCCGCAGACGGCGTCTGGGACTTCCTGCTCGTCGCGCCCGGCCTCAAGGTCACCGGCGCGGTCGGCTCCCCCGTCACGCCGCTGGCGATCAAGTGACGAGCCGGATGACCGTCACCGACGAGGTCTTCGCCCTCGACGGCAGGAGGGCGCTCATCACGGCCGCGGCCTCTGGCATGGGCCGCGCCGCCGCCAGGCTGTTCGCCGTCCGTGGTGCGCACGTCATCGTCGCCGACGTCGACGACGCGGCAACCGCGGACACCGTGCAGGAGATCGAGGACGCCGGCGGATCGGTCGAGGGACACGTCGTCGATCTGGGCGACCAGCGAGCGCTCGACGCGTTCCTCGATCGAGTGCAGGCAGGACACCAGGTCATCGACGTGCTGTACAGCCACGTGGGCATCGCCGGCCCGCGCGGTCTCGACTTCGACGACGCGAGCTGGCGGGCGACCATGACGCTCAACGTGTGGGTGCCGACCGCGATCACCCAGCGGCTGCTGCCACAGCTCCGAAGCTCGCAGGCGGCCTCGATAATCTTCACGGCGTCGACGGCGGGGATCATCGGCGTGCCGACCCTGCTCACCTACGCGGCGACCAAGGGCGCTGTCATCCAGTTCATGAAGTCAGTGGCGCTGCTGCTGGCGCCGGAGGGGATCCGCGCGAACGCGATCGCCCCAGGCGGCACGGACACAGCGGGAATGCGGGCGTCGTTCGAGAGCGGGGTGATCGACAGGTCGCTCGCGGCCATCGCGGCCACGGTTCCGCTCGGACGCGTGGCGACGCCCGAGGAGATGGCGACCGTGGCGCTGTTCCTCGCGTCGGATGCGTCCCGTTATGTCACTGGCACCGTGATTCCTGTCGACGGAGGGGTCACAGCGGGCGCGCGTGCGTTGTAGCTCTACGTAGCGCCGGCCGGCACGGCGCGCAGGGTTGATCTTTAAAGGCGATGGCGACGCAGAAGGAGACGGTCGATGGAGAGACTGGGCCTGGAGTTTCTGAGTGTTTTCGGACTGCCGCCGACCGACTTCGTCGCTCTGGCCGCCGACCTGGGCTGCCAGCACATCTCCACCGGACTGGAGTCGAATCCCTACGGCACGCTGGGCTATCCGCCGTTCTCGCTCCGGGAGGACGCCTCGCTGCGGCGCGAGATGATCGCCGTGATGCGGGACCGCGGCGTGTCCATCTCGCTCGGAGAGGGCATGTCCGTCCGCGCGGGTGCCGATGTGCGGGACAAGCGGCTCGGGCGGTGCGTCGAGGCGGCTCGCGGCATTCTGGCCAAGCTGTAGCGCGTCCCCCGGACCGGGACATCGACTCGGGGCTTTACGACCACCACCCCGCCACGACGTCCGCAACACCTGCGAGCGAGCGCCGGCCCCGCCATCCGACAGAACCTCACAAGTTGAGATCGGGCTTTGACAGACGCGGACTGCAGTTGGAGACAGTGACATGCGCGTGCCCTCGGTCATCGGACCCGTTGTCGGGCAGCTACCCCCGGCGGGATCTCCACGCCCAGAGGCCAGGGATCTCGCCGCACTTGGCTACCTGTGCGAGGAGTACTTCATCGAAGGAACCACCATCGCCTATGGATATGCAACCGAGGGCCGGCCGCCGAAGTCCGGCCGTTGGGACGCGGTCGAGAACGGCAAGGCGCCGTACCGCACCCGCATCCTGGTCCTGCGGCCCGCCGACCCGACCGCCTTCAACGGAACCGTGCTGCTGCACTGGCAGAATGTCTCGGCCGGTTACGAGATCGAACGCCCCGAGACCGACGAGCTCTACCGCGGCTACGCCTGGGTCGGCGTCAGTGCTCAGGAGATCGGGCTGTACGGCTCACCCTGGGGCGCCGGGATCCGAGGGCAGTCCAGACGCGCCACGGGACTGATCGACGCCGACCCCGAACGCTATGCGACGCTGACCCACCCCGGTGACCCCGGTTCGTTCGAGATCTTCACCCAGGCGGCCCGCTCCGTCCGCGGGCAGCACGACGGTGATGTTCATCCGCTCGGCGGGCTGCCAGTTCGACGGATCGTCGCGACCGGCGGGTCCCAGTCCGCCATGCGGCTGGTCGCCTACGCCAACGGCGTGCATCCGGGCAGCCATGCCGTCGACGGATTCGTCCTGTCGGTGTGGGAAGGCCGGGCCCCCCTCCTGGACGAAGGTGCGCTGGCCACCGGCATGAAAACCCGGCTACGCGACGACCTCGACGTCCCGACGCTCATCGTCAACAGCGAGTTCGAGGCGACCTCCGCGGCTGCGGACGACATGCCCGACCACGATCGACTGCGCGTCTGGGAGGTCACCGGGACCGGTCATACCGCCCGCCGCCGGCCGGCGGCCGAGGGGCGCGACGGCTGGCGGGCCAACACCCTCAGCTGGGCGCCGGTGCACGAGGCAGCCCTGCGCCGGATGCATGAGTGGCTCAGCGAGGAGACGCCCGCGCCCGCCCAACCCCGAATCCAACTACACCCGTCCGGGCAGATCGCGCGTGACGAACTCGGCAACGCTCTCGGCGGCATCCGCCTGCCCGAGATAGCCACCCCCTGGGCGGAATACCGCGGCCTGTCCTTCAGGACCGGGTACGCCAACCTGCTCGGCGGCTTTCGACCCTTCTCACCCGAAACGATCGCCGGCCTCTACCCGTCGCGAGTGGACTTCCTGGATCGCTGGGACCGCTCCATCGACGACCTGATCGCCGCCGGCACGCTGCTCAGCGAGGACGCACCCCCGCTTCGCGCTCGCGGACGCCTCGGGGCGACGGACCTGCCGATCAGCGACGCGATCTGACTGTCATTGCGATCACTGTGGTGTGCCGGTCACCGGAACGGTGGTATCGCGGACTGGCGGCCACCGGGTCTGTTGTATTCGGAGGGCCTCCGGGCCTCCGGGCGTGCGGAGGCGCTGGCAAGCCTGAGGATCAGACCGCCGCAGCGAGCTGGGTGAACGCCGCGGCGATCTTGGGATCCCTGCCTACGACTGAGGGGCCCAAGGGTTGACGAGCGGGATACCCATGGGCGCGAAGTCGGACTCATTGCGGGTGACGAGTCTGAGACCGTGAACTACAGCCGTTGCCGCGATGAGTGCGTCATGGGCCGGCCGCCGGTCGGGCACGTGGAGTCGCGCCGCCGCGTCGGCGACTGCCGGGTCGACGTCGAGCAGTCGACCCGCGTATGCCGGGAGGACGTGCTGATCGAGCCAGGTGTCCAGAACCGCCGCCTGGTGGGCGTCCTGCCGTCGCTTGTTCTCGATGCCAGCTCGCAGCTCTAGCAGGGTAATGACGGACAGGAACGTGTCCGATGGCGACAGAGTCTCGGCCCAGGCGTTGAACCGGTCGTCCCTACGTTTCGCGGGCTTGCGGAGCTCGGAGATGACGTTGGTGTCGAGCAGGAAGCTCACAGGTCGACCTCACGCAGCGAGTCCTGTGGCCGCACGGGCTCGAAGTCGATCTCCTCTTCCAGGACGAACGCGTCTCCCAGACTGCCCGCGGTGCCGGTGAGCCGCTGGTAGTCGGCGAACGACAGCAGGACGTGCGAGGGCCGTCCGTGATCTGTGATGATCACAGGGCCGCTGGCGGCGGCTCGCTTGACCGCACTCACGTCCCGGTTGAACTCTCGCGACGAGACCATGGTCATCGCGACCACCTCCCTGGTAGGTACGTACCTACACTACCCGCTGCGAGGTGCCCCACTTGGCCGTCCGTGGCGATTGGATCCCACCGACCGGCCGTGTCGGCTCAGCATCTGGGGGCACGGGAGGCCGGGGTCGAACGCCAGCGAGACTCTGAGGGAGAGCGATGGCCGGGAGCTATCCGGCTAGCGCACGAAGTCGTTCCAGCGTGGCCGCGTCGGTGTGGACGAGTCCAACGGTGGGGTTTCCTGGCAGGCGCGGGCCACGGCTCGCCAGCGTGATCGCGGTCACCGCTGCTCGGCGAACGGTCTCCTCGTTGCCGATCACAGCCCCGACTCATGAGTGCGGCTGCCACCGCGGCTGACAGAAAAGATCAAGGACGGATCGCCCAGGTGGTTCAGGTATGTGGTGGTGGCTGGGTCAACGGGACGGCGGTGTAGCCGCGCAGGACGAAGGTGGGGCGCTGGACCGGTTCGGCGGCCAGCGTCCAGGTCGGGGTGTGGTCGAGGAGCGCGGCCAGGGCTGCCTGCAGCTCGATGCGGGCCAGCGGCGCGCCGAGGCAGAAGTGCAGGCCGGCACCGAAGCCCACATGGGGGTTGGGGTCGCGGCCCGCGTCGAAGGAGTCCGGGTCGGCGAAGACCGCCGGGTCGCGGTTGGCGGCGCCGAGCAGCGCGGCCACCTCGGCCCCAGCCGGGATCGTGACGCCGGCGACGGTGACGTCCGCGGTGGCGGTGCGGATGAACAGGTGCAGCGGCGGGTCGTAGCGGATCATCTCCTCGACCGCGGCCGGGATGAGCGTACGGTCGGCGCGCAGCCGGGCCAGCTGGTCTGGATGCCGCAGCAGGGCCACCACTCCGCCGCCGAGTGCGTTCACCGAGGCCTCGTGGCCGGCGTTGAGCAGCAGGATCGCCGAGGCGACCAGTTCGTCGGCGGACAGACGGTCGGTGCCGTCGCGCGCGGCCACCAGGTGGCTGATCAGGTCGTCGCGCGGGTCGTCGCGGCGGCGCGCGGCCAGCGTGCGCAGGTAGCCGGCGAACTCGCCGGCGGCCGTGACCGCCGCGGCCTCGGTAGCGGGTGACGGCGCCACCTCATACATCCGCACGATCGCGGCTGACCACGGTCGCAGCCGGTGCCGGTCCTCGCGGGGCACGCCGAGCAGTTCGGCGATGACCGTGACGGCGAGCGGCTCGGCGACGTCGGCGAGCAGGTCGAAGTCGGGTCCGGCCGCGGCCAGCAGCGCCGTGGCCTCGGCCGCCACCGCCGGCCGCAGGCGTTCGACGTGGCCGCGGCTGAACGCCTGCGCGACCAGCGACCGCAGCCGGGTATGCGCCGGCGGCTCGTTCTCCATCATCTGGTTGCGGTGCAGCAGGTTGAAGGGCGTGAAGAAAGCCGCGGGCTCCTTGTCCTGCCAGAGCCGGCCGAGGCGGCGGTCGCGCAGCACCGCGCCGACCGCGGCGTGGCTCGCCGCCAGCCACCGGCCCGTGCCGGCGTGCCAGCTCACCGGGGCGTGCTCCCGCAGCCGGGCGAGCGTCGGGTACGGGTCCCGCAGGAACCCCGGATCGGCGAAGTCAATCTCCAATCGTGGTCCCCCTCCACGCCCGCCACAGTGGGAGCCCACTGTAGAACGACCCCCGTGACTCGCCGGGTGCGATCAGGTTGGAGGGCGGGCAGGGCACTGTCGAGGAGGCCCGCGAAGATCCCGAGCGAGCCGCAGGTGCCGTCGAGCACGCGCTACGCGCGGTGGCGGACGATGCCACCCCCGCACGGCTACCCGCGCCCGGGAGATCCACCGCCGACTGACGGTCAACCCGGACTGGGCCCGTCTACCGGCCGTCCGCGATCTCGGCGAGCGCCTGCGACCCGTCGCCCTGTCCACGGGACAGAGCACGCAGCTCGAGGCTGCCCGCGACGGCGTACGGACGTCGGTAGCGGGCCGACGAGCGGTCACTGGCGTCGGCCCGCATGGTCGGCTCGGCCGGTGGGTCGAGGTGGCCCGCGGGCTCCTGGCCAAGCTGTAGGTCGCTGCTCACGCCGCCTTCTGCGCACCGAAGCCCGGAAGCTTGCCGATCCGACGCGGCGACGTCCCACACACGGATCTTCTGAACGTCACCGTCGGTGGCAGGTCCGCAAGGCACAGATGACGCCTATCCTCACCCGCCGCGAGCGCCGTCCCCTTCGGGAGGAAGGTCGAGATCGATGTAATGCGCTCCTTGCACCGGCGCTCAGCGCAAGACGATGATGTGACAGAGGGCGTCGGCTGATCGGCTGGCCGGGACGGAGAGCGGCCAGCGATGGTCCGCGTGCGTGTTGTGGATCATCTGTTCACGGAGGGACCACCAGACATGGCTCGTATCGAGCACCTCCCGTGCGCTGGTGGTCAGCTGAGACGGGCGAAGATCGAGCCAGGCTGATCCCCGCCGAGCGCTCGCCAGCCTGTGCCCTGCGAGCGAAGGTCACCGCAAGCGCATGGACTTGCTCGGGCTCCTGACCTACAGCCGGATCTTCGCCGCGATGTTCTACACCACGAGAAGGGCAGCTTCCCATTCCTACATATTTGAGCTATCCGGTCTTTGACGCCGACAACCACATGTACGAGACGACGGACGCGTTCACGAAGTATCTCCCGGCGGAGTATGCGAACCTGGTCAAGTACGTTCAGGTCAACGGCCGGACGAAGATCGCGCTGCGAAATGTCATCAGCGAGTACATCCCCAATCCGACCTTCAACAAGGTCGCCCCGCCCGGTGCTCAGGAAATTGAGTTCCGACTGAAGAATCCGTCTTCCAAGCACCAGATCGGGACCGGCTTCACGCTGGGAAAGTCGAAGAGCGACCAAATCGCGGAGCGGGTGCCGGGGATGCCCCCGCGCTACATCGAGGCACCGCCGGCGTTCTTCGACCCCGCCGCCCGGTTGCAGCTGATGGACGAGCAAAAGGTCGACCGGGCCATGATGTGGCCGACGCTGGCCAGTCTGCTCGAGGAACGCCTGGCTGACGACCCGAAGGCGACCGCGGTTGTAGTCCACGCCCTGAACGAGTGGATGCACGAGCACTGGACCTATAACTTCGAGAATCGCATCTTCGCAACACCGGTGATAAATCTGTCCATCGTCGACGAGGCAATCAAGGAGCTCGACTACGTGGTCGAGCGTGGTGCCCGGGCGGTGCTGATCCGACCGGCGACCGTGCCGGACTTCGGAGTGCGCCGCCGGTCCTTCGCGCTGCCGGAGTTCGATCCGTTCTGGGCCCGGGTGCAGGAGTCCGGCACTCTGGTCGGGATGCACTCCTCCGACGACGGTTACACTCGCTATACGAACGAGTGGAACGGCATCACCGACGAGATGAAGCCCTTCGGCGGGCGGAACAAATTTACTGAGCTCGTAGGAAGTGAGTACCGCAGCATTCGCGACGCGGTCTATTCGATCATCGGCCATGGTCTGGCAACCCGGTTCCCGGACATCCGGTTCATGCCGGTGGAGAATGGCAGCCAGTGGGTGCCGACCGCCATCAAGCAGTTCAAGAAGATCTACGCGGTAGATCCGGGCAGTTGGGACGAGGATCCGATCGTCGCGCTGCACCGCTCGATCGTCGTCCACCCATTCTTCGAGGAGGACGTGATGGCGATCGTGAACGCAATCGGTGTCGACAACGTCGTGTTCGGATCAGACTACCCGCACCCCGAGGGCATGGCCGATCCCACTTCTTTCGTTGAAGAACTCGACGACTCCCTCTCCGAGGACGAAAAGGCCAAGATCATGGGTGGAAACCTGTCCAAGCTCATGAAGTGCGACCCTGTCGAAAAGGTCATCGCCGCCTGACTCAACGGACCGAGGTGACAGGGCGCTGATATGTCAGCGGGCCCGCGCATGGTTGTGCTCGAGCTCGCGGTGAAGATCGCGGACATACTCGGGCGGTCGTGATGCGGCGTCCGCGACGCCGCTGGCGGCACGCGGCCAGGTCTCGTGGAGATCGCTGAAGGCGTCCATCGCCGCATCGACTGCGGGACGTCGCCGGTGGCCAGCAGGTCCGCGATCAGAGCGCTTTGGGGTCGGCGGCAACCGGTTAGTGGACGAGACCGTGGTGTCCCCATCGGGGGGTGGGGCCGGGGTCGCCGAGATCGGTTCCGACGGGGTCCTGTGAGACGTCCTGGGCGATCGCGGTGCCCCAGTCGAAGTAGTCCATGAGCGTCGTGGCCAGCTCCGGCCGGCCGGGGAGTACCTCGCTGATCGCGTCTGCCATGAGTTCTAGCCAGCGCTGTCGATGTTCGTCGCGGATCCCGAGCCCGAGGTGGCTGTGTAGTAGCGCCTGATGGCCGCCGAGGTGTGCTGAGAAGTCCTCGGGGCCGCCGAATACCTCTGCCAGCCAGACGGCGACGTGATCGAGGTGGGTGGGGGTGAAGTGCGCGAACACGGGCGCGAGCACCTCGTCGGCGAGCACACGATCGTAGAACGCTGCGGACAGGCGCCGTAGGCCGTCGAGACCGCCCACCTCGTCATAGAGCGTGGAATCCACGGTTGCCTCCCGAGGCTGGGGCGACTCGGCGCCGAGGCTTCCACCGTGCCGGATCTCGGTTGCGAGGCTACCCGGCCCGAACGTCTCTGATGGTGTTCGGAAGCCTCACACCGTGGGCCTGGGCTGTCCGCCCGGTGGGTGCGGAGAGCGCCGCCTGCACCTCGCTGCGCCTATCCGGTGACCTTCCTCGACGACCCCCGTCCGGCGAGGCGGTGCCGGCCCAGCGCAGGTGATCCTTGCGCTTTGGTCTCGCGAGGCTGCGGTAGGTCGGGTGCGCGAAGTGATCGCCGTGACGGCAGACTCTGGGTTCCAGAGTCGCGGGCGGGATGGGGGTCGCGTCGATGACCACGGTCCTGCTCGGGTTCGCTGCTGGGCTGGTGGTCGCGGTGATCACCGCTCCGGTCGGGGTGTCGGGGGCGGTGTTCCTGCTGCCCGTGCAGCTCGATCTGCTGCACGTCCCGAGCCCGGCGGTGACACCGACGAACCTGCTGTTCAACGTGGTCGCGACTCCCGGCTCACTGGTGCGCTACCACCAGCAGGGCCAGCTTGGCGGGCCGCTAGTGCGCCGGCTGGTCGTCGGAACCCTGCCTGGTGTCGTGCTGGGCGCGGTCGTACGGGTGCGCTTCGCACCGGGCGTGCAGGTGTTTCACCTGCTGCTGGCCGCCCTGCTGCTCCCGCTGGGAGGCTGGCTGTGCGCCTGGACCCTGCTCCCACCGGGTCGCTCCAGCACGGCGCCACCGCGGCCGCGGACCATCACCGCCCTGGCCGTGCTCGTCGGCTTCGTTGGTGGCGTCTACGGCATCGGTGGCGGTTCGATCCTCGGCCCGATCCTGGTCGGACGTGGCCTCCCGGTCACCACGGTTGCGCCAGCCACCCTCGCCTCCACCTTCCTCACCTCCATCGCCGGAGCCGGCGCCTACGCCGTCCTCGCCCTCACAACCCCGGGGGACATCACCCCGCACTGGGTCCTCGGACTGGCCTGCGGGGCTGGTGGCCAGGAGGAACTCGTCCGAGGCGAACGTCACGCGCAGACCGGGACCAGAGGGGGGCGTGAGCGCGCCGTCGGGCAGCGGCGGCATCCACATCATCGCGTTGGTGTTGAGCCAGTTCTCTGGCAGACCGTCCTGTCGGGCCAGCGCGCGGGCCTCCGCCAGCACCACCTCGTCGCGAGTGATGGCGTCGACGTCCTCGGTGCGTCGTAGGTCCCGTCCGGCGCTCACCGAGATGGCCGCTCCGCCGACGATGAAAACCGATGCCGAGACTCCCAGGACCCGAAGCCGCTCATCGAGCCTGGACAGCAGCGCGGTGATCTCCGAAGCGGTGAATTCGTAGAGCTGGTTCACGCCGTGACCAGATCACGGACCGGAACAAAGACGTTGAGTTCTCGCAGAAAGCCGGGCGTCTGGGCGATGACCTGCTCGCGATCGAGGAACGGATGCTCGGGAACCCATGGCTGCGGCAGACGCCTCGGCGCGGCCCAGGCTGGCGGCTCGACACCCGCCCGCTCGAACTCACACCGGGCCAACGCGGCCAGCAACGTGTCCATCCCCAGGCTTTTCGTACCTGGCGGCGCGGCCTCCCAAGCCGCCGCGGACCCGTCTGCGCGCTCCAACAGCAGACGCAGATGATCCCGCCCCTGCAGCAGCATCCGCCACGCCCACTCCTCGTCGCCAGCCTGGCGGATCGCCTTCGACGTCTCCGGTGCCGACATCAGACGCGAACCCCGCGCCGCGGCCAAAGCCCGCCCGATCCGACGTGCCCGAAAACAGAACACGGCGGTCGGTCTCGTCGCGCCCGACCGGTAGGTCGAGAACCTCGACCCTGATGTCCCCAACGCCGACGCGAACTCCGCCTGCGTCAGGCCACTGTCCACCAGTGCGGCCTCCAGCAGTGCCACGACCTCACGCGAGTCCGGATCAGGCTCCACGACCACCACTCTACCGCGGGTTATCTAATCAGATAAGGGGTGACCGACGGCCGGAGCAACGCGACGATCACCACCTATAACAGTTTGGGCCTGTCCGAGAAGGTCCTCGAGCCGTCGACCACCGCCTATCCGAACCTCGCCGACCGCACCTGGCAGACCACCTACGACGCTGCGGGCCTGCCCATCACTCTGGCCGAACCCGGCGGCGTTACCCGCATCCGCACCTACGACGCGCTCGGTCGCCTCACCGCAGAGACCGGTTCCGGCGGAGGCGCCACCGCTACGGCGCGTGCGCTCGACTACGACCTGGCCGGCAACCTTGTCGAGGTCGACCACCCTGGCGGTAGCCAGCAGTTCGGCTACGACGACCGCGGGCTGGTTACCGAGGCTGACGGCGACGGCGGTCCGTCCTCGTTCGTGTACGACGAGGACGGCCGGATGCTGCAGCGCTCCGATCCAGGCAGCTGGTCGGACTACTACTACGACGCCCGCAGCCGCCTCGTCGCCGTCGGCGCCGCAGTCAGCGGTGACACCCGGGGCTACGACTACGACGACGCCGGCCAGCTCACCTCCATCGACTACCACGGCGGCACCGGCGCCACCCAGACCTTCGACTACGACCAGCTCGGCCGGCTCACCGACGACACCCTGGCCGGCCCGTCCGGCGCCCTGCGCGGGCAGACCTACGGCTACGACAACAACGACAACCTCATCTCCACCACGATCACCGGCACCGGCGTCGCTGGAGCTGGCACCCAGACCTACGCCTACGACTGGGCTGACCGGCTCACCTCTTGGACCAACCAGTCCAGCGTCACCAAGACCTACGGCTGGGACGCGGCTGGCAACCGCACGTCGGTCGGTGGGGCGACAGCGACGTTCGACGCGCGCAACCAGCTGACCTCTGACGGCACGGCCAGCTACACCTACACCGCCCGCGGGACTCTTTCGACCCGCACAGCCGGCTCGGCGACGACCACGACCGCGTTCGACGCGTTCGACCGGCTGACCAGCCACACCGCCGGACCGACAACCACCACCTACAGCTACGACGGTCTGGACCGGATCGCGTCCCGCAACACCAGCCGCCAGTTCCTCTACAACGGCCTCGACAAAGAACCATCCATCGATGGCAACTCCGCCTACGCCCGCGACCCCGCCGGCGGCCTGATCGGTGCCGGAACTGACGACGGCGCCTGGGCGACCATCCACAACCTCCACGGCGACACCGTCGCCGCCTTCACCACCGACGGCACCCTCACCGACAGCAAGAGCTACGACCCCTTCGGTCAGCCCCTCACCGCCGGAAACACGAACCTCCAGATCGGCTACCAGGGCAGCTGGACCGACCCCGACACACACCTCGTCAACGCCGAGGCTCGCTGGTACAACCCACAAACCGGCGCCTTCCTGACCCGAGATACCTACCCCCTCCCCTGGACGGGAACCTCCGCAGACAACCGATACGCCTACGCCGGCGCGAACCCACTGATCTACAGCGACCCGACGGGCCAGAGCTGGTGGAACTGCGTGGGCGACGTGCTGCTGACGGGGGCGGGCGTCGGAATTGTCGGCGTCGCCGTTGCCGTGGAAAACCCCCTGGTGGCCGACGTCGGCATCTATGTGGCCGGAGAGGGCGTCGGTAATGCGCGGAGTTCCTGTGGCTCCAAGCCGTCGACCACCAACACGGACAAGCCTCCGCCCCGGCCGGCAACAACTCCTCAACGCCCCGCTCCTCCCGCCAGCGCCACCAGTGTCTGCACCATCTGCCAACCTGCCAACAACGGCGGTGGCACTCCGGGTGGTTCCGCTGGCATGGGTGGTGGCGGCGCCCCGAGCGGCGGTGGTACCAATAGGCCGGTCAGCGCTGGCGGAGGCACAAACAGCGGACGCTGCACGCAGTGCAAGCCGGCTGCCCCACCGCAGCCGCACTACCCTGACCCGAACTCCGTCATCCACGGCTCCCACTACGTCAACCCCGACCCCAACCACGGCGTCGGCACCACCCCCAACCCGGCCCCCGCCAGGAGTACTCCAGCCCCCTCGACGCCTACCTCGGCCCCACCACCGACGAAACCGCCGGCAGACAGTACGACGGACCAACCTGCCAGGAAGCCGGCCTCCCGCACTGCATCGACGACGACCAGGTCATCCCATCTACCGGCGACGCGGGAGGAGACCAGGGCAATGACGATCCACCTGGCGGCCCAGGGTCTCCTACCGATCTTGAAGGCTGCGATCCTGCCGACCCAGACTGTGAACCTTACATATGGGTTCCAGGTCGACCGGACGTGGACGACACCCCTCAAGGGTTGATCCCCGCAGACGCTGGGATCAAGCCTGGCGAGCCCCTTGATCAAGGTCGTTACGATTACGTTGTTAGGCTGGACGGGTCGCTTCGAGCGCTTCACAAGGAAGTAAGGGATCTACTCGGTGACACTCCAGGACATACTAGCCTCGCTGAAGGTCGGCCCGTTATTATGGCTGGGACCTTCGAGGTTGATGAGTCGGGCGACATCATTCAGTTTGATAACTTCTCGGGTCACTACCAGCCTGGCAACGACCCTGGATATATTGGTAACGAAAGTGAATATGCTTCGTTGGAGCAGATTGCGCGGGCTGCGTTCGAGCGACATGGACTGCCTGCGCCCAGACCTGGCACTTGGGATCCAGTTGACTTCCAACGATAGCGGAGGTGCTGTTGGCGCGATCGGTAGATGGGAGAGGGAGTTGTTCGTCCTCCTCGCGCCTCTTGGTTTCGCAGTTCATCGAGTGACCCTGGATGGATGAGATGGCTGGATGTCCGAATTTCGATACAGTGCTGAGGCGAATTCTGGCCCGGCGGAGTATCGGTATTGGAGAGCTGTCGCGGCGGACCGGTATCTCTGAGAACGAATTCCAGTCAGTGTTGCACGGTGCGACGCCGAAATCATCTATGATTAGACAGCTCGCGCCCGCACTCCAGCTGCACGCTGCGGACTTGTTCGCGATGGCGCACGTCTCGGTACCGGACGATCTCGCTCCTCTGGATCCTAGAGTGGGCCAGAAAATACCTGGGATTGTCTCGCTTGCTAAGCGTCTATCGATTGAGTATAGGGACCAGCTGCGGCAGTACGTTAGGTCACTGCCTCAGCGGGAGCGCACTCAGCCGTCGCGGTTGTACGATCCGTACCCACCAGGTCCCGGTGCGGTACTCATGGGCCTGCTCGCTAACCGAAACTTGGACCAGGATAGCGCGGCGCAGGTGCTCGCCAGAGTAACCCCTGTTTATTTGTCTGCTTCTACATATTCACGGATAGGTCAGGGCCGTAAAGATCTTACGGCCGCCATGCTGGCAGGATTCTCCACTGTTCTAGGTATTGAATTCGAAGACCTGGCGACGCTCTTCGAGGGAGAATTGCCGGATTCTGATTTCTCGCCAGATTTGAAGATGGCAGGCATCTCGGAGTTAATCTGGGATCTCCGTCGTTTGGCTGCGGACCAAGTTCAGGAGGTTCGCAAGGAAGCCGATCTCTTGATGGAGCAGAATTGACTAGAAGATTTAAGTGTTGGGTATCAATGTTCCTTCGCGACAGCCTCGCGCGCCGAAACGTCCCTGTTTCGCGGGACCACGTCCGAGCGACGCAGATACCGCGGAAATGATCAAAAGTCGCGACCGGAGTCCCCCGCGCGTCGCGATGCTCAGCAGCTTGAGGGGCCTATGGGGGTGGCGGCGTAGCCGCGACCCCCATAGGTGCCGAGGGGTTGCGGTGGCCCGATTTGGGTTTGCTTCTACTTTGACCGTTCGGTCCTGCGGCCGGGCGGCAGGCTGCGCGGGGGCGGCCTCGGGGATGGGGTGGTTCGGAGAGGCTCCCCTATGGGCGAGTTGTCTTCAAGCAAAGTAACCACAGCGGCTGGCTTCATGATCGATGATGTTGGGCTGGTCTCGCGCCGTGAAGATCATCAGGCTGGTTGGTGGTGGCGTTCTGGTTCGGTCGGTCGGGGCCGTGGGATTAGGCCGTGCTGGTGGGCGGCGACGCCGAGTTGGAAGGGTGTGGAGACGTTCAGTTCGTTTCTGAGGTTGGCGATGATGCGCCCGACGGTGCGGACGTGGATGTGGAGGCGTGCGGCGATCGCGGCTTCGGTGAGGCCGTCGTTCAGGAGCGTGAGCACGTCGGCACGGCGGTTCGTGGAGTCGGTTTGGAGTGGCGGTGGTGTCGCGTCGCGGTGAAGCTGCTCGATCAGGTTGGTGACGAGTTGGCGCAGGGCGGGGGTCCGGAAGGCAAGCGCGCCCTGGGCCAGGTCGCTGGCGTCGACGGGGAGGACGGCTGTCTGCTGGTCGACGACGAGCATGCGCATGGGGACGTCGGCGCTCTGGCGGATCCAGTCAGCGGCGCGCAGCTGGTCGCCGGCGGCGCGTGCGCAGGCAGCGGCGAGGAAGTCGGGCGTCCAGACCGAGGTGATCGTGACGCCGCGGTTCGCGGCGCGGAGCAGCGTGGTGATCAACTGTTCGCTGTGGTCCTGGGGCAGTGTCGGGCCGCAACGGATATCAGCGAGCGTGAGGATTAGTGAGCGCGGGCTCGAGCCTGGAACAGTGCGGCGATGTCGGTCAACGCCATCCGGTCGAGAATCGCGTCCAGGGGGACGGTGACGAAGACCGGCAGTGGCGCGGAGGGGTGCTCGGCGGCGGCAAGGTCGGCGCACGCCTGTCGCAGGGTGAAGCGCAGGAGCCTGTCGGCCAGACGGGCCTCGCCGGCGAGCTGGCGTAGTCGTCTGGACGCGATCTCGCCGTGGACTGGATGGCGCCAGCGTGGCTCGGCGCAGACGGCGACGGTCTGCTGGTCTCGAAGCTGGATCACAGGTTGATAGGTGACGTCCACGGTGCCTGCGTCGTCGTCGCAGTGAAGGAGGCGCGTGAGGTCATCGGATATCCGGAGCGCGGTGTCGCTCATCGTGAGGTCGGGGCGGTAGACGACCAGCTCGCCTTTCCGTTGGCGCTTTGCCGCTCGAGAACGCCCGCGACCATTCGGAAGCCGAGTCCCTCGCGCACCGGCTCGCGGCGGCCATCCGTGCGCCGTGCACCCTGGCGGGCCACCGACATCGCATCGGCGCCAGCGTGGGGCTGGTCCTCGTCAGCCGGGACCGCGGCCCGGATGCCGCCGAAGTCCTGCAACGCGAAGCCGGTGCTGTGACCTCATCCAGGGCCACCACCCCGCCCGCCCGCGTACGTACCTGGAGAGGAACTCGTCCAGGGCGGCCAGCTGGGTTGGCTCGGACGGGATGTAGGACAGTCCCACGCCTCCGTGACCAAGACGGCATCCGGACCGGGCGAGCCGCGTCCCCGCGCCCTCGGCGGACGGTCACCATCGACGCCGCGCACGTGTTAGGAACGCCACCTTTATTACACAGAGTCGCCGGAACCAGGATCGATGCTCACAGTGAGTACACCAGCCCGCAGAGTCGTTACCAGAACGATCGGGGACCTTTATCGGTAAGAAACACAAGGTTCCCAACCTGACTTGAGAAGAACTTCTCAGATCGGGAGGTCGGATGAAACTGGGGGCATCGCGTCGCCGCCGGCTGGCCGGCGCGCTACTGGGCGCGATCGGCATGATCGGTGTGATCGCGGGTTGCGGGAGCTCGTCCGGATCGACGACCTCGTCGAGCGCCGGTTCGGGCACGGTCAAGGTCAACATCTTCGAGGTCGCGCAAGCCGACGTCGTCACCACCCTGGAGACGGCGTTCAAGAAGGAGCTCACGGCCAAGCTGGCCGGACGGACGGTCAGCTACAGCGTCAGCAACGCGAACGGCGATCCGTCCCTGATCCAGAGCATCGCCCGCAACCTTTCCCGGTCCAACTCCTCGCTGATCGCGGTGATCGGCACTCCGGCCGTCATCGCCATGGCGCAGCAGGACAAGACGCATCCGATCATCGCGCTGGCGATGGGCGACCCGGTCGGCGGCAAGGTGGCCGACAGCCTGGACCACCCCGGGCACAACGTCACCGGCACGATCGACTTCGTCGACCCCGCCGAGCTCCTCGGCGAGCTGGCTAAGGTCACCCCGGCGCCCAAGCGGATCGGGACGATCTACGATCCGTCGAACGAGAACAGCCAGGTCTGGGTCGCGCAGCTGCGGACGGCGATCAAGGCGCGGCCCGGTCTCGCACTGGTCGAGGCGACCGTGGCGAGCGCCGGTGACGTGCAGAGCGCCGCCCGATCCCTGGTCGGCCGGACCGACACGATCCTCGTCGGGCCTGACGCGGCCGTGGCGTCGGGCATCGCCGCGGTCGGCGCGGTCGCCCTGTCGAACAAGATCCCGCTGTACCTGACGTCGGGAGACGCGACCACAAGCGGGGTGCTGGCCACGCTGGGGCCGAGTTACGCAGACCTAGGTTCGCAGGGCGCCGACGTCGCCGTGAAGGTCCTCGACGGTGCCCAGCCGGCGGCAACCCCGTTCGGCCGGCCGGGTGCGCTCGAGTGGGACGTCAACCATTCGACGCTCGGCGCGCTCGGGGTCACCATGCCGTCCGCGGCGATGGGTTAGCCATGCGATTCCTCGTCACCGACACCCTGATCGCCGGTCTGCCGCTGCTGCCGGTCGTCATGGGCATCTACCTCGTCGTCCGCATCCGGCAGGACTTCGACCTCACCGTCGACGGCAGCTTCACTTTGGGCGGCGCGATCACCGCCGTGCTGCTCAATCACGGACTGGGCGTGCCGCTGGCGATGCTCGTGGCCGTGGCCGGGGCCGCCGTCGCGGGGCTCGTCACGACCGGGCTGCACCTGGCGTTTCGCATCCCGGTCATTCTGGCCGGGCTGGTCATGAGCATCGGCATGACGACGCTGAACCTGCACGTGCTGGGACGGCCGTCGATCAGCCTGGACAGCGGCCGGACCCTGTTCGGTGGGCTGATCGGCCTGGCTCCGGAGGTTCAGGACTGGCTGACGATCGCGATCCTCGCCGCGTTCGCCGCCGTGTTCCTCGCCGCCGTCGGTTACCTGCTGCTCACCGAGGTCGGCCTGGCGTTGCGGGCCACCGGGGTCAATCCCCGGATGGCCCGGGCTCAGGGCGTCGACGACCGGCGTTCGCTGGCGCTGTGCCTGGCGCTGGCCAACGCCAGCGCCGGATTGTCGGGCGCGCTGACCGTGCAGTCCCAGGGCTTCTCCGATTCGTCGACCGGCACGGGCACGCTGCTGGCGGGTGTCGGCGCGGTGATGCTCGGTGAGCTGATCGCCCGGCCGGGCGGGGCGTCCCGGGTCGGCCGGGTGATCGCCGCCGTGGTCGCCGGCACGTTGCTGTACCGGTTGATCCTGGTTGGCGCGCTGCGGGCCGGGTTGCAGGCGACCGACCTGTCCGGCATCACCGCGCTCACCCTGGTCGCGGCGGTCGCGCTCAACCGTTACCTGCCCGAGATCGGCCGAGCGCTGGGCCGGTTCGGCGCGGGCGGCCGTCTCGGCAGCCGGGCGGTGGCGCTGGACGGCCCGAGGACCGCCGCCGTGGCGGGTGGCCGGCCGGTGGCCGACGACGGTCCGACTGTCCCCCCTGCCCGCCAGCCCGCCGCCGCCGGGCGGGCCTCGGCCTCGGCGACGATGAAGGAGGCTGGCTGATGCTGAGAATGGACGGTGTGCGCCTGGTCCACGGCGCGGGCACCCCGACGGAGGTCGTCGCGCTCGACCACGTCGACCTGGAGATCCCGGCTGGTCAGTTCGTCACCGTCGTCGGCAGCAACGGCGCCGGCAAGAGCAGCCTGGTCAACGTGGTGGCCGGGGTCTACCGGCCGACCCGGGGGCGGGTGCTGCTCGGCGGCCGGGACGTGACGCGGCTGGCGGTCCACGCCCGCGCCGGCGCGGTAGCCCGCGTCTTCGACGACCCGCTCGCGGGCACCGCGCCCGATCTCTCCCTGGCCGACAACCTCGCTCTCGCCGCCGCCCGCGGCCGTCGGCGGCGGCTGTCGCCCGCGGTCACCCCAGGCCGGCGCTCGGGCATGCGCGAGGACCTCGCCGTGCTCGGCCTGGGCCTGGAACGCCGCCTCGCCGACCCGGTGACGCTGCTGTCCGCGGGGCAGCGGCAGAGCGTGACGATGTTGATGGCCGGCCTGCGGAAACCCAAGCTCCTGCTGCTCGATGAGCACCTTGCGGCGCTGGACCCCAGGACCCGGGCGCGGGTCCTCGACCTCACCCTCCAGATGCACGAACGACTGGGCTGCGCCTCGATGATGATCACACACAGCATGCGCCACGCGATCGAGGTCGGCGACCGGCTGTTGGTGATGTCGCGCGGCCGGGTCATCTACGACGTGGCCGGCCCCGCGAAGACGGCACTGACGCCGTCCGACCTGGTCGACATCGTGTCCGGGCTCGGGGACGCCCCGTCGGACCGGCAGTTGCTCGCGGGGTGACCGGGCCGGCCGACAGACATCGAGCTTTACCGAAGCGGCGGCCGGGACGCAGGCCGTCCGCGCGGCGACGTCCTGATCGCCCGGCACGGCCGCCGATCAGACAGGAGTGGAGTGGAGTGACACGTGACAGCCGCTGACGCCTCGACCCAGGCTGCGGTCCCGCCGGCGCGGCCCGCCCGGCCGCGGGACGCGACGGCCCCGACCGGGACCGACCCGAGCCCGTTCGTCTCCTTCACCTCAGCCGACCGGTTCGCCACGGTCGGGGAGATCTACGAGGAGGCCCGTCGCGCGCTGCCCCCGCAGGTGTGGGACTTCCTCGACGGTGGTTCGGGCGGCGAGCAGACGCTGCGGGCCAACCTGTCGTCGTTCGAGCAGTGGTCGGTGCTGCCACGGCTGATGACCGGGGCCGGCGAGCCGGACCTGGCCCGTACCTTCCTCGGCATCGAGCTGTCGATGCCAGTGGTCACCAGCCCGTTCGGCGCCGACCGGCTGCTGCACCGGGACGGCCAGCTCGCCGTCGCCCGAGCGAACGCCAAGGCCGGCGTGGCCTCGATCGTGCCGGAAGCCGGGTCGTACTCCTGGGAGGAGGTGGCGACGGCCGCGCCGGGCGCCGCGCGGATGGCCCAGCTGCACCCGATGGGCAACCCGGCGAACTTCGCCGCGATGCTGCGCCGGGCCGCCGCCGCGGGTTTCAGCGCGCTCTGCCTGACGCTGGACTGCCCGACGGCCGGCTGGCGCGAGCGCAACATGCGCAACCGGTTCGACGTCGACGTCGACGTGGTCAGCGGCAACTACCCGCACGCCGGTCCGGCCGACCTGGCCGACACCCTCGGCCAGCTGTTCGTCCGCCGGGAGCCGATCTGGACCTGGGACGAGCTCGCCGGGCGGATGGCGGACTCGCCGCTGCCCTGGATGGCCAAGGGCATCCTCACCGGTTCCGATGCCGAGGCGGCCGTGCGGGCCGGAGCCGCCGCGGTGCTGGTCAGCAACCACGGCGGCCGGCAGCTCGACACGGTGCCCGCGGCCCTCGACCAGCTCCCGGAGGTCGTCGCGGCGGTCGGCGGTCGGGTGCCCATCGCGCTGGACTCGGGGATCCGCCGGGGGAGCGACGTCGTCAAGGCACTGGCGCTCGGCGCCGACGTCGTCGTCATCGGCCGCGCCGCGGCGATGGCGCTCGCGGCCGGCGGCGAGGAAGGCGTCGGCCGGCTGCACGAACTGCTACGCGAGGAGATCTCGACGACCATCAAGCTTCTCGGAGCGAGCGGCGTCGACGAGCTGACCGACACGATGATCAGACCGTCGGCGGTGTCGCGATGGTGATCGGCGCGAGGACCGGATCCGTCGACCGGCCACGCTCGACCAGGACGACCGTGCCGCTGCCGCCCGGGCTCGCCGGCCTGGCCCCGATCAGCGCCGCGGTGCGGGTCGGTGACCTGGTCGTGCTCTCGGGCTGCGTCGCCCTGGACCCGGCGACCGGCCGGCCGCGCGGCAGCACGACGGTGAGCCAGGCGCGCGACATCTTCGGCCAGATCGCCGAGGTCCTGGACCGGGCGGGCGGCCGCCTCGCCGACGTGGTGCGCTGCGTGTGCTACCTGACCGAGGCCGCCGCCGCGCCGGAGCTCGACGTCGCGTTCCGCGAGGCCTTCCCGGTCGACCCGCCGGCCCGTACGACCGTGGTCTGCGGGCTGGTGCGGCCCGGCCTGCTGGTGGAGATCGAGGCGACGGCCGTGCTCGGCTGAGCGCCGGGGCGGCCGGGTAGCCGAGTGCTACTCGGCCGCCCCGGCGGGCCGGCCGAGGGCGCGCAGCACGCTGCCGGTCAGCTCGGCCGCGATGCGCGCGGACGGCCAACCCAGGCTGTCGTGCAGATCGACGACCACCCGCTCGTCGAACACGGTGACCCAGATGAGCACCCCGTACTCGGCGGGCCCGGGTGGAATGAAACCGGCCTCGGTCAGCGCGGCCAGCAGCGGCGCGAGCGCCCCGAACAGCCGGCCGATCACCGGGTCGTCCGCGTGCAGCCGCTGCAGGAAACCGCGGGAGGACCGGACGTGCACGACAGCCGGCCCCCAGCTCACGGCCTCGCGGACCCACAGCTCGCACACGGCGACGAAACGGCGCAGCACATCCGGCGCGGCCGGCACCGCCTCCATGTGGCTGACCAGGGTCTCCACGAGCTGCGTGTAATAGGCGTCAAGGGCCGCGTCCACGTCCGGGAAATGGCGATAGGCAGTGGCGGTTGACACACCGGCCTCGGCCGCGAGATCCACGAGGCTGAACCGCCCGCCGTGTTTCGCGAGCAATCGCTCGGCCGCATCCAGAAGATCCCGCCGGCTCGCCAGGTAATCCCGCCTGATCCGGCGGCTGCCCGGTTCCTCGCCGCGGATCGAACCGCTCGCCGTAGACGTGTGAACCACCCTTTCCATCGCCCAGTCCCGCCGAAACGAGGCAGAAATATGCACCAAGTGTAACATGCCGATATAGAACGTTAACATTCCTTCGCTTGACACTCGACGGCCGTCGTCCGCACCATAAGTGAAAAGACATTCTCAGTTCGTTGGTCCGATTCTCGTTCGGTCAACGCCGAACCGCGGCACGCAATAGGCGGCCGCGGTGAACGCTCTGTGGTCGCGCTCATATTCGCGACGACCCGCCGCTGGTAATTCTCATTCCCCACCGGCTCCCAGCGAAGGAATTGCTATGTGCGCCTCCCTTTCGCCACAGCCCGCTCCCTCGGCGGCCCCCACCGCCGCGCCGGCCGCCACCATCGGCCCGGTGGCCGACCTCTTCTCCTCCTACGTGGCCGCCAGCGCGATCTCAGCCGCCGTCGAGCTCGGCCTGTTCGACACGCTCGCCGACGGCGGCACCTACCCGGCGGACGACCTGCGCCGTGGCGGCGAGCCGGTGTCGCCCTGGGTGGCGCGCGCCCTGCTCAACGCCCTGGCCTGGGCCGGCATCGTCGAGCTGGACACCTCGGACCCGGCCCTGCTGGTCCGGCCCGGTCCGCGCTTCGCCGACGCGTACGAGCTGCGTGGCTACTTCTACTGGCTGGTGCGCGGCAACGGCGAGGTGTTCACCTACGCGGCCGACCTGGCGCCCGACCGGGACGAGGTCACCTATCACCGCGACATGCGCGCAGTGGCCCTCAGCTCCCGGCTCATGGGCAACGGCGAGGTCGAGCCTCTGTTCGACCGCGTCCTGGCCGGCCTCGAGTTCACGCGGGTCACCGACCTGGGCTGCGGCTCGGGTGGGCGCCTGGTCCGGATCATGAAGCGGAATCCCGGGGTGACCGGGGTGGGCATCGACCTCGCCCCGGCCTCGGTCGAACTGGCGGGGCAGGTCATCGCGGCCGAGGGCCTGGCCGACCGGCTCAGCGTGCGCCAGGGCGACGTCCACCGGCTCACCCCCGCCGACGACCTGTCCGACGTCGACGTCGTCACCTGCGTGTTCATGGGCCACGACTTCTGGCCGCGCGAGTCGTGCGTGCGGGTGCTGACCAACCTGCGGATCGCCTTCCCGAACCTTCGGACGATGCTGCTCTGCGACGTCGTCCGGTCCGAGGACACGCCCGGGCCGGACACGCCCATCTTCCGGCTCGGCTTCGAGGCCGCCCACGCGCTCATGCACACCTACCTGCCGACCGAGGCCGAGTGGGGCGAGGCGTTCGCCGAGGCCGGCTGGACGCCGCGCGCGGCCCACCACACCACCAGCCCGCCCGGCGGCGTCCTGTTCGAGCTCGTCCCGGCCGCGCCGGCACGCGTCACCTCCATGGACGTCTCGGAGGCCGCCGCCGAGACTGCCTCGGCCGCGCGGTGACCACCATCAGCCGGCCGGCCAGGGCGGTCCCGGACGCGGACGCCCTCGCCGAGCTGGCCACCGGGCTCGCGGGCACGGTGTCGACCCGGCCCGCCGACCTCGACACCCACGGCCGCGACGAGAACCACCTGGACAGCATCCCGCCGCGAGCGGTGGTGTTCGCCGAGACCCGTGACGACGTCGTCACCACGATGCGATGGTCCGCCCGCCACGACGTGGCGATCATCCCGTTCGGTACCGGCACCAGCGCCGAAGGCCATGTGGTGCCACTCGGCGGCGAGGTGAGCCTGGACGTCTCCCGGATGAACCGGCTCGTCGCGCTGTGCCCGGAGGACTTCCACGCGGTCGTGCAGCCGGGCCTGACCAGGAACGGGCTCAACACCCGGGCGAGGGAGTTCGGGTTGACGTTTCCCGTCGACCCGGGCGCGGACGCGAGCCTCGGCGGGATGGCGGCGACCAATGCCAGCGGCACGACCACGATCCGCTACGGCGGCATGCGGGCCAACACCCTGGCCCTGGAGGTCGTGCTGGCCAGCGGCGACGTGCTGCGGCTGGGCCGGCCGGTCCGCAAGTCGAGCAGCGGCTACGACCTGCGCGACCTGTTCATCGGCTCGGCGGGCACCTTGGGCGTCATCACCGAGCTCACCGTCGCGCTGCACCCCGTACCCGAGGAGATCGCGGTGCTGTGGGCGTTCTTCCCCGACGTCGCCGCCGCGGTCGCCGGCGCCTTCGCGGCGGTCGGGACCGGGCTGCCCATCGCCCGCCTCGAACTGCTCGACGAGATCACCGCCGGCCTGCTCGCCCAGGACGTGCCCGGCCTGGTCCCGGACGCCCCTGCCCTGTTCGTCGAGCTGCACAGCTCCACCGCGGCCGGCCTGGCCACCGAGCTGGACATCGCCCGCCGAGCCCTGCTCGAGGCCGGCGCGAGCACGCTCGGCACGGCGACCGCGCAGGCGGAGCGGGAGGCCATCTGGGAAGCACGCCACCGCTTGTTCTGGTCGATCCGCCGGGCCTTCCCCGGCCGGCGATACCTGATCACTGACACGGCTGTGCCGCTGTCAGCGATCGTCGAGCACGCGCAGGTGATCAGCCAGCTGCGCGCCGATCTCGGGCTGGACGTGGTCACCACCGGCCACGTCGGTGACGGCAACATCCACACCGTCGTCGCGGTCGCCGAGGGCCAGGACGCCCCGGCCGCGCTGTTCTCGGACGAGCTGGTCCGCCACGCGCTGCGCGTCGGCGGCACCTGCACCGGCGAGCACGGCATCGGCCTGAGCAAGCGCCAGTACCTGGCCGCCGAGCACGGCGACGCGGCCCTGTGGATGGCCCGCATCAAGGGCCTGTTCGACCCGGCCAACGTGCTCAATCCAGGGAAGGTCGTCGGGCCCGACCTGCTGTCGGACGCGCTGGCGGCCCGCTAGTCGCCCGAAGGCTTCACCCACCAGCCGGGGCCGCTCCCGGCGGCACCGGCGGCGTCGACCCGTCCCGCGCGTGGAGACCTCCAGGAGTCGGCCGTGACCACCACACTCGATCCCGCCCCAGCCGCGTCCGTCGGCTACCTCGGACCGGCGGGTACCTTCACCCACCGCACCGTGCTGGCCGATCCGGCCCTGGCCGCGCTGCGGCACGTCCCCTGCGCCGACCCCGACGAGCTCATGGCCCGGCTCAGCGACGGCTCGGTCACCTACGGCGTGCTGGCCTGGGAGAACTCGGTCGCCGGCCTGGTCGGGCCGACGGCCGACCTGCTCGCCGGCCTGGGCACCGGAAAGGCCGTGGACCCGTCCGAACGAAGCCAGGTCCGCCTGCACCGCGACGTCGTCATCCCGGTCCGGTTCCAGCTCGTCGGCCTGCACGGTGCCAGCCCCGAGGCACTGCGCACGGTCTCCTCACATCCGCACGCGCTCGACCAATGCCGTGCCTGGCTGGCTGAGCACGCCCCTCGGTCCAGCCTGGTCCCGGCCCCGTCCACGACGGCCGCGCTCGAGCTCGCCCTGGGCGACCCGACCGGCCGAACCGCCGCGGTCACGCCAAAGGCGGGCCTCGCCGCCCCGCGGCTCAGCGTTCTGGCCGACGACATAGGGGAGACCGCCACAGCGGAGACCCGGTTCGTCGTCCTCGGCCGCGACGAGCCGGCCCGCACCGGACGCGAGCGGACGGTCATCGCCTGCTTCCAGCAGCGCGACCGGCCCGGATCGCTGATGACCGTCCTCGAACCGTTCGCCCGCGCCGGCATCGACCTGCTCCGGATCGAATCCCGGCCGACCCGCGACGGGCTGGGCCGCTTCTACTTCCTCATCGAGTGGCGCGGCCATCCCGACGACCCGCCGCCGCGGGCCGTGCTGCGCGAGCTGGCCGAGCGCGCCGTCCGGGTCCGCGTACTCGGCACCTTCGACGAGCCCAACCCCAGCCGCCCCACGCCCAGCCGGCCCAGGAAGGCCGGGTGACCAAGGTGGACGCGCCTCGGGCCCGTTGGGACCGCGGCGCCTGGGGCGTGCTGCTGATCATCAGCCTTCTCTCCGGGCGACTCGTCGAACGGTTCGGCCCCCGCACGCCGGCCCGGGGCGGCGCGGCGCTCGCCGGCGTCGCTGTCCTGGCGGCCACCGTTCTCGGCGCCGACGGGCCTGCACTCATCCCCACGCTGGCCGCGGCCGGCGCCGGAGTCGGCCTGGCGATGCCCGCGCTCGTCGCGACCGCGGTCGGCGCCGCACCAGCCGAGCGGATCGGGCTGGCCTCCGGGCTCAACAACACGGCCCGCCAGGTCGGCGGCGCCCTCGGCGTCGCGTTGCTCGGCGGCATCGTCGCCGGCTCCCACTCGGTCGCCGCGGGCACGCGGGTCGGACTGGCCGTGGCCGCGGCCGCCTACCTGCTGGCCGCGCTGGTCTGCGGGGCGCTGCCAGGCCGGCCCGGCCGAGACCGGCAGTCACGAACGACGACGAAGGAGACACACCATGCGCTTGAAGACCGGCCGCACCTGCTCTCGGGACGTGCCGCGGTGACCGCCGGCGAGCTCGACGCGCGACCGCACCCGACACCGAGCCGGTCCCGGCTGACCGGCCTCGACCTGCTCGGCCCCGAGGCCCCGGACATCTCCATGATCGACTCGGTAACTGAGGGTCGCGAGATCATCGACGAGCTCGACGACCTGATCCGCGACGTGATCGTGCTGCGGCGTCGGGTGGCCTGGCAGATACAGAAGCTGCGGATGACCGCCGGCGGAGGGCGGATCGAGATGAGCCGCGAGTACGAGGTCACCCGCAGATTCCTGGACGCGCTCGGCCCAGCCGGCAGCGATGTCGCGGTGGCGTTGCTTCTGTTGTGCCGAGGGCCGGCCCCGTCGGTCGACGTCCGTCCGTCCACCGAACATGACATCGACGCCGGTCACGCCACTCGCTGAGAGTGTCGGGCTGTGAGGAGGACCGACGGACGAGTGTGGATGTCAGCGGACCAGACGGCTGTGGAACACCTGGTCGCCCGACGCGGAGCACGGCCAGTTCCTCCGGGACCCGCCAGGGGGCGAGTTCCAGTTCCACGGCTTGCTGGATGACGTTGCGGATCGCCAAGCCGGTGCGGTTCTGGAAGGTGCGGGCGACGGCGAGTTGTTCGCGAACCGGGCATCCACGTGGGGGCGGCCGGGAGCTGTTCGTCAAGGACCCGTGTGGATCACGATCCGTTACCTGGGAGAGGTCGGTGGTTCATCCAGGAGAAACAGAACGCTCGCACCATTGCTAAATGAGAATTGTTTCTCAGTTAGGAGCGACGGTGATCAGATGGCTTGCCACCCGGTCGCACCGTCCGTGCCGCGCTCGCCGCTGGGACGGCCGGGATGGACGCAACACCGGGGAGATCGCGCCGGCCCGAACGGTGCCGCGCCGGCCATGGTGGGTTAGCCGGTGAGCCTGCGGACGCCCAGCACAGCGGCGGCGACCGCCGCGGGCGGGAACGCCGGCGCCGACCAGCCCGTGGCTGGACGCTGGAGCCGCCGGGACTGGTCGGTGCTGCTCATCACCTGCGTCGGGCTGTTCGTCACCCAGCTGGATCTGACCGTCGTCAACGTGGCGGTCGGCGCGATCGGTCGCCGGCTGCACGCGTCCACCGGCGCGGTCACCTGGGTGGTCGACGGGTATTTCGTGACGTTCGCCGCGTTCATGATCGGTTTTGGCGACGTCGGCGACCTGTTCGGGCGCAGGCGGGTCTTCCTGGCCGGGCTGGCCGGCTTCGCGGCCGCGTCGACTGGTTGCGCGGCCGCGCCCGGAGTCGGCTGGCTGATCCTGTTCCGCACCTTGCAGGGCGTCGCCGGCGCTGCCGTCCTCGTCTCCTCGCTCGCCATCCTCGCCGACGCCTTCGACGGGGCCGACCGCACCCGCGCGATCGGCGTGTGGTCGGCCGTGGCCGGCATCGCCCTGGTCGTCGGCCCACTCCTCGGTGGTCTGATCGTGGACGGACTGGGGTGGCGGTGGATCTTCTGGATCAACGTGCCGATCTCGCTCGTGAGCATCGCGGCCGGGCGCAGGGTGCTGCGCGAGTCGCGTCGCGGCGGCCACGACCGCCATCTCGACCGCGGCGGCCAGATCCTCGCCGTTCTCATGCTGGGCGCCCTGGCCTGGGGGCTGTCCGAGACAGCCGCGGAGCCTGGGTCGGTCATCGGATGGCTGGCGCTCGGCGCCTCGGTCCTGCTCGCGGCGGGATTCGTCGCGGTGGAGCGCCGGTGCGCGACGCCACTCGTGCCACTGTCGGTGTTCCGTTCGCGAACCTTCCGGGGCGCCAACCTCGCCTCGCTGCTGCTCAACTTCGCGACTCTCGGTCTGCTTTACCTGCTCAGCCTCGATTTCGAGCATGTGGACGGCCGGTCAGCCACCGCTACGGGCGTCCGCATCGCTCCGCTGTTCGCGGCCTATGCCGCTGTCAGCATGCTCGCCGGGCGGATCGCCGACCGGTTCGGCCAGCGCGTCCCGGGGACGCTTGGCGGCTTGGCCGCCGGTACGGGTGTCGCGCTCGTCGCAGCCGAGCGGGCGTCGGGAGCCGCTGCCGGCGCCGGTCTGGTGCTCGCGG
The DNA here is from genome assembly GCF_001854805.1 of Pseudofrankia coriaricola. Lineage (GTDB taxonomy): Bacteria > Actinomycetota > Actinomycetes > Frankiales > Frankiaceae > Pseudofrankia. Next base: position 27,478 of record NZ_MBLO01000064.1, read on the forward strand.
GCGTGGGCATCGGGCTGGCGCTGCCGGCGGTGGTGTCGACTGCGGTCGCGGCCGTCCCGGGAGCGCGGGCCGGCCTAGGGGCCGGGCTGAACAACACCGCCCGCCAGATCGGCGGAACCCTCGGCATCGCGCTGCTCGGCGGAGTAGTCGCGGGCGCTGGAAGTGAGCGGGTGGGTATCGGCCGAGCGCTCATCGCGGTCGCGGCCGCCTATACCGTCGCGGCCGCGCTCGTGGCTTCGACCCTGCGGCGCCCGGCCCCCGTTCGGGGCGGCCCCGCGCACATCCCGAGCCCCGGTGGTAGCGACGGTCATCACGGAAGGCAGCAGCCATGATCGTACTAGTTCTGTGCCGTGACCGGCCCGGCACCCAGGAACTCCGCCGCGCGATCCGGCCCGCGCACCTCGAGTACATGATGGCCGCCCGGTCGAGGCTGGTCTTCGGTGGCCCGCTGACCGCCGAGGACGGGCTCGCCATCGGTGCGGTGTTCGCCCTGCGAGTGGCCACTACGTCCGAAGCCTCGCGGTTCCTCGCGGGCGAGCCCTACCACCAGGCCGGAGTGTTCGAGTCCGTCGTCGTCCATCCCATGCGACAGATGGTTCCCGAGGACCCACCCGGGCTGCTCGACGCCGAGCTGGACCGGGCTCGGGCGGCGGCAGCCGACGCCACCGTGTCGTCCTAGGCGCCGCCTGGAGCCGAAACCGGGCGCTATTCATTGCGGCGGCGACGGAGCGGACAACACCGTTCTGCTCGAGCCTCCTCGGCTATCCGCGAATAGCGCGTTTTCCGCGTTAACTGACACGCCAGCGTCGCCGACGCCGCTGGGTTAGCCGGGCCCATTTCCCTGCCGCGGAAACGCGGCTATAGCGACCTGGAGAAAAGGCCATGACATCTTCTATCGGCGTCGGCAAGCCGTCCCTGGGGGCTCGGCTTGATCGCCTGCCGGTTGGCAGGATCCACCTCGTCGCGGTCATCTGCGTCGGGCTCGGGTTCTTCTTCGACACCTACGAGGTGTTTCTGGCCGGCACGTTGTCGGTCGTGCTGAAGCAGAGCTTCGGATTTGGAGGGGATTCGCTCAAGCTTCTGCTGGCCAGTGCCTTCGTGGGCCAGTTTGCCGGCGCGCTGGTACTCGGCCGGCTGGCTGACCGCATCGGCCGCCGCAACTCGTTCTTGCTGAACCTGCTCATCTACTCGGTGTTCTCGCTGGTCGGCGGACTGGCGCCGAACGTCGAGGTCCTCGTCGGCGCGCGGTTCCTGGCCGGGATGGGGCTGGGGGCTGAGCTCACGCTCGGCGACTCCTACCTGTCCGATCTGCTGCCACCGCGGGTGCGCGGCCGGCTCATTGCCGTCGCGTACACGATCGGCTTCCTTGGCGTCCCGGCCGCCGGGTTTCTCGGCCGCGGGCTCGTGGCGCGCAGTCCGGTCGGCGTCGACGGATGGCGCTGGATGTTCTTCCTCGGCGCTCTCGGCGCCGTGCTGGTGTGGGCGCTGCGGCGGGTGCTGCCCGAGTCGCCGCGCTGGCTGGAGTCGGTCGGGCGGCATGAGGAGGCCGACCGCATCGTCACCGCGTGGGAGACCGACGCCGTCCGGCGTGGGCACGCCCTTTCCGAACCGGCCCCCGTCCCGGCCCCGACGGCGCCTCCCGAGACAGCACTGCGGCGCCCGCCGTTCCGCGTGTTGTTCACCGGGCCGTTCCTGCGGCGCACCGTGATGGCTTGGATCATGAACGTGATGTCGGCGATCGGCTACTACGGATTCAGCACGATCGCGACCCTGGTGCTGGTCGCGAAGGGCTACACGGTGCTTACCTCGCTGAGCTTCCTCGCCCTCACCTATGTTGGCTATCCGCTCGGCTCGCTGCTGTCGCTGCCGGTGATCGAACGCTTCGAGCGTCGCGCCATCGTGGCGGTCTCGGCCAGTGGAATGGCCGTCACCGGGCTGCTGTTCGGGTTCGCCGGTTCCGGCACCACCGTGGTCCTGTGGGGAACGCTGTTTACGTTGATCAGCAACGTCTACTCCAACGGTTACCACGTCTTTACGGCCGAGCTGTACCCGACCGCGGTGCGTGCCACGGCGGTCGGCGCGGCGTACGCGCTGAGCCGGCTCGTCACCGCCGCGCTGCCATTCGTCCTCATCCCCGTCCTCGACCACGCCGGGTCGGGAGCCGTGTTCACCGTGGTCGCCGCCGCCCTGGTCATCCTGGCCCTCGACGTCCTCGCGCTCGGGCCACGCACCACGGGACTGCCGGTGGACCAGGCCGCCGCTCTGCCCCAACAGCGGCCAGCGCCAGCACCCACCGCGCGCGAACTGACACCGGCTCTGGAACTGGACCAGCCGGGTGGGCCGCGGCATGCCTGACGGCGCGACCCCGGCGGCCGCGACCGCGGCCGCCGGGGTCGCCGCGGTCGCTGCGGGCGAGCGCGCCCCCCGTTCCGCGGCCGACGACGCCGTGGCCATCTGCGCCGACCTGCTGCGGATCGACACCTCCAACTACGGCACCGACGATGGCCCGGGCGAGCGCGCCGCCGCGGAGTACTGCGCGACCGTTCTGGCCGACGCGGGCCTGCCTGTCGAGATCATCGAACCCCGCCCCCGACGCACCACGGTCATGGCGCGTTGGCCCGGACTGGACCGAACACGGCCGCCGCTCCTCATCCACGCCCACACCGACGTCGTCCCGGCGGAACCGGCCATCTGGAGCAGGCACCCGTTCGGCGCCGAGCTGGCGGACGGATGCCTGTGGGGTCGCGGTGCGGTCGACATGAAGTACTTCGTGGCCCAGGTGCTTGCGGTGATCCGGGCCTGGTCAGGCAGCGGGCAGCGGCCGGCCCGTGACGTCGTGCTCGCCTTCGTCGCCGACGAGGAGAACGGCGGCCAACTGGGCGCGCGGTGGCTGGTCGAGCATCGTCGCGACCTACTGGACGACTGCACCGAGGCCATCGGAGAGGTCGGCGGGTATTCGGCGCGGTTGCCGACCGGGCAGCGGCTGTATTTCATCGAGACCGCGCAGAAGGGCGTCCTCTGGTTCGAGGTCACCGCGCACGGTCCCGCCGGGCACGCATCGATGATCAATGACGGTAACAGCGTGGTGAACCTGGCCGAGGTTGTCGCTCGCATCGGCCGGCACGAGTTCCCGTACCGCCTCACCCCGACCACGCGCGCCCTGCTGCAGACCGTCGCCGACTGCGTCGGCGAACCGTTCGATCCGGCCGACCCAGAAGCGTTGCTGCGCCACCTCGGCCCGACCGCCCGCATGATCGCTTCGTCACTGCGCGACATCGCCTCGCCGACCGAGTTGGTCGCGGGCGGAAAGACGAACGTCATACCGCCGCACGCCACGGCGCGGTTTGACTGCCGTTTCCTGCCCGGCTCCGAAGAAGCCTGCGCGGCGCGCATGCGCGAGCTGATCGGGCCGGGCGTCGACCACCAGATCGTCTACCGCGCCATCGCGGTGGAGACCGAATTCAGCGGGCCGGTCAGCGAGGCGATCACGCAGGCAGTCATCGCCACCGATCCCGGCGCAATCACCGTTCCCTACCTCCTGCCCGCGGGCAGCGACGCCAAGCACTTCAGCCAGCTCGGCATCAACTGTTTCGGATTCGCTCCACTGCAATTGCCCGACAGTTTCGACTTCCCCGCGGCCTTCCACGGCGTGGACGAGCGTGTGCCGGTCGACGCGATCCGCGCCGGAGTCGCCATCCTGGAACGATTCCTGCAGTTGTGCTGACTCAGGCTCCCGGGAGGAGGACCTCGTGGCGACGTTGTTGCGTCGAAGCGGACGGACCGAGGCGTGGTACGGACCGGCTCGGGGGACCTGGGCGGGTCGTCGTTCACCTATGACGAGGACGGCCGGATCTCCCAGCGGGCGGACGGCTCGACCTGGAGCAACTACCACTACGACGCCCGAGGTCAGCTGTCCGCTGTGGATGGCGGGGCGACCGGCGGTACCCGGGTCTACGACTATGACGACGCGGGCCAGCTGTCCTCGGTCGACTACCACGGCGGTACCGGGGCGGTCCGTAGTTTCGACTACGACCAGTTGGGCCGGGTCACCTCGGACACGTTGACCGGGCCGTCGGGGACGTTGCGGGCGCAGAGCTATGCCTACGACGACAACGACAACCTGACCTCGACGACGATCAGCGGGTCGGGGGTGGCCGGGGCTGGGACGCAGAGCTACGGCTATGACTGGGCGAACCGGCTGACGTCCTGGACCAACCAGGCCAGCGTCACCACCAGCTATGGCTGGGACGGGGCGGGAAACCGGACCTCCGCCGGCGGTACGTCCGCGACCTACGACGCCCGCAACCGGCTCGCCTCCAGTGGTTCGACCAGCTACGCCTACACGGCCCGCGGCACCGAGGGCGTGAACACGAAAACCAAGCTGATCAAGCGTCAGATGTACGGCCGCGCGGGCTTCCCACTCCTCCGCCACCGGATCCTGCTCGGCTGAGATCACCCTCCGTCACCACCGAAAGGGCGCCAGAGCCGCTAACTTGACAGTCCCCCCTGACGGCGCTCTGATCGGCGCCGGGACGGGCGCCGGCGACTGGGTCACCCTCGACGACGCCCACGGCGACATCGTCGCCGCCTTCACCACCGACGGATCCGCACTCACCGAAAGCCGCAGCTACGACCCGTTCGGTAAACCTCGGTCACCGGTCAGCACCGACCTGCAGATCGGCTACCAGGGGAACTGGACCGACCCCGACACCGGGCTCGTCGCCGCCCAAGCCCGCTGGTACGACCCGGACACCGCCACGTTCCTGACCCGCGACACCTACCCCCTGCCCTGGACCGGCACCCCCGCCGACAACCGCTACACCTACGCCGCCGCCAACCCGCTCGCTCACAACGACCCCACTGGATCCGTCTCCTCCAGCACGGCCGCCGCCCAGCAGGCGGCACTGATGGCGCAGAAGATCCAGAACGCGGAGCGGGAGCGGGCGGCGCAGCAGGCAGCCGTGGAGGCGCAGCGGAGGCTGGTAGCGCAGCAAGCGGCGCTGAACGCGCAGAAGATTGCGAACCAGCAGCGCGAGGAAGCGGCGTTCTGGGCCGGCGTCAACGCCGCCCTCGCATTCCAGGAAGCAGAACGCAAAGCACGTGCGGAAGCTGAGTTCTGGGCAGGTGTCAATGCCGCGCTCGCCTTCCAGGAAGCAGACCGACAGCGAGCCGCCCAACAAGCAGCACAGAACGCGGCACAACAAGCCGCACAGCAGGCGGCACAGAACGCGGCCTACCAGGCAGCAGCACAGCGAGACCGAGACCAGGCAGCCCAGGTAGCCGCTCAGCAAGCCGCACACCAGTCAGCGCAGGTAGCCACGCAGCACGCCGCCAACCAGTCAGCCGTACAAGCCGCAGACACCGCCCACCAGGCCGCAACAGCCGCCGCCGCCCCGAAGCCGATACCCCCGCAGGCCAGCCCCGGCACCTTCACCGCCTCCCAGGTCGTCCTGCCATCCGCTGGCGCCGGCGGCGGCCAGCCATCCGGCGTCCAGCCTGCGAGCTGGTTGGACGATGCGTTCTGCGTCAACGTCGTCCTGTGCGCGGTAGTAGGCAGGAACCACCCGAGGGAGAAATCGCAGCTCGAAGAATGGCTCGAAAGCCCCGAAGGTCAGGCGGCCATGATGGCCGTGCCGGGAGGAGGGGGAGAGGCGGCCGGCACGAAGGGCCTCGCCGGCCTGAAGGGCATCCTCGGCCTGAAAGGTGACTCCCTTTACAGCCGTCTCCTCGGCAAAGCCCTCGACAAAAAGTTGGCCCAGTTCTGCTCATTCGCTGGACCTACCACCGTGCTCATGGCCGACGGCACACGGAAGCCCATCGAGGACATCCAGGTCGGCGACATGGTCATCGCCACCGACCCGGAGACCGGCGAACAGAAGCCCGAAACGGTCACCCGCCTGTGGATCCACTACGACCAGCTCACCGACCTCGTCTTCGCGGACGGCACAGTACTGACTACGACCGAGGATCACCCGTACTGGTCCGTCGACGACCAGCGCTTTGAGCCAGCCAGCGAGCTTGCGCCCGGTGAGCAGGTCCTCACAGCTAACGGCCAATTCGTAGCGGTCACCGGGCTGCGGCCGCTGACTGCTCACGACGGGCTGGCCTATAATCTCAGCGTCAACGATATACACACCTATCATGTCGGCGACGATGAAATCCTCGTCCACAACATCGGTTGTGGTGTCGAGAAATGGACGAGCCAGAGAAATCTTGATGATCACTTTCGACGGCACGGTGAGGAGATGGGATTCGATAGTGTGGCGGAATATGGTTATGCGGCAGAGGACCTTATGTGTATATGTGTTGGTCGCAGGGAAGGCGTGCTGATCAAGCGAGATGGGAATACGAGGTACTTCCTCGACCCGCAATCTGGAGAGTTCGGAGTGGCCAGTGAGAAGGGGATTGTTACGTACTACAGACCGGAGAATCCGCGCGCGCATTTTGATAGTCAGCCCGGAGTTCTGATCCCATGACGTTGCCTCCTGATCGATCGCCCTGCCCGTGCTGTGGTCACATAGTGCATGATGGCCGGCCCGGATCTTCTCTCATCTGTCCTGTCTGCTTCTGGGAGGATGATGTGGTGCAACTTCGGTGGCCTCTACTGGATGGCGGAGCGAACGCGCGTTCTCTGGTCGAGTCTCAGGGGATATACAATGCAATAGGTGTGAGCGAAGATCGATTTGCAAATAACGTTCGTGCGCCAATGGCTGGAGAGCCGGTAGACGAAGGATTCCGACCAATCAATCTCGCCATTGATCACTTTGAGGAGGTGTATGTGCAGGAGGAGCCTTGGCCTGGGGATCGGAATGTTCTCTATTGGTGGCGACCAACATTCTGGAGGCGCCCCAAAGGCGACTCGCGGAGATAGTAGACATAGCTGCCATTGGCTCGGGTCGACAGCAGGGTCTCGGCGAGGTAGCTCACTGTGATGATCAATAGCTGATCGTAGTGAACCCGGCGGCCGGCTCGTAGGCCCGGCACCTGGGGACGGGCTTCCGAGGGGTTATGCGCGGGTCGAAGCGGCGGCGGCGGCATATCGCTGGGTCTCCCGCTGACGTTTCGCGGGCCGGTTCGGAAATGGCCTTCGGGCCGGCCTTTGACGCGTCGCCGCCCCTACTTTGACGGAACCTCGCACACGCGTTGTGACGGAAGTGGCCTCCTGCTCGGACAATGAAAGCGCCAACCCACATTGTCCAAAAAAAAACAGAAGGCCACCGCGTGCCATCATGCCAGCCTGCCCCCGGCGTGTCCACCGCCCTGTTCGACTGCGAGCAGTGTGACATCTCCAGCCTGCTCGCGATGCTGGGTCAGCTTCCTGA
>NZ_MBLO01000065.1 GCF_001854805.1 Pseudofrankia coriaricola
CGGCGGCCGTTGTCCCCAGGATCACTAGAGGGCCAAAGGGTGTGCGAAAATGATCTTCCTTCGCACGCCCGGCGGCCGTTGTCCCCAGGATCACTGATGGGTGGATCGATGTCGGGCGGGGCGTGCTAGCCCTCGATCGGGGTGTTGCCGAGGACCTTGTACTCGGCGGGCTGGCCCTTGCTGTCCAGGGTCGTCGTCAGGCCGCCGCGGACGCAGACGGCCGGAGTGGCCGGGTAGGCCTTGCCGTTGCAGCGGAACTTCAGCCCGGCGCCGCCGGGAACCTCGGTCTCCTTCATCGCCTTCATGGCGGCCGTGATGGTCGCCGGGGTGACGTCGCCCGTGAGGCCGTCCAGGGACGCCTGGAAGCCGGACATGATCATAAACATGATCATGCTGTCCTGGAAGCTGAGGTCGATGTCCTTGCCGTAGGTCTCGGCGACCTTGGTGTAGAGCTGCATCGACGGGCTGTCCGGGCCGAGCGGGGCGGTGGCGCTGACGACCATGCCCTTGAGGGTGGCGCCGGGGACCGACTTGCGGGTGGAGTCGGTGATGCACTGGGAGATGGCGCTGATGGTGCCGGTGAAGCCGACGGCCTTGAGGCCGTTCATGGCGCTGATGCAGAACGAGTCGTTGCCGATGATGAAGACCTCGTCCGACTTGTTCGAGACGATCTGCTGCATCTGGGGCGTCATGTCGGCGGTGCCGGGCGCGACGCGGACGAGCTCGTAGCCGATGCCGGCCTTCTTGAACAGCGGCGGCGCGATGTCCTGGGCGGAGTGCAGGGCTGCCGGGACGTCGATGACGATGGCGGTGACCTTCTTGTTGCCCTTGTCCTTGGCGACCTGGATCGGCAGGTCGATCACGGGGAACTCCGGGTCACCCAGGGTGAAGGTCGTCGGGCTGGCCAGCAGCCCGGGGTCGCTCGAGCCGTAGGACACGACGGGGATCTTGGCGTCGTTCAGGGGCTTCCAGGCGGCCTCGACGACGCCGGAGGTGCCGATGAGGACGGCGGAGACGCCCTTCTCGACCATCTGGTTGCCACAGTCGCCGGCCTTGGCCAAGTCGCCGAGGGTCTCACAGATCGTGACCTCGATGGGCCGGCCGCCGATCCCGGACTTGCGGTCGTTGAGGTACTTGGCGGTGGCCTCGGCGACCTTGTTGTCGTTGGTGTGGTCGGCGGTCGGGCTGGCCCCGTCCGTGATCACACCGATCTTGACAGCCGCGCCGGTGGCCTTGGCGATGGGGCCGAGAATGTCCTCGGACCCGGCGGAGCCGCTCGCCGTCGTGGTGGAGCCGTTGTCGTCGGAGCCGCCGCCACAGGCCGAGACGAAGGCCAGGCTCGCGGCCAGGACGGCGACGCCAGCCAGCCTTAACGCGGTCGGGCGGGTGGACGACTGCGTGGACGCGACGGACCGGAGCGGCTGCTCGGGCGATCGCCGCCCGGCCAGCCTCCAGGGATACGACATGTTTCCCACCTTGTCGTCGGACGTTGTGTCATCGCGAAGATCGCCAAACCCGTTTGCGAGGCGTAACTGGCTGAGGGGCAGGCCTCCCGGGCACCTGTTCGTTCGGGTACGACTCGCTACGGGTTCGCCGATGGTTCGCCGATGGAACTGAGCGTGCAGCGACCAGGCGGTCGCAACATGGTGCTGCATGTGAATACTTGATTCCGACGTCGGCGTCAACAGATGCCTCTCGTGACGACACGATGATCATGAGCGCTGCCGGTCGGGCGGGTGTTGATGATCACTGGTGGTGTAAGGGAACCGGCGTCGGTGGATCCGCCGAGAGCACCGCCCGGAAGATCCACAGGAAGGGCCCGGCAGCCGTGGCATGGCTGGTGCTGGACCGCACGCCGTCGGCGCGGTCACGCAGGTCGTGCACACCACGGCCAGGGGATTTGGCTCGCCAAGTACAGCATTCAGCGCGGGGATGACCGGTTCGGCGCCGTACATCCCCGCGCTGCCCTACCTGGGAGTGATCGCCGCCGCCGCTCTTCTGGTCCTGCTCACGTCCCGCACCATGGACGTCGGCCGCGGGGCGCTTACCGATCCCCTTCGGGGAGGAGCGCGCATCCGCCGCGAAGGGGACGACGCGGGCTGGCGCCCTTCCCTTTCGCTGCGCTCGCTGGTCGCCGCGCTGCCGCCAGGTCTCACCGTCGACCTGGACGTCCCCGAACCGGTGGGGCGGCCATCGGAGGCCAGGTTGGACCGGGCCGCCGCGGAGACGCTGCGCCGGGTCGTCCAGGAGTCGCTGACCAACGTCCTGCGCCATGCCGGGCCGGACACCCATGTCCGGGTCACGCTGACGGTGGACGCCACGCACGCGGAGGTGGAGGTGGAGGTGGTCGACGATGGTGCCCGCGCGTCGGCCGCGCCGACGCCGACCATGGTCCCGCCGTCACAGCGGCCGTCGACGCCGCCGCTGCCGGATGGCGCCGGCGGCCGCGGCTTGGTTGGCATGCGGGAACGGGTGGCCCGGCTCGGCGGGACCTGCCAGGCCGGACCGGTCGAACCCACCGGCTGGCGGGTGCGCGCCCGCCTCCCGGCGAAGGCGGTCTGAGTGATCCGCGTTCTGCTGGCCGACGACGAGGAGCTCATGCGGGCCGGGCTCCGGATGATGTTGCACACCCAGCCCGACCTGACCGTCGTCGGTGAGGCCGGGGACGGCCGCGAGGCCGTGCGCCAAGCCCGGATCTGCGCAGCGGACGTCATCCTGATGGACGTGCGGATGCCGGTGATGGACGGCGTCGCCGCGACTCGTGCCATCCACGCCGACGCCGACGCCGCCGGGGACGGGCGCGTCCCTCGTGTGCTGGTGCTCACCACGTTCGAGTTGGACGAATACGTGTTCGCCGCGATCCGCGCCGGTGCAGCTGGGTTCCTGTTGAAGCGCACCCCACCGGAGGCCCTCATCGAGGGCATCCGTACCCTCGCCGCCGGCGACGCTCTGCTCGGCCCCTCGGTGACCCGGCGCCTGCTGGCGGAGTTCGCGCGGGCCACTCCCGCAAGCCCCGGCCCCGAGATACGCCACCGTCTCAACAAGTTGACCGAGCGCGAACACGAGGTGCTGCTCCTACTGGGACGAGGCCTGTCCAACGCGGAGATCTCCGCCCGGCTGCACGTCGGCGAGGCGACGGCCAAGACCCACGTCAGACGGATCCTGGACAAGCTCGGGCTACGTGACCGCATACAGGCCGTGGTGTTCGCGTTCGATCACGGTCTGGTGAGGCCGGGCCAGGGTCCGGTTCCCGGGACCTGACGTCCGCCAGGCCCGCGGGCCTCTGTACTACGACGATCTCGAGGCCATCGACCGCGGCGTATTCCACATCGCCGACTGGTTCACCAGGCACCTGGCGTGAGGGAACTCGGCCAACGTCATCGGCGCTGCGGCTGCCGGGGTAGCCGGGCACCAACTCTGCCTGCTCCGCCGGCACCCACCTGACTACATCGAACTCATCGCCGTGCCGGCCAGTGGGATGGGGCGAGATCATCGCTCGTCGCGGCGAGGTGGCGTCCGGGTCACGGGAGTGGCTTGTCGCTGTGGTCGTACTCCTCGCGTGCGGTGTCGACCTCGGTGAGATGGCCTGTGGACCAGGTGACGAGGGAGGCGAAGACGGGGGCCAGGCTGCGGCCGAGGTCGGTGATCTCGTACTCCACGCGTGGGGGGATCTCGCCATACATCGTGCGGGAGACCAGGCCGTCGCGCTCGAGCTGGCGCAGGCGTTGGGTGAGCACCTTCGGGGTGATGCCGCCGACCAGCGCACGCAGGTCGCTGAAGCGTTGGCGGCCGTGGGTGTTGAGCTGCCACAGGATCGGCGTGGTCCAGCGACTGAAGACGATGTCGACCACGGGGGTGATCGGGCAGGACGCCAGGGTCGGCGCCGCCGTGGCTTCGGATGTCATGCGCCGCACTCCCGATAGTTTCCTCTAGGTACCTAATGTCGCAGTGTAACTAACGTGGCGTCGTCCCGGTCCCAAGAACCTGGAGGAGACGACCGATGACGACCCTCGACCTCGCCGCGGCCACCGACGACCGGCCAGCCGCCTCGCCGGCTGGATGGGCCGCGACCCGGCGCCATGGCGATGACCGGGCTCGAAACCGGATCGGCGACGATCGCCGTGCGGGCGGGCCGTGCGCAGGCCATGGCGCGGTATCCGTCAGGATCAGGTCTGACGGAGCAGGGCGGCGCCGAGGCTGGCGTCGGCGCGCGGAGGGCGGCCAATGCGGCACGAGGGGAAGACCGAGGCGCGGCTGTCCCGCATCCGCGGATCCGAGCCGCCGCGGCGGCACAACGCGCGGACGATCGCGGCGCTGACCAGCAATCCGGGGTGCGCGCGGCGGGCGGTGCTGGACGCCGCTGGGGTCGACAAGGAACGGCTCGCGGAGCGGGTCGGCTTCCCGGCGGCGTTCGGTCAGTCGCGGTTCGCGATCGTGCGAGGCAACGCGTTCGAGCGTCAGGTCAAGGCTGACGGCTGCGCCGAGCTGCTGCGGCTGCTGCGCGACCTGCTCGCGCTGGACCTGCGCGACGCGGCGTACACCGACCTCGGCGCGGACGGTTCCGGGGAAGGCCTGGACGCCCGGCACGTCGCGGCGCGGGAGCGGCTGACCCGCGCGCCGGGCGGCGAGGACGGCGAGGGCAACCCGGGCGGCGAGGGCAACCCGGACGGGGCCCTGTTCGACCATCCGCTCCTGCGGCTGGAGGTGGCCGGGCAGGCGGTCTACCTCGAGCCCGACCTGGTGGCGTTCCAGCACGGCGGAGCGTTCCACGTCGTCGAGATCAAGTCGTTCCCGGTGATCGACGGGCAGGCGGACGCGGAGAAGGTCGCGGCGGCGGCGGTCCAGTCGGCCGTCTACGTCCTGGCGCTGCGCCGGCTGCTCGGCCGCGACGACGCCGTCTCGCACGAGGTGGTGCTCGTCTGCCCGAAGGACTTCTCCAATGTGCCGGTCGCGGTGCGCCTCGACGTCCGTCGCCAGCTCATCGTGCTGGAGCACCAGCTCGCGCGACTGACGCGGATCGACACCCTGCTCGACGCCCTGCCGGACGACCTGGCGCTCGATCTCGGGCAGGACGGTGCCGGGACGCCGGTGATGGCGGTGGACGCGCTGACGGCGGCACTCGGCCGGGTGACGGCGCGCTACGCGCCCGGGTGCCTGTCGACCTGCGAGCTGGCCTTCTTCTGCCGGCGGGAGGCCTCGGGGCGCACCGCCGCACTGGGGATCGGCGTCCGGGAGGAGCTGGGCGGGGTGGAGACCGTCGCCGAAGCGCTCGGGCTCGCGCACGGGACGGCGACACCCGACGACGACCAGGCCGAGTCGGCGGCGATGCTGCGGACCACCGCGCGGGTCTACGCCGAGGCGCTCGGAGCCATGCCGGAGACGCCCGCGGGCGGGGCGGCTGGATGAGCGTGATCGGCGCGTACGCGCGGGCGCTGGCGGTGCGGACCGGGTTCGCCCAGCCGGTCGCGTCGGTTCGGCACATCCACCTCGCCGAGGCGCCACTGGTGCTGGTGCCGCTGAGGATGGCCGGCGAGGCGAACGCGCCGCTCGCGGCCATGGCCGGCACCGACGAGCTCAGCGGGACCTTGCTCGTCGTCCCACAGCCGCGCGACCGCGATCTGCGGTTCGCGTTCGCCGGCCTGCTCGGGGACCTTCTCCTCGGTTACGTCGAGCGGTGCGCGGCCGCGGGCAGCGAGCCGGTGAAACCACCGAGGACGCCGAGGCAGCCAGCCGGTAGGCCTCTGCCCGACAGCCTCCTGTCCGGCAGTCCCTCGTCCTCACCGGGTGGTGCCGGCGGTGCGGCGGTCGCGGCCGGGCCCGAAGGGACCGCCGGCGCCGCCGACGGAGACCTGCGCGCCGACGAGGACGCGCTGGCGGCGGCGGAAGCCACCGGGCCGGAGCGGTTCCTCGACGCGCCCCAGGTGCTGGTGCCCAACCGGGCCGGCGTCGAGTTCGCGCGGCTGTTCGGCCGGTCCACGCGGTTTCGCTCGACACTCGGGGAGTACGCGGTTCCGGCCGGGGTGCCGCTGCTGGGCCGGTGGCTCACCTTCCTCGCCCAGCGGGCCGAGCATCCGGGCTCGTCGGCGCTGGTGGCGATGACGGAGGCGCTCACGCTGCACTGGGCGACCGGCCAGAGCGCGCTGGAGGACGCGAACCTTGCCGCGCTGATGGCCTGGATCGACCCGCCGGACGGCCTGTCCGGCCCCGAGGCCGCCCGGTTGGCCGAGGACCCGCGGACCTGGCCGCCGGCGGGTCCGACGACCGACCCCCAGTTCGACAACCGGGTGCTCGCGCCCGCCATCGCGGCATACGACGAGGCGATCGCGCTGCTGCGGGAGCAGGCAGGGCTCGCCGGCGCTCCCGACCCGTTGCTGGCGGATCCGGACGTGATCGACAGCCGCTTCCGAGCCGCGGACCTCGGTGCCGCGCGGGTGTGGCCGGGGGCGCCCGACGCGCCGGTTCAGTCGTGGCTGCGCGCCCGGGACGAGGTCGAGCGCGCGGTGCGCGGGCAGATCGAGCCGACGTGGCGGCTGATGTGGCGGGCGGTGCGGCGGCTGCGCGAGCTGCCGGATGCGGCGTCCGTGCCGCGGCGCTGGGAGCAGGACAGGACGCGGTTCACCTCTTACTACGCCTACCTGCGGGACGAGGACGGCGGGCTGCCGCAGGCGCGACGCGACGGCGCGGTCGCCGCGGCCCGCCGCCTCGCCGTGCTGGAGCGAGAGCTCGCCGCGTACGAGGCCGACCAGGCCTTTGACGACCCGCTGGTGCTCGCGAACCAACGGGTGACCGGCGACGCCTTCGTAGGCACGGTGGTCGCCGCCGAACGGGACCGCCGGATCGCGAACGAGCGCGGAACGCTCGTCACCAGGCCCCTCGTCGAGGTGGTCACGGTGGACCCGGTCCGGCTCCCGATCGGTACGAAGGTCTGCTCACCCGCGCGGGTCGGCCAGACCGGGGTGATCATGTCGCTGGAGCCGGCGGCGGACGGGCTGCTGGTGTCGCTGGAGCTCAGCGGCGGGATGGGGCGGGCGAAGGTGCCGCCGCCGGGCAGTGTCCCGGACATGGACGAGGTGATCAGCTACACCAGCGTGCTGCCGGACGGCGCGTTCTCCGCCGCGCTGCCCGCGCCCGAGGACACTCCCTGGACCCACGGCGGGCCGCCGACACCCTATGAGCCTACCGACGGCGACGCCGAGGAGACCTGGGCGTGACGGCCGGAGCGAGTGCGGCGACGGAGCGAACCCGAGATGCGGCGAGCGCCGCCGCGCGGGTGCCGCCGACGCCTCGGAAGGGGACCCGGGCATGCTGACCGTCCGGCCCGGTCCGCGCGACTCGCCGGCGGCCCTGGCCGCGCGGGTAACGGACGCGATCCTGGCGGACCTGCGGTCGCGGCGGCACCGGGGAGTGGTCGTCGACTCGCCGCCGGGGGCCGGCAAGTCGACGCTGGTGGTGCGGGCCGCGACCGAGTTCGCGCTGGCCGACGAGCCGCTGATGATCGTCGCGCAGACGAACGAGCAGGTCGACGACCTCGTCGAGCGGCTCGCCGCGGACCTCGCCGACAAGGCGCCCGAGGCGCGGGTCGGCCGGCTCGGCCGCGCCGGCTACGTCCCACCGCCGCGGATCGACGGGCTGCCGAACGTCGCCGTCGGCAGCGACCTCAGGACGCTGGGAGATCCGCACCTCGTCGTCGCGACCGCCGCCAAGTGGGCCTACGTGAAGGACCGGGCCTGGCGGTGGGCGATCGTCGACGAGGCCTACCAGATGCGCTCGGACGCCTTGCTGGCGATCGCGAGGCTGTTCGAGCAGGCGCTGTTCGTCGGCGACCCCGGCCAGCTCGACCCGTTCTCCACCGTCGACAACGACCGCTGGCGCGGCCTGACGTGGGACCCGATGCAGAGTGCCGTCGCCGTTCTGCTGCGCAGCAACCCGGACCTGCCCGTGCACCGGCTGCCGGTGTCGTGGCGGCTGCCGCGCAGCGCGGAGCGGGTCGTCGCCGACGCGTTCTACCCGTTCACCGGCTTCCAGACCGGCAACGGACCGGGCGATCGTCTGCTCACCTTCACCGGCACGTCCCGCCCCGGCGCGGCTGGCCCCGGCACGGCGCGTGCCCGCCCTGGCGGCTCGGGCGGGACGCTGGGCCGCGCGCCGGCCGGAGCGGTCGACGACGTGCTGGACATGGCGGCGGCGACCGGATGGGGACTGCTGGAGCTGCCCGCCCGGCACACCCTGCGGACCGACGCCGAAGCGGTGCGCGCGGTCGCGGACGTCGCCCGGCGGCTGGTGGCCCGCGGCGCCGTGGCCCGCTCGCTCGACCGCGGCGGCGAGGAGCATCCGGTGACGGCGAGCCGGATCGCGATCGGCACCGCTCACCGCGACCAGGCGGCGGCGGTGCGCGCCGCGCTCGGCGACGACCTGCCGGGTGTCGTCGTCGACACCGCCAACCGGCTGCAGGGCCGGGAGTACGACGTGACGGTCGTGCTCCACCCGCTGTCGGGCCGCCGGGACGCGACGGCGTTCCACCTCGAGGCCGGCCGGCTGTGCGTGCTGGCGTCGCGGCACCGCCAGGCGTGCGTCGTCGTCGCCCGCGCCGGCATCCGCGACCTGCTCGACACCCACCCGTCCGGCGAGCCCGTCCACCTGCACGAGCCGGTCCGTTTCCCCGACGGCTGGGCCGCGAACCAGACCGTGCTGGCCCACCTGGAACGCCACGCGGTCCGGCTGTGACGCCGTCGGGCACAGCCGGTGGGGTGGACCGCCGACGTGCTGGACGTCGGGCGGCGGACACCGCGGCTCGGCGGAGGGCTGGGTAGGGTCGTGCCTTCCCCACCGATTGGCTACTCGAGGGCTTGGCTCGCGCCGGAACGTTCACCCTCACGCGACCATTGAGCCAATCGGCGGGGACCCCGCGGAGGAGTCAGGGCAGAAGAGCCGCCCCCGTGGTGGCGAGGCGGAGGTGGCAGACAGTGGATGGGACGGGCACGGCGCCGGTGGAGGTGCTGCGCGCCGAGGGCGTCGACCTGGTGCGGGGCGGGCGGTACCTGCTGCGCGGGCTCGACCTGACCGTGCGGGCAGGGGAGCACTGGACGCTGCTTGGCTCGAACGGGGCGGGCAAGAGCACCCTGCTGGGCCTGCTCGGCGCCGTGAACCACCCGACACGCGGCACGGTGCGCGTGCTGGGCCGCCAGCTCGGCAAGGTCGATGTCCGCACGCTGCGCGCCGACATCGGGCACGTCAACCCGCGCCACCCGCTGCTGTCGCCGCTGACGGTACGTGAAGTCGTCCTCACCGGTGCGACGAGCACGATTGACCTCGTTCCCCGCTGGACGCCGTCCGCCGAACAGGAGGGCGACGCCGACGAGCTGATCGACCTGCTTGGTATCGATGGCCTCCGGGACGCGCGCTGGCCGGACCTGTCGCAGGGCGAGCGCGGGCGGGCGCTGATCGCCCGCGCGCTCATGCCCCGCCCCCGGCTGCTGCTCCTCGACGAGCCGACGACCGGCCTGGACGTGGCCGCCCGTGAGCAGCTGCTCACCGGGCTGGACGAGCTGCGCGCCGAGCACCCCGACCTCGCGAGCGTCCTCGTCACCCACCACCTCGAGGAGATCCCGGCGAGCTCCACGCACGCCGTGCTGCTGCGGGCCGGCGAGGTGGTCGCCTCCGGCGACATCGACGAGGTGCTGACCACCGACCGGGTGAGCGCCTGCTTCGGCCACCCGATCCGGGTCGCGCGCCTCGACGGCCGCTTCGTCGCCCGCGCCCAGCCCGGCCGTTCCCTCACGGACCGCCGCTCCCGGCCCGCACAACGCTAGAGGGCCAAAGGGCGTGCGAAAATGATCTTCCTTCGCACGCCCGGCGGCCGTTGTCCCCAGGATCACTAGAGGGCCAAAGGGCGTGCGAAAATGATCTTCCTTCGCACGCCCGGCGGCCGTTGTCCCCAGGATCACTGAGGGGCGTCCCGGCGCGTGGCCCCGCGGGCACGCGTGTCAGGGAGGGCGCCTGCCAGCGCAGGGCGGGCCCGTGCCAGGGCAGGGGCGGCGTCAGCTGGCGGGGCCGCAGGCAAAGGCGGGGTCTTCGGCGGCCGGGCCGGGCGCCGCCGCCCGCGCGGCGGCAGGCTGGGGAGCGTGGGCGGCGGGGGCCGCCGCGGCACAGGTGCGGTAGGACGGAGCGCCGACGCCGGCACAGGCCGCCCAGGTCAGGAGGCAGCCGGCGGCGACGGCGACCAGCCAGAGCAGCTGCGTGCCGCCTGGCTCAGGGGCGCGGGCACGGTCATTGGTCATCGCGGCTCCTCGGGGACTGGCTGGGACGTGGCGGGTGGGGCCGCCAAGCGGTCCGTGGCGCGTCCCGCTCGACGCTGGGTGGGGTACTGGTGCGGACGCCGGGTATGTGGGGTGATGACAGAGATGTGGATCGCCGTGGGTTTGACAACGGCGGCGAGGCGGACGGGGAAAGCCGTTGGCTGAAACCTGAAATCGGGCCGCGGCGCGTAACCCGGGCGATAGGCGCGGCCTCGGCATGGCGGCGCCCCGGCGCGTCGCGCGAAACGGTGGAACGCCAGGTGGTGGGGAATGGCGCGCCTGACGGCCGTCGCGCCGGACAGATATCTCGCTGGACAAACATCGCGCCACACCAGGCCGTCGGTTGTCAGGTGCGCGCCCTGGGGTGCGGTGTGGAGGCGACGATAGCCGGGGTCGGGGAAACCGGCAAATGGCGGCGTTTGCGCGCGGGGACCGCGCCGACCACGCCGGATAGGTAGGCAGAGCCGCCTGAGCGGCGGGGCCCGGTGACGGTATGTGGCGTCGCGGCGCGGTCGGCGCCGGGATGGCGGGCTGCGCGGCCCGACGGGTGCCCGATCGGGTAGGTGTCCGCTCGGCGGGGGCCCCAGCCGTGGCGGCGCCCCCGCGGCCGTCGGCGGGGGCGGTGAGTCGGGGAGGACACCGCTGGTTG
Source organism: Pseudofrankia coriaricola (assembly GCF_001854805.1). Taxonomy (GTDB): domain Bacteria; phylum Actinomycetota; class Actinomycetes; order Frankiales; family Frankiaceae; genus Pseudofrankia. Next base: position 10,945 of record NZ_MBLO01000065.1, read on the forward strand.
GCCGTGCGACGGCGGGGCTGGTCGGATGTGTTCTCCTCGTTACCGTTGGCAGGCATCGGAGGGTGACCAAGCGGCCGGGACGTTCGGGCGGGACGTAGAGCTTTCGATCGATCACTTTATGTGATCTTCGTACGGGTGGTTCCCTCGATCGGCGCGCGATACTTGGTTGGCGCGCCCCGATCCGGCACGATGGCCGACATGAACGCGGTGGGTGAGGGACAGCAGGGCCCGTTACGGGTCCGCAGCGCCCTGTTCGTCGACTTCGAGAACATCCACATGGGGCTCCAGCGGCTGGATCCCGCCGCCGCCAACCGGTTCGCGGTCAATCCGCAGGGCTGGCTCGGCTGGCTGGAGAAGCTCGGCTATCCCGCACTGGCATCGGACGACTTCCGCCGCGATCTTCTTATTCGGTATTGTTATCTCAACCCGGTGAGCTCGGCCCGTTACCGAGCCTATTTCACGCGGGCGGGCTTCCACGTCGTCGACTGCCCGCCGCTCACCGCCGCGGGGAAGAACTCGGCCGACATTCACATCGTCATCGATGTTCTGGACATCCTCGTTCATCCGACCCGGTTCGACGAAGTCATCCTGCTGTCGGCCGACGCGGACTACACCCCGGTCATGCTTCGACTGCGCGCCCACGACCGCCGAACGGTGATCATCACGAGTGGGCCGTCGGCCCGGGCGTTCCGCGCGGCCTGCGACCACGTGGTCGGCGAGGACGCGTTTATCGACGAGGCGCTGTCCGCCGACTCCCGGCCGCTCAGCAGCAACGGCGGCGCGCATGGCTACAGCGGTACACAGAGCTACAGCGGTACACAGAGCTACAGCGGTACACAGAGCTACAGCGGTACGCATGGCTACGGCCACGACGCCACCCCCGCGCTGAACGGGGTCGGCCACGCGGCCGGCCATGTCGCCAGTCCGCCGGGCATGGCGGTGCATCCGGGCGAGGCGGGCGCGCTCGTCCACGCTGGCCAGGCGACACCCGAGGCGGCGGACCCCGCCCCATCCGCCGCGGACCGGCCGGCGAGCGACCCGGCGGCCGGCAACCCGGCCGGCGCCGGCGCGGTGCCCGACAGGCAGTGGGAATCCCACGCTGACGGCCCCGTGCGGTCCTTATCCACGTCCACCGACGTCACCACGGGGCACTTATCGGTGCCCCCGCGCTACCTCGCGTCCCCGCGGCCGTCGCCCGCATCGCCCCCGCACTCCCCGGCGTCGCTGCCGGTGCCGACGCACCCGCCAGTGCCGACGCATCCGGCCCTCCCCGGGTTCGTACCGATTCCGGCACCGCCGAACGGCCAGTACGACGGCCAGCTGCGCCGCGTCATCGCCGCGAAGGTCGGCGGACTGGTCGCCGCGTCCGACCGGCCGATCACGCTGGCGTCGGCCGCCCAGCTGGTGCGCGCCGACCTCGGCCAGGACGTCACCGACGGCTGGGCGGGCACCGGCTCGTTCAAGAAGCTGCTCGCCCAGGCCGACCTGCCGGGGCTCGCGATCTCCGCCGCGCCGGAGTACATCTACGACCCGCGCAGGCACAGCCCCCCGCCCAGCGGCCAGACCTCCGGCGCGGGCCAGCCCGACCAGGACGGCCCGCGCTTGGACCTCGTCAACCGGATCTCGCAGGTCACCGACATTCCGCGGCTGTCCGCGCGCGAGTTCCGGGCGCTGTTCGAGGAGCTCGCCGCCGAGGTCGCCGAGCACGGCTTCAGCCGCACCGGCACCTCGCGCGCCGTCCGCGACCGATGCGCCGAGCGCGGTGAGCACGTCGGCCGGGGCGCGGTGAACTTCGTCCTCAACGGTCTGCTCTACGCCGGCCGCCCGCCGCGCCCGGGCGACGACGCGGGCACACTGGCCTGCGCGTTCGCCGACAACGCCATCGTCCTGTGCCAGAACGCGCGGATGGAGCTGTCCGCCGACGAGGTCGCCCACCTGCGCGCCTGGATCGTCGACGCGCCGGTCGTCGTCGCCGACGCCCCCACCGAGCGTGCTGAGCCGGCTGAGCCCGCCGTTCCCGCCGGGCCGATGTCCGCCGCTGAGCCGGCGGCCCCTGCCGAGCCGGCCGCCCTCGCCGAGCCGGCTGTCCCTGTCGAGCCCAGCGCCGATCTGGTCGGCCAGGCCGGCGCGTGACGCCCGGCCGCGGTCCCGGGAGGGAACGGCCCGACAGCCCTCGGCCCCGCCCGGTGGCCGGGCGGGAGCCGAGGGGGCCATGGCGTCAGTGGGACGGCTGCGCGGCGACGCCGAACTGCGCCAGCAGACCGGTGTAGGGCTTGGGCGGCGGCGTGGCGTACTCGCCGCGCGGGCTGGTGACCAGGCCGAGGCGGATCAGGCCCTCGACGAGGACGGTCGCGGCGGCCACGCCGTCGATGACGGGGACACCGAGCTCCGCCGTGAGCGTCTGGCACAGGTCGGCCATGCCAGCGCAGCCGAGGAGGATCACCTCCGCCTCGTCGTCGGCCACCGCCGCGCGGCACTCCGCGAGGATCTTCGCGCTCGCCAGTGGATCGGTCTCCAGTTCCAGTACGGGCACCTCGCAGGCCCGGACGCCGCGGCACAGCGCCCGCAGACCGTACCGGTCGGCCAGGTCCCACGTCCGGCCGCGGGAACGGGCAAGCGTGGTCACCACGCTGAACGACCGGCCGAGGAGGCTCGCCGCGTGCATCGCGGCCTCGGCGATCCCGACCACCGGGCCGCGGGCCAGTTCCCTGGCCGCGTCGAGGCCCGGGTCGCCGAAACAGGCGATGACGTAACCGGCCGCCCCCGCCGCCTCGCCGCGCGCGATCTCGGCCAGCACGCCGGGCACGGCGAGCGCCTCGTCGTAGTGGCTCTCGATCGACGCCGGCCCCATCGCGGGGCTGGTCGCCTCGACCCGGGTGCCCGGCCCGGCCACCTGCCGGGCGCTGGTGCCGATCAGTTCGGTCATCGCCCGCGAGGTGTTCGCGTTGATGAGCCGGATGAGCGGCCCGGCCGGGGTGGTCGGGATCGCCGCCAGGCCCGTCGTGGCCGCGGGGTGTGTCCCGGCCGCGGGAACGGCCCCCAGGGTCAGGGCGGGCTGCTCTTCCTGCGTCGTGGGCATCGGGGGCGGCTACGCCTCGGGCGTGACCGGCGCCGCGTTCGGCGCCGGCTGCGCGGGGATGCTCGCGGTGGCGGTGGCGGTGGCGGTGGCGGCGGCGGCGTCGAGGGCGGGGTCGCCCGCCGGCCGCAGTGACGTCGCGGTGATCGGCGAGCGGCTAGCGAGCAGGTAGTAGACGACGAAGCCCAGCCCCATCCCGATGAACCAGCTGTACTGGGCCGCCGTGCCCATCCAGCCGACCGCCGAGTCGGGGACCACCACGGGGATGACGGCGATGACGGCGCCGACGGCGGTCGCGATGACCGCGGGCGGGTTCACGCCCTTGCGGTAGAAGTAGGTGCCGCGCGGGCTGAGGGTGAACAGGTCGTCGACGACAACCACCTTCTTGCGGATCAGGTAGAAGTCGCAGATCAGCACGCCGAACAGGGGGCCGATGAAGGCGCCCAGCGTCTCCAGCGTGTAGTGGATGACATCCGGGTTGTTGTAGAGGTTCCACGGCGTGATGAGGAACGAGCCGACCGCGGCGATCATGCCGCCGGCGCGCCAGCTGATCCGCTGCGGGCTGACATTCGAGAAGTCGAACGCGGGGGAGATGAAGTTCGCCACGATGTTGATGCCGATGGTGGCGATGGTGAAGGTCAGCGCGCCGAGGACGATCGCCGTCGTCGAGTCGATGCGGGCGACGGTCTCCACCGGGTCGGTGATGAGCTCGCCGTACACCGGGACGGTCAGCGAGGCGGTGAAGACGACGAGGAGGGAGAACAGCAGGAAGTTCACCGGCAGGCCGAGGAAGTTGCCGGTGCGCACCGAGCCGAAGTTCTTCCCGTAGCGGGAGAAGTCGCCGAAGTTGAGCATCGGGCCCGAGAAGTAGGAGACGACGAGCGCGATCGCGCCGAGCATCAGGGAGAACGTCGAGTCGCCGCCCTTCCTGGCCCCGCCGAGGTTCAGCGACAGCTCGCCCCAGCCGGCCTTGTAGATGAGGTAGCCGGTGAGCGCGAACATGACGACGTAGACCGCCGGGCCGCAGAAGTCGATGAACCGGCGGATCGTCTCCATGCCGGTCCAGAACACCGCCGCCTGCAGCACCCACAGCACCGCGTAGGTGATCCAGCCGAGCGTCGACAGGCCGAGGAAGCCGTGCTGGTCGACATCGGCGTACGGGGTGAGGCCCGACCACAGCTTGATCAGCACGACGTTGAGCGCGGCCGAGGCGAGGTAGGTCTGGATGCCGTACCAGGCGACCGCGATCAGTCCGCGGATGATGGCCGGGACGTTCGCGCCCAGCACACCGAACGGCGCCCGGCAGATCACCGGGTAGGGAACCGCCGCCTGCTGGCTCGGCCGGGCGACGAGGTTGCAGAAGAAGTTCACGATCGTGATGCCGACGACCAGCGCGACGAGCACCTGCCAGCCGGCGAGGCCGAGGGCGAACAGGCTGCCGGCCGTCACGTACCCGCCGACGCTGTGCACGTCGGACATCCAGAACGCGAAGATGTTGTACCAGGACCAGGTCTGCTTCCGCAGCGGGGCCAGGTCCTCGTTCGACAGCCGTGGGTCGTACCCGGGCTTGAGAAGGCCCGCGCCGATGGGCATTCCCGCGGCCTCCGCCAGGTCGTCGTGTCCGGCGGTCGCGCCCGGCGGGCCGGGAATCGCGGCGAGCTCGCTCATTCTCGCTCACTTCCTTACTTGGCGTCTGGTGGCGTCCCCGCCGCGGGTCTCCGTGTCATCTCGGTCGCCGCCCGGCCGTAGAGGGGCGGAATTCCCCGCGGGTGGGCGCGCGGAGAAGCCGCCCGCGCACGGATTTCCGGGGCGGCCGGCGGAACTGGGAAAGGAAGGCGGAAACCCGCTCAGGGGACCGGTGTTCGGACGTGTGGGGATGGTCAGGCGGGGCGGCCGGCATGCCTGGAATCAGGCTAGGATCTTGCTGTTTCGCCACCGTCACCGGCGAGATATATCTGCGTCGGCAACTGTCCACCGGCGCCGGGGCGCCGGCCACGATGGTGACGGCGCATCAGCGCGGCGCCCGGGTCCTGCCGGATCGGCGACAGATCCCTGCCGGATCGGCGACAGGGTCCCTGCCGGATCGGCGGAGCCGATCTGGGAGGTAAGCGATCTGGAAGGTAAGCGATCTGGGAGGTCTGTGGCGCACCGCCAGCCTCAAGCGGGGAAACGGGCCGATTCGTCGGGGAGCGCGGCGACGACGGTCTGCAGGCGGGAATGGTGCGCGCGGGAGGCGGCCAGCAGAGCCCCGACGTCGCGGGCGACGAAGGCGCGCAGCATTCGTTCGTGGTCGGTGACCAGCGCCTCGACGGCGTCCCTGGACGCGTAGTCCATCGGCCGCACGGGCTCGGTGACGTTCCAGGCCGAGACATACATGTGCTCCAGCCGGGCCATCCCGGCGGGACCGACCAGCGCGAGGTGGAAGCGGCGGCTTTCCCGGTGGTGGCCGCGCGAGTCGCCCGTCTCGACCGCCAGTGCCATCGCCTCGTGCGCGGCGAGCGCCCGGGCGTCGTCCTCGGCGGTCGCCTGCCGCACCGCCGCCGTCAGCGCCGCCGCCTCCAGCACCTCCCGCACGACGTAGAACTCGCGCATCTCCGCCGGGGTGAGCGCCGCGACCGTGTAGCCACCGCGGGCGCGGTGCACGACCAGCCCCTCGCCGACCAGGCTCATCAGCGCCTCGCGGACGGGGATCCGGCTCACCTGGTAGTGCGCGGCGACCTCGTCGACGGGGATAGGGGAGCCCGGCGCCGCCGCGCCGTCCAGGATGACCCTCTTGACCTCGCGCAGGATCACCTCGCGGACGGAGCCGCATCCCCGCGCGTCGGTGTTCAGCGTCCCGGCCCACGCCGCGCTCGGCCGTGGCATCCGCATCTCGCCCGTCCTTCCGCTCGGGACTCCTCCGGCGGGCGCGTCCCCGGTGCCGGCGCCGTCCGGCCGGACCATCCGCCCCCGACTGCCCCCGACCTTCGGTACGCGCACGTGCGGCGGGACGATAGTTGCCGACTGTTTCGGACTGTCGGCGATCCGATATCCGCCGGTTGACATCCCTCGGGGCGTGGCGGAGTTCGGCCGCCCGGACGGGGGCGCCGGCGCGACGCCGCGGTCCAGACGTGTTCCCGCAGGGCGGCCCGGCGGGCTCTCGGCCCGGAACGCCGGACGGCCGTCGAGGGGGAACACCAGTGGTGCCGGACCGGGTGCGCTCCGGGGCGGTTCGCGTCGGCGCCCCGGCGGTAATGTGACCACGAACAGCGCGGAACGGGGCCGGGGCACGACGGCGGAAGGCACGGCGCCGACGGGTGGGCCGCCGCGCGGCGCGGTGGGCCGCCGCCGCGCCGGCGCGAGGCGACGGTCGGGACAACGGCGGGTCTAGACAGCATCGGAGAGCGGTCGGCGTGCAGGACATCGCGTTGCCGGTGCGGCTGGGGCCGACGACGCTGATGGCGCGGATCGGCGCCGGCGGAATGGGCATCGTCTACTACGGCCTACTCGGGCAGACGCCGGTGGCGGTGAAGGTGATCCGCGCGGAGCTGGCCGACGCGCCCGAGTTCCGCGCCCGGTTCCGCCGCGAGATCGAGCTGATGCGCCGGGTGGGCGGCGTGTGCACCGCCCGGGTCCACGCCGCCGACCCCGACTGGTACCCGCCCTACCTCGCCACCGAGTTCCTCGCCGGGCCCACGCTCGCCGACTGGATCCTGCGCAACGGCCCGGTCACCGGGCCGTCGCTGCGGACGCTGGCCGTCGGGCTCGCCGAGGCGCTGCTGGCCGTGCACCGCGCCGGCGTCGTGCACCGCGACCTGAAGCCCGGCAACGTGCTGCTCACCCAGGCCGGCCCGAAGGTCGTCGACTTCGGGATCGCGCTCGCCACCGACGTCACCGTCCTCACCCGGGTGGGCACCCCGGTCGGCACCCCCGGCTACATGAGCCCCGAGCAGCTCAACGGCATCGACGTCGTCGGGCCGCCCGCCGACGTGTTCGCCTGGGGCTGCACCGTGGCCTACGCGGCGACCGGGCGCACCCCCTTCGGCGCCGGCCCAACCGACGCGGTGCTGTTCCGGGTGCGCCACGACCCGCCGAACCTGGCCGGGATCCCGGACGACCTCGCCGGGCTGGTGGACGAGACGCTGCGCAAGGATCCGGCGGCCCGCCCGGACGCGGCCGAACTGCTGCGCCGGCTGCTGGCGCTCGTCCTCGGCCCGGACTGGGCCAGCGCCAGCCCCGCGCGCACGGGCGGCCCGGCCGCTGGCGACGTCCTCGCGGACGCCGGCGCCGCGGGCGACGGGGAGCGGGGCTGGACACCCGAGACGGACGCGGATCTGGCCCGCGGCGTGCTGCTCGTGCTCGATCGACACTGGCCGATCCGTACCTACCTGCCTCCGCCGGTGGTGGCGCCGGCGCCCGCGGCCGGCGGCCCGGCGCGCCCCACGCCCGCCGCGCCGCCGGCGGCACCGATGGCTCCCGCCGCGCCACCAGGACCCGTGCCCGCCTCTCGGCCCGCTCCCGGCCCTGGCCAGGCTCCCGGCCCCGGTCTGGCACCCGGTCTCGCGCCCTGGCCCGCCCGTCAGTGGCCGCCTCCGGTCGGCCCGCCGGTGGGTCCTCTGCCGGTCCTCGGCCGGCCGGCGGCTCCGCTATCGGCCGCGGGGCCGGTGCCGACCGGTGCCCCACCGCAGACGGGTGCTCCACCGCTACCGCAGCCGCCCGTGCGGACGGGGATGCCGCTGCCGCCGGGCGCGCGGGGTCCGCTGGGCCCGCCCCCGACGTCCGGCCCCCCGTCGTCCCCGTTGGCCCCGGCGCAGCGCGGGCCGGGCGGGCACGGGCCGGGCGGGCGTGGGCCGAGCAGCCCTCCCTCCGGGCCGCATCGCCTGCCGACGGGCGTGCCCGCGTCGGGTGGTCCTCGGGCCTCGGGCGGCGTCTGGCGACGCCCTCGCCACGGCCTGGTCGGCGCGGGTTTCGTCGCGGTGGTGGCGGTCGTGGTGGTGTTGGTGCTGGTAGCCGTCTCGCTGGTGGCCCTGCGGCTCTTCACCCATGACGACGACGGCGGGACGCCCAGCTCGACGCACACGCAGCAGGGGCCAACCGCCCCGGTAAGCACGAACCCCGTCTCCCCAGGGGACGGCGCGACGCCACAGGCCGGGCCGAAGACCGCGGACGGACCCGGCGCCGTGAGCTCCGCGGGGCCGTGCCGGTACGTCGCCACAGACGCGCGCGGCCCCGCCGCGCCCATCCCGCCGTCGGTCGGGCACCTGCCGACCGGCACCGCGACGATGACCATCCAGACCAACGGCGGCATCATCACCGCGGAGCTCGACGCGGCGCTCGCCCCGTGCGCCGTCTACGCGCTGCGGCATCTCGCCGGCGAGGGCTACTACGACAACAGCCTCTGCCCCCGCCAGACGGACGGGCCGAACCAGGCCTACTACATCCTCCAGTGCGGCGACCCGACGGGAACCGGGTCGGGCGCGCCGGGCTTCGCCTACGACGCGGAGCACCCTCCCAGTGACTTCCGCCGAGGCGTGATCGCGGTCGTCCACGGCTCGTCCGGCGCGAACGGCGCCCAGTTTGTCATCAGCTACGCCAACCCGAGCCAGGAGGGCCGGGAGGAGATGGCCGACCGCTACACCCCCGTCGGCCGGGTCGTCGACGGGTTCGACGTCCTCGACGACCTCGTCGCTCCCGGCGCGGATGGCGGCTACGACGGGCCGCCGGCCAGCGACGCGCGCATCCTGTCGCTCACCGTCGAGCCGTAACCCGGCGTATCCCGCCGGCCCCGTGGCGGCGTCACCGGGAGCTCTGATGTCCGTCAGCGCGCCGGGGACACAACCGATCGGCAACGCTGACCCCCCTTAACGGGGGATGAGCCGTACTTAAGCAGTCACACAGCAGGGCTTCCTAGTGTCCCGGACGGCTCACACGCCCGACCCGTCCGCGATCCCCGCGGGTCCGGCCAAGGCCCTATCCGGACCCCCACCTGGACCGCAGGGAGACCCATGCTGTTGACGTACGTCCGCCGCGAGCTCAGGGGGCGACTCCGGCAGACCGCGATCGTGGCGGTCGGCCTCGCGCTCGCAGTCGCCCTCATCCTCGCCGTCACCGCCGCCTCCTCGGGGGTGCGCAACGCGCAGTCGAGCGTGCTCGACTCGATCTACGGCGTCGGCACCGACATCACGGTCACCCAGTCCGCGCAGCCAGGGCAGGGCGGGGGCGAGCAGTTCACGTTCGGCGGGCAGGCCCCTGGCAGCACCTCCTCCGACGCCAACACCAACGTGTCCTCGGACAACCTGCGCCTCGCTCCCGGCTCGGCCGCGATCAAGGACGCCTCGGTCAACTCGGTGCGCTCGACGCAGGGCGTCGCCGACGTGACGGCGACGCTGATGCTGCGCCAGACCAACTTCAGCGGCCAGGTCTCGGGGCAGAACCTCGACGACCTGCGCCAGCAGTTCCGTGCCCAGCGCGGCGGAGGCGTCACCGGCCCGCAGGGCTTCACCGGCTTCGGCGGCGGCGACTTCAACGTCAACAGCCTCACCGTCGAGGGTGTCCAGCCCGGCGCCACCGCCCTCGGGCCGCTGTCGGGCGCCGAGGTCGTCAGCGGCGGCCGCGCCTTCACCGCCGCGGACGCGAAGGCCAACGTCGCGTTGCTGTCCAAGAGCTACGCGGACACGAACAAGCTCGCCGTCGGCGGCACCGTGACGGTCAAGGGCACGGCGATGAAGATCGTCGGCCTGCTCGACTCCGGCACGTCCGGCACGTCGCTGTCCGACGTCTACCTGCCCCTCGGCGTCGCCCAGAGCCTCGCCGACCTGTCCGGCCAGGTGACCAACCTCTACGTCCAGGCGAGCTCCTCCGGCTCCGTCGACACCGCCGCCGCCGCGATCAAGAAGGTGCTGCCGGACGCCACCGTGCAGACGCAGTCCGACCTGGCCAACGGCATCTCCGGCTCGCTGTCGAGCGCGTCGTCGCTGGTGAGCAAGCTCGGCAAGTGGCTGTCGATCGCCGTTCTCGCGGCCGCGTTCGTGCTCGCGATCCTGTTCACCATCTCCGGGGTCACCCGGCGCACCCGGGACTTCGGCACCCTGAAGGCGATCGGCTGGAGCAACGGCCGGATCGTCCGCCAGGTCGGCGTCGAGTCGCTCGTGCAGGGTGCGATCGGTGGCCTCGTCGGTCTGGGGGCGGGCCTGATCGGGATCTGGGCGATCAACTCGTCGCACATCAAGCTTGCCGGCACGACCAGCTCGGGCGCGTTCAGCGTGGCCCGGGGGGCGGCCTTCGACGGCGGCGCGGAGGGCGGCGGCCCGTTCGGCGGTGGCGGTGGCGGGTATGGCGCTGGCGGCGCCGGCACCGGTGGTGGCGGCGGCGCTCGGCGGACCGCGAGCAGCACGGTCGACGTCCTGCTGCACGCGCCCGTGCACTGGTCGGTCATCGGACTCGGCATCGGCCTGGCGCTCGTCGGCGGCCTGCTCGCCGGGATGTTCGGCGGCTGGCGCGCCTCCCGCCTGCGCCCCGCGGCCGCGCTGCGCAGCCTCGACTGACGGCGGCGTCGACCGGCGGCGGCCTCGACCCGCTGGTGACGGCGCATCAGCGCGGCGCCAGCCACCTTCTCGACCAGTTCTCTCGGCGCGACGGAAGAGACAAACAGACGATCATGTACACACTTACCGGCGTCACGAAGACGTACTTGAACGGCAAGAAGGCGGTCAACGCCCTGCAGGGCATCGACCTGAACATCCCCGACGGGCAGATGGTCGCGGTCCAGGGCCCGACGGGCGGCGGCAAGTCGACGCTGCTGCAGATGCTCGGCGCGCTGGACCGACCCACCTCCGGCTCGGTCCTGCTCGGCGACGAGGACCTGGCCAAGTCGTCCAACTCGCGGCTGACGAAGCTGCGGGCCAGCAACGTGGGCATCGTGTTCCAGAGCTTCAACCTCATCGCGACGCTGACGGCACTGGAGAACGTCGAGGCCGCACTGGTCCCGCTGGGCGTACCCAAGGCACAGCGCCGCGAGCGTGCCACCGCGGCGCTCGCCTCGGTGGGGCTCGCGGACCGGATCGGTCACCGGCCCGCCGAGCTGTCCGGCGGCCAGCAGCAGCGGGTGGCGATCGCCCGCGCCCTGGTGAAGGACCCGAAGGTGCTGCTCGCCGACGAGCCGACCGGGAACCTCGACGAGGAGACACGCGACGAGATCATCGCGCTGCTCGAGGGCCTGTGGCGGGACCAGGGCCTCACCCTGGTGATCGTCACCCACGACTCCCAGGTCGCGGCCCGGGCGCAGCGGCGGCTGCACATCGCCAAGGGCAAGCTGCGCGACACCACGCCCGCGTCGAAGACCCCCGCCCAGGCGCGGCCGCCCGCCGACGAGCAGCCCACCTGGGCAAAGCCCGCCGACGATGCCTCCCCGCCCGCCGATGCCTCCCCGCCCGCCGAAGCCGCCGCGGCCTCTCCAGCTGCTGCCGCCTCTCCAGCTGCTGCCGAGTCCCCGGCCGCTGCCGTCTCCCCGGCCACACCGGCCGACGAGGCATAGCTCCACGCCGCCCTGACATCGGCCTGCCCCGCGCCGATCCGCGCCGGACCCCAACCCGGCGCACGCGGCCCCGTGGCTCGATCCGGCGCCTCCCCCCGACCGGACCGGGCTGCGGGGCCGCCGTCTGCCCGTTGGCGACGGACGCCGTCAGCGCGGCACCGCGCCCCGGACATCGATCACAGGCCGTGACCGGCTCGGCCATCCGGGATCTCGCCCACATCCGCCATACCCGCGCGCCGGTTCGGCCGTCCACCGCCAGCGACCGGGGCGGACTTGCCAGGGCCCACGGTCGGGACATGCGTGACTGATCAGGACCACCCGTCGTTCTCTCCGCCGCGAGATCATCGGATTGAATGCCCACATACGTACCGTGACGGCGAAACCGTTCTTCGCCACCGGAGTGACGCATCGCCTGGCCGTCGCGCGGCGGCGTGCACCATCGTCCGCCGGCGCTTTCACTGGCGAACTCGACGGACCAGGCCGGTCATGTTACGTCGGGGTGTCGGATACGAGCATCTTGCACCGCTCTGCTACACTTTGCGGCAAGGCGACGGGAAGACGAGGTACTACCGGGGGGGAGAAGAAGCCCGGAGGCTACCTTGCCGCGTGCGACGTCAATACTCGATGTGGTATCGCCACGCAATGTGCACGGTATAGCAATGCACCAAGCCGCGGATCCGGCGGTCCGGCCAGGCGTCACCACTGATGCGACCCTGGGTCACATCGCCGGCATATTTGGTTACACCGCGTTTTTCTTCATGGCGGCCACCGTCATCTGGGGCCTGTTCCTCATCACCCGGCTGCCGGAGCGGCATATCCGCAGGCAGACGCTGTACGGCGGCCACATGATGCTGGCGATTCTGGCGCTCGCCGCGTCGGTGGTACACGCCCAGGTGCACTACTTCCGGCACGACGCTTACTACACCGAGAGCCGGATCTGGTTGGTCTGGGGCGGAGCCAAGGCGGACGTCCTGCCCGGCATCCTTGGCCTTGAGGTCCTCGTGCTGGTGGCGTTCTCGATCTGGTTCCAGCGTCGCATCGGCTATCGGCGGTGGCACCGGTTCCACTGGTTCGCGTACCCGGGATTCGTCCTGATCGCGATACACAGTGCCTGGGCTTCGCGGGAGCAGCACTTCGGTGTCATCTGGGCGGCCATGGCGGCCGCGATGTTCGTTCCCCTGGCGCTGTTCGTGCTGCGAGTGCTCTCGCCAGCCGGGCGCAGGGACGAGGCCGACCCCTGGTTCGACGTCGTGGAGGCATTCGAAGATGGCATCTACCGCCGGTAACGACAACCAGCCTCACGATTTCCGGCAGACTGCCTGGGACTCGCGGTGGATGCGGCCCCCGTCGCCGGGCGAGGACCTTCGCCAGCCCGGGCCGCGCACTCCGCCCGACCCGGGTTTCACGGTGACGGGCCCGGCCTGGTCGCTGCCTCCGGAGCCTTCACCGGGGGAGTGGCAGGCCGCGTCAGCAACGTCGCCGCCGGTACCGGGGCAGTCCCCGCCACCGGGATCCGGTCCGTCGGGGCCGGCCGGGCCGCCCTGGTCCTGGCCGCCGTCGCCGCCGTCGGTGCTGCCGCCGGGAGAGGGGCGCGTTTCCGCGGGATCGCCCGGCGACTGGCGCATGGTCCCGCCACCGCCGCCCCCGCGTTTCGACGAGTCGCACCCGTCCTGGCCGCGTGACGCGATCGCCCCGGTGCCGTTCACCGGCCCGGCTCCCGTGCCGTCGGTGCTGCCGCCGGGAGAGGGGCGCGTTTCCGCGGGATCGCCCGGCGACTGGCGCATGGTCCCGTCACCGCCGCCCCCGCGTTTCGACGAGGCGCACCCGTCCTGGCCGCGTGACGCGATTGCCCCGGTGCCGTTCACCGGCCCGGTTCCCGTCACCGGCACCGTCACCGGCTCGATGCCCATACCGGCCACCGGGCCGCGGTACCCCTTCGCGAGCCAGGCCACGCACGTCGACCCGGCGCCGATGACCGGGCCGGTACCGACCGCCGGCCTGGCGCCGAGCCTGGGCCCGGCCAGGTCGGACACCGGGCCTGGCGTCGTCGTGCCGAGTTCCTCGCTCCCGGTGCCCGCGGAGCGCACCGGCCCGCTCGCGACGGGAGCCGGGACCGGCCCCCGTCCCGCGATGGGCACCGGCCCACTGGACGTCACGCCGCTGGCCCGCCTCGGCGGCTCGGCCGTGGGCCGGCAGGCTGGCCGGCCCGCGTTCCAGCCCAACCTGCGGCGAAGGCCCGGCGGCCCGCGGCGCCGGTCCGAGCCGGCGGTGGTGAGTGTCGACAACAACCGCTGCCATCTTTACGCCATCTGCCAGCAGGAGGCGCCGTCGAGCTTCCTGCTGGCAGATGACCACCGGCTCTACTACGACGCGTCGCCGCCGTCGCACCAGATGGCGAGCGTCCGGCAGGCGGCCCGCCTGTGTCCCATGCAGGCGATCACTCTCGAGAACGGCGCGAGATGACGAGGCCTCGGCCCAGGCCCGACATAGCGCACGCACTGGCACGCGTCGGCTGGGCCAGGATCGAGCACCGGCCGCGGCCGCACTCCGTCGTCATCGCGGGTGCGGGCATCGCCGGGCTGCGCGCCGCGGAGCGCCTGCGCGAGCGCGGTTTCGACGGGCAGATCGTGTTCGTCGGCGAGGAGCCCCACAAGCCCTACAACCGCACCCCGCTCTCCAAGCAGCTGCTCGCCAGGACGGGCCGCCTCGGTGACCTGAAGCTGCCCGTCTTCAGCGACCTGGACGCGATCTGGCGGCTCGGTACCAGGGCACTCGGCCTGGACGTCGCCCGCAACCGGCTGCTGCTGGCCCGCGGCGAGGAGGTCGAGTACGACGGCCTGGTGATCGCCACCGGGGTCGAGGCCCGGCACCTCCCCGGCACGCCCCTCTGGTCCGACCACGTCTGGACGCTTCGTGACATGACCGACGCGCGCGGCCTGAGCCGGCGGCTGGCCGACGGTGCCCGGCACATCGCCGTGATCGGCACCGGCTTCATCGGCTGCGAGATCGCGTCCAGCCTCCGCGGCCGGGGCCTGGACGTCACCGTCATCGGCAGAGGCGGGGCGCTGATGTCGTCCGCCATTGGTAAGCAGGTCGGCGGCCTGATGACGCGCCTGCACCGGAACAACCAGGTCGCCCTGCTGCTCGGCCGCAACCCGGTGCGCTGGGCGACCGCGGACTCGCTCACGGAGCGGCCGCGGTCCGGCGCCGGCGTCAGCATCTGGCTGGATGACGGCGGCCGCGTCGACGCGGACGTCGCCGTCGTCGCGGTCGGTGCGCTGCCGGCGACGCGCTGGCTGCAGGGCTCCGGCCTGGACGTCACCGACGGCGTGCTCACCGGGCCGACCACCCACGCGGTCTACATGGACGGCACCACTCCGGTGCTCGCGCCGTCGGTGGTGGCCGCGGGCGACGTCGCTCGCTGGCCGAACCTGCTGTTCGACTGGACGCCTCGGCGCGTCGAGCACTGGATCACGGCGTCCGAGCATGGCCAGGCGGCCGCCGACGCGCTGCTGCTCGGCCCCGACCAGGCGTCGGCGTTCACCCCGACCCCCCGGTTCTGGACCGAGCAGTTCGGCGTCCGCCTGCAGGGTGTCGGCCGCCCCGGCCTGGCCGACGCCTGCTGCCTGGCGGAAGGCTCGACCAAGTCCCTCGAGTTCGTCGCCGTCTACACCCGCCAGGGCGTGGTCGTCGGCGCCGTCAGCGCCAACGCCGGCGTGCGCCTCCTCGAGTACGCCGACCTCATCGGCTGGCCGCTGGACGCCCCGACCCCGGCTGGCATGCCCGCCCCCCGAACACCGATGGCCACGGTCTGAGCGACGTCTCTCAGTCGAAGAGGTGGCGGACGTCGTCCTCGGTGAGGGTGGCGCCGAAGGCGGCGCCGTCGTCGATGACGCTGGTGAACAGGTGCGCCTTGCGGGCGGCCAGCGACATCACCTTGTCCTCGATGGTGTCACGGGCGACCAGCCGGTAGACCATGACGTTGCGGGTCTGACCGATGCGATGCGTGCGGTCGACGGCCTGCGCCTCGGTGGCCGGGTTCCACCACGGGTCGAGCAGGAAGCAGTAGTCGGCCTCGGTGAGGTTCAGGCCGAAGCCGCCAGCCTTGAGGCTGACGAGGAAGACGCTCGCGTCGCCGGACTTGAACCGTTCCACCACCGTCGCCCGGTCGCGGGTCTTGCCGTCGAGATAGCAGTACTCGACGCCCGCGGCGGCAAGCCGGTCGCGGATCTTGCCAAGGAAGCCGGTGAACTGGCTGAACACGAGCGCGCGGTGGCCGCCCCCGACGACGTCGGTGAGCTGCTCCAGCAGGCTCTCGATCTTGGCGGACGGCAGGTCGGCATGGTCGTCGTCGACGAGGCCGGCGTGCAGGCTCAGCTGGCGCAGCAGGGTGAGCGAGCGCAGGATCGTGAACCGGTTGCGGCCCAGGTCGCTGACCAGGCCGAGGACCTTCTGCCGCTCCCGCTGCAGGTGAGTCTGGTAGAGCCGGCGGTGGCGCGGATGCAGGTCGACCTCGAGCACCTGTTCCTGCTTCAGGGGGAGCTCGGGGGCGGCCTGTTCCTTGGTGCGGCGCAGCATGAGCGGCCGGATCCGCCCGCGCAGCCGGGCGAGCAGCTCCGGGTCGTGCCTGCGCTCGATCGGCTGGGCGTAGTAGTCGCGGAACCGGGCCGGATTCGGGAACAGCCCCGGAGCTGTGATCGACAGCAGCGACCACAGCTCCATCAGGTTGTTTTCCATCGGCGTGCCGGTGATCGCGAGCTTGAACGGCGCGGGCAGCCGCCGGGCGCACTGGTAGGCCTTGGACTGGTGGTTCTTCACCATCTGCGCCTCGTCGAGCACCAGGGCCGACCAGTCGAGCGTCGCGTAGTCGTCGATCTCGAGGCGGAACAGTGTGTAGGACGTGACGACGATGTCAGCGCCGGCCGCGACGTCGCGCAGCGCGGCGCCGCGACGCTTCGCCGTGTCGACGATGGTGACGGCCCGCAGGTCCGGCGCGAACCGGCGCGCCTCCGTCGCCCAGTTGGCCACGACGCTCGTCGGCGCGACGACGAGGAACGGCGCGAACGTCTGGGCCGGCCCGGCCGCCGGGTGCGGCCCGTCCTCGGTGCTGGAACTGGCGTCGGCGCCCTCCGGGGCGTCGGCGGGCGTCGCCGCGGCGGCAGAGGTGGTGGTGGCACCGCCTGTGGTGGCACCGGTAGTGGCGGCGGCGGTGGCGGTCTCGCGGGCGTGGCAGATGAGGGCGAGGGTCTGCAGGGTCTTGCCGAGCCCCATGTCGTCGGCCAGGATCCCACCCAGCCGGTTCTCCCAGAGGAACGCCAGCCACCGGAAGCCGTCGAGCTGGTACGGGCGCAGCGTCGCGGCCAGCGCCGCCGGCGCCGCGAGGTCCGCGCGCGGCGCCGTGACCGCGAGCAGCCCGCCGACCTGCTCGCGCCAGGCGGCGGCCTGCCGCTCGACGACGCCGAGCGTGGCCAGCTCCTCCCACAGGCCGGCCTGGAACCGGCTGATCCGCGGGCTCTCGCCCGACCAGTCCCCGAGCGCCCTGGCCTCCTCGATGAGCCGGCGCAGCGCCGCGAGCTCTGGCTTCTCCAGGCTGAAGTAGGCGCCGTCGGGCAGCAGCAGGTACTCGTCACCCCGGTCCAGCGCGACGAACAGGTCGCGGAAGCTGACCTGGCGGCCCTCGACGGTGATGGTGACGCCCAGGTCGAACCAGTCGTTGTCGCCCTCGACGTCGTCGACGGACAGCGCGATGCGCAGGCTGTCACCGGCCTCCCGGTAGTCGGCCGCCTCGCCCTCGACCTCGACCCGCAGCCCCGGCCGTCCCGCCAGCAGCGGGAGCACCTCCGTCGTCACCCGCATCGTCTCGGCCCCGCGCAGCCGGGCGGTCCCTGGCGCCGGCAGCGACGACTGGCCGGCCACCCCGGGCGCGTCGCCGGGCCCGGCCAGGAACCGCTCCGCCTCGGCGGCCTCCGTGGCCGCGGCCAGCAGTTCGGCGGCGGCGGGCGGCAGGTCGAGCGCGGCGAGCACCCGCTGCTCGGCGCGGACATCCCGCGGCCCGGCCAGTGCCCCCGCCGCCAGGTCGCCCTCAGCCGCCGTGCCGCCGGGCGGACCGGCGGGCAGCAGCGGGGCGCGGACCTCCTCGCCGCCGATCTCGTACGCCCACTCCCAGAACAGGTCGAGGTCGTGGTCGTCGCCGTAGGCCGCCCGCAGCACCAGCGTGGGCGGGGACACCTCGGGCACGTCGAACGAGCCGTCGCTGGAGACGACGGGCGCCAGGCGGCGCAGACGCGGGTAGAACTCGGCGAGGAACCGTCCCTGCCCGGCCGCCGGCACGACCAGCCGCCGGCCCTCGAGCGTCATCCGCCGCAATGGCGGTGCGACGGGCTCGGCGAGGCGGGCGAGGTGGATGTGCCAGTCGCGGCGGTCATCGGTCGCGCGGGCTTCCGCCCGGTCGACGTAGACGACCCCGTGGCCGTTCTCGCCGATGAAGCAGAACGGCGCCAGCTGAGGGGCGAGCTCGCCGTCGAGGCGCAGCACGGGGACGATCGTCAGCGCCCCCGGTCCGCCGCCGTCACCACCACCGCGGCCGTCGTCGCTGCTCGGCTCGCGGGTGACGTCGAGGACCAGCTCGCCGTGACGGTAGGGCGCGACGTCGCCCAGTTTCTTGCGGCCGTGGACGAACCGCAGCCCGACCGTCTCGGCCTCGTCCAGCAGCGCCCACAGCGCCCTGCTGTCGAACGTCGACAGGTCGAGCCGCCTGCCGTCACCCTGGCGGTAGCCGTAGGGGTACGACGACTGCCGCGCCCTGGACAGCGCGAACATCTCCCGCAGCAGCTGGACGTGGGCCGGGGCGTAGTCGGTGACATGGTGCCAGGCGGTCAGCTGGTCCCAGCTGACGGCGTTCACCCAGCCGGTCCTGCCCTGCCTGACGAGCCGCGCGGTCACCCGAGGGTCCGCACCGGCGTCCGACACGAGGCTCAGCTCCACGGCGAGCGGTGTCGCTCCGGCGAGCGGCGGCGGCGTCCACCCGGCGCCGTGCCGGGCGTGCGGGTCGTCGTCCGCCTTGAGCTCGAGGAGCTCGCCGAGGGACCGCTCCCAGGAGGGCGGCGCCGCGGCCCGTCGTGCGGGCCTTTGCGTCGCGGCGGCGCCCGGCTGCTTCCTGGCGGTGCCCGGCCGTGCGGCGTTCACGCCCACGGAGACAGTGCCCGCCCGCCGTGCCGCCGCGGCCAGCGTCTCCAGCGCCTGCGTGGCCGCCCGCGCGGCGGAGGATGCCGACGCGGCCGGGCCGCCGCCGGCCTGGTCGCCGCCGGCGGCCAGAACCAGCGCGACGACGTGCTTGCAGTCGGCACCCACCGGGCAGGAACAGAGGCCCGTGCCGAAGCGGCGCGACGCCCCGTCGCCCTCGAACCGGACTATCGTCGAGTAGGGCCTCAGCCCGCTGCCGCGCACCCGGCCGAGCAGCTCACCCGCGGCCTCGTCCCAGCGGATGTCGACGACGTTGCCGCGCAGCGCGTACGACGAGCCCCGGGCGTAGGTCGCGTCGGAGACGGCCTCGCGCAAGCCGACGACGGTGGGTCCTAGGTTCGGCCCGGCGGCGGGGGAGCGCCGTGACAGGGGAGCCATGGTCGGCAACTTAGCAGCGGCGCCGTTTCCGCCGGCTAGGTGCTTTTGCTCCCGCGGCCACGGCCCACCACTGGCCCACGCACTCTCACGCTTCCGCGGGCCCGGGGTGTAGGCCACTGGCGGCCGGCGTGGCCTCGGGGTCGGAAGTGAGCCGCTGGGTGCCGACGACGCGTAGGAGGGCGAGAGCGTCGGCCTCGGGGGTGCCGGGCGGCGCGGAGTAGACGACGACGGACTGGTCGACGTCGGGGACGTGCAGCGCGTCGCAGTCCAGCGTCAGCGGGCCAAGCGACGGGTGGACGACGGTCTTGCGGTGGCTGCGCCAGCCGCCGGCCTGCCCGCTGGCCCAGAGGCGGCGGAAGTCGGCCGAGCCGGCGCGCAGCCGCGCGAGCAGCTCCGCCAGGCCCGGGTCCCGGGGGTACCGGGCCGCGGCGGAGCGCAACGCGGCGACCGCCTGCGCCGCGGTCGACTCCCGCTCCTCCTCCGTCTCCCCGACGCGGCTGCGGCGGGCGTCGAGCTCCGGGCCGGGCAGGAACCGCAGCAGGTTGATGTTGCGCCACTCCGGCGGGACGGCCGACCAGTCGCCATGCAGGGCACTGGCCATGGCGTTCCAGGCCAGCACGTCACCCTTGGCGCTCACCACGACCGTCGGCAGGTCGACGAACCGGTCGATGAGGCGCAGCACGCTCGGCCGGACATGCATCTCGATCATCCCCGGCGCGGGCGGTGCCCACCCGGCGAGGTGGAGCAGCTCGTCACGGCCCGCGGTGTCGAGGCGCAGCGCCCGCGCGAGCGCCTGCAGGACCTGCGTCGAGGGCCGCGGCCCGCGGCCCTGCTCCAGCCGGACGAGGTAATCGACGCTGATCCCGGCGAGCAGGGCGAGCTCCTCGCGGCGCAGCCCGGCGACCCGCCGGGACGCCCGCGGCCCGGCGGGCAGTCCGACGTCCTCCGGGCCGACCCGCTCCCTCGCGCGCCGGATCGCCGCGGCCAGCCCGGCACGGTCGACAGTCACGCTCCCAGCATGCTCCCGCGCGGCGCGGTGAGGCCGGCCGTGGACGGGATGAAGGTGGTACCGCCGGTCCCACGACCGCGCGGCCCTCCTGCCCACCGCGCGGCCGCCGGATGCTGGTCCCATGACAACCGCGCTGATCACCGGGGCCAACAAGGGCCTCGGCCTGGAGACCACCCGCCGCCTCGCCACCCTCGGCTGGACCGTCTGGCTCGGCTCCCGCGACGCCGACCTCGGCGAGAAGGCGGCGGCGTCGATCGCCGCCGACCAGCCCGGCGCCGACGTCCGGGCCCTGCCGCTCGACGTCACCGTCGACGACTCCGTCGCCGTGGCCCTCGCCGCCGTCCGCGACGCGGGCACCGGGCTGGATGTCCTGGTCAACAACGCCGGTCTCGCCGGCGCCCGCAAGCCGCCGGCTGAGACGGTGCCGGCCGACTTTCTCGCGGTCTTCGGCGTCAACCTGCTCGGCCCGGTCCGGATGACGCACGCCTTCCTGCCGCTGCTGCGCGAGTCGGCGGCGCCCCGGCTGGTCATGGTGTCCAGCGGCATGGGCTCGTTCGGGATCACGACGGACCCGGACCGGCTCGAGTCGACCCTGCACGGCCTCGTCTACCCGTCGTCCAAGGCGGCGCTGAACATGGTCGCGACGATGTACGCGAAGTCGCTCTCCGACATCGACGTCCGCGTCGTCGACCCCGGCTACACCGCGACCGGTCTCAACGGCTTCAGCGGCCACCAGACCGTCACCGAAGGCACCGACGCCATCGTCGAGGCCTGCACCGCGGCGACCGCCCCCGCGCTCTTCTTCGACCGAAACGGCGCCGTTCCCTGGTAGCCGTCCGGGACCGCCCGGCCGGGTGGGCGGCGGTGCGCCGGCATCGGGCCGAACCCGTGGGAACAGCTCCGCTGAGTCCGGTGGGTCAACCGTCGACGTCAACTGACGCCAAAGTCCCGGAAGAGCGCTCAACAAGCGCTCGTCTCGCGTTTTCGAGCGCTTGTTTTCGCTTTTCGGTCGCGATGGATACTGCACTCGAACCTCCCTTGCTCTCGGCGGGTATTAGAGGACCCTTCCGGTGGTCTTCCCGCAGGCCGGCGGGTTGGTGGAGGAAAAACGCCAGAATAAAGCGTCAACCGCTGGCCGATTTGTCGCATGCTGGTCGAGTTCCGTATGGTTGGCGGCATGCCGAGCGGGGCGCATGAAGCGCCGATCGAGATGGCCACCATGGGCCCGGACGTGGTGGTCAAGCTGCTGCCGAGATTCGGGCACCCGGCACCCGGCTCCCGAGTCTCGAGATGTCATCGAGCCGGGAACGGCGATGCGGATGATGGCGCCCCGCACCTACCATGCCGACGGGGCACAGCTGTTCCGCCATCCCAACGGCAGCGCGGAGCTGGGCGTCGTGCTCGAGGTGCAGCGTCGCTGGGACCCGGAGAAACAGTGGATCTGGCTGCTCTATGTGGCACACATGACCGTCAGGCTGCGGGTCAGGACGGTGCTGCTGGTCTATTGTTCCGACCCTGCGGTCGCTGCGCGCTACAAGAAGCTGTTCGACCCTGAGGACCGCTCCGTGCCGCTGCGGCCTATTATCTTCTCACCGCTCGACGTGCCGCGGGTCGTCGATGTCGAGGAGGCCAGGACGGACCCGGTGTTCGCGGTGTTCTCGGTGATCTGCCACGGCGGGGATGCCGACATCGATGACCTCTTCCCCGCACTGGCGGCGGCGCTGGAAACGGTTAGCACCGAGACCGGGACCTCGTACGATGACATAGTTCGCGCCGGGCTGCCGCCGGATGCCCGAGCACGTTGGGAGGCCTACATGGTCAAGACCGATGGCCACAGGTTCTACAGCGACTACTACCGTGAGCTCGACGCCCGGTCGCGAGCTGACGAGAGGAGTCGCTCGGTGCTGGCTGTGCTGGAAGAGCGCGGCGTGCCCGTGTCCGACGCCGCCCGCGAGCGGATCCTCGCCTGCGGCGACCTGGACCGGCTCGATACCTGGCTCCGCCGCGCGATCACCGCCACCTCTGTCGACGACGTCATCCGCGACTGAACCGGTACCGAGAGTGCACACCCAGACACCCAGGCAGCGGCAACTCGATCATCGCAACCCACCTCGGCGAACGTAGGTGGCCAGCGCGCTAGTGCGCTGTCCGTGAACGTCTGCCGGGCGAGGTGTGGCGATCTCGGTTTGCGGTGATGCGCAGGTATCTGCTCCTGCTCGTGGGAGGGGTCTGCGATGGCGAAGCCGGTGCATGTCCGTCGGTTGACGGACGAGGAGGGACAAGCCCTGCTGCGGATCGTGCGGCGGGGTCGGCACGACGCGGTGAGGATCCGCCGGGCGATGATGATCCTGGCGTCGGCGTCAGGAAACACCAACGAGGCGATCGCCGCCCTGGTCGCCGCCGATCCCGACACGGTCCGGGACGTCATCCACGCGTTCAACGACCGCGGGCTGGACTGCCTGGACCCGCGGTGGGCAGGTGGCCGTCCGCGGCGGATCACCGCAGACGGCGAGGCCCGCATCCTCGAGGTCGCCCGCACCAGGCCAAGGGCGCTGGGGCTGCCGTTCACCCACTGGAGCCTGCGCAAGCTGTCCGACTACCTGCGCCACCCCCCGGCCGGGGTACCCCCGGTCATCGTGGGCCGCCAACGCCTCGGCGAACTGCTGCACCAGCACCGGATCTCCTTCCAGCGCACCCGCACCTGGAAAGAGACCTCCGACC